>NZ_JBIAVX010000004.1:350435-585332 GCF_042894725.1 Streptomyces sp. NPDC001480 | reverse complement strand
CGCACCCGCAAGGAAGCCCTGGAGCGGGCCGCCCGCGCCCTGGAGGAGTTCCAGGTCGAGGGCATGGCCACCGCCATCCCCTTCCACCGCGCGGTGGTCATCGACCCGGCCTTCACCGCCGAACCGTTCACCGTGCACACCCGCTGGATCGAGACCGAGTTCGTCAACGACATCCCACCGTTCACGAGCCCCGCCCCCAGCGGAACCGAACAGGAATCCGACCGCGAGACCGTCGTCGTCGAGGTCGACGGCAGGCGGCTGGAGGTGACGCTCCCCGTCTCCCGTCCGGGCCCGATGGTGGACTCCCGTACGGAACCGCCGACGGAGGCGAAGTCCAAGCGCCGTGCGGCGAGGAAGTCCGTGCCGGACGCCTCGGGCGACACCCTCGCCTCCCCGATGCAGGGCACGGTCGTGAAGGTCGCCGTCGAGGAGGGCCAGGAGGTCGAGAAGGGCGACCTGATCGTCGTACTCGAGGCCATGAAGATGGAACAGCCGCTCAACGCCCACAAGGCCGGCACCGTCAAGGGCCTCGGCGCGGAGATCGGCGCGTCCGTCAGCTCCGGCGCGGCCATCTGCGAGATCAAGGACTGAGGCCACCCATGCGCGAGATGCTCAGCCCCATCGGCCACGGCGTGCGCGAGATCGTCGTCGACGCCGGCGGTGTGCTCCTCTCCGGTCTGCTGAGCGAACCGGTGGGTACACCGCCCCGGGCGGTCGTGGTGGCCGTCCACGGTGGAGGCATGCGGGCCGGCTACTTCGACGCCCGGACCCACCCAGGCCTGTCCCTGCTGGAACTCGGAGCCGAGTTCGGGTTCACCGTGCTGGCCCTGGACCGCCCCGGCTACGGTCTGTCGGCCTCTCGGTTCCCCACCGGGCAGACGCTCGCCGAGCAGTCGGTCACTCTGCACGCGGCGCTGGGCTCCTTCGCCCGCCGGCATGACGTCGGTTCCGGGTTCTTCCTGGTGGCCCACTCCTTCGGCGGCAAGCTCGCGCTCACCGCCGCGGCCGACGACACGTCGGGCCGTCTCATCGGCCTGGACATCTCCGGCTGCGGCCATCAGTACGCCGTACCGGCCCACGAGTTACCCCACCCGCACAAGCTGCCCAGCCGGCGGCTCAACTGGGGCCCGTTGCAGCTGTATCCGCCGAACACCTTTGCGAACAGTCGCTCACTGCTGAGCCCCATGCCCGAGCGCGAGTGGAAGGAGGCGGCACGCTGGCCGGACCTGCTCCCCGGCCTGGCCCGGAAGGTACGGGTGCCGGTTCGTGTCACCTTCGCGGAGTTCGAGGCGTGGTGGCGGCACGACGAGGAAGCGGTGGCGGCGCTGACCGGCCTGATGAGCGGGACGCGCGTGTGCGTCGAGCGCCAGCCGGACGCGGGTCACAACATCAGTCTCGGCTGGGCCGCGCGCTCGTACCACCTGCGGGCCCTGGCGTTCCTGGAGGCGTGCCTGAACGGGGCCGGAGGTCCGGCATGACCACCCGGGACCGGTCAACCCGCGTACCGGACGCGGACAGCGCCTCGCCTCGCGGCCGGTAGCTCTGGGGGTCCGCGGGGCGAGGGTGTTTGGTCAGCGGGCTGCGCGGTGGGATCCGGCAGACCTCAGCAGCCGAAGTCGATCAGGTCGAACGTGGCGTAGTGGTCCGCGGTGTAGTAGTCCTCCTGGTACTCCTCGCCGGTGACGATGCGCCGTGCACCGCGCGTGGAGGAGCCGGGCGTCTTCACCGTGTACTCGTGGTAGTAGCCGCTCGACTGGCTGGGCAGGACGTGCTCCCGGTTCTGGAAGACGACCCCGTCCTGCGAGTACGGGAACGGACCGCCCTGGTCGATGAGCTTCAGGGTGGTGTACGCCTGCGAGGGCAGGTCGCTGTAGCAGATGCTGCCGACGGAGTCGGCGGCCGCGTCCGCCGTGCCGGCGGAGACGGTGCCGCCGACGAAGAGGGCGGACAGGAGGGCTGCCGAGGCGCCGATGCGGGTGATGCGTGGGGGGAATCTCATGGGCCTCATGATGACGCGCGTAGACAGTGGCATGTCAATGACAAAGTTGAGGATTTTCCCGTCAAGTCCCATGAGTTTTCGGGAAGTTAACCCAAGGGGCGCCGTTCCTGGCGGGGGCTGGGCGGCCGAAGTCCTCGTCGCGGTACGGGGTCCGCTGTCATCACCTCAGACCCCGCGCGCCCCCGCAACTCATCGGTTCACCCGGCGTGGGTCGAGAAGAGGCCGCCGGTCGGGCCCTGCTTGTCGCCGCCCTGGGCCTTCTTCAGGGCGTTGGCGAGGCTCTCGATCGTGAGGGACTGGAGGATGACCCGGCCGTTGCCCTCCAGGGTGGCCAGGGACAGGCCCTCGCCGCCGAAGACGGCGTTCATGATCCCCTGGCGGTTGAGGCCGCCGACGCGCTGGACGCCGTACTGGATGCCCTCCTCGAAGGCGACGACGCAGCCGGTGTCGACCTCGATGCGGCCACCGAAGTCGGCCGGGTTGAGGTCGATGAAGTTGCCCGCGCCCGCGATGATCACGGTGCCGTACCCGGTGAACTTCTCCAGGACGAAGCCCTCGCCGCCGCTCATGCCGGTGCGGCCGCCCTGGAAGGCGATGCCGAAGTCGACGGTGGACTCGGCGGCGACGAAGGCGTCCTTCTCCGCGAACCACGCGCGCGTGCCGTCCAGTTCCAGGGCGCGCATCTCACCGGGCAGGACGCCCGCGAAGCCCACGGTGCCCTCGCCGCCCTGGGCGGTGAAGTACTGGAACGCCAGCGACTCGCCGGCCATCATGCGCTGGCCGACCTGCATGGCGGTGCCCATGGCCTGGCGCAGCATGCCGCCCATGCCGCCGTTACCGCCACCGCCACCGCCGCCGTTCTGGGACCGGCCGCCGTTGTTCGACGGTCCGCTCAGGCGGGTCTCCATGGTCACGTTCGTCGTTTTGAACAGGAACTTCCCCGCCTCGCAGTACACGGTCTGGCCGGGGCTGAGGTTGACGACCGCCATCTGCATGGCGTTGCCGACGATTTCTTGCTGAAGGGTCACGGGGGGAGAACGAGGGAGGTGGAGTGAAGAGTTCCGGCCGGCCGACATCGGTGTCCGTTCGCCGCCAGCGGTCGCCCGCCGGGGCCGCTGGGATGGACCCATGACCACAAGCAATGGATCTCTCGAAGGCAAGGTCGCCCTGGTGACCGGCGGCAGCCGCGGTATCGGGGCGGCGACGGCGCTGCGGCTCGCGCGGGAGGGCGCGGACGTCGCCCTGACGTACGTGAACGGCAAGGAGGCGGCCGCGGACGTCGTACGGGCCGTCGAGGCGCTGGGGCGCCGCGCGCTGGCCCTGCGCGCGGACTCGGCGGACGCCGAGGAGGCGGCGGGCGCGGTGGACCGTACGGCGCGGGAGCTGGGCGGGCTGGACGTGCTGGTGAACAACGTCGGGGTGGGCGTGCTCGGCCCGCTGGACGGTCTGTCGCTCGCCGACGTGGACCGGGTGATGGCCGTCAATGTGCGCGGGGTGTTCCTGGCGTCCCGGGCGGCTGCCGCGCGTATGGCCGCCGGGGGCCGGATCATCACGATCGGGTCGTGCATGACGCAGCTGGTGCCGGGGCCCGGCGGGACGCTGTACGCGATGAGCAAGTCGGCCCTGGTCGGGCTGACCAAGGCGCTGGCGCGGGAGCTGGGGCCGCGCGGGATCACGGCGAACATCGTCCATCCGGGGCCGATCGACACCGACATGAACCCGGCGGACGGACCGTCCGCGGCGGGGCAGGCGGGGATGACGGCGTTGGGGCGTTACGGGACGGCCGAGGAGGTGGCGGAGATGGTCGCGTATGTGGCGGGGGCCGCGTATGTGACGGGCGCGGAGTTGTCCGTGGACGGGGGGTTCGCGGCGTGAGGGGTGGTGGCGGTGGTGGTGTTTCGCCCCCGCCGCCCCTTCCCGTCCCTGGGGCTGCCGCCCCCAGACCCCCGCTTCGGCCCTGAACGGGCCTCGTCCTCGAACGCCGGACGGGCTGGAGTCTGCCTGGACCGGCGTTGGAGAAGCACGGCGCTGCTCAGCCGCCCAGCTCCCGGCTGCGTGCCGACAGACTCGCCGCTCCCGGCTCCGTCAGTGAGCCGAAGAGCCGCAGGCGGGAGATTCCTCCGTCCGGCCATATGTCCACGCGCGCGTGCGTGCCGACGGCGGGGGCCGGGAGGACGAAGCGGTGGTTCGTGTCGGGCTGGAGGCGGGTGCGGGGCAGGGCTTCCCGCCACTCGCCGTCCTCGCCGTCCTTCAGGGACACCGATGCCCAGCCGGCGCTGTTGCCCTTGAGGTACGCCGTGTCGATCTCCAGGGCCCGGACCTGGGCCTGGGCGGTCAGCCGGTAGCGGATCCAGTCGTGGCCGCGGTCGCGGCGGCGGCGGGTCTCCCAGCCGTCGTCCATCTTGTGGGAGCGGCCCGGCTGGATGGTGTTGGCGGCCGGGGAGTAGAAGCGGTCGGAGGCGTCCTCGACCCGGCCGCCGTTCTCCAGGGCGACCACGTCGAAGGTGCCCAGGACCTCCAGCCACCGCGGGTCCGGGACGACCTCGCCGTACACGCGCAGGCGCGCGATGCCGCCGTCGGGATGCTGGTTGACCCGCAGGTGGGTGATGCGCTGCTCCACCGACACGGAGAAACCATTCGCCGCGTGGCCGCCGACCGGCGTGCGCGGGACCAGCGTCGTCCACTTCACGTCGCCGGACAGCAGGTCCTCGGGGGACGGGGAGCCCGGCACCGAGGCGCCCTCGATCGACACGGCCTGCGGGTGGTTGCCGCGGAAGTGGGCGGTGTCGACGACGATGCCGCGGATCACGCCCGGCGCGCCGAGGCGGACCAGCGCCCAGTCGTGGTCCTCCGCCGTGGGCCAGGGTTGCTCGGCCGAGGCGCCGCGCCGGCGGCGGGTCTCCCAGCCGTCCATGATCTTGCCCTTGTGCCCGAAGCGTTCGGGGTCGAACTCGGCCCGGCCGGGGCGCAGCAGGTTCTCGCGCTCGGCGAAGAACTCGTCGTTGGCGGCGATGACACCGGCGCCGAGCCGCCGGTCGGCGAGGTCGGTGTGGTGGGTGAAGGGGAAGTCCGCGGTGCGGTAGTCCGCGTACGGGTCACCGCCTCCGTAGGGGTTCGCGTCGCCGGTGAAGCTCTCGATCGCCGTCACGTCGATCAGGGGTTCCTTTCGGGTCTCGGCCACTGCGGGTGCGGAGGCGGGTGTCAGGGGGTCCGGGTGAGCAGGCGGCCCTTCGGCTCGGTGAACTCGCCGTCCGCCACGATGCGTTCGCCGCGCAGCCAGGTGGACTTCACGACGCCGGTGAGGGTGCGGCCCGCGTACGCCGTGACCCGGTTGCGGTGCTGGAGCGCCGCCGGGTCCACGGTGAACGTCTCGTCCGGCGCGAGGACCGCGAAGTCGGCGTCGCGGCCCGGTGCGATGGCGCCCTTGCGGTCGAGCCCGGCCAGCTCCGCCGTGCGCTCGGACATCCAGCGGACCACGTCCTCCAGGCCGTGCCCGCGCCTGCGGGCCTCGGTCCACACGGCGGCCAGGCTCAGCTGGAGGCCGGAGATGCCGCCCCAGGCGGTGGCGAAGTCGTCGGTCTTGAGGTCGGCGGTGGAGGGCGAGTGGTCGGTCACCACGCAGTCGATGGTGCCGTCGGCCAGCGCCTGCCACAGCAGGTCCTGGTTGGCGGCCTCGCGGATCGGCGGGCAGCACTTGAACTCGCTGGCGCCGTCCGGGACCTCCTCGGCGGTCAGCGTGAGGTAGTGCGGGCAGGTCTCGACCGTGACGCGGACGCCGTCCGCCTTCGCGGCGGCGATCAGCGGCAGCGCGTCGCTGGAGGACAGGTGCAGTACGTGCACGCGCGCGTGCAGGCGCCTGGCCTGGTCGATCAGGCTCGCGATGGCCGTGTCCTCGGCGTGGCGCGGCCGGGAGGCGAGGAAGTCGGCGTAGCGGGGGCCGCCCTGCCGGGGGGCCGCGTCCAGGTGGTGGGGGTCCTCGGCGTGCACGATCAGCAGGCCGCCGAAGCCGGCGATCTCGGCCAGGGACCGGGCCAGCCGTTCCTGGTCGAGGTGCGGGAACTCGTCCACTCCGGACGGGGACAGGAAGGCTTTGAAGCCGAAGACGCCGGCCTCGTGCAGCGGGCGCAGGTCCTTGACGTTGTCGGGCAGGGCACCGCCCCAGAAGCCGACGTCGACGTGGGCCTTGCCGGCGGCGGCCTCCCGCTTGGTGCGGAGGTGGTCGACCGTCGTGGTCGGCGGGAGGGAGTTGAGCGGCATGTCGACGAGGGTGGTGATGCCGCCGGCCGCCGCCGCACGCGTGGCGGTCCAGAAGCCTTCCCACTCGGTGCGGCCGGGGTCGTTGACGTGGACGTGGGTGTCGACCAGGCCGGGCAGCAGCACGTGGTCGCCCAGGTCCTCCAGGCGGGCGTCCCCGGGTACGGGCTCGTCGTACGGCAGGACGGCCGTGATCGTCCCGGCGGACACCGCGACCGAGGCCGGGCGGGTCCCTTCCGGGGTGATGACCCGCGTCGAGCGCAGTACCCGTTCAGCCTCGGACACCCCGGACCCCTTTCCGTCGCCGTTCACTCGCGTGAAACGGGATTTACACCCACGTAACGGAATTCAACTTTCTGTTGAAGGAGTCTTCACTCCCACTTCCCCGCAGTCAAGAGGCACACTGCTCCCCGGTGCCGTCGAGGCGCCGCAATGGACTTTTCCGCAGAGCGGAATTAAGCTTCCGAAGAACAGAATACCCTTCGGAAGGGGAAACGCGCCGTGCCGACGTCCCGCGCCAGCACCACCGAGTCCGCCCGGTCCGCGGGCGGCGGTGGGGTCCAGTCCCTCGAGCGCGCCTTCGACCTGCTCGAACGGATGGCGGACGCGGGCGGCGAGGTCGGCCTCAGCGAGCTCTCGGCGAGCAGCGGGCTGCCGCTGCCCACCATCCACCGCCTGATGCGCACGCTCGTGTCCTGCGGATACGTGCGCCAGCAGCCCAACCGGCGCTACGCCCTCGGCCCCCGCCTGATCCGCCTGGGCGAGTCGGCCTCCCGGCTGCTCGGCACCTGGGCCCGCCCCCACCTCGCCCGCCTGGTCGAGGAGACCGGCGAGACGGCGAACATGGCGTTGCTCGACGGGGACGAGGTCGTGTACGTGGCGCAGGTCCCGTCCAAGCACTCCATGCGGATGTTCACCGAGGTCGGCCGGCGCGTCCTGCCGCACTCGACCGGCGTGGGCAAGGCGCTGCTCGCGACCACCCCGGACGAGGAGGTGCGCGCGCTGCTGGCCCGCACCGGCATGCCGGCCGCGACCGACAAGACGATCACCACGCCGGAGGGCTTCCTGGCGGCCCTGGCGGACGTGCGCCGGCAGGGCTACGCGGTCGACGACAACGAGCAGGAGATAGGCGTCCGCTGCCTCGCGGTGTCCGTCCCCGACTCCCCCACCGCCGCCGCCATCTCGATCTCCGGCCCGGCCGGACGGGTCACCGAGACGGCCACGGAGCGGATCGTGCCGGTCCTTCAGCAGGTGGCGGCGGAACTGTCCCAGGCACTGTCATCCTGAGCCGGTGCACCGGCACTGCGACCCGAACGTCAGCCGCGCGGCGGCTCGCCGAACAGGTCCACGGCGTCACGGACGTCCGACAGGCCCCGCGAGAGGGCGCTGACGGAGCCGATCGCGCTCGCGATCAGTAAAAGGGAGCGGCGCAGCCGCGGTATCTCGGGGATGCCGCCGGCCGTCATCGCGGCCAGCGCGGCGAGTTCGTCCTCGGCGATCCCCCGGTCGGGGAACTCGGCCGGGTGCGCGGCCAGTTCCCGGCGCAGGCGGGAGACCGCTGTCCGCAGTTCCGCCACTCTCGGATCCTCGTCGCTGCCGGTCACTGGCCTCTGCCCCAAGCTCCGCAACACAGCCCTCCCCCTCACACTCCGTCGCGCGCCCACACTCCCCGTCTCCCCCCGGCGCACGCCCCCCATGGCACTGGCCGGGCGTCGGGGACGCGGGCCAGTAAACGCCACCCGGTGCGGGGTGCGCCAGCGTGCGGACGGAAATTCAGTCCACGGAAACCGGCCGCTCCGCCCGGCGTCGGGTATGCAGGACGCATGACGGACAACCAGCACCGGATCGCCGGGCTGCTCCTCGCCGCGGGGGGCGGAAGACGGCTCGGCGGACGACCCAAGGCACTGCTCGAACACCGCGGCCGGCCCCTGGTGGAGCACGCGGCCGGGGTACTGCGCGCGGCCGGCTGCGAGCGGGTGCACGTGGTCCTCGGGGCCGGCGCGGACGTCGTACGGGAGCGGGTGCGGCTGGCCGGATGCGTGCTCGTCGAAAACCCGGGGTGGGAGGCGGGCATGGGCACATCGCTGCGGGCGGGGCTGGACTCGCTGGCCGGCACCGGCGCCCCGGCCGCGCTGGTCTCGCTCGTCGACCAGCCGGGCATCGGACCGGAGGCGGTGGCGCGGGTGCTCGCCGCGTACCGGGACGAGCGGTCCCTGGTCTCGGCGGCCTACGACGGGGTGCGCGGCCACCCCGTGCTGCTCGGCGCCGCGCACTGGGCGGGCATCGCGGCGACCGCGACGGGCGACCGCGGGGCACGCGCGTATCTGAGGGAGAACGCCGGGGCGATCACGCTCGTCGAGTGCGGGGACGTGGCCCGGCCCTACGACATCGACACCGAGGCCGACCTCGCACACCTGGAATGAGCGGGCGGCCGAGAGAGGTGGCTTCAACATCAACAAACGATTGAAGTTCCACGATGAGGAAACTACTATCCACTGACACCCGGTGCCACCGCTGAAGGAAGTGACAGCTCATGTCCGCACCAGCGCCGTCTCCGCTGGCCATCGTCGACGCCGAGCCCCTGCCCCGGCAGGAGGAGGTCCTGACCGACGCGGCACTCGCCTTCGTGGCCGAGCTGCACCGGCGGTTCACCCCGCGCCGTGACGAACTCCTCGTGCGCCGCGCCGAGCGCCGCGCCGAGATCGCCCGCACCTGCACGCTCGACTTCCTCCCCGAGACGGCCGCGATCCGCGCCGACGACTCCTGGCGGGTGGCCCCGGCCCCGGCCGCCCTGAACGACCGCCGGGTGGAGATCACCGGTCCCACCGACCGCAAGATGACCATCAACGCGCTCAACTCGGGCGCCCGGATCTGGCTCGCCGACTTCGAGGACGCCTCCGCGCCCACCTGGGAGAACGTGGTCCTCGGCCAGCTCAACCTGATCGACGCCTACACCCGGAACATCGACTTCACCGACCCGGCCTCCGGCAAGTCGTACGCCCTGCGCCCGGACGAGGAGCTGGCGACCGTCGTCACGCGCCCACGCGGCTGGCACCTGAACGAGCGCCACCTCGTCGACGCCGACGGCCGCCAGGTTCCCGGCGCCCTCGTCGACTTCGGCCTGTACTTCTTCCACAACGCCCAGCGCCTCCTCGACCTCGGCAAGGGCCCCTACTTCTACCTGCCGAAGACCGAGTCGCACCTCGAGGCACGCCTGTGGAACGAGGTGTTCGTGTTCGCGCAGGAGTATGTCGGCCTCCCGCAGGGCACCGTCCGCGCCACCGTCCTGATCGAGACGATCACCGCCGCGTACGAGATGGAGGAGATCCTCTACGAACTCCGCGACCACGCCTCCGGGTTGAACGCGGGCCGCTGGGACTACCTGTTCTCCATCGTCAAGAACTTCCGTGACGGCGGCGCGAAGTTCGTCCTGCCGGACCGCAACGCGGTCACGATGACCGCTCCGTTCATGCGGGCGTACACCGAACTCCTCGTCCGCACCTGCCACAAGCGCGGCGCGCACGCGATCGGCGGCATGGCGGCGTTCATCCCCTCGCGCCGGGACGCGGAGGTCAACAAGGTCGCCTTCGAGAAGGTCCGCGCCGACAAGGACCGTGAGGCGAACGACGGTTTCGACGGTTCCTGGGTCGCCCACCCGGACCTCGTGCCGATCGCCATGGAATCCTTCGACCGGGTGCTCGGCGACCGGCCGAACCAGAAGGACCGCCTGCGCGAGGACGTCCACGTGACGGCGGCCGACCTGATCGCCATCGACTCCCTGGACGCCCGGCCCACGTACGACGGGCTCGTCAACGCCGTCCAGGTGGGCATCCGCTACATCGAGGCGTGGCTGCGCGGCCTCGGCGCGGTCGCCATCTTCAACCTGATGGAGGACGCGGCCACCGCCGAGATCTCCCGCTCGCAGATCTGGCAGTGGATCAACGCGGGCGTCGAGTTCGAGCACCACGGGTCCATGGTGAAGGCCACCCCGGAGCTGGCGCGGGACGTGGCCGCCGGGGAACTGGACGGCATCCGGAAGGAGATCGGCGAGGAGGCCTTCGCCGCCGGACACTGGCAGCAGGCCCACGACCTGCTGCTGAAGGTCGCCCTCGACGAGGACTACGCCGACTTCCTGACGCTGCCGGCGTACGAGCAGCTCAAGGGCTGACGCTCACGCGGGCGTGTCCGAGTGGCCCAGGGACCTGCCCGGGGCCACTCGGTCGCGTACGGCCCGCTTCACCGCCGTCGGCTCCGGAAAGCCCTGCTCCCGCCGGTCCCACACCACCTCGTCGCCGACGCGGACCGTGAAGACCCCGCCCTTGCCGGGCTTCAGGGACAGCTCGGTCAGCTCGTCCTCGAAGGTCGTCAGCAGCTCCTGCGCCAGCCAGGCCGCGCGGGGCAGCCAGCGGCACTGGGTGCAGTACTCGATCTCCACACGGTGGCTCATCCCAGGTGCACCGACCAGTCCTGCTCCGCGGCCGGTTTGCCGTGCAGGTCGGGGACCCGCTTGAGCCAGTTCGGCCGGCCCTGCTGTGTCCGCGCCGCGCGCCGGGCCTCCTCGGCGGCGAGTTCGTCCCGGCCGGGGAAGTCGGTGGGCAGCCAGGTCCCGGAGGCCCGCACGCGCGTGTGGAGGTAGTCCACGTACGCGCCGCGGATGTCGTCCGGCGTGGCGAAGCCCTCCTCGCCGGCCAGCCAGGCGTCCGGGACCTCGGCCACGATGTCCCGCAGCAGTTCCCGGGTGACCATGGGGGCGAGCTCGGCGTCGGCGGCCCGTACGTCGGGGGCGTAGTGGCCGAGCGCGTGGTGACGGAAGTCGTACGCCTTCGTGGGGTCGGAGGCGTCCCAGCGGTGGTGGAAGATCAGGGCGGCACCGTGGTCGATGAGCCACAGGCGTGGCGGGACCGTCCCGAAGGTGGGCCAGATCATCAGGTTCGAGCTGTGGACCGTGCGGTCGACGTTCACGGTCAGGGCGTCGAGCCAGACGATCCTGCCCGCCTCCAGCGGGTCCACCGCGAAGGTCTTGGCGATCTCCGGGGTGAAGTCCTCGGCGCCCGGCAGGTAGTCCATGCCGAGGTTGACTCCGGCGCTGGCGCCGTGCAGCTCCCGTACCTCCTGGTGGGGCTCGTGGGCGGCGATCGCCGGGTCGAAGTGCACCAGGACCAGTTCGGGGAAGCGCAGGCCCAGCGCACGGGCCAGTTCACCCACGATCACCTCGGCGACCAGCGCCTTGCGGCCCTGCGCGGAGCCGGTGAACTTCACGACGTACGTGCCGAGGTCGTCGGCCTCGACGACCCCGGGGACGGAGCCGCCGGAGTGCAGAGGGGTCACGTATCGAACAGCAGTCACGTCGCGCAGCACACCGGCCAGGGTAATTCAGATCATGTACGGGGCCAGTGGGTTCGGCAGTGGCAGGTAGCGGGCGTCGGCGCCGTCCGCGCCGGTCCAGCGCAGCAGCAGGTTCGTCTTGCCGGGCAGGGTGGGCGAGGCGAGCAGGGCCGGGATCTCCGGGAGGGGGTGGGCCGCGAGGGCGCGGCGGGCGGCGGGCCAGGGGTCGAGGCCCGGGTGGTGCTCGGCCAGGGCGGCGGCGATCTCGGTGAGGTGGTTGACGACGAGGCAGTACACCAGTCGTTCCCAGCCGGCCGCGCGGGAGACGTCCGGCAGCAGCTTGACGCCCTCGGCGTCCCGGAACAGCGCCTGGACGGGCATGCCGGACGCGTCGACGGCGACCAGGGTGTTCTGGAGGTGCGCCTCCAGCACCACGCCGTGGTCGGCGAAGGCGGTCAGGGCCGGGGGGACGACCTGGCGCAGGTACGCCTCCCACCAGGCCGCCGGGTCGGTGGCGTGGGCGAGGGGGTTGCCGTCGAAGCCTTCCACGAGTCCGGCGGCGAGCAGGGGGGTGGCGCCGGGCAGCAGGTGGCCGCGCAGGCCGTCGCGGACCAGGACGGCCAGTTCCTCGAAGGCGAAGGCGGCGGTGCGGTAGCCGCGGTCGCCGAGCCAGGCCGCCGGGCCGTCGCCCGCGGCGAGGGCCCGGGCCGCAGCCGTGTCGTTGCGGCGCAGTTTCACCAGGTCGTGGCGCCACAGGCGGCGGATGTCGTTGGTGATGCGCACGTCCAGGCTGAACTTCAGGTGCAGGTCGCGGCGAGGCTCGTACAGGGTGCGTACCGCCGCCGTCGGCCAGGCGACGAACGCGGTCGTGCCCAGACGGACCAGGCGGCCGTCGGCGAAGGCGGGGGCGAGGGCGGGTCCGGCGAGGTCGAGCTGCCAGGGGTGGGCGGGCAGCAGCCGGTAGCCGGGCGGGGCGGTGCCGAGGGCGTCGAGGGCGGAGGTGTCGCCCTCCTCGGCCACCTCGTCCTCGCGCACCCCGAGCAGTACCAGCGGGAAGCGGGCGTGTGCCTCGGGGGCGTACGGCAGCCAGCCGGTGACGGGGCCGCCGCCGCGTGCCTTGGGCGCCGGGTGGTGAGGATGTCCGGTGATGAGGGACTGTTCGGAGCGCAGGTACGGGTCGTCGGGCGGCGTCGCCAGGGCGCGCGCGGTGAGCAGCGCGGCGACCGCGTCCCGGCTGTCGGTCATCTCGACGGGCAGGTCGTCGTTGGAGATCCCGGTGTGCCGGCGCAGTTCCTCGGCGACCAGCTTCACCAGCTCGGGGTGGCCGACACGCTGCCAGACGCCCGCCGTGCGCACCTCGGGTTCGGCGGGCCGCCGCCGGCCGCGCACCCGCAGCAGGCGGTCGGTGCCGGGCAGCCGGTACGTCCGCCGTTCCCCGGACACGGTGAGCGGCTCGGCCACCTCCCGCAGCAGACAGTTGAGCAGGGGGGCGGCCGCGTACGCGTCGGCGCGGTCCGCGTCGCGGTCGCTCGGGGGCATGTGGTCCACGCGATCCATTCGTTCTTCGTCCGGGATCCGATCGCGATCAGTATGTCTGTCGTGCCTGGCAATCGTGCCCGTCAACCACTGCGTACCCGAGGAGCCGACCGTGTACCGCCCTCCCGTCTCCGACCACCACCCTTCCAAGGAAGGCCCTGCGGGCCCCTCCACTGCCGACGCCGAGGTCGAGGTCGCGGAGGAGCTGGCCGCCGTCCGGCCCGACCTGGTACCCCGGTACACGGCCGCGCTGCCGGGTGCGCGGGCGGCCGTGCTGACCCGTCTGTGGCGGGCGCTCGCCCATGAGCCGCTGCCGTGGATCACCGGCAGGACGGCCGGGCCGGGGGGCCTGCTCCTGCGGCTCGCCGACGGCCGGGTGCTGCGCGGCCCGCACCCGGATCCGTACGCGACCGACGCCTACGTCACCGCCGTCCACCTCGACGCCACGGCCCACGACGATCCGGCCCGGCTGATGACGGACCTCGCGGTGGAGCACGCCACGGCCTTCGCCGCCGAGCTCGGGCACAGTGTGGCCTCGCTGGCGCTCTCGCGCGCCGGGCAGCCGGATCAGCTTGATCATCCGAAAGAGTGGCCGGACCGGGACTGGGAGTGGGAGCAGCGGGTGGTCGACGGACACCCCTTCCACCCCAACTGCCGTTCCCGGCCCGGGTTCTCGGTGGCCGAGCAGCTCGCCTACGGGCCGGAGCACCGGCCGGTGGTGCGGCTGGGGACGGCCCCGGTCCCGGCGCGGGAGTGCCTGGTCACCGGGGACTGGCCGGACGAACTGCGAGAGGGGGAGCACCTGTTGGTCCCCGTGCACCCGTGGCAGACGGCGCACGTGCTCACCCGCCCCTGCGACGCATGGTCGGACGCCCATCCCCTGATGTCGCTGCGCACCCTCGCGCTGCCCGGCGGACCCCACGTCAAGACCGCGCTGAGCGCCCGGCTGACCTCCTCGGTGCGGGACATCTCGGCGTACTCGGTGGGCGCCTCGGCGACGCTGTCGGCGTTCGCGGAGGAGCTGGCGGCCCGCACGGACGGTCTGCTGCACGTCACGCGCACCCTCGGCGCGGTGTCGGCCGGCTCCCCCGATCTGGCGGCCCTGCTGCGCGAGTCACCGCGGCTGTACGTCTCCGGTGACGAGCACGTCCTGCCCGTGGCCGCCCTCGCCACCACCGACCTGCCCCGCTCCCCCGCCTGGCTGGCCGACTTCACCCGGCTCGCCCTCCAAGTGGGCCTGCGCCTGCTGGAGCTTGGTGTCGCCCTGGAGGCCCACGGCCAGAACCTCCTGGTGGTCCTGGCGCAGGACGGCACCCCCCGCCGGCTGGTCTACCGCGACCTCGCCGACATCCGGATCAGTCCCGCCCGCCTCACCCGTCACGGCATCAAGCCCCCCGACCTGACCGGCCGCCTCATCACCGATGACGAACTCGCCCTGCGCCGCAAGCTGTTCGGCTCCCTGGTGGCCGGCGCCCTGGCCGCGACGGCCGGTTCCGGACCGGCCCTCGCCACGGCCCTGGAGACGGCCGTACGGGATCTGCGGCCGGGCCCCGACCTGACGGCCCTGCGCGAATACCCCCTGCCGACGAAGGCGTTGACGCTGATGCGGCTGTCGCCGGGGACACCGGGCGACCAGTGGACCACCCTGCCCAACCCGCTCGTTTTGGAGCCCGGCACCCGAGATCAATAAGATCCGCCGATGATCAGAAGACAACGGCTGGCGGCGGGGGTCTGTGCCCTGCTCGCCGCGCTGACGGCAGGGCTCGCGTTCCCCGCCGGGGCGGTCGCCGACGAGACGGACGGCAAAGCCGCTCCCAAGGTGGAACTCGTGCTGGACGTCAGCGGTTCCATGCGGGCGCGGGACATAGACGGCGGGTCGCGGATGGCCGCGGCGAAGCAGGCGTTCAACGAGGTGCTCGACGCGACGCCCGAGGAGGTCCAGCTCGGCATCCGCACCCTCGGTGCCAACTACCACGGCAACGACCGGAAGACGGGCTGCAAGGACACCGCGCAGCTCTACCCGGTCAGCACGCTGGACCGCACCGAGGCCAAGACCGCGGTCGCCACGCTGACGCCGACCGGCTGGACCCCCATCGGTCCCGCGCTGCTGAAGGCGGCCGACGACCTCGACGGCGGTGACGGCACCCGCCGGATCGTCCTGATCAGCGACGGCGAGGACACCTGCCAGCCGCTGGACCCCTGCGAGGTGGCCCGCGAGATAGCCGCCAAGGGCATCGGGCTGACCATCGACACCCTCGGCCTGGTGCCGGACGCCAAGACCCGCGACCAGCTCAGCTGCATCGCGGACGCGACGGGCGGGACCTACACCGACGTCCGGCACAAGGAGGAACTCAGCGACCGGGTGGGCCAGTTGGTCGACCGGGCCGCCGATCCGGTGGTGACGCCGGTGGCCACGCAGGGCGCGACGCAGTGCTCGGACGCGCCCGCGCTGAAGTCCGGCCTCTACACGGACCGTGAGGAGTTCGGGCAGCAGCGCTGGTACAAGGTGGACGTCAAGCCCGGTCAGGAAGTGCGTGCTTCGGTGAGCGTGGCGGCCGACCGGGCCGTGGGCCCGGACTACGGGGTGCTGCTGCGGGCCGTGACGGTGCACGACCGGGAGATCGTGCGCGGTGAGGCCGCGGGCGACGGCCGTACGGACGTCATCTCGACGGGTCTGCGCTACCCGAGGCCGGAGAGCGACGACGACAACGCCCCCGCCGAGACCGTGTGCCTCCAGGTCACCAACTCCTTCTCGCCGGCCTCCGGGGTGAAGACCACGCCCGGTCTGCCGCTGGAGCTGACCGTGGACGTCGTGGACGGACCGGACAAGGCGAGCGACGTGGCCTCCTTCGGCCTCGGGCGCGGCTGGTGGCTGCTCGGCGCGCTGGTGCTGACCGGCTTCCTCGCGGGTCTGCTGTGGGGCTGGGTGTCACGCTGGCGGGTCGCGGTCTGGAGGACCAACTGATGCGTATCACACGTGCGTTCGGCGCCGCGCTGCTGGCGCTCGGGGCCGCCCTCGGGCCGGCCGCGGGTCCGGCCGTCGCCGACTCCTCGCCGTCCCCGAGCGCCTCGGACGACAGCAAGGCGCCCACCCAGGCGGGCACTTCGTTCCGCACGGCGACCGAGATCGACCAGGGCGAGCAGGCCACGGCCAGCGGTTCCACCGGCGACTACATGTACTGGTCGTTCCCGGCGGACTCCGGCCAGCGCCCCACGGTGAAGGCGACCGTGAAGCTGCCGGGCTCGCACGCCACCCAGACCTGGCAGATCGACGTGTACGACGGTCTGCGGCGCCGCCAGTCCTGCCAGTACGGCGCCCAGACCCGCACCGCCGCCCAGGGCACGACCTCGGTGGACCTGGCCTGCGTCCTGCGCACGGTCCGCGCCTGGTCGGAGCCGTGGGCCAACGACCCGCTGCCGGGCACGTACTACATCCGGCTGACGGTCCTCGACCTGACCTCGGCCGACCTCGGCAAGCCCGTCAGCGCCGAGGTCCGGGTCGACTCCAAGGACATCGGCGGCGCGGCCGCGGTGGACGGCTCGCTGGCGAAGCCGCTGGTCCCCGGGATCGCCGTCAAGTCCCAGAACGGCGAGGACGGTACGGGCAAGTCGGCCGTGCTGTCCGCGATCGAACCGGACGACGGCTGGTCCTCCGGCTGGTGGACAGACCGCTGGGTGTGGACCGCGGTCGGCGGTGTGCTGGCCGCGCTCGCCGGCATCGGCGGGTACGCGCTGACCCGCGGGTCGGGACGCCCGCGAGGGGTGCCGCCGAACGCCTGACGTGACAGAAGGCCCGCCGGATTCGACGCCCGGCGGGCCTTCGCCTTTTCCCGCCCCTTCTCACGTCTCCCGCAGCGCCTTGGCCACGGCCCCGTCCCCGGTGACCTCGACCCGCCCGTCCCGCACCGCCTCCCGCAGCCCCAGTTCGCCGCATGCGAGGGCCGTGCTCGTCCCGGCGTCCGTCACGAGCCGGGCGTCGGGCTCACCAGGAGCCGGTCCGTCGCCGTACACCGGCCCGTCCCCGGCACCGAGACACAGGTGGAAGTCACCTTCTTCCAGCCGGACTTCGACAACCCCTGTCTCCCCCTCAAGCTCCCGCAGCAGCGGCAGCGCGAACCAGTGGGCGCGCACCGCGTCGGTGGGCCGCCGCTCCCCCAGCTCGGGCCGGCCCCACTCGCCCAGCGCCTGGAGCACCGGCAGCAGTTCCTGTCCCCTGGCGGTGAGTTCGTACACGAACGCGGCCCCGGGCGGAGGCAGCCTGCGCCGGGTCGCCAGCCCGTCCCTCTCCATGTCCTTCAGCCGCGAAGCGAGTACGTCGGTGCTCACGCCGGGCAGGTCCGCGTGCAGGTCCGTGTAGCGGCGCGCGCCGGCGAGCAACTCCCTGACGATCAGCAGGGTCCAGCGGTCGCCCACCAGGTCGAGGGCGCGGGCGGCGGAGCAGTACTGGTCGTAGCTTCGGCGAGGTGACATGCCCCGCAGTCTAGACATGTCGTTGGACTTTCCAAGCTCGAACTTGGTAAAACCAAGCAACACATCGAACCGGAGGGGCGAGCGCGCATGGAGTTCCGGCAGTCGAACAAGCTCAGCGAGGTCTGCTACGAGATCCGCGGCCCGGTGATCGAGCACGCCGACGCACTGGAGGCGGCGGGCCACAGCGTGCTGCGCCTGAACACCGGCAACCCCGCCGCCTTCGGTTTCGAGGCGCCGGAGGAGATCCTCCAGGACATGATCCGGATGCTCCCGCAGGCGCACGGCTACACCGACTCGCGCGGCATCCTCTCCGCCCGCCGGGCGGTGGCCGGGCGCTACCAGTCGCGGGGCCTGGAGGTCGGCGTCGACGACGTGTTCCTCGGCAACGGCGTGTCCGAGCTGGTCTCGATGGCCGTACAGGCGCTGGTGGAGGACGGCGACGAGATCCTCATCCCGGCCCCGGACTTCCCCCTCTGGACGGCGGTGACCACGCTCGCCGGCGGCAAGGCGGTTCATTACCTCTGCGACGAACAGGCCGACTGGTACCCGGACCTGGACGACATGGCGGCGAAGATCACCGACCGCACCAAGGCCGTCGTCATCATCAACCCCAACAACCCCACCGGCGCGGTGTACCCGAAGGAGATCATCGAGGGCATCCTCGACCTGGCCCGCCGGCACGGCCTGATGGTGTTCGCCGACGAGATCTACGACCAGATCCTCTACGACGACGCCGTGCACCACTCGGCCGCCGCCCTCGCCCCCGACCTGGTCGTCCTCACCTTCTGCGGCCTGTCGAAGACCTACCGCGTGGCGGGCTTCCGCTCCGGCTGGCTGGTGGTGACCGGCCCCAAGCAGCACGCCAAGGACTACCTGGAGGGCCTGACCATGCTGGCCTCCATGCGGCTGTGCGCCAACGCGCCCGCGCAGTACGCCATCCAGGCCGCGCTCGGCGGCCGCCAGTCCATCCGCGAACTGACCCTGCCCGGCGGGAGGTTGTACGAGCAGCGCAACGTGGCCTGGGAGAAGCTCAACGAGATCCCGGGCGTGTCCTGCGTGAAGCCCAAGGGCGCCCTCTACGCCTTCGCCCGCATCGACCCCAAGGTTCACCCCATCCACGACGACGAGAAGTTCGTCCTCGACCTGCTCCTCCGCGAGAAGATCCAGGTCGTCCAGGGCACCGGCTTCAACTGGCCGACCCCCGACCACTTCCGCATCCTGACCCTGCCGTACGCGGAGGACCTGGAGGCGGCGATCGGGCGGATCGGGCGGTTCCTGAGCGGGTACCGGCAGTAGCCACGACGGTCACGTCAGGACGACCTCGCACCAGACCGTCTTGGTGTACGGGTCCTGGCAGGTCGTCCCCCAGTGGGTGGACAACGCCTCGACGAGGAGGAGGCCCCGGCCGGACTCGCTTTCGGACGCGGCCGGCGAAAGGGTGCCAGGAGCGGGTGGACGGCGATCGGCTCGGGCGTCGGTCACTTCGATGCGGAGCGTGGGGTCCTGCGGGTACAGGGTGAGGCGGAGGCGGAAGTCCCGGCCCTGCACCCGGCCGTACAGCACCGCGTTCGTCGCGAGTTCGGCCACCAGCAGCGTCGCCGTGCGATTGGCCTCGCCGTCATACGGCCAGCCCCGTGGAGCCGCTCGGCCGCGAGGTGCCGGGCGAGGCGGGCGCCCTTGGGGGTGGCCGAGAGACGGATCGTGAAGTGGTCCGTGGGAGCGGGGCGTTCACCCGTCGCGGTGGCGATATCGGCGTTCATGTCACTCAGCGTGCTCGGCTGTCCCTACTGTGAACAGCAACGACGACAGTACGCAGCGTCACCGTACGGTCACCGTCCGGGCCTGTCCGGAGGGTGCCGCGTGACGCGGCGGGCCGGTGGGGCGTTGGGCACCGGCGGCACGTGGAGGTGGGCGGATGGAGTCATACGGCGGCGAGGACGAGGAGTCGGCGGCCGTACTGCGGACGGTCGGCAAGGTCGTCAAGATGTGCCGGGAACGGAAGGCACTCACCCAGGCCGAGTTGGGGACGGCCATCGGTTACAGCGAGGAGCAGGTGTCCTCGGTCGAGCGGGGGCGACGGGCGCCGAAGGCGCAGTTCCTTGAGGCGGCCGACCGGGTGCTGGACGCGGGCGGGATGATCGCCGGGCTGACGAAGGACGTGGAGGAGGCCCGGTATCCGAAGAAGGTGCGGGATCTGGCGAAGTTGGAGGGGGAGGCGGTTGAGATCTGCGCCTACGACAACTCCGTCGTCAACGGCCTCCTACAGACGGAGGAGTACTTGAGGGCCGTGTTCGGTTCACGGCGGCCCGCCTTCTCCGAGGAGGAGGTGGAACAGCGTGTCGCCGCGCGGCTGGCACGGCAGACGATCGTCGATGCAAAGCGGATGATCCCCGCCTTCAGCTTCGTTCATGATGAGGCTGCCCTGCGGAGGCGGGTCGGGGGCAGAATGGTGCTACGCCGACAGCTCGAACGGCTGTTGGACATCGGGCAAAGGCGAAACGTGGAGATCCAGGTACTGCCCATGGATCGCGAGGACAACGCCGGTCTCGGTGGACCTTTCCACCTGCTGCGGCTCAGGGAGGGCACCACGGTGGGGCACAACGAGGTACAGCGCACGAGCCGACTGATCTCGGAGCCCAAGGAGGTCCAGATCCTGGAGTTGCGCTATGGAGTCATCCGAGCCCAAGCGCTTCCGCCGCGAGAGTCGCTGGCCTTCATCGAGAAAGTCCTTGGAGAGACATGAGCGTGAAGCCCTCGGCCGGTCACGGCTCCGAGTTGCAATGGTTCAAGAGCAGCTACAGCACCGACGACGGGCCCGCCTGCGTCGAGGTCGCAACAGCCCCCGGCACCATCCACGTACGCGACTCGAAGCACAACCACGGCCCCCAACTCGCCTTCGGGACACAAGGATGGACCGCCTTCATCTCGTACGCCGCCGATCACTGACGTACAACATGCTGGCGCCCCGCGTCTGGTCCCGCACCGGGCGCGGCCGTAGTCAGCAACGGCTCGATCTGGTCCCATGAGACACGCCTCGGCCGTCCATGGCCCGGACGTTGATCAACTACGGCCCGCCTGACCGCATGTCGAGAAGCCGGAGCCGTCTGGCTCGAAGATGTGGCCCCACACCATCGATGATCCTGCCGGCCGCAGACTTCGAGATCCCAAACAGCGGCGCCAGCTGCCGCAGCGTCAGATTCGTTCGTCAGTACGCTGCCACCAACAAGACCCGGTCCTCCAACGGCAGGCCCCACGGTCGACCTCGCTGAACGCCATCAACCCCTTGCCTGCGAACAGTCGTGACCAACTTGCTGAAGCTGCGAGGGCTCAACCCGGTAAACGGGCCTATCCAAGACGGCTGCGACTGCGACGCCGTGATCACTCCAGCCACGAAGAGATCATCCCAGGACCGTCACAGGCGTGGGCCGACTCCCACCGTCACAGCTCCCACCACAAGTCCATGTTCGAGTGGACGCGCTCGCGCAAACAGCTTGAGTTGGAGTACACAAGCTGCCCCACGTTGCTGGAGTGTGCGGGACCAAGCCGGAGCTCATTCGCATCGTCGTCCTGCTCGAGATCGACGACGAGCCAGCAGAAGCAACAGGTGGGGTTCCGATCCAACGACGCACTCCCTCGTGGTCCCGCCAACGGCGCAGAGCACGTCACACCTTACGTCCCGAGCGACACGCCAAAGCGGGACAGCCTTTAGACAGACGCTCGGCTGAGGTTCCCCAGCCGAGCGTCTTGCGGGGGCGGACGTTGCGCCACTCACGGCCGATCCAAAGGTTGACCCCGACTCGTCTGGACGCCTCAAAATTGCCGAACCCGAGCTGCATGAGCCGGAAGTATTCCTCTCCCTCCCGTTGCAGCTTGCGGGGCCTTTGCTCCTTGCGCCTCTTCCGGATCTCGAAGTCCATCGCATCCCCTGAACTGGGGTGTTGCGAAGACCACTAGAACGGAAGTACCACCTGATGGGGTTTCACTCTGCAGGGCGGAATGACGCAGGAAGGTCGATGTACCGCCCAGCGGAACGCCGACCTCATGCCACGTGCGAGAAACTGGCGAAATACACGAATAGATCCTCGCCCGTTCCTTCAAGCGTTAAGAAACCACTTTCCCCTCTTCCCGCAACAAGATCTGCACCTTCGACGGAAATTGCGGATCATCCACCATTACCGAGCAGATCACAGAATCGCGGAACCCCACGAATTGCATTCGGGCATAGTCGTTCGGGTCGTGCAATACGAGCCACCCAGACGGACAGGGGCGCATCAGCGCAGGCGGGCTCACCACGCTCCCCACCAAGACCCGGGCCTCCGAACGCCGCATCGCCCTGCCTACCCGCTGTGCCCAGTCGCTGAAGCTCCACCGCGAGCAGCAGCAACGCGAACGGGAGGCCGCAGGCACCACGCGGCAGGACAGCGGGCACGTGTTCACCACCGCGCAGGGCGGAGCGATCGACCCGACCAACCTCACCCGCGCGTTCACCGCGCTCCTCCGCCGCGCCGGCCTCCGCCGAATCCGCTTCCACGACCTCCGGCACTCGACCGCGACCCTGCTCCTGGAGCAGGGCGTCGAGCTCGTCGTCATCAAGGAACTCCTCGGCCACGCCCACATCGGCGTCACCGCCACTGTCTACGCCCACGTCCGACTCCGCCTCCAGCGCGACGCCATCGACACCCTCAGCACCGCGCTCGGCAGCCGGGAGACCACCGAGACGGCACGTTCCGGCGGCGCTGAACCGCCACCCTGCGCCGCCCCCGTCCGCTGACGTTGCCGTCAACTACTGCCGTCATGGCCCACGGGAGCCCCATCCACGGGGCTCCCGTTTTGCTACAGCACTTTGCAGATCAACCCACGTCGACGCCTGGCGTATAGCGCATAATGTCTCACATGAGCTCTCTCACCCCCACGGACAATCAGGGCCTGCTGCGATTTCTGCGGAGATGGTATGGCGCCCCGAAAGCACCTAATGCGAGACTGGAAGAATCCCCCGAAACGCCCAAGGAGCTTGTTGAGTGGCATGAAATCTCCGCCCAGTGGGGTGAGATGATCACGTCGCACAACTACGCCATTCCCCTCCCGGAACTCGCGACAGAAGACGGAAAGATTCCATTCTGGGTCGAGAATCAGGGAACTTGGGTCTGGGCATTCGACCCGAATGATGAAGATCACCCCGTGTACGAGCGAGAGCCATCTGACGAACCGTCCCCCTGGAAGCGGACTGGCGAGCGGCTCTCAGAATTTCTGATTCACGCCACAGTCCTGGAAGCCATACTGGGTGCTCCTATAACGAAAGTCGCGCAAGAAGTCCAAGCGGATTGGCTCTGGTCTCAGGAAGGAAGTCGCGAGTCCCCCTTCACTGCATGGAACTGGCCGACCCGCGATTCACGCATCGTCTCCGGTGAGAACTGGCTGGCTCTCGTCCACCCGAGCGATGATCCCGAGGCAGGCCATGACATCACACTGGCGGCGATCACCCCAGAGGATCTCGCCTGGGCGGAGAAAATTCCGGGAATAAAGTGGCGCACGTACTCTGGCGTTCAGGACTACACAACCGATGAGCCACTCCCTTGGTAGGTAGCCAAAACATGAATCGGCGGCCGATCCCTCCGGATCGGCCGCCGATTCCGTTCCTGAATCAGTCAGGAAGCCCGACGAATTTCTCAGTTTTCCGTGGCGATATCACCCACAATTGAGCGCCCTCGGGCAGCATGTCAGGCAGGGTGCTTCTACATGTCCCACATGCCCCAGTCGGATAGTCGATATAGAGCACGGCCTTTCTGACACCTGGATTCATGCGCAAGAATGCTGCTGCATGCGTCTCCACGTGCTCTGCGTTGGCCTTGGTTCTACCCGGAAGATTCTTGAGGAGCCCGGACTGGCCGCCAGGACCACTGATCATCGGAAGCTGATCGCCGCCGACATCAAGAATCCCCACTGTGCGCCGTGGGTAGTCCTTCTGCAAATCCTTCAGAGACGGGCCGCAATTTGCATTGTGAACGAGGACCGGAGTCCTACCCGCCAGCACATAGTACGTGTGGAGTTCGCTGACGGTCAGGTTGTACATGTCGGCGGCGCCGGCAATGACCTTGACCTCGGCGAGGACGACGTGTCCGTCGGTGGCCGTGCTGAGGGTGTGCCCTGGGGTCAACTCGCCTGCGCTGATCCAGGCGTGTTCGGTGTCGTCCCAGACGGGATGGAGGGAAGTCGTGTGCAGAGTGCCGTTCTTGCCGTCCTTTTTGCGAATTTTGAGATCGATGAGATCGTCGTCGTGGTTAACGAAGCGGGCTGTGACTCGACGAGCGCCCCGGTGCTTCCCTGTTTCCGGGTCAGCCGCTTCGACTTTGTCGCCAGGCTTGATCTTTCCGATCTTCTTGGTTTTGCCGTCTTCCAGTAGAACTTGAGTATCAGGGCTGAAGCTGCACGGCGAGCCCATGCCCAGCCGTTCTTCAGCAGCCGCCGCAGTACCTCCGCGGAAACGGAGCTCAAGCGACGCTTCGAGGGGCATCAGGAGCTTGGCAGCGTCCGCCATCCGCCGGGCGAATGACTGCTGACCGCTGCACACGACTCCGGGGATATTGCAAATGGTGCGGAAGATCACCGTCTGGGCAGTGTCATCCCAAGGGATCTTGGCGCAGCCCGATGCCCCCATCTCGCAAGTGGGCAGGTTCCTCCACACGTTGTAGAGGCCCTTTTCTCGCCTCTCGAGGGCCTTTGCCGCCTTCCAGTAGGCCTCCGGGGTGTCGAAGAGTGCCTGGCCCGTTCCCACTGGGGCGGTGAACGGTGTTGAGCCGCCGTAGTAAGTCGGGTTGACACCCCCGGTTCCTGTGTTCCTCTTGTTCCGGGAGATGACCTCGGGAGCTTTATCGGGGGCGGCTTCGGTCCAGCCGGTGTTGTCTCCTTCGTAGTACTTCAGTCCGGTCGGGTCGGAGAAAGTGAGGGGGTTGTTTCCCGCGTAGCTGTAGGCGTTGAGCGAGTTCGGCTGATCGGGGGTGAGGAGCGGGTCGACGCTGAGGAACTGGCCGGTGGCGGGGTCGTATTCGCGGGCGCCCAAGTGGGTCAGGCCGGTCGACTTCGTGTCGTCGGTGCCGCCGACGAAGCCCTTGGTTCCCGGCCAGGCGGTCGGCTTGGTTCCTCGTATGTCGCCGAAGGGCAGGGTGCGGCGCTGGGTGAGCTTCTGTGTGCCTGCGTTGACGGCGAGTTGGGTCGTGCCGTGGTGATCGGCGAGGGTGAAGGTGACAGTGCCGTCGTCCTGTTGGACGGCCAGGTTGCCGCCGCCGAGGTCGAAGTAGCGGGTGGCCTTGGGCGTGGTGGTGCCCTTGGGCAGAGTGATCTCGGTGGGGCCGAGGTAGAGGGTGGTCTCGGTGGGGGTGCGGGCGATCAGGCGGTTGCCGTCGGTGTCGTACAGGTACTCGGTGGTCTTGCCTGCCGCGGTCACCTTGGCGAGGTGCCCTTCCGGGTCCCAGGTGAGGTTCTGGGCGTCGCCGTTCAGGGTGCGGGTCGTGGTGTTTCCGGTCTCGTCGTACTTGTAGCTGTCCTGGATGGTGCTGGTGGGACCGGTGGTTGTCACCGAGGACAGGGCGTGCGGGTGAGCCTTTCCGGGATCGGGGTAGGCATAGGTCCGCTTGGTGTCCTTGGAGGTGTCGCCGGCGGGGTTGTGGAGAGTCTCGGTGCGGCGGTTGCCGACCAGGTCGTAGGTGTACGACTGCCAGTAGGGGGCGGGACCGCCCGCGATGCCGCTGCTGGGGGTGGTGGCGCAGGCGGTCGTGTTCTGGGCCCAGGCTTCGGTCAGGCGGCGCAGGTAGTCGTAGGTGAAGCACTGGGCGTCGGTGCCGTCGCGGGAGACGTCCGCTACGGACAGGACGTTGCCCGCGTCGTCGTAGTGGTAGGTGCTGTTCTGGTCGACGCCCGCGATGTTCTCGCGGTCCACGCGAGAGCTGGCCAGGCGCTGGGTGCCCCACTCATAGGTGTTAGTGGCCCAGGTCTTCTTGCCGCCGCTGTTGGACAGTTCGAACTGCAGGGGCTTGCCGGTGAGGCTGTAGCTGGTGGTCGCCTTGATGCCCTGACTGCCGTCGAGGACCGTAGGACGCAGGGTCTCGTCGTCGTAGGTGTAGGCGACGGTCGCCGCAGGCAGGGCGCCGGCCTTGGGATAGCCGGTGCCGGCTGTGAGCCCCGATGTCTTGTACGACGTTGTGGAGTCGTAGGTGCCGGCCAGTTCCTTCTCTACGGCCGGAATGGTGACCGATGTGCGCAGCGGCCGGTAGAGCCGGTCGTAGGAGACGACCTTGCTGGTGTAGGCATTAGTGCCGACGTAGCGGGTGGACTCCGCGAGCTGGCCCTTGGCCCCGCTCACGGTGTCGTACACCCATGCGGCGCGGAGGGTTCCGGTGGAGGACTTCTCTCTCACCTCGGTCTTGCGGCCGAGGTTGTCGTAGCCGTTCCAGAGCAGCGGCGTGTCGGGGCGGGCGTCGTCGATGGTGGTCAGCTGACCGCGGTCGTCGTAGGTGCTGAGGGTGGTGCCCTTGTCGGGGTCGGTCGTCCTGGTCTGCCGTCCGAGAAGGTCGTAGGTGTACGTCCAGGCGTTGCCCGCCGGGTCGGTGACCTTTTTCAGTTCGCCGCGAGGTGTGTAGTCGTAGGTGGTGGTGTCGTAGGCGGCGTCGACGTTGCGCGCGTGGAGCTGGTGCAGTGCGGTGGTACGGCCCCGGGCGTCGACAAGGGTGGTGGTGGCGGTGCCGCCCTCGGGTGGGATCACGGTGGTGCGGTCGCCGCCGTAGACGGTCCTGGTGGTGGACAGTACGGCTCCGCCATCGCCATTGCCGGCGATCTGCCTGGCTTCGGTCTGTCGTCCGAGGCCGTCGTAGCTGTAGCGGTTCTGGGTCTCGACGTTGAGGGCGTCTGCCGGCTTGGACAGAGCGGTCGTCGGCGGCTTCTCCGCGTAGTACGTCGCGAATTCCTTGGCTACCAGGCCTCGTTCGTCGTAGAAGGTGTCGGCCAGCAGGCTGCCGCCCTTCGGCCCGGGGGCCTGGGTCTGGCGTGGCCGCAGAAAGCCGTCGTAGAGGGCGTAGGAGGTGCGCTGCCCACCGCTGTTGCCCAGCGTCTTCGTGCCGACCGCGACCGGCTGGTTGTCGCTCTGGCTGTAGGTGAACTCATAGGTGGGTGTCTGGCTGGTGCGCCGATCGGCCAGCCAGACCTTGGCGGAGCGGCCCAGCGCGTCGTAGGCGAAGCTGGTTACCTTGCCGTTGGTGTCGGTCTGGGTCTGCGGCAGGTCGCGCAGGACGTCGTACGTGACGCTCGTAGTCTGAGCGGTGGTCGAGTCACCTGCCTTGGCCGGCGGTGTGGTGATGCTGACCTTGGTCGCGAAGCCGGTGGTGGGGTCCGGTGCAGTGGTGGTGGTCCTGCCGTCGGAGCGCGTGGTGCGAGTGAGTGCACCGGCCGCCGTTACCTTGACGTCCGCGGTCAGGTCAGTGCTGGTGCGCTGGCGCCCGTAGCTGTCGTAGGTGGCGCCGGATTCCAGGTAGAGGGCGGTCGTGCCGTCGTACTGCTTGAGCGTCGCGGTGCCGGTCGGGTCTCCCTTGGTGGGAGCTACCTCGTAGGCGCCGCCGTCGTAAGCGGTGCGCGCGTCTGAGATCACGTCGTCAGGCCGGCTGGGGGTGTCGGAACAGGACGTCGCCACAGTCTCGACGCGGGAGGGGAGGATGAGGATGTTGTCCTTGGTGTTGGTGGCGTAGGTGGTGCGGGTGCAGGTGTTGTCGGCCTTCGTGCTGTTGTCACCGAAGTCGTCGACCTGCGTGACGCGTCCAGCGACGGTGTCGTAGGTCGTGTCCGTGGAGGTCGTGCGCCAGGACGTGCCGGCACCGTCGTCGAGGGAGGTCCAGGTCTTGGAGCTGGACGTGCCGGTGAAGTTGGCGGTGACGGTGCCCCAGGCTCTTTCCTTCTTCGCCGTCTCGTGGTGCCAGGGCCGGCTGACGGTCTTTGCGAGGACCTTGCCGTCGGGGCCGGAGTAGGTGGCCGTCTTGTAGGTGAAGCCGGCCGCCGAAGGGTCATCGGTGATCGGGTCGCCTTCGCCGTCGCCGAGGGTGGCGGAAACGGTCTTGGTCCCGCCGCTGGTGTTCTTTCGGTCGCCGTCCATGCCGCGCAGGAAGTAGCTGTCCTGCTGGCTCTTCATGGCGGAGGCGCCGCCCTGGCCGCCCGTGCGAACCCGGACGTGCCCGTAGCCACGCCACTGGGACCAGGTCTTGGACTTTTCCTTGGTCAGTCCGTCGTCATCGTCGTAGTGCCAGGCAGCGCCGTCGAGGTAGTCGTAGGCGGTGACCTGGTCGGGGGCTCCACCGGTGCGGTCGGTTGCGGTGACCGAGTCAACGACGTACTTGTTGAACCATTTCAGCTCAGGGTCGTCTGTTGAGTCACCCCCGATGTACTGCGGGAAGCAGCGGGTGGTGTTTGTCTCAGGTGTAGGCAGCGCGTCCCAGTCGCAGGCCGGCTTTGAGTAGTTGACGTCGATCTGGCCGCCGGACTCGTCGGCGACCGTGGACAGGCGGTCCTTGACGAAGGGCGGGTAGCCGTCGCCGGTCCGGTCCAGCCGGTTGGCCAACTGGGTGTAGACGAAGGTTGTCTTCGGCAGGCTGATCGCCGGGGTGGCGCTTCTTCCGGTGTGCTGGACCGAGTCGAGGAGCAACTGGTAATCGGTGTCGGCCTTGCCCCAGCTGTGGGTCAGCTTCCAGGAGTCGACGTCGTGGGTGGTGCCGTCGTAGACCTGGGTGGTGACGTCAGTCAGCCGCTTACGGGTGAAAAATGCCGGCGAGAAACGGCCCTTGTCGCAGTCCTTACCGGTGTCACAGTTCAGGTCCCACGGTGTGTCGTACCAGTAGGCGGCGTCGGCCGAGATGTCCGAGCAGGTGGTGTGATCGTCCGGCAGGCACCGCTCGCTGCTGGTGAAGTTCACCTTGGCCAGGGCCTTGGTGCTGTACATGGAGGTGGACTTCAGCCCGTATTCGATGCGGTCCAGGGTGCCGCCGCGGACGTAGCGGGTGTTGTCCTTTGCCTCGAGGTTGCGGCCGTAGGAGTTGGTCTCTTTGTCGTAGTAGTAGGCGATGGCGTTGCCGTGGACGTCGACCGCGTAGTCGAGGTTCCAGCGCCATCCTTGTTGGCACCATGAGTCGGCGAAGGTAGAGGCGTGGCAGTACTCGTCGGCATCGTCGCCGAAGACGGGGACGGTCCAGGTCGAGTCGGTGGTTTCCTTGCCGTCCGTCCATCCGGGCAGGCGGTTGTAACCGAAGTAGTACTGGGTGCCGTCCGGCGTGGTCACCACCCAGTACTCGCCGTTGTCGTCACCGTTTCCGCGGTCACTGGACGTCAGGTGGTCGATCTTCGTGCCGTCGTCGTCCTTGAGCTTCCAGGAGTCCTTGCCGTTGGGGACGAGTTCACCGGCCTTGCCGTTGAAGGAGATGTAGGCGTTGTCGTAGCCCCAGCACAGGTCACCCGGCTTGCCGCCGTCCGCATGCTTGACGCCGTCGTCGGAACATGGCTTGTAGCGGCGCTCGATGAACCCGGACCACAGGTCGAAGCCGTCTCCCACCCAGGATGCCTGGTTGTTGGTGTTGGCTGTACGCCCGTCGATCGATCCGGAGGAGTAGGACAGGCCTACCTTGGGAGTCATCCCTCCGGGGACGTCGGGCACCGGCATGTCGTACGACCAATTGAAGTCACCGGTGTTGAGGTTCGTGTTCCAGGTCCCCGAAGGGGACAGAGAGGTCGCCTTGTAGTCGCTCTTCGCACTCTGCGTGTCCGACACGGCCGCGAGCACCGTGGCGGAGCCGGCGTTCAACGCCACGTTCTGCGCGGTCAGAGTCTGCTTTTCGCCGTCATTGACGGTTGTGACCGGCTTGCTGGAGCGGCACGATGCCTTTCCAGGGGTGGTGAGCGCGCAGGCGGGGAGTTCGACGATTCTCAGGCGGGAGGCGTAGCCGCCGCCGTAGGCGCCGGCGAAGCCGGAGTAGTCCAGATGGGCACGTACGTGGCCCTCGTCTCCGGACTTCTCCTTCGCCGTGGATCGCAGGGTGAACAGCAGGCCGTCTATGCCAGCCTGCTGCGCCGCTTTGCGGCTCAGCACCCGTGCCTCGACTCGCCCGTGGGCAGGACTCTTCCCCGCCTTGCCCTGAATATCGAGCGTCAGCGGCAGGCCCCTGGCATGGACAACGGCCTTGGGGCTTTTGGCGCCGGCCGCAGGCAGCTCGAGCACCGCGGTTGCTGCCTTGGGCCAGGCGGTATGGGGCGCTGCCTCGGGGGTGCGGGGCCCCTTCCTCACAGGGCGCGGCCTCACCTTGGCTGTTGTGACGGAGACCGGTCGCTCGGAACGGGGCAGGGCTGGTCGGCCCTTGCCGTTGTCCGCGGCGAGGGCCGGTTGCGTTGCTCCTTGCAGAAGGGTGCCGATCATGACTGCGGCGGAGGCCAGCGCAAGGCGTCGCCGCTGCCTTCCGAGTCCCCTGCTCGATCTGCCGTTCATCCTGTCCTTGGTCCTTCGCTGCGTTGCTCCGCCGCGCGCGTCTGGACGCGGGGCGGGCAGAAGTGTGAGTACCGGGCGGCGGGGCCTGGCGGGTCTCGCGGACGGGACCCGCCAGGGTGGTCAGTCGGCGCCGGGGACGGCGGTTTCCATGCCGCGCTGCCCGACCGCCAGCAGCTCGACCTGAGCGTCTGTCAACGCTCCCTGAAAGGCCCATACGTCGGAGACCTGACCGGGCCAGTACTCGCCCCAGGTGCTCGTTCCGGTCTTGCACCTGCCGAGTTGCATCGGCTGCGCCGACTTGAACGCCAGGACGTCGTCCGCCCACGAGAACCTGTCCGTGCAGGTCGAGTCGTCTGATGTCCCGTCGCCGTCCGTGTCCTTGCAGGCGACGATTTCCGGTTCACCGTTGACATACAGCGTCAGGTGCTTGGAGAAGCCGTCGTAGACCAGTGCCAGATGTGTCCAGTCCGTGGGGGTGTAGAACTGGCCGTTGTCCACTTGCGTGACAGTGGCGCTGCCGCTGTCCGCCGAGGACATCACTATCTGCCACCTGCCCGGGTCCGTGTCCGGGTTGGAGCTGGGCTCGTAGCGGACCGTGAACGCGTTCTTCGTCGTTCCGGGCACGCTCAGCAGGGTCACACCCTTTTTCGGTATCGCCGACGCCTGAGCCCAGGCGGTGACGGTGAAGCTGGCGCTGGTGTCCACCGGCACGGTCGACGTCTCCCCGTAGTCGTTCACCCCGTCCAGAACCACACTGCCGTCGACCCCGTCGGAGTTGAGGCGGGCATCGCCCTTGAGCGCCATGCTGTTGCCCGACGTTGATGCGTCAGGGGTGCTGGGTGGGGTGCCGGGCGCCATGGGGAAGGTCCAGCGTCCCTTGACCACCGGCCGCTGCCGGAACATCTGCTGAACCTCTTGCGCAGACACCGGCCGATCGAAGAGCCGGACATCGTCGATCTGCCCGGCGAAGAACGAGCCCGGCTGGGCGTCATAGGAGCTTGCGCCGATCTGAACGGCGCCGCCCGCGTACCAGTTGGCCTGCAGATCCGTCTCGCCGGCCTTGACCCCGTTGACATACAGGATCAGCTTGTTGGCGACCGTGTCGTGTACACCGACCAGGTGCGTCCAGGTGTCGCCGTAGGCGATCTGGCCGTCGGCCTGCATCGCCCGCATCGGAGTGGCATCCGAGGAGTCGGCCGAGTACTCGTTGACCGCCCACCGGTCGAACGCCTTCGAGTAGTACAGCTCCAGACCCGCGCGATGCGTGCCCGTCTGAGCGGCGACGACAGCCGTATGGTCCGGCTTGGTCTTGGGCAGTTTCGCCCAGGCCGAGATGGCGAAGCTGCTCTGGTTGTTCAGCAGCGGCCGCCCCACAGTGGCGTAGTCGTCGACTCCGTCGAATTTCAGTGCCCTGCCTGCGATTCCAGGCTGTCCCGCACTGACGCCGCCGACGAAGGTGGCATTCGGGACCTCTGCGTGGCCGGTCAGCTGCCTGGTGACGTTGCCGTCGGCGTCGGTGGCGGGATCGTCCATCGGGAACGCCGCCCGAGCGGGACGGCCGGCAGTGAGCGACTGCTTCCCGTACAACTGGGTGACCTCGCCCGCCGAGAGCGGCTTGTCGAAGATCTGCACCTCGTCGATCACGCCGGGGAAGTAGTTCGTCCTGTTCCCGTTCAGGCTTGCCGCGCCGAACTGCAGGCCGCGCCGGGCGTCCCACGGGGTGCTGTAACTGGCTGTTCCTGCAAGCTCATTGTCGATGTACAGCTTCAGCTCGTCACTGCCGGAGCTGTACGTGCCCACCAGGTGTGTCCACTGGCCGACCTTGACGCCGCCCGCCGAGGGGGCCATGGCCTTGACACTGCTCGCATCGGGCGTGTCGGAGGTGTGCTGGCTGAACACCCACCGTTCGTAGCCTTTGGAGTAATAGATCTCGAAACCAGGGGAGTTGTTGCCAGGCTGTGTCACCACGACGGCCGTATGGTCGGGCAGGGCGGGCAGCTTGACCCAAGCCGAGACGGAGAAACTCCCCGAGGTGTCGATGACGGGTATGTCTGTGGCCGCGTAGTCGTCGACGCCGTCGAACGAGACAGCCTTACCCTTCACCCCTTCCGCACCAAGGGTAGGGCCGTGCAGGTCAGCGGTGCGGTCGGGTGCAGTCCCCCGTGCCGCGCCTGCGCCGGCGGCGTCGTCCATCTGCCACATCGCCCTCTCGGGCTGCCCGGACTTGACCCTGAACCTGTATCCGGCGGGCGCGGAGACATTGCCGGCCGCGTCGACAGATGACACGTACAGGGTGTTCACACCGACGATCGGTGGCAGCACCTTGAGTGCCTTGGATGCCCCGCCTGAGGTGGTGATGGCGTTGTTCGTCGACGGGTTGACGTTGATGCCCCAGAGGTACTTCACCGTCTGAGAGTCGTTGCCGCCGACCGTGAACGTGCCGTACTTGCCGATGCCGTCGTACCAGGGGTCGTCGGGGTTCTCGTCGTCCGCGCGGGGGTAGTCCCCGGAGGAGATTGTGGGCTCCGCCGGTGCGTGCTTGTCGTAGGTGAAGTAGCAGGCGGTTGCGTTCCCGGCCCATGACCATGGCGAATACTGGGCGCCGTCGTAGGCACGGACGAACCAGTGGATCTGCTTGCCCTCAGGGAGTGACGACGGCAAGCCGATCGAGAACTTGGAGCCTGACCCCTTGAATTTGGTCAGGTCCGGCTTCCACGCCCCTCCATCCCATTCCGCCCGGAACTGGACGGCGACAGCCTCGTCGTCCGGGTCGGTGACATCATCGGCGTGAATCTGGCCAAGACTGCGCACCCTGGGCGCGGCCTCCGGTTTGTGGCAGGTGCCGCCGTAGTCCATGCTCAGCTGCGACATACGGATCTGCGACGGAGGCCGGTTGTACGTCACCCGCAGGAAGGCGTCGTCCGAGAACCGCTTCCAGCCGTACGCGTCGGACTCGTCGCCGGCGCGCAGGCCGAACGTCATCGTCGACCACTTCTTGTCCGCCGCCTGCTGCACGGCCGACTTCACATTGAACTCGGCGTCCTTGGACGCGCACCCGTCGAAACCGTAGGCGAAGGAGTCGGTCGCAAGGTGGTCGATCCAGAAGCCGGAGTCGTTCTGAGAGTTCCATGTCGTGGACGTCGAGATGCCTTTGGTCCGCCACAGCTGCACGCTCCTGGCACTGCAGGACGCGGACCACGTGTTGCGGACGACGAACTCCGCTTTCAGGATGTCCTTGCCCGCGTACTTCGAGACCGGGAACTGGTAGAAGAGCCGCTTGGTGTCATAGGGCTTGCAGTAGTACCAGGCGCAGTCGCCCAGGCCGGCGTCCGGATCGCCGTTGAACTTCCACTGCGGTGAGGACGCCCAGTACTTCGACGCCACCGTCCACGATGTCGCCTTGGGTGTGTCGAACTTCGGGTCGATGAACACCGGATACACCGTGTCCTCGCCGTGGAGGATATTGCTGTCCGGGGTCAGGACCAGTTCGTCCTGGCCGGCCGGAACATCCACCCCGACCGGTGCCAGCTTGCCCGACTCCGCCGCGCCCGGCTCGCTGTCGGCCCTGGGGCTGTTCGCCGCCTTCGCGGCCGAGGGCTTTCCGCTCGCCGCCTTCTGCGCCGAAGCTCCCGTGCTGGAATCCCACATGAGCGGCTGCGGCGCCTCGAACACCGCACCGCCGGCGCCTTTGTCCACGGCTTGCAGACCGCCGCCGTCGGTCTCTTTCACGTCCATGCCGTCGGCATCGAGCTTCAGGCGCAGCTGGGCCAGTTCCTTGCTGGCAGCGGCCTGGGCCGACTTCACGACCAGCAGTTGCGTGAAGCCGTCCTGCTGTGCGCCCAACCGGAGGTCGACGCCTGGCAGGACGTCGGGATAGGTCGCGGTGGCACCCTGAAGCTGCGGAGCAGGCAGCTTTCCAGGCCATGACAAGGCCAGTTCCCGTCCGGCCTTCGTCATGCGCACCATCGGCGCGTCCCCGCCGCCCGAGAACTCCAGTCCGATGGCGGCGGCCTTCGGGGCCACCATCCCGTCTCCCGACTGGGCCAGGTCGGTGTCGATGGCCTTCCAAACGCCATCCACACGCGCCCGTACCGGACGCAGGTGCTCCCGCGCCTCCAGTCTGCCGTCAGGATTCGCGAAGACCTCGCTGCTCTCCCCTCGCAAGGAGGTGATCTCCACGGGGTGGCCCGACCGCTTTGCCAGGGCTATCGCCTCTGCATCGGTCCCGGCGGTCCCCGTACCGGCATCCGGCGAGCCTTTGATGTCCGATGCCGCACCAGCCGAGGTCCCGCTACGTGCAGCTCCCAGCGCGTGCGTCGACGGAAGCACACTCAGAGCGATCGCGGCACAAGCGGCCACACCCGCGAAACGCCATTGTCTGCCCACAGGCATGACACGTCCTCCCCCACGAGGTCTCCCCAGACCCCGCCCACTGTGATCGGTCATTCACAGGTCGTGCACATGACGTAAACATGAGATCAAGGAGAGGTCTAGGCCTGCACAAACGGACATCGCGGCCCGGAAAAGCCAAATAGACCCATAACTTTAAGTGATATGCACCACAAGCGTTTCGAGAGTCACGTCAGCTCCGAAGGCAGCAGCACGGCCATGACATCCCTGACCACCGAAATCAACGCGCCCGTAGCCGAGTTGGCTGCGGAGACAGATGAGGCCGGGCGGCGACTGGTGGCGTGCGACCGCCGTCGACGGCCCCGCACGGTGACAGCACCGCCGCAGGTCCCGTCGAGTTCACGATCCCGCGCGCGGATGACATCCATCCAGTCCGTGGGCAAGCGGATCCGCGTCAACCCGACGTCCATCGCCGGAGTTTCTCGGGGTTGCGTACCACCCAGATGTGCTTGATCCGGTCGTCCGCGACCTCGAACGCGAACACCGTAACGGTGACGCCGTCCAACTGAGCCACCAGGCCTGGCTGGCCGTTCACCGTGCGTTCCAGGAGCGTCATGTCGGCGGGGCGGCGGCGGGCGAGTTCGATCCAGGCGTGGGCGATCTGCTCGCCGCCTTCGATCGGGTGCAGGAAGGTGACGGCGAGGCCGCCGCCGTCGGCGGTCGCCGTGGCGTCGGGGTCGAGCAGGCCGATGAGGGCGTCGATGTCCTTGGCTTCCCATGCCTGCTTGAAGTCCCTGACGATGTCGGCGCGCTGGACCGCCGGGGTGGCGGGAGGCTGCGCGGCCCGGATGCGGCGGCGGGCCGAGGAGGCCAGCTGGCGGCAGGCCGCCGGGGTGCGGCCGACGATCTCGGCCACTTCGGCGAAGGTGTGGCAGAAGACGTCGTGGAGGACGAACGCGACGCGCTCGGCCGGGGTCATCGATTCGAGCACGACCAGGAAGGCCAGGCTGACCGACTCGTCCAGGGTGACCCGGTCGGCCGGGTCGGCGGCCGCACCGCCCGGCCGTCCGCTGATCCACTCCGTACGCTCGGGCAGCGGCTCGGGGATCCATTCGCCCACGTAGGTCTCCCGCCGGACCCGTGCGGAGCCGAGCAGGTTGAGGCAGACGCGGCCGGCGACCGTCGTCAGCCAGGCGCCGGGAGACTCGATGGCGTCCTGCTGCTGCCGGGACATGGCGTACCAGCGGGCGTAGGTCTCCTGGACGGCGTCCTCGGCCTCGGCCAGGGAGCCCAGGAGCCGGTAGGCGAGGTTGATCAGCCGACGCCGCTCGCTCATGATCGCGTCCAGGCCCGGATCGGGCCGGTCCTGCTCTGACTCGGATCGGGTGGTCATGGTGCCGACTGCTCCCTCGGTCGCATCCGCTCTCACCGGTTCGACAGGACAGCGCACCGGAATGTGAGGCCGGGGCGTCGCCTCACATTCCCGGGGTCTGTGTTGTCGAACCGCTGGGAGCAACACATCGTCCAGCGAACAGGGAGCTCAGAGACATCATGACCACCCCACTTCCGGCGACGCCGTTCGCCGACCCGGCGCCCGCACGGTCACTGGAGCGGGCGGCCGCCGCGCTGACCGCACACGGTTTCGCCGTGGAGATCCTCGACGACGTCGCCGCCGCGCGTACCCGCGTCAAAGAGCTGATACCGGAGGGCGCCGGTGTGTTCACCGGGGCCAGCGAGACGCTTCGCCTGTCCGGCATCGACGAGGACATCAACACCGGTGGGCGGTACCGGGCCATCAAGCCACGCGCCCTGGCCATGGACCGCGCCACCCAGATGGATGAGATCCGGCGGCTGCTCGCCGGCCCGGACGTCGTCGTGGGAAGCGTCGCCGCGGTCACCGAGACCGGGTCCCTCGTGGTGGCCTCGGGCAGTGGAAGCCAACTGCCAAGCTATTCCGGCGGCGCCGCCCGCGCGATCTGGATCGTCGGGGCGCAGAAGGTCGTAGCCGACCTGCCCGCCGCACTGCGCCGCGTCGAAGAGCACTGCCTCCCCCTGGAAAGCGCCCGCACCCAGGCAGCGCACGGGTGGCCCAGCGCCGTCAACCGCCTCCTCATCCTCAACGCGGAGCACCAGCCCGGACGCGGCACCGTCCTGCTGCTCCGCGAAGCCATCGGATTCTGAAGAATCTCAACCACCAGACGCGCCCTGCCGAGACCGCACCGGCGTCGTGCGTGTGATGCCGCCGAGTGTGAGCATCCCGCCCCTAGCCTGTCCGCATGGGTGATCTCTTTCTCGTCCGGCACGGTGAGACCGAGTGGTCGCGGTCCGGGCGGCACACCGGCTGGACGGACGTGCCGCTGACCGAGCACGGGCGGGCGCAGGCGCGCTCGCTGGTGCCGTTGGTCCGGGAGCAGCGGATCGGGGTGGCCTTCGTCAGTCCGTTGCGGCGGGCGCGGGAGACCGCCGAACTCATCGGGGCGGATGACGCCCGCGTCGATGCCGATCTGCGGGAATGGGACTACGGCGGCTACGAGGGGGTGACGACCCCGGAGATCCACGAGACCCGCCCGGGCTGGTTCCTGTTCACCGACGGGGTGGCGCCGGGGCCGCCCGAGCATCCCGGGGAGACCCCGGAAGAGGTCGGCGAGCGCGCCGACCGGATGCTGGCCAAGGTGGACGCCGCCGACACCCAGGCCGGCGTCCTGCTGGTGGCGCACGGTCACTTCCTGCGGGTGCTCACCGCCCGCCGGCTGGGGCTGCCGCCGCGGGACGGGGCGCTGTTCCAGTTGGCGACCGGGACACTGTGCCGGCTGGGCACGGAGCACGGGCGGCCGGTGATCGCGGGGTGGAACCTCCGGGCTCAGGCGTAGGGGCGGTCGGGGCGCGGCCCGTTGTCAGTGCCCGGTCGTAGTCTTCGAAGCATGCCGACCGTCAGGGCCATCAGGGAGGAGCACGCCGTGAGCCGACCGCCGACCGCCGCGCAGCGGCGTGTGATCGATGCCGCCGACCCCGTCACCGGACGGCTGAGGGGGACGGAGGCCCAGTTGGCGGCGCTGGTCAGGCGGGGGCTGGCGTTCCGGCATCCGCGTCCGCCGCACGACCACTTCCTGACGCCGGCCGGGCACCGGATACGGGAGGCGGTGCCGGGGGCGACCGACGAGCCGGGAGCGACCGCCGAGCCGGTGGTTCGGCCCGTGACCGGTGGCGTCTTCGCGGCGCGCGTCGGAGGTGACGACGAGGAGGCCGCCGGGCCGTCCCGGGCGCGCGAGGTGCAGAGCGCCTGGCAGGGGCTCCTGGAGCTGCGCCGGATGACCAACCCGGACGGTGCCACGGACCGGCCGTGCTCCTGGGAGCGGACGCATCTGGTGCGGGCGGCCGCGCTCGCGCTGGAGGCGGCGGGGCACCGCCCCGAGGGCGGGGGCGCCGACGGCTACCGGGTGCGCGCGACCCCGCAGCCGGAGGCGGTCGCCGTGTACGCGCCGGACGGGGCGGCGCTGCGGGCCTGCGCGGCCACGCTGGAGGGGGCGGGCTGGCAGGCCGGGGAGTACACCGAACCCAGGTCGAGAGCGCGGTATCTGCTGGCATCGCCACGACGGGTGTGAGGCGCGTGCCAAGATCGGGGATCCCAGAGAAATCGCTGAGAAACCGAACGCGAGAAGGGAAAGCAGTGGCCGAACCGTTTTCCGTCCGGGTGACCGTCCGCGGCTACGAGACCGACGTACAGGGTCACCTCAATCAGGCGGTGTACCTCAACTACGCGGAGCACGCCCGCTGGACGCTGCTGAAGGCGGCCGGGATCAGCCAGGCCGAGCTGATCGGCCGGGGTGTGGGCCCGGTGGCGCTGGAGACCACCATCCGCTACCGGCACGAGCTGCTCGCCGGTGACGAGGTCGACGTGACCTGCGAGTTCGAGTGGGGTGGCGGCAAGACCTTCCGGATACGGCAGGAGATACGCAAGACCGACGGCACGGTGGCCGCCGAGGTCGTGGGGGTGGGCGGAATACTGGACCTCCAGGAGCGGAAGCTGGTCGCGGATCCGCGGGAGATCTTCAAGGAACTCGCCTCCGACCTCAGCCTGTTCGGGCTGTAGGACGCCCGCGCCCCGCGCCGCCTACGCGTCGAGCAGCTCCGGCTGGTGCTCGGCGTCGTAGGTCGCCCGTGACTCGGCGATGTACACGCGGTTGCGCTCGGCCCAGTCGGTCAGCCGTTGCAGGGTCTCGTGCAACTCGCGTGCGACCGGGGTGAGTTCGTACTCCACCCGCGGTGGCACCGTCGGATGCACCGTGCGCGTCACCAGGCCGTCCCGCTCCAGGTTGCGCAGGGTGAGGGTGAGCATGCGACGGCTGATGCCCTCGATGCTGCGTTCCAGTTCGGTGAAGCGGATCGGCCCGTGCGCGGCTGCCACGAGGATCTGCACGCTCCACTTCCCGGAGACCCTGTCAAGAACTTCCCGGACCGGGCACGCGTGCGCGTTCACGACCTGGGCGGTAACACCGGTGTTCCTCTGGGACATCGGACTGCCTCCTTACGCCGTCGCCCAAGGTTACTCACGATGGACCCCGTTACAAGTCGTGCACCAAGGGGCCGAGAGGCCAAGGGGAGGCCTGAAGAGCATGTCGACCATGCCGACCACGATCGAGTCACCGCCACGGGTGACACCGTCCCGAACCCACTCCCGCTGGGCGTCCCTCGTCGTCCTGTGCGCGGGCACGCTGATGACGATCCTGGACGGCAACATCGTCACGGTGGCGATGCCCGCCATCCAGAGCGACCTCGGCTTCAGCGGGCCGGGGCTCGCCTGGGTGGTCAACGCGTATCTGATCCCCTTCGGCGGGCTGCTCCTGCTGGTCGGCCGGCTCGGGGACCTGGTGGGCCGCAAGCGGATGTTCACCGCGGGGCTCGCCGTGTTCACGGCCGCCTCCGTCCTGGCCGGGGCAGCCACGAGCCAGGGGGTGCTGATCGCGGCGCGGGCCGTGCAGGGCGTGGGTGGCGCCATGGCGTCGGCGGTGGTGCTGGGGATGCTGGTCGCGCTCTTCCCCGAACCCCGTGAACAGGCCCGAGCCATCGCGGTGTTCAGCGCGGTCGGGGCGGCGGGCGGGGCGCTCGGCACGTTCCTCGGCGGGGCGCTGACGCAGGCCGTCGGCTGGCACTGGATCTTCCTGATCAACCTGCCGATCGGCATCGCCGCCTGGCTGGCGGCCGTCCGGGTCCTCGCCCCGGAGCGCGGGGCCGGGCTCGGCAGGGGCGCCGACTACCCCGGTGCCGCGCTGGTGACGGGCGCGCTGATGCTGACGGTGTACGTCATCGTGGGCGCCGGCGACCGGAGCCTCACCGCCACCCTCCTGCTCGCCGGCGCCACCCTCGCCCTGTTCGCGGCGTTCACCGTCCGTCAGGCGCGGACCGCACGGCCGCTGCTGCGGCTGCGGCTGTTCCGCTCCCGGCTGCTGGCCGGCGCCAACGCCGTGCAGGTGCTGATGATCGGGACGATGTACGGCTTCCAGTTCATCGGCGCGCTGTATCTGCAACGTGTCCTCCGCTTCAGCGAGTTGGCGACCGGTACGGCGTTCCTTCCGGCGCCGGTCGCGATCGGGCTGCTGATGATGGGCCTGTCCGCGCGGGTCGTCGGCCGGTTCGGCCCGTACCGGGTGCTGCTGGCCGGGCTGGTGCTGATCGTCGGCGGCATGGCGCTGCTGAGCCGCGCCCCGGCCGACGGCTCGTACGCCGCCGACGTCCTGCCCGCGCTGCTCCTGCTGTCCGCCGGTTTCGCCGCCGCGATGCCGGCCCTGACCGGGACGGCCATGTCGGCGGCGCGGGAGGAGGACGCGGGCCTTGCCTCCGGGTTGTTCAACACCACGCAGGTCGTGGGCGGTTCGCTGGGGCTGGCGGTGCTGTCGACACTCGCGGCGGGCCGGACGGAGGGCCTTGTCGGCCGGGGCGCGGAGCTGATACCGGCCACGGCCGAGGGCTACCGGCTGGCGTTCCGGGTGGCGACGGGGATCGCGCTGGGCGCGCTGGCGCTGGCTGCGGTCGTGCTGCGAACGCGGCGCCAGGAAGGGAACCGGTAACGGCGGGTCGGGGCGGTAGCGGCGGGTCGGGGCGGTAGCGGCGGGGCGAGGCGGGGCGGTCCGGCCAGGATGCCCGCCGCCCCGCCCCGGGCGTCAGGCCGGCCGCCCGAGGCCACGCCCTGCGCGATGCCCCGCCGCGGACGGTGACCGGCGCCCGGGGCGCGCGAGTCCACGCGCGCCCCGGGGTACCGCCGCCGTGGACCGCGTCGGGTCCACGGCCGCCGGCCGGGAGCCGTCCCTCCCGGCCGGAGTCCATCCGCTGCTCAGCCCTCGAACGCTCAGCCCGCCGGCGCGGCCCTCGGCAGCTCAGCCCCCGGCGGTGATCCGTGCCAGGCGCTGGGCCTCCTGACGCGTCGAGCGGGCGATCTCGTCCTCGTCGACGGTGAGCAGCCGGCCGTCCTCCACGATCTGCCGGCCGTTCACGAACGACGCGGTGACCGGGGCCGCCGCGCCGAGGACCAGCGCGGTCACCGGGTCGGCGATGGAGGCGTGGGCGAGGGTGTCCAGCTTCCACAGCACCAGGTCGGCCAGCTTGCCCGGCTCCAGCGAGCCGATCTGAGCGGCGCGGCCGAGGATCTGTGCGCCGCCGTACGTGCCGAGCCGCAGCGCCTGCCGGGCGCTCAGCGCGGCCTCGCGGTGGGCGCCGAGGCGGTTGATGAGCAGGGCGTTGCGCAGTTCGGTGTGCAGTTCGCCCGACTCGTTGGACGCCGTGCCGTCGACGCCGAGGCCGACGGGGACGCCGGCCGCGAGCATGTCGGGGACCCGGGCGATGCCGGCCGCGAGGCGGGCGTTGGAGGACGGGCAGTGCGCGACACCCGTCCTCGTACGGGCGAAGGCGGCGATGTCGGAGTCGTTCATGTGGACGCAGTGCGCCATCCACACGTCCTCGCCGAGCCAGCCGGTGGACTCGAAGTAGTCGGTCGGGCCCATGCCGAACAGCTCGTGGCAGAACTTCTCCTCCTCCACGGTCTCCGAGCCGTGGGTGTGCAGGCGCACGCCGAGGCGGCGGGCCAGTTCGGCGCCCTGCCGGAGCAGTTCGGTGGAGACGGAGAAGGGCGAGCAGGGGGCGACGGCGACCTGTGTCATCGCGTCGAAGGAGGCGTCGTGGTGCCGCTCGACGGTCTCCTCGGTCGCGGCGAGGGCGCCGTCGAGGGTCTCGACGGCGAAGTCCGGGGGCAGGCCGCCGTCCTTCTCGCTGCGGTCCATGGAGCCGCGGGCGAGGGTGAAGCGTACGCCCGTCTCCTGGGCGGCGCGGATGATCGCGCCGGAGAGGTCGCCGGAGCCCTCCGGGAAGACGTAGTGGTGGTCCATGGCGGTCGTGACGCCGCCGCGGGCCATCATCGCCAGCGAGCCCCGGGCCGCCGCGCGGACCATCGGTTCGTCGATGCGCGCCCAGGTCGGGTACAGCGCGACCAGCCAGTCGAAGAGGTTGTGGTCCGTGGCCAGGCCCCGGGTGATCCACTGGTAGAAGTGGTGGTGGGTGTTGACCAGGCCGGGGGTGACCAGGTGCCCGGAGGCGTCGATGCGGCGTACGACGTTCTCCAGGCCCTCGGGGGCGCGGCCGGGGCCGAGCGACTCGATGCGGTTGCCGGCGATGACGAGGTGTCCGGAGGCGTACTCGGTGTCCTCCGCGTCCACGGTCGCGATCGCCACGTTCTCGATGACGGTGCGCTGGGCTGCTGCCATGGTTCGTCCTTCAGAGGTTGGTGAGGTCCGCCGGGATCTTCGCCTCGCACCCTTCCCGCAGAACGGTGGCCTCGATCAGGCCGTAGGGCCGGTCGGCGGCGAAGTACACCGCTCCGTCGGCGGTGTCGTTCTTGAGCCCGAAGGGCTCCAGGTCGACGAGGAAGTGGTGCTTGTTGGGGAGGGAGAAGCGGATCTCGTCGATCTCGGGCCGGTGGTCGATGACGCGGGCGCCCATTGCGTACAGCGTCTGCTGGAGCGAGAGCGAGTAGGTCTCGGCGAAGGCTTGGAGCAGGTGCCGCCTGGTCTGTGCGTACGACTCCTCCCAGTCGGGCTTCGGCTGCCCGTCGTCGCTCCAGCCGAACCGCCAGCGGCCGGAGACCTCGGTGGCCAGGACGCGGTCGTGGGCCTCGGGGAGGGTCGTGTACTTGTCCTTGACGTAGCCCCAGAACTCGGAGTCCGTCGAGTTCATCACGACGAGGTCCTTCAGGCCGGAGACGGCCTCCCAGGTCGCACCGTCGTACGTGATCTGCGTCAGCCGGGTCTCCTGGCCCTTGCGGACGAAGGAGTGCGCGCCCTCCCCCGCGTGCTCGATCCGCTCCCAGGCGTACTCCTCGATGCGGATGCGCGCCCGGTGGATGGGCTCCTGCGAGGTCACGAAGTGCCGGGCGAGGTGGATGCCGAACTGCTCGGGCGACTCGATGCCGTGCTCCTTGGCGAACGCGTACACCGTGTTCTTGGTGGTGTCGGTCGGCAGGACGTTGGCGTTGGAGCCGGAGTAGTGGACGTCGTCCATGTCGCCGGAGAGCGACACGGACACGTTCAGGTCCCTGATGTGGTGGACGGCGCCGTCCCGCGTGATCTTGACGACCCGGTTCTCGGCCTTGCCGTACTGGTTCTGTCCCAGGATGGGCATGTGTCTGCTAGCTCCCTCGGTAAACGGAGTAGCCGAACGGGTTGAGCAGCAGCGGTACGTGGTAGTGCTCGCCCGGCACGACGGCGAACGTGACCGCCACCTCCGGGAAGAACACACCGGGGCCGCTGTCCCGATTCGCGGGGGCGTCCTGCTGCGCCTCGGCTTGCCTCTTCGCGGACTTCTCGAAGTACGCCTCGACCGCGAAGTCGAGCCGTACGTGGGTCGTTCCCTCCGGCAGGTCCGGGAGGTCCTTGCACCGCCCGTCCGCGTCGGTCGCGGAGCCGCCGAGTGCCTGCCATGCGGCGTCCCTGCCGCCGCGGGCCGCGAGGTGGACGGTCACCGAGCCGGCGGGGCGGCCGGCGCTGGTGTCCAGGATGTGCGTGGACACGGAGGCGGTGGTGCGGGTGCTCATGGTGTCAGGCGTCCTCTTCGACGAGTCGGGCCAGGCGGATGCGGTTGATCCTGCCCAGCTCGGTGCGGACGATCTCCCGCTCCTGCTCCGGCGGGTTCCCGATCCGCGCCTGAAGGGCGTCCCGCATCTGCTCGCCGGTCCGGCCGGTGGCGCAGATGAGGAAGACGTGGCCGAACTTCTCCTGGTAGGCCAGGTTGAGTTCGAGCATCTCCGCCCTGAGCTCCGCGGAGGCGCCGGCCATGCCGCGCTGCTCCCGGGCCGAGGCGGGGTCGCCCGGCTTCGGCCGGCCGATCGGCGGGTGCCCGGCCATCGCCTCGTCGAGGTCCTCGGTGGCCAGCTCCGCCATGGCGGCGTCGCTCGCGGCGTAGAGGTCGTCGGCGGTGGCGTAGGGGCGGGCGGCGAGCAGGCGCCCGGCCCACACGGTGGAGGCGCACGCGTCGTGGAGGGCGGCGAAGGCCGCGTGCTCCTCCAGGGCGTTGAACCGGGCCAGGCCCGGGGGCGGGGAAGTCGACGTCACGGGAGCCTCCGTGGCCGCGGACGGCCTTCGTGCTGAACGGGCTGCCGCCAGCTAACGCCCTGCGCGACACCGCGTCAACACTTTGTTGAAAATTCCGCCCCGGAGGAACACTCAGGGATGCTTCTCGCGGTTGAGGTAGTTGTAGACGGTGAAGCGGCTGACGCCGAGCGCGCCGGCCACGGTCTCCACGCCGTGCCGGACGGCGAAGGCGCCGCGCGCCTCCAGCATCCGTACGACCTCCTGCTTGGCCTTGCGGTCCAGGTCGGCCAGCGGCTTGCCCTGCTTGCGCTCCATGGCGGCGAGGATGTGGTCGAGGGAGTCGGCGAGCTGGGGCAGGCGTACGGCGACGACGGCGACGCCCGCCCAGGCGAGCACGACGTCGTCGGGGCCGGCCTCGTCCGGCGGCAGCATCTCCCCGCCCATGGCGTCGACCAGCGGCTTGACCGCCGTGATGAAGGGCTCGTCGCCGTTGCCGCTCACTCGCCCTCCCCGATGACGTTGACCTGGAGCGTGATCCGGGTGGCACCGGCCTCCAGAGTCCTGCGCAGCAGCGCGTCGACGGCCGCGAGCACCGTGCCGACGTCCCCCTCCGCCGTGTTGCCGAACGGGCCGACGTCCACGGCGTCCAGTTCGGCGGACTCGACGACCTCCCGTGCCACCAGGGCGTGCGCGGGCGCCTCGTCCAGGTCGAAGGGTTCGGTCGTGAACTCCACTCTCAATCGCACAGTGCCCCCAAAACACGCGTCCGACCTGCAGTTCTACCTCGATCACCCACCGCGAGGGCACATCAGGGCACAACGGGGAGCGTCACCCGTCACGAGGCGACCCTAGCCGAACAGGCCTTGACTCCACAGTGCATTTCAGCCGAATGTAAATCAAGCCGAGTTTTGTATTACTATCCATGAGGCGGGTTTGTCTATCTTCTCGCGCGGCAAGGAAAATTCTGGCCGCAGGACGGGAGGGGGTAGAAAAAATGGGGGCACTCGGCCTGCAGGAAAGCATGCACGAACACACCTACTAAGCGCATTTCAGTCGTTCGATCATTGGTGACGTGCATGCAACCATCTGACAATTCCTCCTGGCGCGATGTGATCCAGCATCGTGAGCGCCTTATCCGCCTGGTGCGCCGTCGGCTGCCCAATCTCCATGACGCCGAGGACTGCGTCCAGGAGACGCTGCTGCGCGCGGCGGCCCACCGCGATCTGGACCCCGACCGGCTGGGGGCGTTCCTGACCTCGGTCGCCCTTCGGCTGTGCGTCGACTATCACCGGGACCGCGAGCGATGGTCGCGCCTGCTGCAACGCACCGCCGCCGCCCGGGAGCCGGAGATGGTGGAGGAAGCCGTCTGTGACCGGGAGTTCGGCCGCTGGCTGCTCGGGCAGGTCCATCAGCTCCGCGGCAGGGAGCGGCAGGTCATACTCGCGCGGGCCGACGGGATCTCCGTCGCGGAGTTCGCCCGCATCAACCAGATCTCCGTAAAGGCCGCCGAGGGTGCTTTCACACGTGGCAGGGCGAGGCTCCGTCATATGTGCAGCAAAACCCTGGGCTAACCCTGCGGACAACCGGAGGAAAAGGTTCGGCATCCTGGGCGACACCATGATGCCAATTCAGGAAGGAAATCCGTAAGAATGGCCGACAAGCCGAGCACGCAGGACACCATCAAGAATTTCCTCAGCGACATCGCCGACAGCTCCAACAGGGCCTTCAACGAAATTCTGGATCCGCCGAGCAAATCCAGGAAGTCCGACCTCCCGGACTGGTTCCCCGCCGGCCTTCCCCTGGCGGCCCTGGCCGGGACGCCGGTCGGTGCGCTCCAGGCGCTGGCGGCGTTCGGCGGCGCCGCGAACCCCATGGCCGCGCTCGCGGGTGCCAACCCGTTCGCCGCCCTGGCCGACACCTCGGACCGCAACTCCGGGGCGGTGAACCCCCTGGCGGCGGCCCTCGCCGGGGCGGCCAACCCGCTCGCCGCCCTGGCGGGCGCCGTCAATCCCGTGGCGGCCCTCAGCGGGTCGTCCGCCCCGGCCAATCCGCTCGCGGCCTTCGGTCAGCTCGCCGGCGCGGCAGCGGCTCTGCCCGCCTCCGCGGGGGAGTTGGGCGGCCTGGCCGAGTCCCTGACCAAGCTGCCCCAGCAGATCGCCAGGCTGACGGAACTGCTCGCCACGCTCGTCGGGGCCCTGGACGCCGTCCAGGAGATCGCGGAGACCACCACGGTCCGCCCGCCGGCCAAGAAGGTGTGACCGCCGCCGTTCCTGCCGCTGTGTTGTCGCCCCACTGACCGCTGACCGTGCCCGGTACGCCGGGCCGGCCACCGCAGAACCCGAGGAGTGAGCCCGCGTCGTGAGGGCCTTGGTCGGCGACCGGCTCCGGCTGGTCGTGAAGGTGCTGGGCAGTCTGATCGCCGACGAGGTCGGTCGTACGGCGCGGGAACGCGGCAGATCCAGAAGGGACGGCTGGTCCCCGGCGGAGGCCGACGAAGCCTCCGCCGGGGACGCGCGGCGGCGTGCCCGAGCCGTACGGCACGCTCTGGAGAGCCTCGGGCCGTTCTACGTGAAGCTGGGCCAGATCCTCTCCACCCGGCCGGACATGGTCCCGCCGTCGATGATCGCCGAGTTCCAGAACCTGCACGACCAGGTCGACGTGCAGCCGTTCGCCACGTTCGAGCCCGTCCTGGAGCGTGATCTCGGCGCCGACTGGAAGCTCAGATTCGACGACATCGACACCGAGCGGCCCCTGGGAGCGGCGTCGCTGGCCCAGGTCTACCGGGTCACCCTCCCCGGGGGACGGCCGGCGGTCGTGAAGATCCAGCGGCCCGCGATCCGTGAGGCGGTGCGGGCGGACATGGCTCTGCTGCGCAGGGCGGCCCGGATCGTGGCACGTGTGGCACCGCGGTTCAACGAGGTCATCGACGTCGAGGCGATGCTGGGCTCGATCTTCGACGCCATGGAGCCCGAACTGGACTTCACCGGTGAGGCGCGCAACATGGAGGAGGCCCGGGAGGCCGTCCGGGACTTCCGCACGCTGGCGGTCCCCGAAGTGCTGTCGGCCACGCCCAGGGTGCTGGTGCAGTCGATGGCTCCCGGCATGTCCGTGCGGCATCTGGAGCGGACGGCGTTCAGCGACAGCGAACGCACCGACATCGGCAAGGACCTGCTGCGGTTCATGTACCGCGGTTACTTCGTCCAGCGGACGTTCCACGCGGATCCGCACGCGGGCAATGTCTTCGCCCTGCCCGGCGGGCAGGCGACCCTGATCGACTGGGGCATGGTGGGGCGCCTGGACAAGCGGACCAGCCTGCAACTGCTTCCGCTGCTGATGGCGCTGGCACAGAACGACGGACACGGCCTCGCCCGCGCCTGGGCCGACATGGGGAAACTCACCGCCTGGGCGAACCTCCCGGCGTTCGCCGCCGACATGGCGGCGCTGGTCCCCAAGATCGCCAACGCCTCGCTGGACGAGCTCAATTTCGGCGTGTCACTGACCACCGTGCTGGAGAAGGCCACCAAACGGGGCATCGGCTCCGCGCCCGCGATCTCGTTGCTGGGCAAGTCCTTCGCCAATCTGGAGGGCTCGGTCCGCTGCCTGGCGCCCGAGTTGTCGCTGGCGGAGATCTTCAAGGGCGAGGTCCGGGGCATCGTGCTGTCGCTGCTCGGCGAGTTCCTCTCGCTGGAGCAGCTGGCCCGTACCACGATGGACCTGATGGTCACCGCCAGCACCAGCCCCGAGCAGCTGCGCGGACTGCTGGCCGACACCGCCAACCGGCGGTTCGCGCTCCAGGTCCACCAGCCGAGGACGCCGCCCTCTCTTGGAGGCGAGCGCCGATCCCACCGGGGCCTGCTCGCCCTGGGCGCCATGGCTCTGCTGCTGGATCACCGCCGCCGCAGACCCCGGTGAGACGCCGCCGGACCCGGCGCCCGGTCCGCACCCGTCTCAGCCGCCGCTCTCCAGGGCCGCCCGGAGCCCGGCGAGTGTCGTCCTCATCGTCGCCCGGTTGCGCTCACGACGCCGGACCACGCCCGTGACCAAGGGCGCGACCGCCGTGAGCAGTCGTCCGGCGGCTCCCGACCGCAGATCCAGCCACTCCTCCGTCACCTCGCATCCCCCGGGTACCTCCGTGAACCGGTACGTCCACCGGGAGAGGGCCACTCCCGGAAAACCGGCCTCGAAGGAGAAGCGGACTCCCGGCTGGGCGGAGACCACGGTGCACAGGGTGGCCCAGGGCAGCCACGAAGCGCGGTTGATGCCCACGAAGCGGGTTCCGACGCGGGCGGGCCCGCGGCCGCCCGGCACCCAGGCGCCGCGCGCCTCGGGACTCCACCGGCCCATCCGGGTCACGTCGCTCACGGCGGTGTACGCGGTGAGCGGCGGGACCCGGACCGTGATGCGCTCGGTGAGCGGAGCCGGGCCGGTCACGCGCGGATGGTGATGCCGTGCTCACGGTCGTCCGTGAGGATCTCCAGCAGAGCCCGGTCGTCGGTCCTGAGTTCGGTCCGCTTGCCGGTCATCCGGTTGGCCACCGTCACCGTGCAGGAGCCGATCTTCGTGTTGAGGCAGTGTTTGATCCCGCCGGGCGGGTTGTAGTAGTTCAGACCGACGAACCGCTCCGCCGGGGCCGTCATCCGCCCGCGGATGTCGACGGTCTCGTCGGACGTGGCGAAGTCCCAGTAGAAGTAGCCGAAGTCCGCCTTGGCGGTCAGCGCCTGCCGCAGCGACACCAGGGAGTACTCGCGGTCCTGGTGGCGCAGGACGAGGAAGGTGACCTGCGGAACGCGCAGCGGACCGATCCTGGCGCGCGCGGTGACGACCTCCAGGAAGCTGTCGGGTTCCCCGTCGAAGCCGGCGACCTGCCCGAACGCGTAGTGGTCGGTGTGCCGGCTGCCCCAGTTGTGGTTCTGGCTGCCGGTCCAGCCGTCGACGGCGATGGTCTCGCCGCCCACGTGCAGGCTGCCGCTGTACCGGGCGAGCGGCGTGCCGACCAGGCTCTTGGCCTTGGGGAACCCGCCCGTGTACATCCTCGGCGGCAGCAGGAGGAGCGGCGGGTGGTCCCCGGTGTACGTCAGGTCCCAGCCGATGGCGCCGTCCGGGCCGGTCGCCTCACCCTTGAGGCGCCCGGGCTCCAGCAGCCGGTCGCCGATCCGGGCGCCGAACGAGTCGGGGCTGAAGTGGCAGTCGGCGATGGGGTGTTCCTCCTTGGCCACGACATGCCGTCCGGTCACCCCGTCGAACCAGACGGCCCAGAGCTCGCCGATGGCGGCCTCGGGCATCTTCGCGGGGCTGAACACGGTGTACCTGATCCAGAAGGCGCGGGGCTCCGTGGGGTGGTTGCCGCGCTGGTAGAAGCTCTCGTAGTGGCCGGCTCGCCGGCCGGGCCGGTACCGGGTCCAGTTGAGGCGCTCGGGGTCCAGGATCCCAGGGTCAGCGTTCATGAGGTCCGTTCTTCGTGACGAGGTCGGCCGAGGACGTCCGCTGATGCATCGTCATCAGCATCCCGTACCGCGGCCTCAGAGTGATGGTGGCGTGGTTCACCACCCGGTGTGAGGGGACATGCCGGAACTCCCAGCGGCGCACCAGGGCGGTCAGCAGCAGATGCGCCTCCATGAGCGCGAAGTGCTTCCCGATGCACAGATGGGGCCCCGCGCCGAACGGCAGGTAGGCGAACCGGTGGCGCTCCTTGCTGGCGTCCGGCAGGAAGCGGTCCGGGTCGAAGCGTTCGGGGTCCGGCCAGTGGCGTGGGTGGCGGTGGACGTCGTACAGGTTGACCAGGACCCGTGACCCGGCCGGTACCCGGTAGCCGCCCAGTCCGGTGTCCCGCTGTACCAGCCGGGGGACGATCGGCGCCGACGGGTACAGCCGCAGGGCCTCCTCGAAGACCCGCAGGGTGTACGGCATGGCCGCCAGGTCGTCGGGGGTCGGCAGTTCGTCCCCCAGCACGCCGTCCACTTCGCGCTGCACCCGCCGCAGCACCTCGCGGTGCCGGGACAGCAGGTAGAAGGCCCAGGTGAGGGTGATCGCGGTGGTCTCGTGCCCGGCGGCGAAGGTGGTGATCACCTCGTCCCGCAGCTCCCGGTCGGTCATCCCCCTGCCGGTGTCGGCGTCGCGGGCGGCCAGCAGCATGTCCAGCAGGTCCCCGCCGCCGGCGGGGCTGCCGGACCGCCGGCGCTCCGCGATGATCCGGTGGATGAGGTCGTCGAGTCCCCGCATGACCTGGTGGAAGCGCCGGTTGCGCGGGGTCGGCCAGTGGGTGGGCGGGCTGAACGGGTTCTGGAGCCGGTCGAAGGCGTAGTTGATCGCGACGTCCACCGCGTCGGGCCCGAGCCCGGCCAGGGTGCGGCTCACATCGGTGCTGAACATGCAGCGGCTGACGATGTCGAGGGTGACCCGCATCATCTCCTTGTGCAGGTCCAGGGCCGCGCCCGTCCGGTAGCGGGCGGACATGTGCGCGATCTGCTCGGCCGCCGCGACACCCATCATGGCGTACATGCCGGAGAGGGACTGCTTGGTGTAGATCGGCTGCATCATCCGGCGGTTGCGCAGCCAGCTCTTGTGGTCGTCGCTGGTCAGCAGGCCCTCGCCGAGGACCAGCCGCAGCGGGTTGTCCGGCCCGAGTTTGCCGAACCGGTCGGTGTCGGTGAGTACTTCGGCGGCCAGCTCCGGGCTGGACACGCCGTGCACCGTCACCGGGCCGAGCCGGTAGCGGACCAGGTCGCCGTGGGCGGCGCGCCCGCGGCCCATGGCCCGGAGGATGTCGCGGCGGAAGTCCAGGACGTTGCCCAGCACCGGGAGGCCCTCCGCCCTGGGGGCGGGCATCGCCGCGTGGGCGCGTGCCTCGGTCATCGGCCCGCCCTCACTTCCGGGCCAGGGCGCAGACCCAGCCCAGCGACCGGCGGGGCTCCGACACGAACCGGGCGTCCCGGAAGCCGGCTTTGGTGAGGCTGTCCACCAGGTCGTCGCCGGAGAGGATGTGCAGCCCCGCACGCTCCGAGCGCTCCGTGAAACGCCGGCCGAAGACCCGCTGCACCAGTGACGGATCGTCATCGGCCTCCCGGCTCATCTCCAGCGTGATCGACACCTGGCCGCCCGGTTTGAGCACACGGTGCGCCTCGGCGAGGCCGAGCACGGGGTCCGGCCAGAAGTAGTAGGTCTCGATCGCGCAGACCTGGTCGAAGGAGGAGTCCGCGTACGGCAGGTGCGCGCAGTCGCCGTGCCGGATCTCGACCCGGCTCCGCGCGATGCCCGCCTGGTTGCGGCGTACCGCCTGCTCGACCATCTCCATCGAGTGGTCCACCCCGGCGGTGAATCCCTGGCCGGCCCGCCGGGACAGCAGCTTCACCGCCATGCCGCCGCCGCAGCCGACGTCCAGTACCCGCTGGCGGGCGCGCACGTCCATGTGCTCGATCGCCCACACGGTGAGACTCCGGTGCTGTACGGCCATGAGGTTGCCGAAGAACCGCCCGGCCCGCCCGGTCGGCCTGCGGAAGTTCGCCTCCATGAGTTCCAGCGGCTTCGCCAGCAGCGTGCCGATCATCGTGGTGCCCCTTTCCCGGTCAGTACTGCGTCCGTGCTGCATGTGCGTCCCCTACCGCCGTGGACCGAGCTCGGGCCATGCCGCACGGCGTACGGTCCGGTCCGTCGAGGCCAGACAGGCCCGCAGCAGCGGCCGGGTGACCCGCGACACCGGCAGCCGCGGTGCCCGGGAGCGGTGCCAGGGCAGCGGCTCCGGCGTGTCCTCGGCACCCAGCAGGGCCGCGGCGAGGTGGGCGCCGTGCGCCACCGACATCGCCAGCCCGTGCCCGTTGCAGCCGCCCGCGTACCAGACGCCGCAGAAGCCCCGGACCGGCCCCACCACCGGAAGTCCGTCCGCCGTCACCGCGATCCGGCCCGCCCAGCGGTGCGTGACCTCGACCTCGGCCAGGGCCGGGTGCAGGGTCCGCAGCCACCGCTCCAGCCGGTCCCAGGCGAAGACCCGCAGCTCCGCGATGCGGCGGGGGGCGGTCCCGTCCGGGTGGAGGGCGGTGCCGCCCCCCACGACCAGCCGGCCGTCGCCGGTGAGGCGGAAGTACGGGGCCAGCGGCACGGCGTCGATCACCGCCGGGCCGCCCCCGCCGAGGAGTGCGCGCGCCTCGGGGCCCAGCGGCCCGGTCGCCACCGCGTGCACCTCCAGCGCGAGCACGGTGCCCACCGGCAGCCCGAGCCCGGCCACCCCGGCGTTCACCGCCAGCACCGCCTGCGGCGCCCGTACCGTGCCGTGCGGGAACACCAGCTCGGACATCCGTCCGTCCCGGTCGTGGACCTCCCGCAGCGGGCTGCCGCCGTACAGCCGCACGCCCTTGGCCGCGCAGGCCGTCGCCAGGGCCCGCGTCAGCGCGGCCGGGTCGAGGGTCGCGGCGTGCCGGTGCAGCAGACCCGCCTGGTACGGCACGTCCACCCGCCGCCGGATGTCGGCGGCGCTGAGCACCGGCACGTCCAGGCCCAGGGCGCGATAGGCGGTGGCCTGCCGTGCCAGCGACACCAGGCCGGCACGGGAGCGCGCGGCGACGATCTGCTCCCCGTCCGTGCAGGGGACGCCGAGCCGGGCACACAGGTCCACGGTGTGCCGTACCGCCTCGACGCCGGCCTGGTGCATCCGGTGCGCGGTGGCCGGACCGTGGCGGCGCACCGCCCGGTCGAGCGGCGGGCCCACCCGAGGGCCCAGCAGCCCGGTGCCGCGCCCGCTCGCGCCCGCCGCCGGCCGCCGCGCGTCCATCACGGCGATGTCCAGCGAGGGCCGGCGCTGCGCCAGGTGGTACGCCGTGGACAGCCCCACCAGGCCGGCGCCCACCACCGCGACATCGGCGCCGAGCCGGCCGCGCACCTCGGGCAGCGGGGTCTCGTCGCCCTGCCCGGCCGGGTCACCGGGCGCCCAGCAGGGCGTGCCCCCCGCGAACAGGCTCACCGGGGCGCTCCTTCCCCGGCCGTCGGCTCACCCGGCTCCGACAGAGCGCAGAATCCCCGGTCGTGCCAGAGCAGCGGCCGTCCCGAGGCGACCTGGACCGCGGCCACCCGCCCCACCACCGCGCAGTGGTCGCCGTACCGGCGGATGTCCTCGACCAGGCAGACCGACCAGCCCAGCGCGTCACCGAACACCGGCACCCCGAGGACCCGGCGGACCGGGACCTCGCGGAACCGCTGCTCCGACGAGGCCGCCGGATCCGCGAAGCGGGCCGCCCGCGGTCGTTGCTCCTCCCGCAGCAGGTTCACCGCGAACACGCCCCGCGCCCGGACCGCCGTCAACGTGTGCGAGCCGTCGCGCAGACAGGCGAGCAGCAGTGGGGGGCTGGCCGACAGCGAGGTGAGGGAGGAGACGGTCATCCCGGTGGGTCCGCCCGCGTTCTGTGCGGTGACCACGGTGACGCCCGAGGCGAGTTTCGCGTACAGGCGCAGGCAGTGCGCGGTGTCCGGGCCTGGTTCGTCCGGTAGCTGCCGTAGCTGCCCGCCGGGGCGGAGCGACTGTGCCAGGGCGAGGTCAGCCATGCTCGGCGTCCACGGTTTCGGCCGGCGTCACCGTGCCGAGCAGGCCCTGGAGGATCTGCCGGATGTTGGTGCGCAGGGTCGACTCGGCCACCGGGTCGAGGATCTCCGCCAGTGTGGGGATCCCCAGGTCGAACGCGGCGCGGAAGGTGACGGCGGTGCCGTCCTCGTGGTCCTCGCAGGTCCAGCTGCCCTCGAAGGTCTCGAAGTCGCCGCTGAGCTGTTCGAAGGTGATGGAGCGGGTGAGCGGCGAGAAGGCGTCACGTTCCGTCCAGCACATCAGCCCGTTGCGGAAGGAGACCGTCCAGTCGGAGACCAGCGAGCCGTCGGGGCGGGGAGGGTGCACGTTGACCTCGCGCACCGTTGTGGTGAGTTCGGGGTACCGGCGGAAGTCGCTGATTCTCCGGTAGGCGCTCTCGGGGTCGATGTCGTGGGCCGTCATACGTACTGTCACTTGGCGCATGGTGTTCGTCCAGACGGTCAGCCGAGGCGTGCGTGCACGGCCCGCAGGGCTTCGGCGAGGGTGGCGAGGAAGAGTGCGGTCTCGTCGGGTCCGGCGATCGCCGGGGGCGTCAGCCGGAGCACGCGCGTGGAGTTCAGCGAGTGGTTCACCAGGACGCCGCGGGCCACGAGTTCCAGCAGCGTCTCGCCGACGGCCTGCGCCCGGCCGAACTCGACGCCGATCAGCAGTCCGCGGCCGCGGACGTCGTGCACGAGGCGGCCCCGGTAGGGGGCGCAGGCGTCGCGGACGCCGGCGAGCAGTCGCCGGCCGAGCGAGGCGGCCCGGCCCACGATGTCCTCGCGGTCCATGGTCTCCACCGCCGCCAGGGCCGCGGCGCAGGCGATCGGCGAGGCGCCGAAGGTGGAGGTGTGGAGGTAGGGGTCGCGGGAGAACGGGCCGTAGGCGTGCTCGGTGGCCACCATCGCGGCCACCGGCACGACGCCGCCGCTCAGCCCCTTTCCGACGAGGAGGACGTCCGGCACCACGCGCTCGGCGTCCACGCCCCACCAGGTGCCGAGCCGGCCCAGGCCGGTCTGCACCTCGTCCACGATCAGGAAGGCCCCGTGGGCGCGGCACAGCCGGGCCGCCTCCGCCAGGTATCCGGGAGGCGGAACGCGTACCCCTCCCTCGCCCTGCACCGGCTCCAGGATCACGCACGCGCGGTCGCGGCGCTCGGCGAGCACGGCCTCCAGCCCGGCCAGGTCCCCGTAGGCGACCTGTGCGGTGTCCGGGAGCAGCGGCTCGAAGGGCGCCTGGTACGTGGTGTTGGCGGTGGCGCTCAGCGCCCCCAGGGTCTTCCCGTGGTAGCCGGACACGGTGGTCACCAGGGCGTTGCGGCCGTGGGCGCGGGCCAGTTTCAGGCCCGCCTCGGTGGCCTCGGCGCCGGAGTTGACGAAGTGGACGTGGTCCAGCCCGGCGGGTGTGCGGGCGGCGAGCGCGGCGGCGGCCCGGGCGGCGACGGGTTCCAGGAACACCCGGGTGGCCAGGGGGTGCGCGTCGAGCTGCCGGTGCACGGCCTCGACCACCGCGGGGTGGCGGTGGCCCAGGATGAAGACGCCGTAGCCCCCGAAGTCCAGGTAGCGGCGTCCGTCGTCGGTGTGCACCCAGGCGCCCTCGGAGTACGTCTCGACCATGCCGCCCAGCACCGTGCCCATGATGGCCCGGCCGGAGCCCAGATGGCGTCGGCAGAGTTCGGCGGTGTCCCCCGGTGACCCCACGGCCGCGTGCCGGGCGGCCGGTACGGCGGTCATGACGCCAGCTCCGCCGGGGCCGGCGCCGTCGGCAGCCGGCGCAGCCGGCGCAGGCCTTGGCGGCCGACCGCCCAGCACTCCACGTTGCGCACCAGCGCCGACCGGATCGCGGCGCGCGTGGGGGCCGTGCCGCAGTGCGGCGTCCCCAGGTGGGACACGAAAGGCAGCTCCCGCTGGAAGACCAGCAGCAGCTCCGCGTAGTCCTGGAGCCGGCGCCGCACCGACTCGGGGAAGGACGGTCCTTCGAGAAGCGGGAGCAGCAGCCGGTGCACCGCCTCCAGGGGGATCAGCCGCGGCGGGTGCGGGCGCTCGCCGTGGCGTTCGGCGAACTCCAGGCAGACGTCGACCACTTCCCGCTGGAGGATGGCCGCGGCCCCGGCGGTCAGCCAGTACTCGCCCTCGGTGACGCCGGCCCTGACCAGGTCGCCCACCGCGCGGGCCACCACGTCCTGCGGCACCATGTCGATCCTCGTCCCGGCCGAGCCCGGGAGCACCGGGACCTGCCCCTTGACGATCCCTCCCAGCGCCCGGGTCAGGCCCTGCACCCGGGCGATCCGGCCGGTGGCGGAGTCGCCCATGACCACGGACGGACGCAGGACGACTCCGGGGACCGGAGCCGACCGCACGGCTTCCTCGGCCGCCGCCTTGGAGGCGAGGTAGGCCGCCGCCCCGGGAAAACGCTGCCGTTCCTCGGCTCCGACCGGGTTCGCCACGAAGGCCGTGCTCATGTAGAAGAAGGGGGCTTCGGCGCGGGCCGCCAGGTCGAGCATCGAGCGGGTGCCGTCCAGGTTGGTCCGCCAGATGTCGGCCGGTGCCGCCCGCCAGTTGGTGGCCGCGGCGCAGTGCACCACCACGTCCACGGCGGCGGTGAGGCCGGACCGCTCGGTGGCCGGGAGTCCCAGGCCGGGGGTGTTCAGGTCCGCCGTCACCTCCCGTACCCGGGGGTCGTCCAGCGATGTCCGGTGGCGCAGGCAGATCACGTCGTAATCGTCGCAGAGCTCGTCGACCAGGGCCCGGCCGAGTACGCCCGCGGCGCCGGTGAGCAGCAGGGTCGGGCGTTGGTTTCGGGGGCGGGGCTGGTCGCTGGGTTCGGGCGGCATGGTCGGGTGACTCCCATCGGGCGCGATGTGGTGCGGTGCGGTGCGGCCTGCTGAGTGCGGGGACCGGGTCGGGTCAGGCGATGGTGAGCGGCTCGCCGGCCAGGTGGGCGGCGAGCGGGCCGGTCATCCGGGACCGTGCGGGCGGGTGCAGGGACAGCCCGCTCGCCGAGGCGGCGAGATGGCCGACCTCGTCGGAGCTCATGAAGTTGAGGCCGCCGAGCAGTTCCACCGCCCGTGGGACCATGCGTGCGAGGGCGTCCTGCACGCAGTAGCGGACGCACAGCGAGTCGGCCAGCGCGGACTCGTCCGGGCGGCCCTCGTCGATCCGGCGGGCGACGCCCTCGGCGGCGGACATCGCGCCCTCGGCCTCCACCAGCAGCCGCACCCGCTCGGACTCGGGCACCCGCTCGTTGCACAGCACCCGTTCCACCAGCGCGCTGGCGACCCCCAGGTAGCTGCCCGTCATCAGCAGCTCGAACCAGACGAAGCCCGCGGTCTGGAGTTCGTCCAGCCCGCCGGCCGGGGCCGAGGTGCGCAGCAGCAGCTCCGGCGGTACCAGGACGTCCGTGAGGGTGACCTGGTCGCTCTCCGCGCCCGCCAGGAACGAACTGGACCAGAAACCGCTGACGCTGAGGCCCTCGCTCTCGGCGGGCACCAGCGCGACGGCCAGTTCCTCGCCCGTCCCGTCCGCGCGGGGCACCAGGACGCTCGCGGTGAGCAGGTCCATCGACCGGGCCAGACTGCACGGGCGTTTCACCCCGCTGATCCGCACCCCGTCGGGCCCCACCGTGGCGGTCATCGACGGGGACAGGATGCCAGCGCCGGGGCGTCCCTCGGCGAAGCCGGAGGCCACCAGGCGGTTGGCGGAGGCCACGCCTTCGACGAGCATCCACTCCAGGCCCTCGCCGCCGTCGATCAGGCCGACCAGGGTGGCCATGGAGAAGTGGTGCATGGTGGTGGCCACCGCCAAGGACGGCGACCTGCTGCCCAGGGCGCGCTGCACCCGCAGGGCTTCCAGGGCGGTGGCGCCCCTGCCCTGGCAGGACTCCGGCGCCACCAGGCCGGGGCCGCCGCTGTCGCGGAAGAGCCGGATGCCGGGGCCGCCCGGGCCCTCCAGCTCCATGAGGGGCACCGCCCGCAGGCTCTCGTCCAGCCCCGGCAACAGCTTGGCCAGAATGGCGCGTTCGCGCTCCAGAAACCTCATGTCCTCCCCTGTTCTGAACAACCCGGTCGGGGGCCTCTGACCTCCGGCCGGCTTACAACGCCCGCGTGGCGCGCAGCAGTTGCCACACCGCCTTCGGTCCCGGCCGCCCCTGGAAGGCGATGTACTCGGGAAGCACCGCGTGGGGCGCCCATTTCTGCTTGTAGTCGAGCTGTGAGGCGGCTGGGTAGATCCGTTCGCCGTGCTCGGCGAGCAGGCGGACACAGCGCGCGAACGCATGGCTGGCGCACGGCAGTTCGTGCTCGTCGGAGAGTCCGGTGAAGGGGGTGAAGCCGAAGTGCAGCCAGCCCTCGCCGTCGGCCGACATCCGCTCCATCGCGGTCGCGTTGAGCGCTTCCATCACTCCTGGCGGGGCGTCCGGGGAGCGCCGGCTCAGGTCGTGGAGCCAGCCCGGCCGCCTGCCGAACACGGGCGAGTAGCTGATGTACCCGACGGCCACCCCGCCGATCCGCCCCAGGAACAGTCGTCGGTACCGCTGGGCCGCTCCGCTCCGCTCTCCCACCAGGAACCGCAGCTCCTTGGTACGGCGGCCCTTGCCACGGAGCCAGGCCCGGTCGACCGAGTCCAGTTCCCGCTCGGTGGCCGGGTCGACGGGGCCCGTCTCGACCACCTCCAGGCCTGCGCGGCGGGCCCTGGAGATCTTGTTCCGCAGCCGGACGAAACGTGAGCCGCGGAGCGTGAACCGGGCCAGTTCGACCGCGTACGACGCCCCCAGCTGATTGACCGTGAAACCGTGCGCCGCGTACAGCTCGGCGTCCGACCGCTGCAACTGCACCGCCACCACCCGGCGTGGACGGGCGTGCCCCACGAAGGCGTCGAGCAGATCCGCACGCTGCTCGGCCACCGCGAAGGGGCCCGCGAACTGCAGGAGGTGGCGTCCGGACCGGCGGAAGACGCAGGCGCCGTCGAAACGCGGGTCCTGGAAGTATTCATTTCCCTGGTTGAGAGCGAGAAAAGAGCTCGGATTGTCACTGTGGCGAACCAGGGCATCAAAGACGGACGGCGTCCGCGTCCCTTCGGGAGGCATCGCATCTCCTTCCGGTCGAAGTGGAATACTTCCTCTCGAAATCGGCGTATTCCGGATGCGATTCCGGTTCGAAACTCACACCGAACGGCTTGAGCGAATTACCGAACAGGGCGCGGTCCCCCAGCAGGTGCAGAGGAAGCGCCAGCAGCGCCCATTCCGGTTTCACCAGCACCGCCCACAGCCCGGCGACCACACCCGCGGTCACCAGGCTGTGCATGGTGTTGTACGCCACGAAGTACCAGCGCGAGATACGCCCGTCGCGGCTCCGCCGGAAGGCCACCGCTCCGGGGATGTAGCCGATGACGTCGATGACGGCGAACAGCCCGGCGAAGACCGCCCAGCGCATCTCCGAGAAGTGCCGAACGGTGAGCGCGGCGCATATCGCCAGACCGCCCAGCCATTCCAGCCGCAGCAGGAAGAAGGTGGTCCTTGTTTCGAACCTGTTCTTCGCGTCCATGTGCCTCCGCCCTTCACCCTTGTTTACGGGGGATGCGCAGGAAACCCTCGCGAGAAAAACGATGTGTCCGCGACGGACGCGCCGCCCTCCCGCGTAGAGCGGACGACAGCAGCCCACAGGGAGGGATCACGACGTGGCAGGGCACAGAGTCAGGGGCGTGCGGGGTACGGCGGTCGCGGCGGCGGCGATGGCGGCGCTGACCGCGTCACAGGCGCCGGGTGCGGTGCCGGCGCGGGCCGACGCACCGGTGGAGCGGCCGGCCGGGCCCGGACCGGGCGTGTCCGGTGACAGCCCGTACCGCACGGACCTGCCGCCGCTCACGCGGAAGCACCCGGGCGGCGCGTCGGTGCCGGGCGCCGTGCTGCCCGCGACCGTCTTCGCCGCCTACCGGCACGCAGAGTCGGAGCTTGCCCGGACCGCGCCCGGCTGCCGGCTCAGGTGGCAGTTGCCGGCGGCGATCGGCCAGGTGGAGTCGGGGCAGGCGGACGGCGGCCGGGTGACCGCGGACGGCACGAGCGTGACACCGATCCTGGGCCCGCGGCTGGACGGCGGCGCCTTCGCCGTCGTACGGGACACGGACGGCGGGGTGTACGACGGGGACCGGGTGTACGACCGCGCGGTCGGGCCGATGCAGTTCATCCCGTCGACATGGGACCGCTGGGGCGCCGACGGGAACGGCGACGGTCGGGCCGACCCGGACAACGTGTTCGACGCGGCGCTGGCCGCCGGGCGCTATCTGTGCGCCGGCGGGAGGGACCTGTCCGACCCGGCCGGGCTGGACGCGGCGATCCTCGCCTACAACCACTCGGAGGCGTATCTGCGGACGGTGCGGGCCTGGTACGCGTACTTCCTGAACGGTCACCGGGTGGTTCCGGACGGCCCCGCCACGGCGTCGTCCCGGCCCGCGGGCCGCCCCGGCACCCCTCGGCCGAAATCCACCCCGAAACCGGCGCCGGCACCGCGACCGAGGGACACTCCGACCCCGTCCCCACCGCCGCCCACGCCCGCCTCGCCGACCCCCTCCAACTCCCTTCCGCCCACCGGGAAATCGGCGGAACCGCTGGTCCCGGTACCCGACCCGGCGACCGCTCTGCCCACCGCCGACCTGCTGCCCAGCGGCGGTCCGCCGCCAGTAACGGCGGGGACTCGATGACCTCCACCCCCTCCACAACCGCGACTACCGGGCGGTAATGTCGCCACCCGCCGGACGGGACGACACCGGCGGGAGAGCGTGAAGGGGCCCTCATGGCGAGTGACGTGCCTGCGGAGACACCGGCCGCCGACGAGCGCTGGCAGCGCATGTGGAGCCACCGCGAGCAGCTGCTCAAGGTGGCCCGGCGCCGGTCGATGAGCCAGGAGGACGCCGAGGACGCGGTGCACGAGGCGATGCTGCGCGCGGCGGAGCGGCCCGACCTGGACGACGAGCGGCTCGCCGCCTGGCTGACGACGGTCACGATGCGGCTGTGCGTGGACCGCTACCGGCAGGTCAACCGCGAGGCCGAGGTCCGCACCCGCCCGACCCTTCTCGCGCCCGCACCGGTGCCGGTCGAGGAGGCCGTGTGCGACCGGGCCGAGGCGAGGTGGCTGGCCGTGCGCAGCGGGGAGCTGCCCGCCCGGCAGGCGGAGGCGCTGCGGCTGAAGTCCGAGGACCTGGACGTGAGTCAGGTCGCCGTCCGGATGGGCCTGAGCTACCGGACCGTCGAATCGCTCCTCGCCCGGGCCCGGCGAACGCTTCGGAGCTCGCTGGCCGCGACCCTCGGGTTCGCCGCGTTCCTCGTCGGGCGGCTGCGGGCCGGCGGCAAGGCACAGGCGGTGGCGGCCGCGTCGACGGCGGCGACCGTGGCGGTGGCGGGGCTCGTGCTGCCGTACGCGCTGGACCGGGGACGGCCGGACGCGGCGCCCGTGCCCTCCGCCACCGCCGTGTCCGGGACCACCGCCGGGACCGTACGGCCCGACCGCACGGACCGGCTGTCCGCCCCTGCCCCGGCCGTCCGCGAACTGTCGGCCACCTCGTCCGGCGGGGCGGCGCCGTCGGCCGGCGCCCACGACCGGTCGCTGCTGCCGCTGTCGGTGCCGCCCCTGCCCGCGGCCTCGCTGTCGCCGGTGCCGACGGTCCCCGAGGTGCCGTCGGAGGTCCCGAGCGTGTCGAAGCTGCCGGGCGTGCCGAGCCTGCCCGCTCTGCCGGATCCCTCCACGACCCCGACGGCGTTGCCGTCCATCACCGGAGCTCCGGTCGGCGTACCGACCCTGAGCCCGCTGCCGTAGGCCCTCGAAAAAAGTTCCCCTCCCCCGCGACGGACCCCCGCCCTCCCCCCGTAGAGCAGATGTCGGAGCTGCTCCACGGGCCGAAAGGTGAACCGGATGGGTGTGGAGATCTGTGTGGAAGGGCTGACCAAGTCCTTCGGCCACCAGGTCGTCTGGCAGGACGTCTCGCTGACGCTGCCGGCCGGGGAGGTCTCGGTCATGCTCGGCCCCTCGGGCACGGGCAAGTCGGTCTTCCTCAAGACGCTCGTGGGACTGCTGAAGCCGGACCGGGGATCGGTGAAGATCGCGGGGCGGGACATCACCAGGCTCCGCGAGCACGAGCTGTACGAGGTGCGCAAGCTCTTCGGCGTGCTGTTCCAGGACGGCGCCCTGTTCGGCTCGATGAACCTGTACGACAACATCGCCTTCCCGCTGCGCGAGCACACCCGCAGGTCCGAGAGCGAGATCCGGCGCATCGTGCTGGAGAAGATGGACATGGTCGGGCTGATCGGCTCCGAGGGGAAGCTGCCCGGTGAGATCTCCGGCGGGATGCGCAAGCGGGCCGGTCTCGCCCGCGCCCTCGTCCTCGACCCCGAGGTCATCCTGTTCGACGAACCCGACTCCGGCCTCGACCCGGTACGCGTCGCCTATCTCAACCAGCTCATCGTCGACCTCAACGCCCAGATCGACGCGACCTTCCTGATCGTCACGCACGACATCGCCTCGGCCCGCCAGGTGCCGGACAACATCGGCCTGCTGTTCCGGCGCGAGCTGGTCATGTTCGGGCCGCGCGAGGAACTGCTGACCAGTGACGAGCCGGTGGTCCGGCAGTTCCTGAACGGCCGGATGCAGGGCCCCATCGGCATGGCGGAGGAGAAGGACGCGGCCCAGGTCGAACAGGAACTGGCCGCGCTCGGCGACGGGAACACCGCACAGACCCTCGGCAGCCAGGCGCTGACTCCCCGCCTGCTGCCGGGACCGGGCATCATCCGGCCGCCCCGCTGGGATGCGATCGCACTGCACGAGGCCGAGCTTCGCCGCCGGAAGGCGGTGGCCGGCGCATGAGACTGTCACCGACCGGAGCGCTGCGGCACTCGGGGAACCTGTTCGCGATGGCCCTGGACGTCGTTCGGACGGTGCCCCGACGGCCCTTCCAGGCACGGGAGTTCATCCAGCAGGCCTGGTTCGTCGCGAGCGTCACCATCCTCCCCACGGCCCTGGTGTCCATCCCGTTCGGCGCGGTGATCGCGCTCCAGATCGGCAGCCTGACCCGGCAGCTCGGCGCCCAGTCCTTCTCCGGGGCCGCCTCGGTGCTGGCGGTGCTGCGGGAGGCGTCGCCGATCGTCACCGCGCTGCTGATCGCGGGCGCCGGCGGCACGGCGATCTGCGCGGATCTGGGGGCGCGGAAGATCCGCGAGGAGATCGACGCGATGCGGGTGCTGGGCATCGACCCGATCCACCGGCTGGTCGTGCCGCGCGTGCTGGCCTCGATGGTGGTGGCGGTGCTGCTCAACGGCCTGGTGTCGGTGGTCGGTGTGGCAGGCGGCTACTTCTTCAACGTCGTGCTCCAGCACGGCACGCCCGGCGCCTACCTGGCGTCCTTCACCACCCTCGCCCAGCTCTCCGACCTGTGGGCGGCGGAGATCAAGGCGCTGGTGTTCGGGGCGATCGCGGCCGTCGTCGCCTCGTACAAGGGGCTTGACGCGAAGGGCGGGCCGAAGGGTGTGGGCGACGCCGTGAACCAGTCGGTGGTGATCACCTTCATGTTGCTGTTCGTGACGAACTTCGTGATGACCGCCGTGTACTTCCAGATCGTCCCGCAGAGGGGCTGAGTCATGGCACTGCTGAAAGAGCTGGAGGAACTGGGCGAACAGCTCTCCTTCTACGGCCGCTCGCTCGCGTGGACCGGCCGGACGGTGCGCCGCTACAAGAAGGAGGTCCTGCGGCTGCTCGCCGAGGTGAGCTTCGGCCGGGGCGCCCTCGCCGTCGTCGGCGGCACGGTCGGTGTGATCGCCTTCCTGTCGTTCTTCACCGGCACGGAGGTGGGCCTCCAGGGGTATGCCGCGCTCAACCAGCTCGGCACCTCCAACTTCGTGGCGTTCCTGTCGGCGTACTTCAACACCCGGGAGATCGCCCCGCTGGTGGCCGGACTCGCGCTGTCCGCGACCGTCGGCGCGGGGTTCACCGCCCAGCTCGGCGCGATGCGGATCAGCGAGGAGACGGACGCCCTGGAAGTGATGGGCGTGCCCTCGCTGCCGTTCCTGGTGACCACCCGGATGATCGCCGGCTTCGTCGCGGTGATCCCGCTGTACGTGATCGGGCTGCTGTCCTCGTACCTCGCCGCCCGCACCATCACCACCGGCTACTACGGGCAGTCGGCGGGCACCTACGACCACTACTTCCAGCAGTACCTGCCGCCGGTCGACGTGCTGTGGTCCTTCGGGAAGGTCCTGGTCTTCGCCGTCCTGATCATCCTGGTCCACTGCTACTACGGCTACTCGGCGAGCGGCGGCCCGGCGGGCGTCGGCGTCGCGGTGGGGCGCGCCGTGCGCACCTCGATCGTCGCGATCAACGTCCTGGACTTCTTCCTGTCGCTGGCGATCTGGGGCGCCAACACGACCGTGCGGATCGCGGGGTGAGCCGGGTGAGCCGTAGAAGAGCGCTGAGGCTGCGGTTGTACGGCGTGCTGTTCATCGCCGTACTGGCCCTGCTGCTGTCGCTGTCGGTCGCCGTCTACCGGCAGGTGTTCACCCCGGCCGTGCGGATCGAGCTGGAGGCCGACAGCCTCGGCAACCAGCTCGACCCGATGGCCGACGTCAAGCTGCGCGGGCTGCTGGTCGGCGAGGTGCGCGCGGTGCACGCCGACGGGCGGAAGGCGACGCTCGACATCGCTCTGAAGCCGGAGTACGTCGCCGGCATCCCCTCCGACGTGCATGCGCGCCTGCTGCCCAAGACGCTGTTCGGTGAGAAGTACGTCGATCTGGTCGTGCCCGCGCACACCGATGCCTCGGCCGTTCCTCCCATTCGTGCCGGTGACGTCATCACCCAGGACCGCACCCGCGTCGGCATCGAGGTGCAGCGGCTGATGAACGACCTGCTGCCGCTGCTGCGGACCGTGCAGCCCGGCAAGCTCAACGCCACGCTCTCCGCCTTCGCCACCGCCCTGGAGGGGCGCGGCGACCGTATCGGCGACAACCTCACGCGAGTGGAGGCCTATCTGCACCGCCTCAATCCTCATCTGCCCACCCTCACCGAGGACTTCGCCCGTCTCGCCGATGTCGCCGAGGTCTACGGCGACGCGGCACCGGACCTGATGGCGATCCTGCGGAACACCGTCACCACCAGCCGCACCCTGGTCGAGCAGCGGGAGCACATCGCCTCCGCGCTGACCACGACGGCCGGCGTGGCCGGCACCGCGCAGGGCTTCCTCGACGCGAACGGCGACCGGCTGATCACCCTCGGCCGGGTCTCCCGCCCCACGCTGGAACTCTTCGCCCGCTACTCGCCCGAGTACCCCTGCCTCCTCGCCGGCCTGGTTCACGAGGAGCAGGCCTCCGAACAGGCGTTCCGCGGCGGCACGATGCACATCACGCTGGAGGTGGTGCGCCCGCAGGAGGCGTACCAGCCCGGTGAGGAGCCCCGCTACGCCGACCGGTCGGGGCCCGACTGCCGTGATCTGCCGCATCCGTCCGTGCCCGCGCCGGGTGTCCGTCTCGACGACGGTTCGAGGAGCCCGGGTTCGTCCGCGCCGCCCGGCGTCTCCGCCACCCGGGCCGAGCAGCACGCCGTCGGCTCGCTCGTGTCGCCCGTGCTGGGTGTGCCCGCCGACGAGGTACCGCCGGTCGCGACGCTGCTGTTCGGGCCGATGGCACGCGGAACGGCGGTGAGCGTCGCATGAGAACGTCGGGAGCCCGGCGGACCGCCGCACCACTGATCAAGTTCAGCCTCTTCGCGCTGGTGACGATCCTGGCGACGGCGCTGCTCGCCGCGACCATCGCCGGCTTCTCCCACACCCCCGAGCACACCTACCGCGCGGTGTTCAGCGACGTCACCGGCCTGGAGACGGGCGACGACATCCGGGTGGCGGGGGTGCGGGTCGGCGAGGTCGAGGGCATCCGGATCAAGGACCGGACGCTGGCGGAGATCACCTTCAGCGTCGGCGCGGACCGGCCGCTGCTCACCAGCACACACGCGGTCATCCGGTACCGGAACCTGGTCGGGCAGCGGTACGTCGCCCTGACCGAGGGCGCGGGCGACGGCACCCGGCTGAGGCCCGGCGCCACCATCCCGCTGAAGCGCACCCGGCCCGCCCTGGACCTCAACGCACTGCTCAACGGCTTCAAACCGCTGTTCGCCGCGCTCAGCCCCGGGGACGTCAACCAGCTGGCCACCGAGATCATCAAGACGCTCCAGGGCGAGGGCGGCACCGTCGACAGCCTTCTGGTGCACACCGCCTCGCTCACCACGACCCTGGCCGACCGCGACAAGCTGATCGGCTCGGTGATCGACAACCTCAACACGGTGCTGAAGACGCTGGACAGGCGTGGCACCCGCTTCTCCCAGCTACTCAGGGAGCTGCGCCGGGTGGTCTCGGGGCTGTCCGCCGACCGCGAGCCCATCGGTCGGTCGCTGGTGGGCATCGGCGACCTGACGGATGCCACCTCCGGGCTGCTGAAGGACGCGCGGCCGCCGCTGAAGGACGACATCGCCGGGCTGGCCGGTCTCACCGGAACGCTCAACGACAACGAGAAGACCGTGGAGGGTGTGCTGAAGCGGCTGCCGAACAAGCTCAACGCACTGACGGGGGCCGCGTCCTACGGCTCGTGGTTCAACTTCTACCTCTGCGACTTCGACGGCCGGATCGTGCTGCCGAAGACGAAGCAGGTGCTCACCCCCGATCTGCACGTGGCGAGGGCGAGGTGCGGCGCATGACCCGCCGGAACCGCCCGGAACCGCTGTTCACGGTGCGTATCGACCCGCCGAGGCTGCCGAGGCCACGGCTGCCCCGCAGAGCGGTCCGCCCCCGGAAACCGCAGCCGCTGGTGAAGGTGCGCATCGAGCCGCCCCGGATCAGGCTTCCGCGGATCCGGCGTCCCCGCCCGGTCCCGTTCCGCGACCGCAACCCCGTGGTGATCGGTGCCGTCGGCCTCACCGTCCTCGCGCTGCTGACCGTGGCCGCGTTCAACGCCGACAGCCTGCCGTTCATCGGCGGCGGCAGGACGTACAGCGCGGCCTTCTCGGAGGCGGGCGGCCTCAGGCCCGGGGACGAGGTGCGGATCGCCGGGGTGAAGGTCGGCAAGGTCGAGGACGTCGACCTGGACGGCGACCACGTCAAGGTCACCTTCGAGGTCAAGGGTGATCCGCGGTTCGGCACGCGGACCGGCGCGTCGGTCCGGGTCAAGACGATCCTCGGCGCCAAGTACCTCGCGCTGTCCCCCAAGGGGCCGGGGCAGTTGCAGCCCGGCAGCGAGATCCCGCTGGGGCGGACCGTCGCGGCGTACGACGTCGTGCAGGCGTTCAGCGACCTGACCACCACCTCGGAGAAGGTCGACACCGGCCGGCTGGCGAAGGCTTTGGACACGATCTCCACCACCTTCCAGGACTCGCCCGCCGAGGTGCGGGCGTCCATCAAGGGCCTGTCGCGGATCTCCCGCACGGTGGCCTCGCGGGACAAGGCGCTGAGCGAACTCCTCCGCCACGCGAAGGGCACCACGGGCGTACTGGCCGACCGCTCCGCGGACTTCACCGCACTGGTCGACGACGGCGACAAGCTGTTCCAGGAGATCAGCAAGCGGCGCAAGGCGATCCACAACCTGCTCAAGACCTCCGCCGCGCTCGGCATCGAGCTCTCCGGACTGGTCGAGGACAACGACAAGGAGATCGGGCCCGCGTTGGGGGGCCTGAACCACGTGGTGCAGATGCTCGAACGCAACCAGGCCAGTCTCGACCGCAGCGTCAAGCTGCTCGCCCCCTATGTGCGGGTCTTCACCAACACCCTCGGCAACGGCCGTTGGTTCGACTCCTACGTCCAGAATCTCGTCGCCGTTCCGGTGGCGCCCCGGACGGGAGGTGCGCGATGAGGACCGTGCACAGACGCCTGGCCCTGCTCATCGCGCCGGTCCTGGTCGCCGCTCTCGGCTACGTGCTGTGGCCGCGCCCCGAGCCGGTGCGTGTCACCGCGTACTTCCCGCGCACCGTGGGCATCTACCCCGGCTCGGACGTCCGCGTCCTCGGCGTGCGGATCGGCGAGGTCGAGAAGATCACGCCTGAAGGCGGCCGGGTCCGGGTGGAGCTGGAGTACGACGCGGGGCGCAGGGTCCCCGCGGACGCCAAGGCCGCGATCATCAACTCCTCGGTGGTCAGCGACCGTTACGTGCAGCTGCTGCCGGTGTACCGGAAGGGCCCGGTGCTGCGGGACGGCGCCGTCATCCCCGAGTCGCGCACCGCCGTACCCGTCGAACTCGACCGCGTCTTCGACAGCCTGCACACGACCGCCGACGCGCTCGGTCCCCGGGGCGCCAACAAGGACGGCGCCCTGTCGCGGCTGCTCGGGGTGAGCGCCGACAATCTCCACGGGCAGGGCCAGAACCTCAACCGGACGGTCCATGACCTCTCACTGGCGGTCACCACCCTGTCCGACGGCCGCACCGACCTGTTCGGCACGGTGCGCAACCTCCAGGTGTTCACGGCGGCGCTCGCCGCCGACGACAAGGACGTGCGGTCCTTCGACACCAGCCTCGCCGGCGTCGCGAAGCAGCTCGCGGGCGAGCGCAAGGACCTCGCGGCGGCGCTCACCGACCTGGGAACGGCCCTCGGCGATGTCGCCGCCTTCGTGAAGAAGAACAAGAAGTCGCTGACCTCCGACGTGCAGGGCCTCAGCAAGGTGACGAAGGTGCTCGTCACCCAACGGGCCGCGCTGGACGAGCTGCTGCGGGTCGCACCCACGGGCCTGTCGAACCTGAACAACGCCTACAACCCCTCCTCCGGCACCCTCGACACCCGCGACAACGCCCAGCGGGCGCAGGACCCGGCGTCGCTGCTGTGCTCCGTGCTGAAGACCACCGGCGACGAGGGCGGCAAGAACCCCGACTGCAAGGAGCTGAGGGAACTCTTCGACTCCCTGCCCGAGCTGCCCGCGTCCTCCGCGGTGACGGGCACGACCGACCGGACGCTCGGCGGGATCCTGGGGGCGAGCGCATGAACCTGCGACGCGAGGGCGGGGCGATCGCCTGGGCGGCGGTCGGTGCGCTGCTGCTGTCCGGCTGCGAGTTCCACGGCTGGTACGACATCCCGCTGCCCGGGGGCGCCGCCTCGGACGGCGACGCGTACCACGTCACCGTCGAGTTCCGTGACGTCCTCGACCTGGTGCCGCAGTCGGCGGTGAAGGTCGACGACGTCACCGTGGGCGCGGTCGAGAAGGTGCGGCTGGACGGCTGGCACGCGCGCGTGCGGCTGCGGGTCGCCGGCTCGGTGAAGCTGCCCGCCAACGCGGTCGCCGAGCTGCGGCAGTCCAGTCTGCTCGGCGAGAAGTACGTGGCGCTCGCCGCCCCGGCCGGCGCCGCCGCGGTGGGCCGGCTCCGCGACGGCGACCGCATCCCACTGTCCCGCAGCGGCCGCGACCCGGAGGTCGAGGAGGTGCTGTCCGCGCTGTCCGCCCTGCTCAACGGTGGTGGCGTGGCCCAGCTCAAGACGATCACGGTCGAGCTGAACAAGGCGCTGGACGGCCGGGAGAACCGGGTGCGGTTGCTGCTGAAGGAGCTGAACACCTTCATCGGCGGCCTGGACGACCAGCGCAGGGACATCGTCCACGCGATCCAGGCCGTCGACCGGCTCGCGGGGCGGCTCGGGAAGGAGAAGAAGACCATCGCCGAGGCCGTCGACACGATGCCACCCGCGCTGAAGGTCCTCGCCGGGCAGCGGCGCGATCTGACGAAGATGCTCACCGCCCTGGGCAAGCTCGGCACGACGGGCTCCAAGGTGGTCACCGCCTCGCACGACGACACGGTGGCCGACCTGGAGCAGCTCCGCCCGATCCTGCGGCAGCTGAACAAGGCGGGCGCCGACCTGCCAAACTCACTTGAGCTGCTGACCACTTACCCGTTCCCACGCAACGCCGCGGACGCGACCAAGGGCGACTACGTCAACCTCCACATCACCGCCGACCTCGACCTGGCCGACCTCTACGGCAACGAGACCGGCGGCAACCCCGGGAAGAGCAAGGGAGGTTCCAAGACCCCAGGTGCCCCCGGTGTGCCGGATCTCCCCCATGTTCCGGACCTGCCGAGCGTCCCGGCGCCGACCGCGCTGCCGAGCGCACCGGGCCTGCCGTCGTCACCCTCCGTGCCGTCGGCCCCCTCGGGTGGCGGCGGGCCACTGTGCCCGCCGGTGTGCACCAGCGCCTACACCAACGGCGCGAAGGCGCCCGAAGGGATCGACCTCGCGCTGGCCGAACTTATGCTGAAGGGGGTCCAGCCGTGATCACCCGTACGGTCAAGGCGCAGTTGCTCGCCTTCGCCACCATCACCGCCGTCGGGGTGTCGTACGTCGGCGCCGAGTACACCGGCCTGGTGGACGACGTCCTGGACCGCGGGTACACGGTGCGGGCCGACTTCGCCGACTCCGGCGGGATCTTCCCCGGCGCCGAGGTCACCTACCGCGGGGTGCCCGTCGGCCGCGTCGGCGCCCTGCGGCTGACCGGCGCCGACGGCGTCTCGGTCGCCCTCGACATCGACGACGGGGCGCCGCGCATCCCCGCGGACACCCTCGCGGTGGTGGCGGACCGTTCGGCGGTGGGCGAGCAGTACGTCGACCTCCAGCCGCGTACGTCCCAGGGCCCGTACCTCCTCGACGGCAGCACCATCCCGCGCCGCAGCACCCGCGTGCCCCTGCCCGCCACGGACCTCGTACTCAGCCTGGACCGGCTGGTGAACTCGGTCGGCAAGGACGATCTGCGGGTCACCGTCGACGAGTTGGGCAAGGCGTTCTCCGGCACCGGGCCGGACCTGAGCCGGCTGGTGGACTCGGGCGACGCGCTCGTCGAGTCGGCGTCGAAGTCACTGCCGCAGACGGTCTCGCTGATCGACGACTCGCGGAAGGTCCTGAAGACACAGGCCGACCAGGGCTCGTCGATCAAGTCGTTCGCACACGACCTTTCCCTGCTCACCGCGCAGTTGAAGTCGAGCGACGGCGACCTGCGCAAGCTGATCGGCAACGCCACGCCGGCCGCGCAGCAGGTCGACTCGCTGCTGCGGTCGACCGGGCCCCGGCTGTCGGTCCTGCTGGCCAACCTGATCAGCGGCGGCCAGGTCACGCTGGCCCGCCTGCCCGGTGTGGAGCAGGCCCTCGTCACCTTCCCGGCGCTGGTGTCGGGCAGCTACACGGTCGTACCGGGCGACGGCACCACCCACTTCGGGCTGGTGGTGAACGCCGACGACCCGCCGCCGTGCACCCAGGGGTACGGCACGAGCCGGCGGGATCCCTCCGACACGAGCACCCGCGAGGCGAACACCGATGCGCGCTGCACGGCCCCGCGCGGTGGCAGGACGTCGGTGCGGGGCGCGCAGAACGCCCCCGGGGCGGGGGACGCGTCCGGCGGTGCGAACCAGGCGGCGTACGTCACGCCGTACGACCCGGAGACCGGCACCGCGACCGGTCCGGACGGAAGGCCCGTCGAGATCGGCTCGGCGGGCGGCCAGCAGACGGTGTTCGGAAAGGAGTCGTGGCAATGGCTGCTCGTTGGACCGATGGAATGAGCAGGGCCCTGTCGGGCAGAGCGGTGCAGGTGGGGCTCGCCCTCGCGGCCGTGCTCACGACCGCGCTGACGGTCTGGCTGGGTCTGCGCCTGGACCAGCAGCACGAGACGGCACAGCGGCGCCAGGACGTCCTGGCCGCGGCCCGCCAGTCGGCGCTGAACTTCACCTCGCTCGACTACCGGCACTACGCCCGGGACAGCGCGAACGTCCTCGAGGGCGCCACCGGCGACTTCAAGAAGCAGTTCACCGCGCAGACGGCACAGCTGACCAGGCTCGTCGCCGAGAACAGGTCCGTGTCCCAGGGGCAGGTCCTCGACGCCGGCATCGTCCGGTCGGACACCCGCTCGGCACGCGTCCTGGTGGTCGCCGACAGCAAGGTGACCAACACCGCCGTGCCCAAGGGGGAGGCCCGCACCTATCGGCTCCAGCTCGACCTGGTGCGGCAGGGCGGGCGCTGGCTGACGTCCGACGTCGAGTTCGTGGGCTGACAGGCACCACCGGATAAGGAGTACGACCATGGCGAACCCGACCGCCCGCAGCCGCGGCGCGGGCGCCCCCGCCCGCCGGAGGATGACCGCGGCCGCCCGTGCGGCGGCCAAGCGGGTGGAGCACCTCAAACAGCCCGAGGAACAGCGCCCCGCGGCGGAACCGCCCGCCGGGCGGACGCTGGTGATCGAGAACCCGGACGGCTGGGACGACCCGCCGGAGCCGTCGCCGGAGTCCCCCGAGGACGGGACACCCCCGCCTCCGTCCCGACGGTGGCTGCCCGGTGCGGTGCTCGGCGCCCTCCTCGTGGTGGGCCTGGTCGCGGCCTTGCTGCTCGGGTGGCAGTACCGGGAGGGGCGGCGTGCGGAGGCCGCGCGCGGCGCGGCGCTCACGGCCGCGCGCAAGGCCGCGCCGGTCGTGCTGTCGTACGACTACCGGCATCTGGACCGGGATTTCGCCCGGGCCCGGGCGCGTTTGACCGGGCACTTCCGTGACGAGTACCGCAGGACCACGGCGAGCGTGGTCGGGCCGACGGCCAGGAAGTACCACGGGGTGGTGAAGGCGACGGTCGCCGGACCCGCGAGCGGTGGCGTCCCCGCGGCCTCCGTCGTGTCGGCCTCACCGGACCGGGCCGTGGTGCTGCTCTTCGTCAACCAGGTCACGCAGAGCACGCAGGTCTCGGGTTCCCGCCTGGATCTGAACCGGGTGCGGATGACGATGACCCGTACCTCCGAGGGCTGGAAGGTGAGCGCCGTCGACGCACTCTGATCAGCGACTTTCCCATGCCCCCGCGCATTCCGCGCGGGGGTTTCGCTGTGCGGGCGGTCTTGACAGCGCTCCCCGACCCCGGGCAGTCTTCCGTCTAGCAGAAATGAGTTTCCACAATACGAAATACATGAGCCAGTGTCGCCACGGAAGGGAGCGTCGGCCCCGATGGGATTCGCAGAGGAGCGCTACAACGTCAACCTGTCGATCCTCTTCACGGAGCTCCCGCTCCTGGAACGCCCCGCGGCCGCCGCCGCGGCCGGCTTCACCGCGGTCGAGCTGTGGTGGCCCTGGGTCGGCTCCCCCACCCCCGAGCGCTCCGAACTCGACGCCCTGAAGCAGGCGATCGAGGATGCGGCCGTGCGGCTGACGGGCCTGAACTTCTACGCCGGACAGCTGCCAGGACCCGACCGCGGCGCCCTGTCCGTCCCCGGCGAGGAGTCGGAGAGGTTCCGCGCCAACATCGACGTGGCCGCCGGCTTCGCCGAGTCCCTGGGCTGCAAGGCGCTCAACGCGCTGTACGGCAACCGTGTCGAGGGCGTCGACCCGGCCGAACAGGACGCGCTCGCGCTGGAGAACCTGGTCCTCGCCGCCCGGGCCGCCGACCGCGTCGGCGCGATCCTGCTGATCGAGACGCTCAACAACCGGGAGTCCCCGCTGTACCCGCTGGTGTCCGCCCCGGCGGGCGTCGGCGTCGTCGACAAGGTCAACGAGGCGACCGGTCTCGGCAACGCGCGGTTCCTCATGGACCTCTACCACCTGTCCATGAACGGCGAGGACCTGCCGTCGGTGATCGAGCGGTACGCGGCGAAGACCGGTCATGTGCAGATCGCCGACAACCCCGGCCGCGGTGCACCGGGAACGGGCTCGCTGCCCCTCGAGGACCTCCTCGACCGGCTGAGGAAGGCGGGCTACGACGGCTGGGTCGGCCTGGAGTACAAGCCGGGCGACCGGCCGAGCACCGAGGCCTTCGACTGGCTGTCCCGCTGACCCACCTCACCGAAAGGCACCACACCATGAACACCATGCCCAAGATCGCCTGGATAGGGCTCGGCATCATGGGCTCCCCCATGTCCGAGAACCTCATCAAGGCCGGCTACGACGTCACCGGCTTCACCCTCGAACAGGAGAAGCTGGACCGCCTGGCCGCCGCCGGCGGTACCGCGGCCGGTTCGATCGCCGAGGCCGTCCGGGACGCCGACGTGATCATCACGATGGTGCCCGCCTCCCCGCAGGTCGAGGCGATCGCCTACGGCCCGGACGGCATCCTGGAGAACGCCAGGTCCGGCGCCCTGCTGATCGACATGTCCTCGATCACCCCGCGGACCTCGGTCGACCTCGCGAGGGCCGCCGGCAAGAAGGGCATCCGCGTGCTGGACGCGCCCGTCTCCGGTGGTGAGGCGGGTGCGACCGAGGCCGTGCTGTCCATCATGGCCGGCGGCGAGCAGGCCGACTTCGACCTCGCGAAGCCGGTCTTCGACGCGCTGGGCACGACCGTCGTGCTGTGCGGCCCGCACGGCGCCGGCCAGACCGTGAAGGCCGCCAACCAGCTGATCGTCGCCGTGAACATCCAGGCGTGCGCCGAGGCCGTGGTCTTCCTGGAGAAGTCGGGCGTGAACCTCCAGGCCGCACTGGAGGTGCTGGACGGCGGCCTCGCCGGCTCGACCGTGCTGACCCGCAAGAAGGACAACTTCCTGCGGCGCGACTTCCGGCCGGGCTTCCGCGTCGACCTGCACCACAAGGACATGGGCATCGTCACGGACGCCGCCCGCGCCGTCGGCGCGGCCCTGCCGGCCGGTGCCGTGGTCGCCCAGCTGGTCGCCTCGCTGCGCGCACAGGGCGACGGCGGCCTGGACCACTCGGCCCTGCTGCGGGCCGTGGAGCGCCTGTCGGGCGCGCGGGTCTGAGCGTCCCCCGTCTCCTACGGACACACCCGGAGACTTCCGGGCCGTGGCGCCGCCGACATCTGTCCTGTCGCGCCCAGGCGGCGCCGCGGCCCGGAACCGAGGAGGAGTGCGCGGCGGTCCTCGTCGTTTAACCGGTTGAGCCCACCGGCCCGAGGCATGTTGGCTGGCCCGCATGGTGCTCGGAGAACTGGTGAGACTGCGGCCGCTGGAACCGTCGGACGCGGAGGCGATGTGGCGGTGGCAGAACGACCCCGACGTGATGCGCTGGATGAGCGACGGTTACACCCCGTCACTGGCCCAGGTCAGGAAGCGGATGGAGGAGCGGCCGCCCAACGGGTACGGCCAGGTGCTCTTCGGGGTCGAGGTGCCCCCCGACGGGAAACTCATCGGCGTGGTCCGGCTGCGGGACGCCGAACCGGAGACCGGGTGCGCCGAGCTCGACCTCTACCTCGGTGAGAAGGACTACTGGGGGCGCGGCTACGCCACGGACACGATGCGGACGATCTGCCGCTACGGCTTCCAGAAGATGCGGCTGCACAAGATCAGACTGACCGTCGTCACCGAGAACCACGCGGCCCACCGCGTCTACCAGAAGGTCGGCTTCGTCGACGAGGGCAGGCTGCGGCAGGAGTTCCGGCGCGACGGCCAGTGGTACGACATGTTCACGATGGGCCTGCTGGAGGACGAACTGCGCTGACGCCCGCGGCGCTCCCGTTCCCCGGGGTGCGGATCGGTGCCGGCCGCAGCAGCCTGAAGGCATGACACATCCACCGACGCGGCATCCGCACATCGTGGTGCACTCCCCGGCCCTGGACGGCTCCCGGCGGGTCACTGAGGGTGAGGTGACCCTGGGCATCGCCTCCCATCTGGACGACGTGATCGAGATCCTGCGGCTGGCCGACCTGGACCGGATCGAGGTCGAGGAGAGCGACCTCATCGACTGGCAGGGCGGCGGACCGGACGACTGGCCGGGGCTGTCCGAGCACACGGAGCCGTGAGGGCGCGTACGGCTCGTGTACCGCGCCGGGCGTATCCCGGGTACGCAAGCCTCAAATGAAGCTCTGAACAGCGCCCCACAGGCTTCGACCGCCCCCGGAGGTGGGCACATACCCCTCACGCGGGGCCCGCCGGCACGGGGGCGGCTGGCCCCGCACGGGGGTGTGGCATGAGCGCTACGACGACGATCCCGCTGCGACCGCACGAGATGGCGCTGATCCGGGGCGGGCCCCGCGCGGCGCTGACGGTCGCCGTGCTGGACCTGCATCTGCGGAGCGCCGCGGAGGCGGGCCGGGCCGGCACGATGCGTGCCTGCGGCCCGGCCGAGCGGGCGGACCTGCCGCCGCTGCCTGCGCTCACCAAGGCCGTGCACGGGGCGCTGTACCGCGCCGCCGGCATGCGGCAGTTGCTGGACCGCCAGGGCGTGCGCCGGGCGCTCGCCGACCTGCGCGGCGACCTCACGGCCGCGGGCCTGCTGCGCGCCTTCCCGCCGGGCCGCCCGCGGGCCGCCCGACGTGCGCTGAAGGACCTGCGTGCCCGGCATCCGCTGCCCGTCCGCCGCTCGGGCCTGTCGGCCGAGGACAAACTCCTCCTGGTCGCGCTGTACGGCGACGAGGCGCTGACCCTGCTGGCACGGCGCTTCGCCCAGGAGGCCGGCCTGATGGGCCGGGGCGGCACCACGGAGCTGGAGCTCAGGCAGTCCTGGGGCGGCTCGGGCGGCGGGGGCTTCAGCTGCGGGACGGTGTGAGGGCGGGGCGGCTCGCCGGGGTGCCGGGGCCGGTCGGCTTCGGCACCGTGTGTCAGACCTTGAGCGGACGGATCGCCGTCGGCGCGTGGCCCGGCTCGGTCGCCGGCTCCTCGAACTCGGTCACGTCGCCGATGTCGTTGGTGACGGACATCGCGATGTCGGTGACGCGTTCGAGGATCACCTCCACCACGACCGGCACCCGGAACTCGGCGGCGAGCTTCTTGGCCTGCTCGAAGGCCGCGCCCAGTGCGGCCGGGTCGGTGACGCGGAGCGCCTTGCAGCCCAGGCCCTCGGCGACCTTGACGTGGTCGACGCCGTAGCCGCCCGGCTCGGGCGAGTTGACGTTCTCGAAGTCCAGCCTGACCTGGAAGTCGATGCCGAAGGCCCGCTGTGCCTGGCGGATGAGGCCCAGGTAGGAGTTGTTCACCAGGACGTGGATGTAGGGGATCTTGTGCTGCGCGCCGACCGCCAGCTCCTCGATCAGGAACTGGAAGTCGTAGTCGCCGGAGAGGGCGACGACCTGTGCCTCGGGATCGGCCCTGGCCACGCCGAGCGCGGCCGGGACGGTCCAGCCCAGCGGGCCCGCCTGGCCGCAGTTGATCCAGTGCCGTGGCCGGAAGACGTGCAGCAGCTGGGCGCCGGCGATCTGTGAGAGGCCGATGGTGGAGACGTACCGGGTCTCGGGGCCGAAGGCCTTGTTCATCTCCTCGTAGACCCGCTGCGGCTTGATCGGGACGTCGTCGAAGTGTGTCCGGCGCTGGAGCGTGGCCTTCTTCTCCCGCGCGGCGGCGGCCCAGTGGGAGCGATCGGGCAGGGCGCCGCGTGCCTCGAGTTCGCGGGCCGCCTCGACGAGGAGTTCCAGTGCCGCCCCGGCGTCGGAGGCGATGCCGTGGTCGGGTGCGAAGATCCTGCCGATCTGGGTGGGCTCGATGTCGATGTGGACGAAGGTCCGGCCGGCCGTGTAGACGTCCAGCCGGCCGGTGTGGCGGTTGGCCCAGCGGTTGCCGATGCCGAGGACGAAGTCGGACTCCAGGAAGGTCGCGTTGCCGTAGCGGTGCGAGGTCTGGAGGCCGACCATGCCGGCGTTCAGCTCGTGGTCGTCGGGGATGGCTCCCCAGCCCATCAGCGTCGGGATGACCGGGACTCCGGTCAATTCGGCGAACTCGACGAGCAGTTGGGAGGCGTCCGCGTTGATGACCCCGCCGCCCGCCACGATCAGCGGTCGCTCGGCGGCGTCGAGGAGGGCGATCGCCTTCTCGATCTGGGCGCGGGTGGCGGCCGGTCTGTGGACCGGGAGCGGCTCGTACGTCTCCGGGTCGAACTCGATCTCGGTGAGCTGGACGTCGACCGGCAGGTCGATCAGCACCGGGCCGGGGCGGCCGGAGCGCATCAGGTGGAAGGCCTGCTGGAAGACGCCGGGGACCTGGGCGGCCTCCAGGACGGTGACGGCCATCTTGGTCACCGGCTTGACGATGGAGGTGATGTCGACGGCCTGGAAGTCCTCCTTGTGGATCACGGCGGTCGGCGCCTGGCCGGTGATGCACAGGATCGGGATCGAGTCGCCGATGGCCGAGTACAGGCCGGTGACCATGTCGGTGCCGGCCGGGCCGGAGGTGCCGACGCAGACGCCGATGTTGCCGGGGCGCGCGCGGGTGTAGCCCTCGGCCATGTGCGAGGCGCCCTCGACGTGCCGGGCGAGGGTGTGGGTGATGCCACCGGAGGCCTGGAGGGCCGCGTAGAAGGGGTTGATCGCGGCGCCCGGCACACCGAACGCGTCGGTGACGCCCTCGCGCCTGAGGATCTCGACTGCCGCGCGGGCAGCGGTCATACGAGCCATCGAGTACTCCTTCGAAGGTCGGACTCGCACTCCCGTCGCGCCCCGCGGGTGAGCAGCCATTCCGTTGATTCCGCATAGTGGAATATTTCTTCTGCTATACAGAAGCAATCTAAGCGGGTGCGCGAAAGCCGTCAAGACAGGGGCAAGTGAGGGACAAGGAGGGTCCGCCTGGACGACGATGGGGGGCATGCCCGAGAGCGTGCCGGTGCGCTGCCCGGCCTGTCGGCGTGAGCACGTCTACACCGCGCCGTCGTATCCCTGTGCCTGCGGAGCCCCGGTGAGCCCGCCGCTGGACCGCAGGACCGCGCCCACCGCCGTCGTGCACCGGGCCTGGGACGAGGACTGGGTCACCGTGGCGTGCGCCTTGTGCGGCCGCCGCGACCAGTGGCCGCACCCCGAACTGGGCTGCTCGTGCGGGACGGTGCTGCGGCTGCCGGTCCGCGGGGCACCACCGGCGGCCCGCCCCGCCGCCGGCCCCGGGCCGGTCCCGCGCCCGGCGCGCCGTCCGCCCTTCCACCCGGTGACCATCCGCACCGCGCGCGACGCGGTCACCGCCGCCGCGCTCTACCTGCGCTGGCTCGGCTACCGGGACATCCGCCGCGCCGACCAGCGGCCCCCGTCCGGTATCGGCCTGGCCGCGCGCGGACTGCTGGCCCAGGTCGACCCCTCCGTACGGCCGGCCTCGCTGCGGGACGTGGAGTGCCTGTGGCTGACGGCCATGACGGAGTCCGCGGGGTGTGTCTACTTCTCGCTCGCCGGGTACGCCGAGGCCGCCCGCGTCCGCGCCGACGGCCTCGGCATACCCCTGTTCGTGCTGGACCTCACGGGCACCCCGCAGCCGGTGAACGCCGTCGCCGACGACCTGGACGCCACCGGCGCCTGAGCACGCGGGGACCCCTAACGCCCGTACTTCTCCCGCAGTTCCACCTTGCGGACCTTCCCGGACACCGTCATCGGAAAGGCGTCGAGGATCTCCATCCGGCTCGGCACCTTGTAGTGCGCGAGCCGTCCGGCGCAGAAGCCGCGCACGTCCTGAAGCGTCGGCGGGTCGGCCGGGTCGCGCGGCACGACGCAGGCCAGGACCTCCTCGCCGTACGTCTCGTGCGGCACGCCGACGACCTGGACGTCGCGGATCTTCGGATGGCCGTAGAGGAACTCCTCGATCTCACGCGGGTAGACGTTCTCCCCGCCCCGGATGACCATGTCCTTGATGCGGCCGACGATCTCGACGTACCCGTCCTCCCGCATCACCGCCAGGTCACCGGTGTGCATCCAGCGCCCCGCGTCGATCGCCTCGGCGGTCTTCTCCGGCTCGTTCCAGTAGCCGAGCATCACGCTGTAGCCGCGGGTGCACAACTCCCCCGCCGTGCCGCGCGGTCGGGTCACGCCGCTCGCCGGGTCGACGATCTTCACCTCCAGGTGCGGCAGCACCCGGCCGACCGTGCCCGTGCGGTGCTCCAGGTCGTCGTCGATCCGGGTCTGGAGCGACACCGGGGAGGTCTCGGTCATGCCGTAGCAGATGGAGACCTCCGCCATGTGCATCTCGGCGACCACCCGTTTCATCACCTCCACCGGGCACGGCGAGCCCGCCATGATGCCGGTGCGCAGCGACGACAGGTCGTAGCCGGCGAAGTCGGGGAGGTTCAGCTCCGCGATGAACATCGTGGGCACGCCGTACAGCGAGGTGCAGCGCTCCCGCTGGACCGCCTCCAGCGTGTCCCGCGGGTCGAAGGACGGCGCCGGGATCACCATGCAGGCGCCGTGCGAGGTGGCCGCGAGGTTGCCCATCACCATGCCGAAGCAGTGGTAGAAGGGCACCGGGATGCAGATCCGGTCCTGCTCGCCGTAGGCGACGGCCTCCCCCACGAAGTAGCCGTTGTTGAGGATGTTGTGGTGGGAGAGGGTGGCCCCCTTGGGGAAGCCCGTCGTGCCCGAGGTGTACTGGATGTTGATGGGGTCGTCGCAGGACAACTCGGCTGCCCGCGCGACCAGTTCCGCGTGCCGGTCCGGGGTGCCGCGTCCGAGCAGCGCGTCCCAGCTCGGGTCGCCGATGTAGACGGTCTCCCGCAACAGCGGGCACCTGCCCCGCACTTCCTCGACCATCGCCCGGTAGTCGCTCGCCTTGTGGCTGAGGGAGGCGAACAGCAGGGAGATCCCGGCCTGGTTGAGTACGTACTCGACCTCGTGCGTGCGGTAGGCGGGGTTGATGTTCACCATGACCGCGCCGATGCGGGCGGTGGCGTACTGGACCAGCACCCACTCCGCGCAGTTGACCGCCCAGATGCCCACCCGGTCGCCCTTCGCGACCCCGCTCGCCAGCAGCGCGTACGCCAGCCGGTCGACGTCGGCGGCGAATTCGGTGTACGTCCAGCGCCGCCCGGACGGCACGTCCACGAGTGCCTCGCGGTCCGGCCAGGCCGCGACCGCCCGGTCCAGGTTGGCCCCGACGGTGTCACCGAGCAGCGCGGTGGCGCCGGTCCCGTGCGTGTACGACAGTTCGCTCACCGGAAGTCCTCCTCGCGGTACTCCTTCTGCGAGCCCGCCGCCGTGGCCTCGCGCAGCTCGATCCGGCGGATCTTGCCGGAGACGGTCTTGGGCAGCTCGCCGAACTCCAGCCGGCGGATGCGCTTGTAGGGGGCGAGGACCTCGCGGGAGTGCTCGAAGAGCACCTTGGCGGTGTCGGGGCCGGGCTGCCAGCCCTCGGCGAGGACGACGTACGCCTTGGGCACGGCCAGGCGCAGCTCGTCCGGCGCGGGCACGACGGCCGCCTCGGCCACGGCCTCGTGCTCCAGCAGGGCGCTCTCCAGCTCGAACGGGCTGATCTTGTAGTCCGAGGCCTTGAAGACGTCGTCGCTGCGCCCGATGTACGTCAGATATCCGTCCTCGTCCCGGGCGGCGACGTCTCCGGTGCGGTAGTAGCCGCCCGCCATCGCCTCCGCCGTGCGGTCCGCGTCACCGTGGTACCCGGCCATCAGTCCCACCGGCCGGGCGGACAGATCGAGCGCGATCTCGCCCTCGGCCGCGCCGGGGGCGCCGGAGACCGGGTCCAGCAGTTCGACCCTGTAGCCGGGGCTGGGCCGCCCCATGGAGCCGGTCTTCAGCGGCTGTCCGGGGCTGTTGGAGACCTGCACGGCGGTCTCCGTCTGGCCGAAGCCGTCCCTGATGGTGACGCCCCAGGCGCGCCGCACCTGCTCGATGACCTCGGGGTTGAGCGGCTCACCGGCGGCGAGGGCCTCGCGGGGCGGGGTGGCGAGGCCGCTCAGGTCGGCCTGGATGAGCATGCGCCACACGGTCGGCGGGGCGCAGAACGTGGTCACCCCGGCCCGGTCCATCTCGGCCATCAGCCGGGCCGGGTCGAAGCGGGTGTAGTTGTGGATGAAGACGGTCGCCTCCGCGTTCCACGGGGCGAAGAGGTTGGACCAGGCGTGCTTGGCCCAGCCGGGCGAGGAGATGTTCAGGTGCACGTCGCCGGGCCTGAGCCCGATCCAGTACATGGTGGCCAGGTGCCCGATCGGGTACGAGGTGTGGGTGTGCTCGACCAGCTTGGGGCGGGCGGTGGTGCCCGAGGTGAAGTAGAGCATCAGCGGGTCGTCGGCCAGGGTGGGGCCGTCGGGGAGGAACTCGGCGGGTGCGGTGTACGCGTCCTCGTACGGCTCCCAGCCCTCCTCGGGCAGGCCGCCGACGGCGATCCGGGTGTAGGCGCCGGGCACCTCGGCGAACTTGGCGGTGTCCTCCGCGCGCGCGATCACATGCCTGACCCGGCCCCGTTCGACGCGGTCGCGCAGATCGGCGGGGCCGAGCAGCGGGGTGGCGGGGATGACGACCGCGCGCAGCTTCATCGCGGCCAGCGCCGTCTCCCACAGCTCGGCCTGGTTGCCGAGCATGACCAGCACCCGGTCCTCGGCCTCGACCCCGCGTTCCCGCAGCCGGTTCGCGACCCGGCCCGAGCGTTCGGCGAGCTCCGCGAAGGACAGCCGGGTCTCGGTGCCGTCCTCCTCGACGATGTGCAGGGCGGTGCGGTCGTTGCCGTCCGCGATGACGTCGAACCAGTCCAGCGCCCAGTTGAAGTGCTGGGGGCGCGGCCAGTCGAAGCCCTCGTACGCCGTGGCGTAGTCCTCGCGGTGTTCCAGCAGGAAGTCCCGCGCGCTGCGGAAGAGCTCCGTCGCCGTCGTCATCTGTCCTCCTAGGTGCCGGACCATTGCCGGGCGGCTCTCTGGCATCGTGTAATCCGTGATGCAGGTCTCACTACCCCCGAACGGGGGTGTGGGCAGCACGAAGCCGGGATGAAGGGGCGAAGAGGTGACAGCAGACGCCGCCGGGGTGGTGGAGATACGCAGTGCGCTGGCCCGGCTGCGACGCACGACCGGGCTCCCGGTCGCCTTCGGCGGCCTGGTCGAGGCCGGCCGGCCGCAGATGCGGATCAGCGAACTGAGCGGCACCGCGACCGTGGCGCTGCGCTCGCTCGCGGTGACCTCCGGCAACGGGCTGGGCGGCAAGGCGGTGGCGCTGGCCCGGCCGTGCGCGGTGACGGACTACTCCGCCTCCCGGCAGATCAGCCACGAGTACGACGTCCCGGTGGCCGCGGAGGGCCTGCGCTCGGTGGTGGCCGTGCCGGTGGTGGTACGGCGCCGGGTGCGGGGCGTGCTGTACGGCGCGCTGCGCTCGGCCCAGCCGCTGGGTGACCGCACCCTGAGCGCGGCGGTGGCGGCGGCGCGGGACGTGGAACAGGCGCTGGTGGTCCGGGAGGAGGCACGGGGCCTGCTCACCGCGGTCCGGCCGGAGCCCGCCCCGGGTGCGGTGGCCGCGGGCCGGGAACGGGTGCGCGAGGCGCACGCCGCGCTGCTCGCGCTGGCCCCGCGGATCGGCGACCCGGCACTGCGGGCCGAGCTGCTGGCGGCCTGCGGCCTGCTGACCGGCCCGGGCCCGGCCGAGGGCCCGAGCCTGGCCCCTCGTGAACTGGACGTCCTGGCCTGCGTGGCGGACGGCGCGACCAACGCGGCGGTGGCCCGGCGACTGGGTCTGCGCCCGGAGACGGTCAAGGGGTACCTGCGCTCGGCGATGCGGAAGCTGGGCGCGCACACCCGGGGGGAGGCGGTCTCCTCGGCGCGCCGCGCGGGCCTGTTGCCTTGAACGCCTTTCATTCATGCGGCCGCGCTTTGAATTTGCATATGCACGTGTCCCTGTTATTTCCCTCACCACGGCTTCCGTCCGAATTTCGGTCTTCATTGCCTAGAATTTGGCCCGGACACGACACAGGAGGGGAGCGGTGACCGTGCGACGGGACTTCCAGGAGCCTGCGAGATGCCGCCCCGACCTGGTCATCGGCCGGGAGGAGCTGTTCACGGCCGCCCACGAGCAGCTCACCCGAGGCGGCAGCGTCCTGCTGCACGGCCCCGCCGGAATAGGGAAATCCACCGTACTGCGGGCATTGGCAGCGGAATACGCCGGTGCCGCCCACACCGTGTTGCGCTGCTCGGCCACCGAGTCCGAATCGCACCTCCCCTTCCTCGCGCTCGCCGACCTCCTCGGCCTGGTGCTCGACCGGGTGTCCGCCCGGCTGCCCTCCGCCCAGGCCACCGCCCTGGAGTCGGCGCTCACCGGCCGCGGCGAGTCCAGCCTCCAGCGCGACGGGCTCGCGCTGCGCCTCGCCGTGCTGTCCGCGCTGCGCGCGCTGGCCACCGAGGGCACCGTCCTCGTCGTCGCCGACGACCTTCAGTGGCTGGACCCGGCCAGCGCCGAACTCCTCGGCTTCGCCGCCCGCCGCCTGGGTGACACCCCCGTCCAACTGCTGTGCGCGGTGCGCACCGAGCACCAGGAGTACGACCGCCATCTACGCGCGTCCCCGCCCGACACCCTCGCCGTCCGGCTCGGCCCCCTGACCCGCACCCAGGTCTCCGCCCTGCTCGACCACCGCGGCCACACCGGCCTGACCCGCTCCACGGTCCGCGAGATCCACCGCACCAGCGGCGGCAACCCGCTCTTCGCGCTGGAACTCGGCCGTGCCCTCACCGAGAGCCCCACCCCGCCGCGCCCCGGCGAGCCGCTGCCGGTGCCCACCTCGCTGCGGGCGCTGGTGCTCAGCCGCCTGGACATGCTCTCCGTCGAGGCCCGCCGCACCCTCCTGGTGGCCAGCGCGGGCGCCCGCCCCACCCCGGCGCTGCTGCACGCGGCCGGCCGGGAGAACGCCGAGGCCGAGTGCGCACAGGCCGCCGAACTCGGGCTGCTGGCCACCGAGCCGGAGGGTCCCGCCGTACGGTTCGCGCACCCGCTGATCTCCGCCGCCCTGTACGCCGAGGCCCCCGTCCACGAACGGCGGGCCGCGCACGCCGCGCTGTCCACCGCCGCCCCCGACCCGATAGAGCGGGCCCGCCACCTCGCGCTGGCCACCACCGGCACCGACCCGGAGGCCGCCGCCCGGCTCGCCGAGGCCGCCGCGCTGGCCCGGGACCGCGGGGCGCCGTCCGTGGCCGCGCAGCTCGGACTGCTCGCCGCCCGGCACACCCCGGCCGGCAGCGTGCCCGGCCCTGACGAACGCCGGCTCCAGGCCGCCGAGGACGCCATCACCGCCGGGGAGGTCGACCTCGCCCGGGACATCGCCCGCGAGGTGCTGACCCGGGCGACCGTGCCCGCCGAGCGGGTGCGGGCCTGGATGGCCGTGATCGAGACGGCCGGCCACACCATGACCGAGGTCGACGCCGTCTTCCCGCAGGCCCTCGCCGACGCCGGCGACGACCCGCGGCTGCTCGCCCTCGTCCACTACCAGATGGCGTGGCGTGCGCTGATCGTGGAGGGTGACTTCACCGAGGCGCGCGAGGCCGCCGCGCACACGGCGGAGCTCGCCGAACGCGGCGGCGACCGGCGCACCGAGCTCCTGGCGCTGGCCTTCCTGGCCCAGATCGAGACCCTGATGGGTCATCCGGCGGCCCCCGCCACCATCAAGCGCGCGATGAAGGAGCCGCAGGACCCGAGGGTGGCGTGCCATCACAACGGCGCGGGCAGCGCCCGGTTCCGCTGGCTGGTCATGGGCGACCAGCTGGCCGAGGCACGGGCCACCGTCACCGCCCTGCTGCGCGAGGTGCGTCGGCGCGGCTCGGTGGAGAGCGAGGTGCACTTCCTGCGCGGCCTCGCCGAGACCGAACTGCGCTCCGGGCACTGCGGCCGGGCGCTGGAGCTGGCCCGCGAGAGCCTCGCCCTGGCCCGGGACTCCGGGATCGGCGAGACGGCCTCCGGCATGCTCACCTCCCTCGCGGAGGCATCCGGCGGCGACGTGGACCGGGCGCTCGCGCTGGCCCGGGAGGCGGTCGAGCACGCCGAGCAGGACGGGGACCAGATGTACCTCTCCCGGGCCCTGGGCGCGCTGGGCTACGCCCAGTTGGTGGCCGGGGACCCGGCGGGCGCGGTGCGCTCGCTGCGCCGGGTGCGGGAACTGGAGCAGCACCTGGGCATCACCGACCCGGCGCGCGGCCGCTGGCACGGAGACCTCGCCGAGGCCCTCGTCAGGGTCGGCGCGCCGGACGAGGCGCAGGACGTCATCGACGTCACCCGTGAGCACGCGCTGCGGCTCGGCCGGGAGAGTGTGCTCGCGGTCCTGGACCGCGCCGAGGCCCTGGTCCGCGCCGCCCGCGGGCAACTGGAGGCGGCCGTATCCCAGTTGACGTCGGCCCAGGACCGGCTCGCCAAACTCGGCTACGGCCTGGAGGAGGCCCGCGCCGCCTTCGCGCTGGCCCAGCTGCACACCGAACGCCCGGGACCGACGGCGTACGACGAGGCGGCCCGGCTGTTCCGCCGCTGCCGGGCGCTGCCCTGGCTGCGTCAGGTGGAGGCGGCCGTCACGGCACCGGAGCCCGACCCGGAGCCGGTGGTCACCGCGCCCGCCGCCCTGGACGCGCTGGAGGGACTGGCCTCGATGGAGCGTCAGGTGGCCGCGCTGGTCATGGAGGGCGCCACCAACCGGGAGATCGCCGCCCGTCTGTTCATCAGCGTCAAGACGGTCGAGGCGACCCTGACCCGGGTCTACCGCAAGCTCGGGATCCGCTCGCGGGTGGACATCGTCCGATTGGCGGCAGGCCGCCGCGCACACTGAGCAACGCTCTTGTTTACTGGGCCGGACCGAGGGTTTTCCCTGCCCCACTCCACTAGGGGGTTCCCTCATTGGGAGGAGGCCGATCCGGGTCCTAGCTTGAACCCATGCCGCTCGCCCGGGCATACGGGGGTCGGTCCCGCGATCCCCGTGCTTCACCCCCACACCCGCGCGTCCCCCCACCGGCAACCCCACTGAGGAGACTCATGTTCGGGCCAAACCGCGCAAAGAGAACCGCCGCCGCCGTCGCGGCGACCGCTGCCGCCGCCGCGACCGCACTGCTCGGCTCCCCCACCGCGCAGGCCGCCCCCCAGCCCATCGTCGGCGGCACGACGACCACGACGACCGCGTACCCGTTCATGATGCAGATCACGGACGCCTCCGGTAACCAGTTCTGCGGCGGCACCCTGGTGGCGGCGAAGAAGGTGGTGACCGCGGCCCACTGCATGGTCGGCGAATCCACCAGCGGTGTCCGGGTGGTCGGCGGCCGGACCTACCTGAACGGCACCAACGGCACGGTCAGCAAGGTCAGCAAGATCTGGATCAACCCGGACTACACCGACGCCACCAACGGTGACGACGTCGCCGTGCTGACCCTGTCGTCGTCGATGTCGTACACCCCGGCGTCGTACGTCTCCTCCTCGCAGACGAGCGTGTACGCGGCCGGCACCACGGCCCGCATCCTCGGCTGGGGCACCACCTCGGAGAACGGCAGCTCCTCCAACCAGCTGCGGACCGCGACCGTACCGATCGTGTCCGACTCCAGCTGCAAGAGCTCCTACGGTTCGGACTTCGTCCAGACCGACATGGTTTGCGCCGGATACACCTCCGGCGGCGTAGACACCTGCCAGGGCGACAGCGGCGGTCCCCTGCTCATCGGGGGCGTCCTGGCAGGGATCACTTCCTGGGGAGAGGGGTGCGCGGAGGCCGGTTACCCGGGTGTGTACACCCGGCTGACCACCTTCTCGAACCTGGTGACCACGCAGGTCAACTCGTAACCGGCGAAGCCTCCCGAGCATCCCTCGGGTAGATGCCAGGGGGGCGTTGCGGGCCTCCACGAGCGGCCCGCAGCGCCTCCCTTTCCATGTTTCCGGTCGTCCTCACCGCCGTACGACGCTGCCGAACCGGATGTCGTACGACGCCCCGGGGTGCATCGTCTCCAGCATCCGCCGTCCCTCTTCCCGCACTTCCTCCCGCTGGGCCGGGGTCAGCCGGGTGAAGGTCTCCACGACCAGCGCCTCATCCTCCAGCTTCCAGACACCCGCCAGGAAGCCGTCGACGAGGAGCGTGCGGTGGGCCTGGTTGCCCTGCCAGCTGCGGCCCCAGTACTCGGGGGGTATGACGCGGGCGCGGTCGGCGTGGGACAGGAGCAGGTTGTCGAACTCGGGCAGGAAGCGGGGCGGGGCCGGGGTGTCCGGGTCGGGGCGGGGCGCGTCGGGCAGGTCGAACAGCTCGACGCCGTTGCCGTCCCGGAAGGTGACGAGTCGTGGGCGCAGGCGTTCGAAGGCCGCGCGCAGCCGGGTGAGGCCCGCCCAGATCTGCATGTCCTTGACGGAGGCCGGGCCGAAGGCGGCGAGGTAGCGCAGCACGACGGCGTCCGGTGCAGGGGCCGGCTCGGCGGGGCGGCCCAGCCACCGCTCGGCGGTGGTCAGGGCGACCTGGCCGCCGCGGTCCCAGAGCCCGCGCGGGGTGACCTGGACCAGCGGCAGTCGGCAGCGGGCGGCGACCGCGAGGGCCTGCGGATCGGCCTCCGGCCACTTGACGGACAGCTCCTGACGCAACTGCGCCATGGTGCGCGGCTCGGCCTCCACGAGCTCACGGGTGAGCGCGGCGAGCCGGTCGAGGTCGACGCCGGTGAGCCCCTTGCGGAAGGCGTTCAGCTCCCGGTCCCTGGCGGGCTGGACGAACGGGCGCAGGGTGAGGCAGTCGTCGGCCGTGTGGGTGTGGATGGTCGAACGCATCGTGACGATACGGACGGCCGTGCGGTCGGCCATGAGCCGGGACAGATCCTGCGGCACGAAGCGGTCGAGGCGGGCGGCGAGCGCGTAGTACGGCGGCTTCACGTTCTGCGCCTGGAGCCCGACCAGATGCTCGACGGCGGCCTTGGCCGACATCGCCGAGCGGCGCAGCAGCAGCTGCCGGCCGAGGGTCGCCCGGTTCAGGGCCCGGAGCGAAAGCACCGGCGCGCAGGCCGCGCCGGGGCGAGAACTCCTGGCTCCGGGGCTCTGCTTGCGGGGGTTCGTCGCGCGGGAGTGTTCCGGGCGGGGGTCTGCCGACTGCGAGCCTTCCGGGCGGGGGCCGGAGCCCGCCGGGCGCCTGATCATCGCGACGGGATCCTGGGGGCTCGGGCTGCCCGGGTCACCGCCGTCCGTGCTCCGCACGCCGCGCGTCCGCTCCCCACGCTCTTCAGCGCCACGGCTCTCCCGCCGATCGCTGCCCGCGCGTGAACCCACCGCCCCACCGCCTTGCCCTCCGCGGCTCCCCGCACCCCGATCCGCCACGCCACCGCTCCCCATCCCGGTCCTCACGCCTCGGTCCACGAGCCCCGGTCCCCACCCCTCGGTCGCCACACCGGTGCCGGCCGGCCGAACTCCCGCCTGGGTGTTCCTTGTGCGGGCGTCGGCGCGCGACGGATCCGAGCTGTCATGACCGCACGCTAGTGCCGCTTGCGGACATCTTCGGTCCGCAACTCTCACCGGATCCCGGTCCGCGCACCCGGGACGGGCCGGGTATGCCCCGTATATCCTGCGGGTGATCATGCCGACGCCGGCCGACCGAGAGGCAGCACTCGATGCCCGAGCGACGCGCCCTCCCCGCCTCCAGGAAGAACCTCCGCGAATCCGTCTGGCGGCGCACCCTGCCCCCGGCGCAGCCGCCCGCGGCCGAGCCCTCCGCGCCGCCCGCGGAACCGCCCGCCGCGGCAGCGGCCGAGGCCGCGAGCATCGTCCAGGCGGCCCTGTACCGCGACGGGGTGCGCGTCGCCGACCCCGCCACGCTCGCCGACACCTACCGGGAGCTGCGCGAGCAGTCGGCCGGCATGGCGTGGATCGGTCTGGCCCGGCCCACGGAAGGTGAACTCCTCTCCCTCGCGGCGGAGTTCGGTCTGCATCCGCTGGCCGTCGAGGACGCGATGGAGGCGCACCAGCGTCCGAAGCTGGAGCGGTACGGCGACACCCTCTTCGTCGTGCTGCGCGCCGCCCGCTACCTGGACGCGCCCGAGGAGGTCGACTTCGGCGAGCTGCACGTGTTCGTCGGAACCGACTTCGTCATCACCGTCCGGCACGGCGCCGCCCCCGACCTCTCCGCAGTTCGCCGCCGCATGGAGGACTCCCCCGAGCTGCTCAAACTGGGCCCGGAAGCGGTCCTCTACGCGATACTCGACGCGGTCGTGGACGGCTACGCGCCCGTCGTCGCGGGCGTCCAGAACGACATCGACGAGATCGAGACGGAGGTCTTCCGCGGCGACCCCGAGGTCTCCCGCCGTATCTACGAACTCTCCCGCGAGATGGTCGAGTTCCAGCGCGCCACCCGCCCCCTGGTCGGCATGCTGCACGCCCTGATGGCCGGCTTCGCCAAGTACGAGACGGACGAGGAACTCCAGCGCTACCTCCGCGACGTCGCCGACCACGTCACCCACACCAGCGAACGCGTCGACGGGTTCCGCCAGGCCCTCACCGAGATCCTCACGGTGAACGCGACCCTGGTCACGCAGCAGCAGAACGCGGAGATGCGGGCACTGGCGGAAGCGGGCTTCGAACAGAACGAGGAGGTCAAGAAGATCTCCTCGTGGGCGGCGATCCTGTTCGCGCCGACGCTGGTCGGGACGATCTACGGGATGAACTTCTCCCATATGCCCGAGCTGCACTGGACGTTCGGATACCCCTTCGCGATCGGGCTGATGGGGGTGGTCTGTGTGAGCCTGTACCTCATCTTCAAGCGGCGGGACTGGCTCTAGGGAGCCTTGCGGCCCAGGCGGACAGCCGAACCGGGGAAGGTGTACCGGCCGTACGACTGTGCGCACGGGAGATTGCGCCGTCCGCGTGATCCGGCGGTGGGCGTGCCGATCCTCCGGCCCGCTTCCCTACGATCGTGCTGTGGTCAACTTCCTCCTCGAACGTACGGCACCGCTTCCCATCGACGAGGCGTGGCGCCGGCTCACGGACTGGTCCCGGCATGCCGACGCCGTCCCGCTGACCCGGATCACCGTGGTCACGGACCCGCCGACCCGTCAGGGCACGGTGGTCGTGGCCCGTTCGGGGATCGGGCCGCTCGCTTTCGACGACCGCATGGAGGTCACCGTCTGGCGCCCGCCGCGAGACGGCGAGCCCGGACTGTGCCGCCTGGTCAAGCGGGGCCGCGTGGTGCTCGGCTGGGCCGAACTGGAGGTACGGCCGGGACCGGGCGGCCGTACCCGCGTGGTGTGGCGGGAGGAGTTGCGGGTGCGCCGGCTGCCCTCGGCCTTCGACCGCCCCCTGGCCGCGACGGCCCGGACGGTGTTCGGACGGGCCGTCAACACACTGCTGCGCAGCCCCTGACCGGTCGGCCGCGACGGCAGAGGAGAGCCGCGCCTCCCAGCCCACCCGCACGGGTGGTGGGTACGCCCGCCGCCCGCCGGTCCGCGGTGGCGCTCAGGCCACCGAGTCGATGCGTCCCGGCGGGGCGGGGTCGTGGTGGATCGGGGTGTGCGCGCCGGTCAGGGGGACGCCGCTGCCGCCGCGACGGTCGGCGACGATCTCCGCGGCGATGGACAGGGCGGTCTCCTCGGGGGTGCGGGCGCCGAGGTCGAGGCCGATCGGCGAGCGCAGGCGGGCCAGTTCCAGCTCGGTGACGCCTGCTTGGCGCAGGCGTTCGTTGCGGTCGAGGTGGGTGCGGCGGGAGCCCATCGCGCCGACGTACGCGACCGGCAGGCGCAGCGCCAGCTTCAGCAGCGGTACGTCGAACTTGGCGTCGTGGGTCAGCACGCACAGGACCGTCCGGGCGTCCACGGACGTGCGCTCCAGGTACCGGTGGGGCCAGTCGACGACGACCTCGTCGGCCTCGGGGAAGCGGGCCGGTGTCGCGAAGACGGCACGGGCGTCGCACACGGTCACGTGGTGGCCCAGGAACTTGCCGACGCGGACCAGCGCCGAGGCGAAGTCGATCGCGCCGAAGACGATCATCCGGGGCGGCGGGACCGACGACTCGACCAGCACCGTCAGCGGAGCCCCGCAGCGGGAGCCCTGTTCGCCGATCTCCAGGGTGCCGGTACGGCCCGCGTCCAGGAAGGCCGCCGCCTCGGCGGCCACCGTGCGGTCCAGCCCGGGATGTCCGCCGAAGCCGCCCTCGGACGAGCCGTCGGCGCGCACCAGGAGGGCCCGGCCCAGCAGTCCGGCCGGTCCGGAGACGATCCGCGCCACCGCCGCCGCCTCCCCTCGCGCGGCGGCGGCGAGCGCGGCGGCGGCCACCGGACGGACGGGGTCGCCCGCCCGTACCGGCACGACGAGGATGTCGATGACGCCGCCGCAGGTCAGGCCGACGGCGAAGGCGTCCTCATCGCTGTACCCGAAGCGCTCCAGGACGGTTTCGCCGTCCCTGAGGGCCTGCCGGCACAGCTCGTACACCGCGCCCTCCACGCAGCCGCCGGAGACCGAGCCGATCGCCGTTCCGTCGGCGTCCACCGCGAGGGCGGCGCCGGGCCGGCGCGGGGCGCTGCCGCCGACGGCCACCACGGTGGCGACGGCGAAGTCACGGCCCTGCTCGACCCACCGGTCCAACTCCTCGGCGATGTCCAGCATCTCTCGGTCTCCTTAGAACGCTCGTGCGGCGGGTGCCCCGACGGACCGGCTAGTGCACGCCCAGCCGGCCCTCGATGGGATGGAGGGCGAAATAGACCAGGAAGATGCCTGTCAGGCCCCACATGAATGCCCCGATCTCCCGGGCCTTGCCCTGGGCGGCCCTGATGGCCGTCCAGGAGACGACGCCGGCGGCCACGCCCGTGGTGATCGTGTAGGTGAACGGCATCAGCACGACCGTCAGGAACACCGGGACGGCGGTCGCCCGGTCGGCCCAGTCCACGTGCCGGGCGTTCATCAGCATCATCGCTCCGATGACGACCAGGGCGGCGGAGGCGACCTCCTGCGGCACGATCGCGGTGAGCGGGGTGAAGAACAGGCAGGCGGCGAAGAGCAGCCCGGTGACGGCGGAGGCCAGTCCCGTGCGGGCCCCCTCACCGACCCCGGTCGCGGACTCGATGAAGACGGTCTGGCCGGAACCGCCCGCCGCACCGCCGATCGCGCCGCCCGCGCCGTCGATGAACAACGCCTTGGACAGGCCCGGCATACGGCCCTCTGCGTCGGCCAGCCCGGCCTCGGTGCCGACGCCGATGATGGTGGCCATGGCGTCGAAGAACCCGGCGAGGACGAGGGTGAAGACGATCATGCCGACCGTCATCGCGCCGACCTGGCCCCAGCCGCCGAAGTCGACGTGCCCGAAGAGCGAGAAGTTGGGCATCGACACCGCGCTGCCGTGGAGTTCGGGGGCGCCGCCCGCCCACTGTCCGGGGGCGATGACGCCCAGGCCGCCCAGGACGGCGGCGACGACCGTGCCGCTGACGATGCCGATGAGGATGGCGCCGGGAACGTTCCGGGCCTGGAGCATGAAGATCAGCAGCAGCGTGCCGGCGAAGAGCAGCACGGGCCGGCCCGCCAGCTCACCCGCGGGTCCGAGGGTGAGCGGGGTGGCCTTGCCCTGGTGCACGAAGCCCGACTTGTAGAAGCCGATGAGGGCGATGAACAGGCCGATGCCCATGGTGATCCCGTGCTTGAGCGCCAACGGGATCGCGTTCATGATCATCTCGCGCAGTCCGGTGACGACCAGCAGCATGATGACCGCGCCGTACACCACGCACATCCCCATGGCCTGCGGCCAGGTCATCCGCGGCACGACCTGCGAGGACAGGACACCGGAGACGGAGAGGCCGGCGGCGAGCGCGAGCGGCACCCTGCCGACGAACCCCATCAGCAGCGTGGTGCAGGCCGCGGCGAACGCCGTCGCGGTGATCAGCGCGTGCTGCCCGAGCGTGTTCCCCGCCGCGTCCTTGCCGGACAGGATCAGCGGGTTGAGCAGCAGGATGTACGCCATCGCCATGAAGGTGGTGACGCCGCCGCGGACCTCGCGCGCGACGGTGGATCCGCGCCGGGATATGTGGAAGTACCGGTCGAGCCACGACCTGCCGGCCGGTACGCGGATTCCCGCGCCCGCGTCCTCGGCGGTGGTCGTCGGCTCCAGTGACCGCTGGGCCATGGGTCATCTCCCAAGGTTCATAGGGGCACCCGCGAAGCCTCCCGGGATCACGGGATTTGGGATGTGGACGACCCGGGGGACGGCCCGAGGCGAACAAAGGGGCCCGGGGGGACGAAGCCCCCCGGGGGTCACGCGGTTCCGGTGAGGTGCTCGGGCCGGACCGGTGTGCGGTTCAGCTCCAGCCCGGTCGCGTTCCGGATCGCCGCGAGGACGGCCGGGGTCGACGACAGGGTCGGGGCTTCGCCGACGCCGCGCAGCCCGTACGGGGCGTGGTCGTCGGCGAGTTCGAGGACGTCGACCGGGATGGTCGGCGTGTCGAGGATGGTCGGGATCAGGTAGTCCGTGAAGGAGGGGTTTGTGACCTTCGCCGTCTTCGGGTCGACGATGATCTCCTCCATCACCGCGATGCCCAGGCCCTGCGTGGTGCCGCCCTGGATCTGGCCGATGACCGACAGCGGGTTGAGCGCCTTGCCGACGTCCTGCGCGCAGGCCAGCTCGACGACCTTGACAAGGCCGAGCTCGATGTCGACCTCGACGACGGCGCGGTGCGCGGCGAAGGAGTACTGGACGTGGCCGTTGCCCTGGCCGGTGCGCGGGTCGAAGGGCTCGGTCGGGCGGTGCCGCCATTCGGCCTCGACCTCGACGGCCTCCCCCTCCAGCACGTCCACCAGGTCGGCGAGGACCTCGCCCGCGTCGGTGACGACCTTGCCGCCCTCCAGGAGCAGTTCGGCGGTGGCCCAGGCGGGGTGGTACGAGCCGAACCTGCGGCGGCCGAGTTCCAGCACCTTCTCGCGCACCAGCTCGCAGGAGTTCCTGACGGCGCCGCCGGTGACGTACGTCTGGCGGGACGCGGAGGTCGAACCGGCGCTGCCCACCTGCGTGTCGGCCGGGTGGATGGTCACCTGGGCGACGCCCAGCTCGGTGCGGGCGATCTGCGCGTGGACGGTGACGCCGCCCTGGCCGACCTCCGCCATCGCCGTGTGCACGACGGCGACCGGCTCGCCCGCGACGACCTCCAGGCGGACCTTCGCGGTGGAGTAGTCGTCGAAGCCCTCGGAGAAACCGACGTTCTTGATGCCGACCGCGTAGCCCACACCGCGTACGACGCCCTCCCCGTGCGTGGTGTTGGACAGACCGCCGGGCAGCTGCCGTACGTCGGCGCCCTCGCTGCTCTCCCACTGGCGCTCCGGCGGCATGGGCATCGCCTTGACCCGGCGCAGGAGTTCGGCGACGGGGGCGGGCGAGTCCACCCGCTGCCCCGTGGGCATGATCGTGCCCTGCTCCATGGCGTTGAGCTGTCGCAGCTCCACCGGGTCCATGCCGAGCTTCTTCGCCAGTTTGTCCATCTGCGCCTCGTAGGCGAAGCACGCCTGGACCGCGCCGAAGCCGCGCATGGCGCCGCAGGGCGGGTTGTTGGTGTAGAGGGCGATGGCCTCGATGTCGACGTCGTCGACCCGGTACGGGCCGATGCCGAGGGAGGAGGCGTTGCCGACCACGGCCGGGGAGGATGACGCGTACGCGCCGCCGTCGAGGACGATCCGGGCTTTGACGTGCGTCAGCCTGCCGTCCTTCGTGGCGCCGTGCTCGTAGTACAGCTTCGCCGGATGGCGGTGGACGTGCCCGAAGAAGGACTCGAAGCGGTTGTAGACGATCTTGACCGGTTTCCCGGTGCGCAGGGCCAGCAGGCAGGCGTGGATCTGCATCGACAAGTCCTCGCGGCCGCCGAAGGCACCGCCGACGCCCGACAGGGTCATCCGGACCTTGTCCTCGGGCAGACCCAGCACGGGTGCGATCTGGCGGAGGTCCGCGTGCAGCCACTGGGTCGCGATGTAGAGGTGGACGCCACCGTCCTCCTCAGGCACGGCGAGGCCGGACTCGGGGCCGAGGAAGGCCTGGTCCTGCATGCCGAAGCGGTACTCGCCCCTGACGATCACGTCCGCCCGCCCGGCGGCCCGAGCCGCGTCGCCGCGCACGATCGGCTGACGGTGGACGATGTTCGGGTGCGGGACGTGGCCGATGTGGTGGTCGGTGCGGTTCTCGTGGACGAGGACCGCGTCCGGGGCGGTCGCGGAGGCCTCGTCGGTGATGACGGGCAGCTCGCGGTACTCGACCCTGATCTTGGCGGCGGCGCGGCGGGCGGTCTCCGGGTGGTCGGCGGCGACGATGGCTACGGGCTCGCCGTGGTGGCGGACCTTGCCGTGGGCGAGTACCGGGGTGTCCTGGATCTCCAAGCCGTAGTTCTTCACGTCGGTCGGCAGGTCGTCGTACGTCATGACGGCGTACACGCCCGGCGTCGCGAGGGCCTCGCCCGTGTCGATGGAGACGATCTCGGCGTGGGCGACCGTGGAGCGCAGGATCTGGCCCCAGAGCATGTCCTCGTGCCACATGTCGGACGAGTACGCGAACTCGCCGGTGACCTTGAGGGTGCCGTCGGGGCGGAGGGTCGACTCGCCGATACCGCCCTTGGTCGGGGTGCCCTGGGTGAGCTTGGTGGGAGCGCCGTTGGTGGGCATCAGACCGCCTCTCCCTGCCGGGCGGCCGCCAGGCGGACCGCGTCCATGATCTTCTCGTAGCCCGTGCAGCGGCACAGGTTCCCCGACAGGGCCTCTCGGATGTCCTCGTCGGTCGGGTCCGGGTTGCGCTCCAGCATCTCGTCGGCGGCGACCAGCAGGCCCGGGGTGCAGAAGCCGCACTGGACGGCGCCGGCGTCGATGAAGGCCTGCTGGATCGGGGAGAGCGCCGCGCGCGGGGACGAGCCCGTGCCCTCGCCGGCCTCGGAGTCGGTGCCCTCGGCCCGTGACGTACCGCGGGCACGCTGCCCGGCGTGGTCGGCCAGTCCCTCGACCGTGACGACGTCCCGGCCCTCCACCTGACCCGCCGCCACCAGGCAGGAGCACACGGGCACACCGTCGAGCCGGACCGTGCAGGACCCGCACTCTCCCTGTTCGCAGGCGTTCTTGGACCCGGGCAGGCCGAGCCGCTCGCGCAGCACGTACAGCAGGGACTCGCCCTCCCACACGTCGTCGGCCTCCTGCGGGCGTCCGTTGACGGTGAAGTTGACACGCATTACGCGACTCCCTCCGAGGTGCGGCGGGTGCCGCGGTACGACTCCCAGGTCCAGGTGAGCGTCCGGCGGGCCATCACGCCGACCGCGTGGCGGCGGTAACTCGCGGTGCCCCGGACGTCGTCGATCGGGTTGCAGGCGGCGGCGCACAGGTCCGCGAACCGCTTGGCGACCGACGGGGTGATGATCTTTCCGTTGTCCCAGAAGCCGCCCTCGTCGAGCGCCGCGTTCAGGAACTCCTCGGCGGTCTTCGCGCGCACCGGGGTGGGCGCGGCCGAGCCGATGCCGGTGCGGACCGTGCGGGTCCCGGGGTGCAGGGCGAGCCCGAAGGCGCAGACCGCGATGACCATGGCGTTGCGGGTGCCGACCTTCGAGTACTGCTGCGGGCCGTCGGCCTTCTTGACGTGGATCGCGCGGATCAGCTCGTCGGGCGCCAGGGCGTTGCGCTTCACGCCGGTGTAGAACTCGTCGATCGGGATCAGCCGGGAGCCGCGCACGGACTCGGCCTCGACCTCGGCGCCCGCCGCGAGCAGCGCGGGGTGGGCGTCGCCGGCCGGGGAGGCGGTGCCGAGGTTGCCGCCGACGCCGCCGCGGTTGCGGATCTGCGGGGAGGCGACCGTGTGCGAGGCGAGGGCCAGGCCGGGCAGCTCGGCGCGCAGGTTCTCCATGATCTTCGTGTAGGGCACCGAGGCACCCAGCCGCACGCTGTCCTCGCCGACCTCCCATTCGTAGAGATCACCGATGCGGTTGAGGTCGAGGAGGTACTCGGGCCGGCGGTGGTCGAAGTTGATCTCGACCATCACATCGGTGCCGCCCGCGATCGGCACAGCGGTGGGGTGCTCGGCCTTCGCGGCGAGCGCCTCCTCCCAGCTGGCGGGGCGAAGGAAGTCCATGACCGGCTCTCTTCCTGGTCTCGAGGTCATACGGGTTCGAGCCAGATCGGGTGCGGCGGGCCCGGCTCGTTCATGTGGTGTTCACGCTGAACGCGCCCAGTACACAGCGCTGTGCTCCGACGGGGTCAGTCACGGAAACCATGAAGGAGTTACCTGGCCACGGCGGGCATCTTGTAGATTCGTATGAACGGAGGCTCTCGGTAACCTCTTCGTTTTTCCGAGGAAACGCCAGGGGAGCCGCGCCCTACGGGACGCTCCGGGATTCATCGTAGATTTCGAGACAGAGAACGGCGGACGAGAATGCGGCTGCGCGCACTGCTGGACACCGATGCGCTGGGCCTGCGGCTGCTCGGCGGCGAGGACGAGCTGGACCGCACCGTCCGGGGCGTGATGACCACCGACCTGCGCGACCCCAGCCGCTACCTCTCCGGCGGCGAGCTGGTGCTGACCGGGCTGGCCTGGCGCCGGGACGCCGCGGACTCCGAGCCGTTCGTACGGATCCTGGTGCAGGCCGGCGTGGCCGCGCTCGCCGCCGGCGAGGCCGAGCTCGGGGACGTCCCGGACGACCTGGTCGTGGCCTGCGCGCGGCACCGGATGCCGCTGTTCGCCGTCCACGAGTCGGTGGCGTTCGCCACCATCACCGAGCACGTCGTGCGGCAGGTCTCCGGCGAGCGGGCCGGAGATCTCGCGGCCGTGGTGGACCGGCACCGCCGGATGATGACCGCCGGCCCGGCCGGCGGCGGCCCGGACGTCGTCCTGGACCTGCTCGGCTCGGACCTCGACCTGCGGGCCTGGGTGCTGTCGCCGGCCGGGCGCCTCATCGCCGGCCCCAAGACCGCGGGCCCGGCGCTGCCCGCCGAGACGTGCGGCCGGCTGGCCGCCGAGCACCTGGCCGCCGTGCGCACCGGCCGCCGGGGGCCGCACCGGCTCACGCTGGGCTCCACGACGTACTCCCTCTTCCCGATCCGCAGCAGCAGCCGCTCGCCGCAGGCCGCCCGGGACGTACGCGAGACGGTGCTGTCGGACTGGCTGCTGGCCGTCGAGGCCGACGCCGGGGACTGGCCCGGGGAGCGTCTGGACCTGTTGCAGGGCGTCACCCAGCTGATCGCCGTGGAACGGGACCGGCGGGACGCGGCCCGCACGGTACGGCGCAGGCTCGCCCAGGAGGTCCTGGAGCTGGTGCAGACGGGTGCGGCACCCGCCGAGATCGCCGCCCGGCTGAGGGTCGCGGCGCCCGTCCTGCTGCCCGGCCTCGGCGCCGCCCCGCACTGGCAGGTGGTGGTGGCCCGGGTCGAGTGGGAGGGCGGGGACGTCGAGGGCGGGCCGGTGGCCCAGTCGCTGCTGGAGGAGATCCTGGTGGACCCCCAGGCGACCGGCCCCGAGCCCTCCGACCGGATCGCCGTCGCGCACACCGGTGACGAGGCGATCGCGCTGGTGCCGTTCCCGGCCGTGTCCGCCGAGCACGACGGCTCCGAGGCGGGGATACTCGCCGACGCGCTGCTGGAGTCCGTACGGGCCCCGCTGTCGGCCGGGCTCGAGGACGACGGGCGGGTCACGCTCGGCGTCAGCGCGGCCGTGCACTCGGCGGAGGGGCTGCGCGGGGCGCTGGAGGAGGCGCGGCACGCGCGGCGGGTGGCGGCGGCCCGGCCGGGCCGGGTGTGCGCGGCGGGCCACCAGGAACTGGCCTCCCATGTGCTGCTGCTCCCCTTCGTCCCGGACGACGTCCGCCGGGCTTTCACCGCGCGGCTGCTGGACCCGCTGCGGGACTACGACCGCCGGCACCGGGCCGAGCTGATCCCGACGCTGGAGGCCTTCCTCGACTGCGACGGCTCCTGGACGCGCTGCGCGACGCGGCTGCACCTGCACGTCAACACGCTGCGGTACCGGGTGGGCCGGATCGAGCAGTTGACGGGGCGTGACCTGTCCCGGCTGGAGGACAAGCTCGACTTCTTCCTGGCACTGCGGATGAGCTGAGTGCGGGAAGCGGTCGCGGAGGAGATCACTCCCGTCACTTTGTGAAAAGTTTCACCCAGCCCCTTGGCCCGGCACGCCGATCGGTGCTGGAATGCGGCCACCACTCACAAGCTCGATGGCGTGCTCGGGGAGGGCAACGTGGCGCATTCCGCCATGTCTGGTAACGGAACGACCGCCGGTGACGATCCCCTCCAGACCGCGGTATGGCGGTTGCGCTCGCGGGCCTGCTGGGCCGACGCGGCGGCCCTGCTCCCGCCGGACAGCGCGACCGCCGCGCTCCAGCGGGCCGGGCTGTTCGTCGAACGGTGCCTGTACACCGAGCGGGGGTGGGAGGAGGCCGAGGACGCGCTGCGCACCGCCGAGGCGCTGGCGGGTGGCGACGAGGAACGCGGGGCCGCCGCCTGCGAGCGCGGGCAGCTCGCCTACGCGGCCACGCTGCACGGGGTGCGCGACCGGGCCGACGAGGCGCGGGCCGCGCTCGGGCGGGCCGCCGCGCTGATCGCGCCGGACGCTCCCGGGCGGGCCCTGCTGGACTTCCGGCGGGGGCTGCTCGCCGAGAACCTGGCCCGCTCCCCGCAGGCGGCCCGCGCCGCGTACCGCCGCGCCCACGCGGGCGCCGCCGCGCACTCCGATCCGCTGCTGCTGTCCTTCACCTGGCGGCACCTGGCCGGACTCGCCCTGCGGGAGGGGGAGCTGGCGGAGGCCCGGCACGGCTTCGCCGAATCCCTGCGTATCCGTGAGGAGCTCGGCTACCTGGTCGGCACCGCCCCGGCGCTGGCCTCCCTGGCCGACACGGAGACCGAGCCGGAGGCAACGCGTCTGCGGGACGAGGCCCGGCGGTTGTTCCGGCTGCTCGGTGGTGTGCCGACGTGGCTGGCGCGACAGCTGGCCCCGCCCACGCCGGGGGCGGCCACGGCGTAGGCGCCTTCGGTGTGAACGGCCTCGTCCTCGGACTCCCCGGCAGGGGGCGCCCCGGACGGGCCGCACCTCGACGCGCCGTGCCGTTGGCGCCGGGCGGCCGCGGCCTGAGCGGCAACCCAGAGGAAACTGAGAGGTTCCTGTGCCAGGCTGGCGCGCCCGACCGGCGGAGGAACCCCCCGATGAGCCTTGTCAACGGCCTGCCCGCGCACGTCCTGCTCGTCCATGTCGTCGTCGTACTGGTCCCGCTGACCGCGCTGGCCCTGGTGGCCTGCGCGGTATGGCCACGGGCCGCCCGGCGCCTCGGCCCGCTGCTGCCGCTGCTCGCCCTCGTCTCGCTCGTCGGCGTGCCGCTGACCACGCAGGCCGGCGAGTGGCTGGAGCGGCACGTCGACAGCAACGCCCTGGTACGGCGACACGCCGAACTGGGCGACGGGCTGCTGCCCTGGGCGCTGGGCCTCTTCGTCCTGGCGACGGCCGTGTGGTGGGCGGCCCGAAGCTCGACCCCCGCGGCCGGGACCGGCACGCCGGAAACCGCCTCGGCGGGCACCGGCCGCTGGTCCGCCCTGCCCGTGCGGACAGCCGTGGCGGTGCTGTCCCTGGCCGTGGCCGCGGGCGCGGTCGTGGACGTCTACCGCATCGGAGACTCCGGCGCGAAGGCGGCCTGGCACGACGGCTTCTCGAAGACGGCCAGCGACGGCAACTGACCGACCGGCCCCGCTCGCGACCGACGACACTTCGGCCCACACCGACCGCCGGCCGGCCCTGCCCGTCCGGATCGCCGTGGCCATACCGTCGCCGGCCACGGGCGACGGCCCTGCCGGACCAGGGCCCGCCCTCATAACCCCGCCCGCGACCGACGACGCTCCGGCCCACACCGACCGGCGGCCGGGCCTCCGGGCGGATCGCCGTGGCGGTGCTGTCGCCGGCCACGGTCGTCGGCGTCCACCGCATCGGAGGTCCCGGCGCGAAGGCGGCCTGGCACGACGGCTTCTCGAAGACGACCAGCGACGGCAACTGACCGACCCGGCGCCGCCCACCCCGGCCCGCGACCGACGCTTCGGCGGACACCGACCGCCGGCCGGGTCTCCGGGCGGATCGCCGTGGCGGTGCTGTCGCCGGGCGCGGTCGCCGGTGTCCAGCGCATCGGAGACCCTTGGGCCGACACCGACCGCCGGCCGGGCCTCCGGGCGGGTCGTCGTGGTCATGCCGTCGCTGGGCTCGGGCGTCGGCAGCTGGCCGGCCAGGGCCCGCGCACTCCCGCCCGTGGCGGGCGTCGTGCGGTGGGCGGCTCGCGTCCCGGTTCGGGCCGTTCAGGCCGCGCCCGTGAAGTGTTCCCCCACCAGCGACCGTACGACGGGCAGGTCACGTGCGATCAGCGCGTCCAGGAGGGCCTTGTGCTCGGCCGCGTCCGCCAGGAGGTCGGCGCGGGCGGGGCGGGCGGGGCCGCCGACCAGGGGCCACTGGGCCCGCCGGTGCAGGTCCTCCGCGATCTGGACGAGCTGCTCGTTCCCGGAGAGGGCCAGCACCGCCCGGTGGAAGGCCCGGTCGGACTCCGCGTACGTCGCCCGGCAGCCGGAGGACGCCGCGCGGACCGTGCCCTCGGCCAGCGGCCTGAGCTCGGCCCAGCGCTCCACGGGCACCGTGCGGGCGAGCCGCAGCATCACCGGCACCTCGATCAGCGCGCGCACCTCGGCGAGTTCCGCGAGTTCCCGCGCGCCCCGCACCACGACCCGGAACCCCCGGTTGGGCACGACCTCCACCGCGCCCTCGATCGTGAGCTGCTGCATGGCCTCCCGCACAGGCGTCGCGGAGACCCCGAACCGTTCCCCGAGGGCGGGCGCGGAGTACACCTCGCCGGGCTTCAGGTCGCCCCCCACCAGCGCGTGGCGCAGGGCGTCGAGGATCTGGCCGCGGACCGAGGACCGCTGCACGGCGGGCCGGGAGTCCGGGACGGACGGCTCGCCGTGCGTGTGCTCGCCGCGCGCGGCCGGGGAGGCAGGGGCGGCCGGGGTGCCGCGCTCACGGTCCACGTCCCGCGAACCGGGCTGCCGGGGTACCCGGACGTCCGCCCGGAGCCCCCGGAGGTCCTCGGTCCCCGTGCCGCCGGAGTCCTGCACGCCCTGCTTCACGGGGTCCTCCTCCGGCTTGTCGGCACTTGGGGTCATTACGACGGGTTGTTACTCGTCCGTCAAGCACATTAGGCGCAAGAAGCGACAGTTCAAACTTGACCCGAGAGCGGGTAAGGTAAGCCTTACCTTTGATACTTCCGATCGGTGGTCACCCATGCCCGTCCCGGCCTCGCCCCTCTCCGACGCCTACGCCCGCCTCACCGAGGCCTACCCGGGCCTGGCCGTCACGGAGCTGGGCCCCGAGGACCCCGCCCCCAGGGGCGGCGACTGGATCCGGGCCGCCTCGCTCGCGCAGGGCGGCGCGGGCCTCGCGGACTTCCTGGCCTGGGACGAGGCCCAGGTGCTGCGGGACTACGGCCGGCGGGCCCGGCCGGACGTGGTGGCGAGCTTCGGACTGCACCGCTACGCCTGGCCCGCCTGCCTGCTGATCACCGTGCCGTGGTTCCTGCACCGGCGGGTGCCGCGCCTGCCCGCGGCCCAGGTCTCGTACGACCGCACCGCCGGCCGCATGGCCGTCCGCGCCGCCTCCTTCGCCTGCCTCCCCGACGACCCGGCGGCGGCGCTGCCCGGCGCGGTCGTGGTGCCGGACGAGGAGGCGCTGCGGGACCGGGTGCGGGCGGCGGTGGCCGAGCACCTGGAGCCCGTGCTGGCCGGGTTCGGGCCGCGGATGCGGCGGCGCGGGCGGGCCCTGTGGGGCATGGCGACCGACGAGCTGGTCGAGGGGCTGTGGTACGTCGCCCACCTGCTCGGCGAGCAGGACCGGGCCGTGCGGGAGCTGGAGCTGCTGCTGCCGGGCGCGACCCGGCCCTACGTCGGCTCCGCCGCCTTCCGCACCCTCACCGGACCGGACGGCGAGCCGCTGCCCACCCGGGACCGGGCGAGCTGCTGCATGTTCTACACACTCCGCCCCGAGGACACCTGCGCCACCTGCCCGCGCACCTGCGACACCGACCGCGTCGCCAAACTGCTTGCCGCCACTGCCGCTTGATGCCCCCTCAGGTACGCAGCGGTCCCCGCGTCCACTAGGATCGCGGCGGCCGGAACACCGGTGCGCCTCCCATCCGGGGACAGCGGGGACAGTGAATTCACAACTTCCTCACCTGCCGCGGGAACTTTCCCAGGAACCATCCGTACCGGTACTCTTATTCGAACTCAACTCCCGCCCCTCAAGCGGCAGTTCGAGCAGAACGCCGCCCTGGGCATCCCCTTGCACTTCCTTGGCGGCCTCTTGCCCCGAAACCCCCTGAGGGCCGGTGGGGTTGGGCCACTATGGCGGGCGTTACGCCCTATCCCAATGCAAGGGACCCCAGATGAGACTGACCGACATATCGCTGAACTGGCTGCTTCCCGGCGCCGTACTGCTCCTGGGCATGCTGGCGGCGGTTGCGGTGCTCGCGCGCGGCAAGCGCTCCTCGGGGGAGAGCGCGAGCGCGGACGACTCGTGGGAGCGCAGCGAGGAGCGCCGCAGGCGCAAGGAGGCCATCTACGGCACCGCCTCCTACGTCCTCCTGTTCTGCTGTGCGGCGGTCGCCGCCGCCCTCTCCTTCCACGGCCTGGTCGGCTTCGGCCAGCAGAACCTCGGCCTGACCGACGGCTGGGAGTACCTGGTCCCGTTCGGCCTGGACGGCGCGGCGATGTTCTGCTCCGTGCTCGCGGTGCGCGAGGCCAGCCACGGTGACGCGGCGCTCGGCTCCCGCATACTCGTATGGACGTTCGCCGGCGCGGCCGCCTGGTTCAACTGGGTGCACGCGCCCAGGGGCATCGGTCACGCGGGCGCCCCGCAGTTCTTCTCCGGCATGTCGCTGTCGGCGGCCGTGCTGTTCGACCGCGCCCTGAAGCAGACCCGCCGGGCCGCGCTGCGCGAGCAGGGCCTCGTGCCGCGTCCGCTGCCGCAGATCCGTGTCGTGCGCTGGCTGCGGGCCCCCCGCGAGACCTACAAGGCGTGGTCGCTGATGCTCCTGGAAGGCGTGCGCAGCCTGGACGAGGCGGTCGAGGAGGTCCGCGAGGACCAGCGCCAGAAGGAGCAGACACGCCAGCGCCGCCGCGAGCAGCAGCGGGTGGAGCGTGCCCAGCTGAAGGCGATCAGCCGCGGCCACCGGGGCTTCGTCGGACGCGGCGGCGGCCGTCAGGTGGAGGTGCAGGCGGTGGAGCGCGGCTCCGCGCCGGCCGCCGCCGAACTCACCGCGGAGCCTGCCATATCCGCGCCGGAGCAGCTGCCCGTACGCTCACGGCCGTCCCTTGAGCCGGTGCGCAAAGGGTCCGACCCCGTGACGGTCGACCTGACCGCGGAGGACGACACCATGGCGCTGCCGCGCCTGGACTCCCTGGAGCGCAAACTCAAGGACCTCGAGCAGCAGTTCGGCTAGGTTGCGGTCGCGAGCAGGCCGGAAGACGGCCCTCTCGCGAAGCGGTCCGGCCGGGACCGGACGCCACGGGACGGGGGCGTGACCTTCAGGGTCACGCCCCCGTCCCGTTCACGCGGCCTCCGCGTCGAGCTCGAACCAGACCGACTTCCCCACCCCGTGCGCCCGTACGCCCCACGCGTCCGCGAGGGACTGCACCAGCAACAGGCCCCGGCCGTGCGTGCCGTCGTCGGCGTCCGGCACGCTGAGGCGGGGTCTGCGGGCGACGAAGTCCCGTACCTCCACGCGCAGTCCGTGCGGTTCGACCACGGCCGTCAGGACGGCGTCGTGGTCGGTGTGCACGAGCGCGTTGGTGACGAGTTCGCTGGTGAGCAGTTCGGCTATCTCGCAACGCCCCGGCTTCCCCCAGTGCCTGAGGACTTCGCGCAGTGCCCTGCGGGCCTCGGGCACCGCCCGCAGGTCCGCCCGTCCCAGTCTCCGCCTCAGCTGGGGCGGTCGCGTCCGTTCCGTGTTGTCGGCATCTTCCCCCGCCTGCTTCGCCGAGGAGGCCCCGATGACCACGGGACCGCCCCCTCGTGCCTGCCTCTTCATGTCCCCCGCCCGCACGCCGTTGCCGTTGCCCCTCCTGGTCGAACACGTTCACGGGGATCCATGCCCCATGTGCCGGTGGGCAGTCATGCCGGGTCGGCGACGACCACCGGTTCGGCCACGGGTCCAGCGCGCCTGAGACGCGGCTCGAGCACCGTGGCAACCGCGTTCCGGGCGAATGGGCCGCCGCAGTACGTCACGGGCGTCCCGTCACACCGGAAGGAGTGCACCCGCTTCCCGTCCCGGCGACCGCGGCCGGCCGCGCGAATCTGGCCGGAATCCACCGGTCCCCGGAGTGGCCGGTCAGGGCCGGGGTACGTTGCGCAGGTTGGAGCGCGCCATCTGGAGCATGCGGCCCACTCCGCCGTCCAGCACCATCTTCGACGCGGACAGCGCGAACCCGGTGACCATCTCGGCGCTGATCTTCGGCGGGATGGACAGCGCGTTGGGGTCGGTGACGACGTCGACGAGGGCGGGGCCCTTGTGCTGGAAGGCCTCCTTCAGCGATCTGGCGAGCTGCTTGGGCTTCTCGACCCGGATCCCGAAGGCGCCGCAGGCGCGGGCCACGGCGGCGAAGTCGGGGTTGGTGTTGGCCGTGCCGTGCGCGGGCAGGCCCGCGACCAGCATCTCCAGCTCGACCATGCTGAGCGAGGAGTTGTTGAAGAGCACGACCTTCACCGGCAGGTCGTACTGCACCAGGGTCAGGAAGTCGCCCATCAGCATGCTGAACCCGCCGTCCCCGGACATCGACACCACCTGGCGGCGGCGGTCGGTGAACTGGGCGCCGATCGCCATCGGCAGCGCGTTCGCCATGGACCCGTGCGAGAAGGAACCGATCACGCGGCGACGGCCGTTGGGCGAGATGTAGCGGGCGGCCCACACGTTGCACATTCCGGTGTCGACCGTGAACACGGCGTCGTCGGCGGCGAGTTCGTCCAGTACGGCGGCCACGTACTCGGGATGGATCGGCACGTGCCTGTCCACCTTGCGGGTGTAGGCCTTGACGACCCCCTCCAGCGCGTCCGCGTGCTTCTTCAGCATCCGGTCGAGGAACCGCCGGTCGTCCTTGAGCCGCACCCGCGGGATCAGGCAGCGCAGGGTCTCGCGTACGTCGCCCCACACGGCCAGGTCCAGCCGGGACCGGCGGCCCAGCACCTCGGGCCGCACGTCGACCTGGGCGATCCGCACGTCGTCCGGGAGGAAGGCGTTGTACGGGAAGTCGGTGCCGAGCAGGATCAGCAGGTCGCACTCGTGGGTGGCCTCGTAGGCGGCGCCGTAGCCGAGCAGTCCGCTCATGCCGACGTCGTACGGGTTGTCGTACTGGATCCACTCCTTGCCGCGCAGGGCGTGTCCGACCGGCGACTTGACCTTCCCGGCGAACTCCATCACCTCGGCGTGCGCGCCGGCCGTGCCGCTGCCGCAGAACAGGGTGACCCGGCCGGCCTCGTCGATCATCCGGACGAGTTCGTCGATCTCGGCGTCGCCGGGCCGGACGGTGGGCCGGGAGGTGACGAGGGCGGCCGAGGCGGCCTTCTCCGGGGCGGGCCGGTCGGCGATGTCACCGGGCAGGGACACGACGCTCACCCCGCTGCGGCCCACCGCGTGCTGGATCGCGGTCTGGAGCAGCCGGGGCATCTGCTGGGGGCTGGAGATCAGCTCGCTGTAGTGGCTGCACTCGGTGAACAGCCGGTCGGGGTGGGTCTCCTGGAAGTAGCCCAGGCCGATCTCGCTGGACGGGATGTGCGAGGCGAGGGCGAGGACCGGGGCCATGGAGCGGTGGGCGTCGTACAGCCCGTTGATGAGGTGGAGGTTGCCGGGGCCGCACGAGCCGGCGCAGGCGGCCAGCTTCCCGGTCACCTGGGCCTCGGCGCCGGCCGCGAACGCGGCGGTCTCCTCGTGGCGTACGTGGATCCAGTCGATCGCGGAGTTGCGGCGTACCGCGTCCACGACCGGGTTGAGGCTGTCGCCGACGACGCCGTACAGACGGCGCACGCCGGCCCGGACGAGGATGTCGACGAACTGCTCGGCGACGTTCTGCTTGGCCATGGTTTCCATCAATCCACAGCGGCGCCGGTTACGCCTCCCACACGGCGGCCACCGTCCGGTCGTCGGCGTAGCCCTTCACCCTCACCTGGGTGTCCCCGAGGAACGCGGCGAGACCGGGCGCGGTGCGGCCGGACCAGCGTCGTGCCAGGTAGGCGCAGAGGGCGGCCTCGCCGCGCAACGGGTCGGCGAGGCCCGCGGTGCACATCAGCAGAGCGTCACCCGGTCGGGCGACGGAGGTGCGGAAGCGGAAGGGTTCGCGGGGCGGCTCGGGGGCCGGCTCGAAGGGGCTGGGAGGTGTCGGGATGCCGAAGTCCATGGTGAGCCGGTCGCCCTCGGGCGTCTCGGCCGGCGGCGAGCCGAAGCCGACGACGGGCTCGCCGGTGGCGGATGCGGCGGCGACCTGTGGCTCTATGTCCTGCCACTCGCCGCCGCGCAGCCGGAACAGTCCGCCCGCGCCGACGCCGAAGAACACACGTGTACGGCAGTCGGGGTGGGCGGGCAGCAGCAGGCAGCGCAGGGTGGCCGTGTACTCCTCCGGGTCGATGCCCTGTTCGGTGGCGCCGGCGCGGAGCTTGCCGAGGCTACGGTCGGTGAGCCGGTGCAGGCCGGACTTGAGGTCGCCGCGACGGCCCGCCCGGATGTCCTCGACCAGGCGTGCGTGGCTGCGCCCCACGGCCCGTCCGATCCACTGGCAGGCCTCGGCCGCCACCCGGTGCGCCTGGGGTGTGGCCCGGGCCCCGGTCGCCATCGCCACCAGCACCAGAGCCTGCTCCCCGCTGCCGAACCGCGCGGTCAGCAGCGAGTCGCGGCGCGGCTCCCCCCTGAACCGGGCGGAGTCCCCGCGCACGGAAGCGGCCCGCAGCGTGCAGGGCCCGTAGCGCGCCCCGTCCAGCACGGTGTCCGCGACCAGCTCGTCCAGTTCCTCCGGGTCGGCGGCCGGCAGCGCGGTGGGCTCGGGATCGTAGGTCGGCGGGCCGGACCCGACGTAGTCGACTCCGGCGGGGGGCGGTGGCAGGGCGGGCAGATCCAGGTGGGTGACCGGGTGGACGGCCTCGGGCTCCGGGGCGGCGGGGGCCGCGGCCGGTTTCGGCGGTACGGAGGGGCGCGGCGGCGCGGACGCCGCGGGGCTCTCCTCGCGCGGCGGTCCGGTGTACTCCGAGGGCTCCGCGGCCTCACCCGCGGGCTCGAACCCCGGCGGCCGCGGACCGGGGGGAACCACGGCCGGGGACGGGGGTGTGGCGGGGGGCGGTCCCCAGGGAGCGCCTTGCGACGGAGAACCCCCGGCCGGAGCGGCGGCGCGCTGCGCGGGGACCGTGCCCTCGGCGGGCGGCGCCGACGGCGCGGTTCCCGTGCCGACCGCGCCCGCCGCCGAGGCGAACCGGTCGTCCAGGGACTCCGCCTCGGCCGTGGGACCCGTGTCCGGGGTCGGGTCGTCGTACAACTGCCGCCACCAGTCGTCCTCGTGACGGATGGGCTTGCCCCCCTGCTGGTTCATGCCCCTAATTGTCCACCGCGCGGGCCGTGTGAAAACGGGGCATCCGGAAAATCCGGCGCATCTTCTCGTCTCGAACGGCGTGCCGAGTACTCCGTCGAACGGCCGTACGGGGCACTGGAGTTGCCGATGGTGTTCGTCGTAGCAGGGCGGCCAGGTCGACCGAGTCGGCCAGCGCCCGCGCGCCCTCGTCGTCGAAGTGCAGGTGGTCGCCGCAGTCGTAGGCGGGCAGGATCCGCCGCGGCCGGTCCGGGTCGCGGACGGCCGCGTCGAAGTCGGCGACGGCGTCGAAGGCGCCGCTCGTCCGGATGAACGCGTTGACCTGCTCCCGCACGGTCTCCCGTGCCGCCGTGAAGGTGCCGTGGCCGCCGAACGGCGTGAGGGTGGCCCCGACGACCCGGATCCCGCGGGCGTGCGCGCGGGCCACGATCGTCCGGTAGGCGTCCTCGAAGGCAGGGACGTCACCGGACTGCGGGGTGCCCTTGATGATGTCGTTGATGCCCTCCAGCACGATCAGCGCCCGCACCCCGGCCCGTGCCAGGGCGTCGTCGTCGAGCCGGGTCAGGGCGCCGGGGCCGGTGCCTTCGCGGAGCAGGCGGTTGCCGGCGATCCCGGCGTTGAGGACGCCCGGGCGGTGGCGCGGGGGCAGTGCGCGCAGGCGTTCGGCGAGCCGGTCGGGCCAGCGGCGGTTGGCGTCGGGGGTGGTGCAGGTGCCGTCGGTGAGGGAGTCGCCGAACGCGACGACGCTGCCGGCGGCGGGGCCGCGCACGTCGACACCGGTGACGTAGTACCAGTGGCTGGTGGCCACCGGATACGCGCCGCCGTCCTCGTCGGCGGCCACAGCGTCGCCGTCGTCCCCGGGGGCGACATAGCCGGTCTGGAGGGCGGTGCGGTGGTAGGTGGCGGGGCCGGCGGCGGTGGGTGTGCGGACCGTGACGAGCAGGTCGGCGGCGGCCGGTGCGGCCAGCGGCACCGGGTCGGTGACCAGGTCCCGGCCCGGCGGCACGGTGACGGTCGGGGCGCCGTCGAAGGTGGCGGTGCGCATCGTGCCGGGCACGGCGTCCGGGCCGTCCGCCCGGCGCAGGGCGACCGTGACCGCGCCGAGCCTGAGGGGCGCGGTGCCCAGCCGGTTGCTCAGGCGGACCCGCAGCACCCGCCCGCCGACGCTGAGGTGCACCACGTTGCGGATGGTGGCGCCGGGCACCGCGGACGCGGTACCGGAGGGGGCGGCCTCCCAGCTGCCGGTCCAGGCGGGCCGCGCGTGCGCCTTCGCGGGTACGGCGGGACCGGCACCGGGCGCCGTCGCGCCCGCCAGCGTCAGCAGCGCCGCCGCGAGGATCCGCCAGGAGTCGACCATGTGCGCCCGCCTTTCCGCAGATCCGCCGGAGGCGAAGGTGTCACACACGGAACGGACGCTGACGGAACATCACCGACGGACCACCCGCACGGCCGAACCCGGAACAGGCCGACAGCCCTAGGTCCAGGAGCCGATGCGCCGGGCGGGCGGGCGTGTTTGGCTGCCGGCATGACCGAATTCAGCGCGGCCGAGCGCGCCTACCTCCGATCGCAGCGGCTGGGACGGCTGGCCACCGTCGACCCGCACGGTCAGCCGCAGGCGAATCCCGTGGGCTTCTACCCGCAGGACGACGGCACCATCCTGATCGGCGGCCATGCGATGGGCCGCAGCAAGAAGTGGCGCAACCTGGAGCAGAACCCCAAGGTCGCCCTCGTCGTCGACGACATCGTCAGCGTGGACCCCTGGCGGGTCCGCGGTGTCGACATCCGCGGGGAGGCCGAACTCCTCATCGGGCCGCACGACTTGGGCCCGCACCTCAGCGAGGAGGTGATCCGCGTCCATCCCCGGCGGATCCACAGCTGGGGGCTGGAGGAGAGCTAGGGACCGGGCTCCCCCGCCACCGCGAGGTGCTGGACGGCGTACGACCGCCAGGGCCGCCAGTCGTCCGGGAGGTCGGTGCCCGGCGGGGCCACGTCGGGGTCGCCCAGGGCGCGGGCGCGGACGACGGCGACGACGGCCGGGTCGAGGCCGGGCAGGGCGAGCAGTGCCGCCTCGGTGGCCTCCCGGTCGGCACCGGGGTCCAGTCGTACGGTGCCGTCGGCGAGCGCGGCGGCCAGCGCGCCCAGGGTGCCGTGCGGCTCGGCCTCGGCGAGTACGGCGGGCTCCGGGAAGAGGTGGGTGAGGCTGCCGCAGGGGGCGTCCAGCGCCTTGCCGTACCGCTGGACGAGACACTCGGCCTCCGCCCGCCCCACCAGCGCCCGCACCGCGAGCTCGGCCGGGTCGGCGGTGCCGGGCGAGCGCAGGCCCGGCCGGGCGGCGACCAGCGGGGCCAGCCGCGGGTCGGCGCCGAGCCGCTCGTCGACCGCGTACGGGTCCGCGTCCAGGTCGAACAGCCGCCGCAGCCGCTGTACGGCGGTCGTCAGGTCCCGCAGGTCGGTGAGGTGCAGCCGGGCGTCGAGCCAGCCGCCCGGGTGGGCGCCCGGCCCCGTCCTCGGCGCGCCCGTGCGCTCCTCGACGGCGACGATCCCGGTGCCGTACGGCAGCCGCAGCGTGCGCCGGTGGGTACGGCGACCGGGCGGGCCGCTCACCTCCTCGACCCCGGGTACGGCCTCCCGCTGGAGCAGGTCGAAGACGGCGGCGGACCGGTACGGCCCCCGGTACGCGAGCCGCAGCGGGATCCCGGCACCGGGGGCGGCGGCCCGTCGGCCCCGGCCCGAGCCGCCGGGCGCGGCGGCCCGCAGCCCGCTCGGCGTGGCGGCGTACACCGCGCGGATGGTGTCGTTGAACTGCCGCACACTGGCGAACCCGGCCGCGAACGCGATTTCCGTGACCGGCAGTTCGGTGGTCTGGAGCAGCACCCGCGCGGTGTGCGCCCGCTGCGCCCGGGCCAGCGCGACGGGGCCGGCGCCGAGCTCGGCGGTGAGCTGCCGCTGGACCTGCCGCGCGCTGTACCCCAGCCGCGCGGCGAGCCCGGCGACGCCCTCCCGGTCCACCACGCCGTCGCCGATCAGCCGCATCGCCCGGCCCACGGCGTCCGCGCGCACGTTCCACTCGGCGGACCCGGGCACGGCGTCCGGCCGGCACCGCCGGCACGCCCGGAACCCCGCCCCCTGCGCGGCGGCGGCCGTCGCGAAGAACCGCACGTTGTGCCGCTTCGGCGTCACCGCCGGGCAACTGGGCCGGCAGTAGATCCCGGTCGTCTCGACGGCGAAGAAGAACTCCCCGTCGAACCGCGCGTCCCGGCTGCGAACGGCCTCGTACCTGGTGTCTTCGTCCGTCATGCCATCCAGTGTGGGCGAGGACGGCGGCTCACGACTGGCGGAAATCGGACATGAGCCTCACGAGGCCGTTCAGGCCGAAGCGGGGGCCTGGGGGCGGCAGCCCCCAGCAGACGGCAACGACAGCCCCGCCCCCTACCGCCACCCCCTCCGCTTGGCCTCCATCGCGGCCTTACCGGCGGCGCCCCTCCGCTTCCAGTCCCGCCGAAGCTCCGCACGGACCCGCGCATCGGTCTTGGCGACGATCCACTGGTTCTCCCGCATGAGCTTGCGGTAGCTCTCCAGCCGCCGCGGTGGCAGCTCCCCGGAGTCGACAGCGGCCCGCACCGCGCACCCCGGCTCGCTCTCGTGCGCGCAGTCCTGGAACCGGCACCCGTCGGCCAGCTCCTGGATCTCGGAGAACACCTGCCCGACGCCCGTCTCCGCGTCGAACAGCCCCACTCCGCGCAGCCCCGGCGTGTCGATCAGCACGCCCCCGCCGGGCAGCGCGAGCAGGTTGCGCGTGGTGGTGGTGTGGCGCCCCTTGCCGTCCACGTCCCGCGCGGCCCGGACGTCCATCACGTCCTCGCCGAGCAGCGCGTTCGCGAGCGTGGACTTGCCGGCGCCGGACTGCCCGAGCAGCACGCACGTACCGCCGCCGACCATGGCGGCGAGCACGTCGAGCCCGTCGCCGTGCAGCGCGCTGACGGTGAGCACCGGTACGCCCGGCGCCGTCGTCTCCACGTCCTGGACGAGATACGACAGCGTCACCGGGTCCGGCACGAGGTCGGCCTTGGTCAGCACGACCACGGGCTGCGCGCCGGACTCCCAGGCGAGCGCAAGGAACCGCTCGACGCGGCCCAGGTCGACTTCGACGGCCAGTGAGACGGCGATGACCGCGTGGTCGACGTTGGCGGCGAGGATCTGCCCCTCGGACCGCTTGGAGGAGGTGGACCGCACGAACGCGGTACGGCGTGGCAGCAGTGTCCGCACGTACCGCGGATCGCCGCCTTCGGGGTCGACGGCGACCCAGTCCCCCGTGCACACGACCTTCATCGGGTCACGCGGAACGACGAACTCGGTGTCGGCGCGGACAGTGCCGGCCGGGGTGACGAGGTCGCACTGACCGCGGTCGACACGTACGACACGACCGGGCAGGAGGCCCTGCCCGGCATACGGAGCGAACTCCGCTTCCCATCCCTCGTCCCAGCCGTACTGGGCCAGAGGGTGCGACGAAGTGGAAGAAGCCGAAAGAGAAGAGAGATTCAAGGGGAACCCTTCACAGGGCGGCCCCGGCCGCGCGCCCGCACGGGCGCGAAAAGAGCAGGAAGGATCAGCCGGAGGCCACGGAGGTGGAGTGGATGAACTTCTGGTTGCGGGCAGCGCCCACCACAGAGACAGCCATCGGTCACACCTCCCGTTTCTCATTCGGCCGACGGCAGCGGCCGACGGCCACTGCGTGAAGCGGATCTCACCCTAGGGGCGCCTCCATTCCGGCGCCACCGGTTTTCCGGCCTGGTACTCCGTTTCCCGCGAGATTCGACGCCGTAGGCGATGAAAGGAATACGATGACGCGGGTGGGGTGCTGCCGGCGCCCGGACGGTTCACGCCACCGGGAGGGGGCAGCCGATGGCCGCGCAGGACGCCGCCACCGAACTGGTCGGACTGTGGCCGCGGTTACCGCAGCTGGTGGGTCCGGACTGGCCGCAGGTGCGCTCACAGACCCTGGGCCTGGTCGGCCAGATCCGTGAGGCGGACACCGACGAGGAACGCGTCACCCACACCGAGTCCCTGCTCGAACTCCTGCTGCCCTACCCTGCCGTGGCCGAGATCCTGGGCGCGGCGTACCACCGCGGCCGCAGATCCACCGGTTCGGTGACGCAGACCCCCGACTGGGCCGATCTGTGCCGGCTGCTGAACGCCATGGAACACGAGCAGTGGATCACGGCCCGGTTCGGCGAGGACTCCCCCGGCGGCGCCTCGGCGGGACGGACCCGCCGGCTGGTTCTCGGCATCGACCGGGCCGCCCATCCGTACGCCTTCGACTCCGCCCAGCTCGGACTGACCGTCCCGGCCACCGAGGAGGCCGGCGTCCTCACCGTGGACGTGTACGGAGCGCCGGAGACCGTCGAGGTCGTTCCGGTCCAGCGATCGCTGGCCGTACGGCGGCTCATGCCCGACCCGGCGGCCGCCCCGTCCGAGGCGCTCTTCGACGTCACGCTCCTCACCGACCGGCCAGTGCACCTCGTGGCGGTGACCCGCACGGCGGACGGGCGCACACCCCAGCAACTGCGCCTCACCGTCGACCCGTCAGGCCTGCTGCGACAGGACCTCCTGCTCGCTTTGTGGCGGACGCCTGCCACCACCGCGGCACCTTCGGTCGATCTGCACATCACCCTGACCTCGACCGGGGGCTCCCATGTCCTCACCGTGCGCGACGGGACGGGCAGCGCCACGGCCCAACTTCCCCACAGTCACGAGCAGTTGGAGAGGCTGGTGGTCGAGGCGAGAAGCGGGGTCGAGGCGCTGCTGGTGGGGCCGGGAGGCGAACTGTACGAATCGGGTCTCAGGATTCCCAAGGAGGTGTACGAGCTCGGCCTGGACCGGCTGACCCAGTCCGGCTTCGATTTCTTCCACGCGTTGTTCCGACCCGACGACGGCAGTCCGCAGCTGCGCAGGACCGGCGACATCATCATCGACGCCCTGGCGTCCGCCGGACCGGACTCGGCACCGACCGTCGAGGTCGTCAGCGACGGGCTGAACCTGCCCTGGCATCTCATGTACGCGGTCGACCGCTACGACGACGAACGGCTCTCCCCCTACCGCCTGCTGGGCCTGGGGACGCGGCTCACCCTGGTTCCGCTGCGCTCCGCCCACCACCACCGCCACCGCATGGAGTACGTTCCCCGGACGTCGTCCGAGGCGACGGCTCTCATCGCCGTCAACATGGACATCGACCGCGCCTCGACCGAGGATCCCCGCGCCCTCGCGGCGGGACAGGTCGAGTACTGGAAGCAGCGGATCGCCGACCGCGCCGAAGTCGTCGTCGACGCGGAGAGGGTCACCGAGGCCCTGCGCAGACCGCGACGGCCCGACTCCCTCTGGTACTTCTACTGCCATCTCATCGGCGGCGAGGAGCAGTCGGCGCTCGGAGACGCCGCTCTGGCGTTCACCGAGGGCCGGCAGGTGGGACTCCGGGACGCGAGACGCCACGCCCCACCCGATGTCCCCCTGCCGGGCGCTCCGCTCGTCGTCCTCAACGCCTGCGCCACGGCCGCCCGCGGCTCCGCGTTACGCGCGGGCTTTCCCTCCTACTTCCTCAGCAAGGGCGCCCGTGCCGTGGTCTGCACCGACATCGAGGTACCCACGGAACTCGGTGCCGAATGGGCTCGCCGCTTCTTCGACCGTCTGCTCACCGGTGACACCGTCGCCACCGCGCTGCACCTGACGGCCCGAGAGCTGTACAAGGAGCACCAGAACCTGCTGTGCCTGCTCTACACGGCGTTCGGCACCTCGGAGGCACGCCTGGTGACTCCCCGGTGATCAGCGTCGAGGCGCTTCCCGCGGCGCACGGCGACTGCCTGTGGGTCGAGTGGGACGACGGCCCCCACCGGCGCCGCATGCTCATCGACGGCGGTCCTGGCAGCGCTCGGAGCCTGCCCGCCGGACTGGCGGCACGCTTCGCACGCCAGCCGGAGGACCAGCGGGAGTTCGAGCTCGTCGTGTGCAGCCACATCGACGACGACCACATCGTCGGGTTGCTGCCGCTGCTGACCGCTCCCCCGAAGGGCTTCAGGGCGCGCGAGGTCTGGTTCAACGCCCTCGAACACACCGGCCCCAGGGACACCCTCGGAGTGCGCAGTGCCGAGCGGCTCACCCAGGTCCTGCGCGAAGGCCGGTTTCCCTGGAACACCCGGACCGGCGGCGGGCCGGTCGTCGTACCGGACACGGGCCCGCACACGTTTCCGTTGCCCGGGCTCACCCTCACCCTGCTCTCCCCCTGGCAGAAGCAGCTGACCGCGTTGCGCACCGACTGGCACAAGAAGACGGCCGTTCACCGGGAGCGGGACGTCCTCGGCGGCTCCGCCGCTCCCGAGGCGTTCGACATGCGCTCCCTCAAGGAACTGGCCGCCCGCCCCTGCCGGGCGGACCGGAACGCGGCGAACGGATCCAGCATCGCCTTCCTGGCCGAGCACACGGACGGCAGCAGGGTCCTGTTCGCCGCCGACGCCCACGCGGACGTCCTGGCCCGGTCGCTGCGCCGGCTGTGGCACGGCAACGGCCACCCCGTCTCCCTGGTGAAGGCACCCCATCACGGCAGCGCGCACAACGTGAGCGCCGGGCTGGTCGCCGCGGTCACGTGCGGAGACTGGTTGTTCTCCACCAACGGCGGGCGCGGCCATACCGCCCGCACCCGGGCGGGACACTCGACGCACCCCGCCCCTGAGGCGGTCGCCCGGATCCTGCTGCGCAACGCCCCCGCCGAGGACGGTCCGCCCGAGCCGCGCACCACCTTCTGGTTCAACCACCGCACGCCGAGCACCGAGCGCTACGCGCATCCGTCGCTCGCGGCGCTGGGCCTGCGGACCGAATACCCGCCGTCCGGCACCGACGGCATCACGGTCACCGTCTCGGCGGGCGGTGTCGTCCGGGGGACGGGAGCTGACCGGTGGCGGACCGGTCACACCCCCACGTAGGCGAAGCCCGCCCAGTGGTCAGGGTGGTGGTAGGAGCGTGCTTCGACACCGCCGGGCGCGGTCTTCAGGGCCAGGCGGAAGCGGCGAGCGGCCGCCGGAGGAAGCCAGGGAGCGTTGTCGGCAGTGGCCTTCTCGTACCCGGTGAGTTTCTCCGCGTTGGTGGTGTCCCGCATCCACGCCTGTGCCCGGGCGAGCGCCTCAGGAGGCGACACGGGCTCCTCCGCATGGCGCCAGAGCCGGTAGAACTCCGTCATCAGCATCGCGGTGGCCACGTCGCCGACCTCCCAGAGCGAGGCGAGCACACCGGCCGCCCCCGCCTGGAGCAGTCCGGTGGGCAGGGCGACCACCTCGTCGGGCAGGTCGGTGCCGGGCACCAAGGTCTCACAGGCCGACAGCACGGCGAGCCGCAGGCGCAGCCGTCGCGTCAGCAGGTCGCGCAGCCGCAGGCTGTCGGTGCCGGCCAGCAGCAGCCGGCTCTCCAACGGCGCGGTCAGGTCCGCTTCGCCGTGGCAGGCCAGATGGGCGACGTCGGCCTCGCGCAACTCCTCCGCGACGGTGGCCGCGTCGGCCGCCGCTCCGGCCAGCGTCACCGGTTCCTCCGGGAAGGCGGCGCAGGCGACCGCCGCCTCGGTGCCCGCGTACTCCAGCGGCCGGCCTGGCGGTGTGCGCAGCGGTGCGGCCACGGCGACCAGCCGCCTCGGCGGGATGCTGGACAGTTCCCTGGCCGCGCTGAGGGCGCGGGCGTTGGGCACGTGGTTGAGCGTGCGGTGGTCGAGGGCGTAGCGGCGCCCGGTCACCCGGTCCGCGTCCTCGGTCCACGCGGCGTGCAGCGGCAGCAACCCCAGGAGGCCGCCCGCGACGAGTGTCGCGGCGCCGGGGCCGGGCAGCCGTCCCAGCACGGGTTCCATGACCGCCGGCCACAACCAGCGGGTGATCTCGTCGAGTGCCGCGCGCCAGCTCTCCCCGTGCTCCGCGGACGAGTCCTTGTCGCGGGCGTGCGCCGCGAGATACGGGGTCACCCGGTCGCGCAGCGCCTGCGAGGTGAGCTTCGGCAGTGGCACGTGCTCGACGTCGGGGCCGCGCACGATCAGCGCCAGGCCACCCGGCTCGGCCGCGGTGAGGTAGACGAGCGGGGGGCCGCAGGCGGCGTCCGCGATGTCGTCCATGGTGGGTGGCGCGAGGAAGGAGGCGAACTCACGCACTCCGTCGACCTCGACGTTCTGGATCTCCCGTACTACGTCGTCCAGTTCACGGCGGGCGGCCCTGATCTCCTCGACGCGGTCGTCGTACGTCACGCTCGTCCTCTCCCTGCCGCCGGTGACGCGTCCGCCTCCGGTCGGCGCTTCATGTGCCGTCGTAGGTCTCCGCGGCCCGGGCGAGCCGTTCCGCGGCGCGCGTGTACCGGTCGGCCAGTTCCGGCCGGACGGTCCGCAGCCGGTCCAGGGCGAGGCGGTCACGGTCGAGGGCCTCGGCGAGGGTGACGGCACGCACCGTCTCCAGGGCCAGGGCGGCGGGGCCCGGGGCGCCCACGGCCGCGTGGGCGTGCGCGGCGCGCCGGCCGGCGGCGGAGGCCTCGGCGAGCACGGTCTCCTTGTCGTCACGGGTGATCTGCGTGACCGTCACCCGGTACAGGAGCCGCAGCGTCCAGTCGAGGGCCTCGGCCGCCTCGCGCACTCTGCGGCTCTTCCACGTCCAGTGCGCCCAGATACGGGCCGAGCCCAGGGCGGCGTACGGCATGACCTGTTCCAGGGCGCGCACCGTGCGGCGCGCGCAGGCGGTCGCCTCGGCCCAGTGGTCGCTCAGGCCGGTGCCGTCCGCGCGGATGAGGAGCACCTGCGCGAGGGACGCGTCGGCACGCGCGCGCCGCACGGTGCCCCTCGGCAGCCGTCGGGACGCCTCGGTGCGCAGCTCCAGCGCCTTGGCGAAGTCCTCGTGGCTGCTGTTCCTGGCGGCGCGCAGCAGCAGGGCGTCCGCGTAGTCGTCGCGGGCGGTGGGGAGGATGTCGGGCCGCCGGTCGGGCGAGCGCAGGACGCTTTCGAGCAGCCGGACGGCCTCGTCGAGATCGCGCGGATCGCGCGGGGCGATCTCGAGGTACCGGTGGATCAGGCACTCGGCGAGCAGGGTGCGGGCGCCGGCGACGTGGACTCCCACGGCCACCCCGGTCGCCTCGCGCGCCAGGGCGAGGGCGGCCAGGACGTCCTCGTTCGCGCGGTCCGGGTCCGCACGGCGGTACCGGTGTGCCCGCCCCAGCCTGCCGTGGGCGGCGTCGCACAGCAGGGGCGCCCGCGAGGGGCTGTGCGGCGGGACCCCCTTCAGGGCGCGGTCGGCCAGGGCCACGGCCCGGTCGCCCTCGTGGAGTCTGCCGGTGACCGCCGCCGACACCGCGGCCCGGGTGGCGGACAGCTGGTCCTGGTGGCCTGCACCGCCGAGGCCGGGCAGCGGCCCCGGGCCGGCCTCGGGTTCCGGCATCCGGTCCAGCGCGCCGGGGTCGCTCTCGGCCCGCACCCGGAACGACTCCTGCCGTGCCGCCTCCAGGTTGGTCCGCAGGGCCTGCTCGAAGCCGACCACCGCCCGGACCGCGGCGGTGCCTACGAGCCCCTCCAGCAGTCGTACGGCGCGCGCCGCGTCCTCGGGGTCGGCGCTGCGGCGGCGGCAGCGCTCCATCAGGGCGCAGCCCAGTCCCATGGTGAGGACGGCGTGGACGGACTCCGGCAGGCGCGGTCCGGTGAGCGCCGCGTCCAGGTGGGTGACGGCGTGTTCGAGGTCCGTCGGATCGGTGCGCATCTCGTGCAGCGCGAGGAAGGCGAGTCCGCTGCTGCCCAGGGCCTCCGCGTGCGCGGTAGACCCCTCACGCAGGCCGTCCAGGACGTCACGCCACAGCCGTACGGTCTCCTCCTGGGCGGCGACGGTCCTCCCGTACGACAGGCAGTTGGCGAGGTTGGCGGTCAACCTCCGCCGCTCGGGCCGTCCTTCGGGCACCAGCTCCCGTGCCTCGCGGCCGGCCGCCACCGACGCTTCCCAGTCCGGGTGCTCCCCGGTGCAGCGGTAGCTCGCCAAGTAGGCCCCCGACAAGTCCGACAGGGCCACCGCGCGGCGCAGTTTCGAGGCGTCCGGGCCCGGCTGGGCGGCACGGGCGCGGCGCAGCAGCTCCGGGACCCGCGCGCAGGGGACCTCCTCGGCCGGGAGCCGGCTGACGTCCAAGTCGGTTCCTCTCCCGTGGACGGAGCGAGCCTCTCAGTATGGACCGGACCCGGCTCCGCGCGCGGCTTGATCGGGCAACTGCCGTCAATTCGGGGATTGTTGGTCGGTTTCCCGGACAGCCGGGCATTCGAGACGGCTACAGTGCCCGCCGGGGAAGTACAAGTGGGGATCACCGCGCCGATCCGTGACGATCACGGCGAACGCGGGCAGGGGGGCCATGACAGACGAATCAGGGGCGGGTCGTGCGCCGGACGGCGAACCCTCGGGCGACGAGAACCTGACCAGAAGAGACCCGGTCGACCACGACGACGAGGGCGCGCGCGACGCCACACGGCGCGACACCCGGCCCGGCGCGGGCGCGCGGCACACCGACGCCACGCGGGCCGACACCCGGTCGCACGACCCGGGAGCCACCACCGGGAGCGGCCGGGGCAACGGATGGAACCAGGTGCCCGCCGCGATCACCGAGCGGTACGAGGTGGTGAGGGCGCTGCCGGCCGGCGGCGAGGCGTACCGGGTGCTGCTCGTGCGCGACGAGCAGGACGGCACCGAATGGGTCGTGAAGCTCTACCGCGGATCCGAACGTCGTACGGACGAGGTGATGCGGGGGCTGCGGGAGGCCGACCACCCGCACATCGTCCGGATGCGGGACTTCGGAGCGGAGCCGGACACCTTCGGCGGTGACGAATGGCCCTGGGAAGTACTGGAGTACGTCCCCGGCGGCTCCCTGGACAACCTGCTGCGCACCCGGGGAGCGCTGCCCCCCGAGGACGTGCGGACCGTGCTGGAGCAGGTCGCCGACGCGCTCCACCATCTGCACACCGAACTGCGCATCGGTGAGCGCCGCGGGGCCGCGCACCGCGACGTGAAGCCGGCGAACGTCCTGCTGCGCCGTGCGGACGGCCCCGTCGACGTGGTCCTGGCCGACTTCGGGCTGGTGGCCGAGGCGCGGGAGACGCGGCAGACCGATCTGAAGGCCGGCAGCGGGTCGTACCAGGCACCCGAGACCTTCCACCGGGCGGACCGGCGGCCCGCCCAGGACTGGTGGTCCCTCGGGGTGATGGTGGCCGAGATGCTGACCGGCGAGAATCCCAACCACGCCGGTACGAACGGCTGGAGCAGCAACACCGCCCTGCACGAGTACCTCACCACACACGACGTGGACCTCTCCGGGATCACCGACGCCCGCTGGCAGCTGCTGTGCCGGGGACTGCTGACCCGCGAGCCCGAGCACCGCTGGGGTCATGAACAGGTGGACACCTGGCTGCGCGGCGGCAGCCCGAAGGTGCACCGGGAGGCGGCCCGGACCGGTTCGGGCGAGCCGTTCCGGCTCGACGGGCAGACCTACTACGACGTGCCGAGCCTGGCCGAGGCGATGACCGGACCGTCCTGGCCCGCCGCCCGGGACCTGTTCCTCTCCGACACCCGGCTCTCGTTCCTGCGCACCTGGCTGAAGAAGGAGTTCGACGGCGGCGGCATCCCCGGCGACCTGGTCGCCGCGCGCGCCCAGGACGCACGGGAGGCTGCCGTGCGCATGGCGGCGTTCCGTGCGGCGGTCCTCGCCGACGCACCACCGAGGTTCGCGGACCAGCCCGCGGACGCCGCGGGGCTGTGCGCTCTGGCGGTGTCCCCGGCCGCCCAGGACCGGCAGGTGGTGGCCCTCGTCAGCGGGGAGCTCCTCCGGGTCCTCGCGGCCCACCCGTGTGCCACGCCGACCGCCGCCGGCCATCGGCGCTGCGGGGCCCGTTGCGAGGTGCTGGCCGCCGCGGCGGAGGCCCTGCCCGAGACCGAGACCCAGCTGTGGCGGGCGATCACCGGTCTGCGTTCGCGGCTGGGCCCCGGCGCCCCGCCCGCGGTGCAGGAAGCCCTGGGCTCGCTCCAGCACGACCGCGATCTGCGCATGCTGTGCCTGCGCAGCGTCCTCGACCCGGCCGCCGTGGGCCGGGAGCGGTTCCGGATGTACGTACGCCGTTTCAGACCGCGCATGCGAGCCTGCGGCTGGTGGATGCAACTGTCCGCCGAGGCGCTGCGGGACAAGGACTCGCCCGCCCGTCTGCTGCTCGCGCAGATGCTCCTGCGCTTCGCCGCCGCCGAGGGGCTCAAGGAACTCCGCAGACCGGACGGGCGCGGTGACCGGTGGCGCGCGGGAATCAGGGACCTCTCGAAGCGGACGGCGTCGGTCACCGCGGCGCTCGTGGTCGATGTGGCGACTGCCGCCGCGTTCTTCGTCGCCTCGCTCGTCGCGCTGAACGCCGCGGCGGTGGCCTGGCTCACCTGGGGCGGGGACACACCCGAGCCGAGGACGGACGTGTACGCGCAGCTGGCCGCGACCATGCAGTACCGGCTCGCGGTGCCACTGGCGGCACTGCTCCTGGCGGTGGTGCTCCGGCGCAACCGGCCCGGCCCGGCCGCGCAGCTGGCCGTCTGGTGCGTCGTGCTGACGGGTGTGCTCGTCGCCGCGACGCTGTGGAGCGGCCACGGCGGTGAGATCCACTTCCCCTACGTCCCCGGCACCGACTTCAGGGACACCCTGCTGACGACCGACCGGCGGGCGGGGGAGCATCCGGGGGCCACGGCCTTCTGGGCCGCGGTGTTCTCGGTGATCGGCCTGGTGGCCGTCGCGAAGGCGGCGGGCGGCCGGACCGAGCGACGGCTGCCGGGCGGCGACGCGGTGTGGGCACGTGTCCTCGTGGGCGCGGCCGTCCTGGTCCTGCTCGTCCTGCCCGCTCTGGGCGTGTGGCTGCCTCTGGTGCCGGACCAGCCGCAGGCGCTGTGGTGAACCCGGCGCGGGATCCGGCGTCCGGCGGCTACCTACGGGAGATACGGCCATGAGTTCGATGGGAGCGGCCTCCTACCGCGTGGAGACGCCCGAGGAGATCGAGGCGCGCCGCCGCAGGGCGGCCCGCGAGCGTTACCGGCAGGCCGCGGTCCGCCATGCGGCGCTGGTGACCGAGACCGCGGCGTGCCGGGCCGCGCACGGCAGGGCGGTCTCCGCACTGCGCCGTTCGTCCGAGCCTTCGCAGCACGCCACGGCGGACGAGCTGGAGGCGGCGGCGCAGCGGCTCGACGCGGAGGCGGCGCACGCCCGCGGCCTGCTCGACGCACAGTTGGTCCAGGTCTTCCGCGACGAGCTGACGGCCCTGGCGGCGCGGCCGGCCCCCAGGGTGCAGCGCCGGGAGTCCACGGCACGGACCGGCGTCACCGGCGAACAGGCTGAAGCGGCACGCGCCCGTGAACGGGCGGAGAGCGCGGAACGCCGCCGCGTGCTGGCGGAGCGGGCCGCCGGTCTGCTGGCCCGGCTGCCCGCCGGCACCCCCGCCCAGCTGCGGGAGCGTTGTGCCACGGACGCCAGAGACGTGGCGTCGGCCACCGGCGAGGAGAAGGCACGTCGGATCCTGATGTCCCTCGAGGACCGGGTACGGGCCGCGGAACGCAGCCGACGTGCCGTCGAGGCGGCCGCCGAGCAGGCGGCGGCGCTGCTGGCACGGCTGGAGGACGTACCGGGCGCGCGGGCCGCGGAACTGGCCGACAGGCTGACGGCGGTGATCGAGGAGGGACGCACGCGGGTGCCGCCCGACCTCGTCGCCGAGGCCGAGCGGGCGGTCGCCGAGGCCGACACCGAGCGGGCCCGCCGGATCGCCGCACGGGCCCTCGCCAAGGTCCTGGCCGATCTCGACTACCACGTCGGCGAGGGCTTCGAGACGGCTCTGGTGGACCGGGGCACGGCCCATGCCGCGCTGCCGGGCGACACCGGTTACGGGCTGAAGGTCCTCTTCGACCGGGGCGGTTCCGTGCTGCGCCACATCGTCGTACGGGACGCGGAAGCCGACGGCGGTCAGGGCGCCGACCGGCGCGCGCAGCGGACGTTCTGCGACGCCCTGCCCTCCTTGGTCGCCGGGTTGGGGCAGTACCACGTACGACTGCGGACCGGAGAGACGGAGGAACCCGGGCGGCGCCCGGTGCCCCGGGTGGGCGCGGGAGTCGTACCCCGGCGTGAACGCGGTGGCGGTCAGGAACGGGAGGCACAGGCATGACCGGTGCGCAGGGCTTCGGAGCGGCCTACGAAGGCGTCGGCCCCAAGGGCGAGGAGGATCCCCGGCCGGCGTGGGTGCGGGAGGTGGCGCTGGCCGTCGGCGCACACCCGCAGATCCTGCTGACCGGGAACGTCCACGACCAGTACCTGCTGCCCGATCCCGAACTCGGCGGGCGGCCGCGCTACATGGAGCTGGTCGACGTCCTGGGAACCGTCCTGGCCGAGCGTCACTACGCGGCGGTGCTGAGCTCGGCCGGCGGGGAGGGGTTGCGTGTGGTCCGGCCGGAGGGCTCGATCCCGCCGGTGGTGGCCGAACTCCTGAACCGCACCGACGCCGAGCTGGGGCAGCACCTGTCGCTGGGGCAGCTGCGGGACGTCATGATGGCCGTCGCCGGTGACCGGCCCCCGGGCGCCCCGCCCGTCGCGCTGATCCTCACCGACGCATCCCGGCTGCTGTCCGGGGAACAGGCCACGGCGGAGGAACGGCTGTTCCTGTCGGTCGCGGACCGGCTGGCCTACCAGGCCCTGCCGTCAGCCGTCGGCTACCCGGTGATCTTCTGGGTGCTGGACCGGATCAACGACCTGCCCAGCTGGTTCACCACGGGCAACCACACCCTGCGGGTGACCGCGGTGCCGGAACCCGACCTCGGCACGCGGGAACGCGCGGCGGCGGAGTACACGCCGCGGATGCTGGGTGCCCCTGCCGATCCCGTGGCGCGCTCGGCCCTGGCCCGCCGCTTCGCCGAGGCCACCCACGGCATGCGGCTGCGGCAGATGCGGGACGTGGTCGAGCTGGCGCGGGTGGCCGGCATCCCGGCGGAGCGCATCGAGGACGCCGTACGCACCTTCCGCGTGGGCGTGCCCGACAACCCCTGGCAGCACCCGACCCTGCGCACCCGGCTGGCCGAGGCCGAGGACGTGCTGGGGCGCCGGGTGCTGGGCCAGCCGGACGCCGTGCGCCGGGCGGTGGACCTCGTCGCGCGGTCCGTCACGGGGCTCGCGGGGGCCCAGACCGGCGGCACCGGCACCAGGCCACGCGGCGTGCTGTTCTTCTCCGGGCCGACGGGCGTGGGCAAGACAGAGCTGGCGAAGGCCCTGGCGGGGCTGCTCTTCGGCGACGAGAAGGCCTATCTGCGCTTCGACATGAGCGAGTTCTCCGCGGAACACTCCGAGGCCCGGCTGATCGGCGCACCGCCCGGCTACGTCGGCCACAACGCGGGCGGCGAACTGACCAACGGGATCCGCGAACAACCCTTCAGGGTCGTCCTCTTCGACGAGATCGAGAAGGCGCACCCGCGGCTGATGGACAAGTTCCTCCAGATCCTCGACGACGGCCGGCTCACCGACGGACGCGGCGCCACCGTGTACTTCACCGAGACACTGCTGGTGTTCACCACCAACCTCGGCGTGATCACGGCGGACGACGAGGGCAAGCCGAAGGAGAACGTCACTCCGGACGACGATCTGGAGACCATCGAGGAGCGCGTACGCGAACATCTCCAGCTGTACTTCCGCTACCTGCTGGGGCGACCGGAGCTGTACAACCGCATCCAGCAGAACATCGTCGTCTTCGACTTCCTGCGCCCGCCGGTGACCGGGCAGATCGCCGACCGCGCCCTGGACCGGGTGGCCGAGACCGTGCTGCGCGTACAGGGCGTCACCGTGGAGTACACGCAGGAGGCGCGGGAGCGGCTGCGTGAGCTGGCCACGTTCGACCTGCGCAACGGCGGGCGCGGCATCGTCTCGGAGATCGAGGCCATTCTCGTCAATCCCCTGGCCCGGGAGCTGTTCCTGAACCCCCGGCAGCCGGGAAGCTCCCTGCGGGTCACGGGGCTGAAGCAGGAGGGCCAGAACTGGAGGCTGGTGACCGAATGATCATCGAGGTGGCGCGACTGCACCATCCGGTGACCGCGCTCGGGCCGGGCACTCGGCTGGGGATCTGGACCCAGGGCTGCACGCTGGCCTGCCCCGGTTGTCTGTCCCGGGACACCTGGGAGTCCGGGCCCGAGTACGCGGTGGACGTCCGGACGGTCCTCGACTGGTGCGACGCCCGGCCCCCGGCAGAGATCGACGGCGTGTCCGTCAGCGGTGGCGAGCCGTCCCGACAGCCGCTCGCGCTGGCCGAGTTGTGCCGGGGGCTGGCCGAGCGCCGGGAGCGCCACGGGTGGGACCTGCTGTGCTGGACGGGCCTGGAGGAGGAGGAGTTCGCCGCCCGCTGCCCGGACGCGTACGCGCTGCTGGACGGTCTGGTGACCGGCCCCTATGTCGCCGCGCGGGCGGGCGGCGGCCGGTGGCGCGGATCGGCGAACCAGCGGCTGGTGCCGCTCACCGGGCTCGGACGGGAGCGCTACGACCAGTGGGCCGAGGACGGGCCTGCGGGCGGGCCGGAGGGCGGCCACCCGGCCGAGCTCCAGTTCCAGGTCGAGGCGGACCGGATCTTCCTGATCGGCGTCCCCCGTCCCGGCGATCCCGCCCGCATCCAGCGTGCGCTCGCCGCGCAGGGCATCCCGATGAAGGGTGTGACATGGCGACCCTGATCTGTCCGCGCGGCCACGACGACCCGGGGGACGGCTCCCTGTGCGTGCACTGCGGCGAGTACCTGCGCAAGGCACCGCCGCCGGATACGGGCGCGAGCGCCGGACGACCTGCGGCGTCACCGGCACCCGAGACCTGCGCGGAGCCGGGGTGCGGTCTCGAACTCGACGAGTCGGGCTGCCCGTTGCACGGCGCCACCGTCCCGCTGCCGCATGAACGGGAGGGCGGGGCCGGTGCCTCGTGGACCGGTACGTCCCGTGACTTTGGGGCGCCGGGCCTGGCGGTCGTCTTCCCGTGGGCCTCCTACCCGCTCGGCGTCGAGCCACTGGTCGTCGGCCGCTCGGTCGGCGCGGCGGGGGAACTCGCCGAGCGGATGCTGGAACACGGGCGGTGGACCGGCCGTGACTACGGCAACGTCTCCCGCAGCCACGCCGTGGTCTGGTCGGACGCCGAGGGCACCTGGATCCGTCACCTCAGCACGACCAACGACACCCTCGTCAACGGCCACGCACTCCCTCACGACGAGCCCCGCCGGCTCCGCGCGGGCGACGTCCTCACCTTCGCGAAGGGGCTGCGTGCGCATGTGGCGGCGCAACCCGAAGGGCATACGGCCGGGAGCTCGTGAAGGACGTCTCGTGTGCCGAGACCCGGTGGGCGGCCCGGCGGAAGCGGACCGCGAGATCGGGGCGTGCGGCTTCCAGCGCGGTGAGATCGGCCCGGTCGCGTTCGAGGGCGCTGGAGAGGGTCCGGGCCCTGCCCTGTTCCAGGCTCAGCGCGGCGGCGTGGACGTCGCCGACGGCGGCCTGTTCATGGGCCGCGTGCGGGGGGATCTCGGCGAGCGCGGACAACCAGGTCTCGACGAAGGCCCGCGTGCTCTGCGTCCGTACCAGCCGTTCCATCGCGTCGGCCGCGTGCCCGAAGGCTTCGACGGCCTCGGTGTGCCGGGCACGTGCGCAGGCCCACATCCCCCAGGCCCGTGCGGCGGCCATCCGTACCTCCTGTGCGCCTGTCTCCGCGAGAACACAGCTACGGCGGTACGCGGCCACGGCCGCCGCCAGGTCTTCGGCGTTCCCCGTCCGGTCGTGGCGGGTGCGCAGGCCGTGGGCGAGATTGCACAGCCGTCCCGCGAGTTCCGGGGAATCCGGCTCGGTGCCCGCCACCGCACGGCCCAACACCTCTATCGCCCGGTCGAGTTCGGCGGTGTCACCGCTCGTCGTGGCCTGATCGAGCATGCCGATGCCGAGGTTGGCGAGCACCGCCCGCCCGCGCGGGGTGTCCGGTCGCACGAGTGCGAGCGCCTCGCCGTAGGTGGCGACCGCCCGCCGCAACGCCGCGGGGTCCTGGGCGAGTTCGGCGAGCAGCCGCAGCGCCCCCGCGAGGTTGTTCAGGGCGGCGACACGCTCCGGCGCGCTCGCTCCGGTGAGCGCGACGGCCCTGTCGTGCACCCGTACGGCCTCGGCGGCCTCGGTCGCGTCGCCGGTACGCCGGGCGCGGCCGCGCAGGCTGGTACCGAGCTGGTCGAGCCGTACGGCCAGGTCGCCTCGTTCGTAGACCGGGGCCTCGACGGCACGTCGGTGGGCCGCGACGGACAGATCCAGGTCCGCGAGGTCCGCGGTGTCCTGGTAGAGGGCGAGCAGGACCGTGCCCAGGTCGCCGTCGCGGGTCGCGCGTTCGGGTGAGGTGGCGGGGGTCGTCTCCGCGGCGAGCCTGAACTGCGCGACGGCCAGCCGCAGGTCCTCCGGGGAGCCGAGCCGGTCGTGGCGGTCGACGAGCAGTCCCGCCAGGTGGGCCCGTCGGGCGGGCGCCTCGGGCGCCGCGGCGGGCGTCAGCTCCACGGAGCGCTCCGCCGCCTCGATCGCGGCGTCCAGATCGCGCTCGTCGCCGCGCAGCTGGTAGCGGTCTGCCAGGGCCACGGCGAGGTTGCCGCGGGCGCGTGCGAAAGAGAGTTCCTCGCTTCGGGGTACGCGGGCGAAGGCGGCGACGGCGGCGTCGAGGTCTTCTGCGGTGCCGCGGTGCGTGAAGCGCATGTGCAGGGCCGATCCCAGGTTCGTCAGCACGGCCGAGCGCTCCACGGCGTCGTCGGGAGGGGCGGCGTCGGCGGCTCGGGACAGCAGGCCGACGGCGCGGTCCAGGCACGCGGCCTCGCCGTCGATGTCGTACCACTGGAGCAGGGCGCGGGCGTGGTTGACGGTGAAGAGGCGTCGTTCCGCAAGCCCGGGCGGTGTGGCCGTGACCGCCTCCTCCAGGACGGCGACGGCGCGCCGTACGTCGTCGGGTCGGCCGTCCCGGTCGCCCCGGGCGATGAGCGCCAGCCCCAGGGTGTTCTGCACCACGACGCGGGTGGGAACGGCCACCGCACGGCCGGCGGCCTCCTCCGCGTCGCACAGGGCGGCGTCCAGATCCGCCGCGTTCCCGCCGGTCTCGTAGCGGCGCAGGGCTTTCCCGGCCCGGTTGACGAGTTCGACCAGTGCGGCGTCGGTCTCGTCGGTGGTCAGCTCCCGGAATGCCCGCGCGACGCCCACGGCCCGGCAGCGACGCAGCAGTCCCTGGTGATAGCGGTAGGAGTCGGCGATGTCGTACTCGCCGATCTGCTCGGCTGCGTCGGCGAGCTCCTCGACCAGCTGGTCGAGGGCGGGATCGAGGAGGACCGGGCGGCGGTCGACGAGCCGCCGGGCGGCCGTCCAGGAGTCCGCCGCCCTGAACCGGTCGAACAGCCGCTCGTGACGGCGTTCGCGCAGACGGGCGAGGACGGCGACCACGGTCATACCGCACCTCGCCGGACGGCGGAGGACCTTGGGGCACCCGCTTCGAGGGACGGTTCACGACCACGTGCCGCCGCCATGCGCTCCGCTGCCGCCCGGTACCGCTCGCCGAGGTCGTCCTCCCGCCCGGCGAAGGACAGTCGGTCCAGATCCGTCTCGGCGGCCCGCGGTGCCTCGGTCAGGAGCACGGCCCGGCCCCGTTCCACCGCGAGCACCGCACGCGCGGGATCGTCACGCCGGACGTGCGCGTAGCCGACGCGGCCCGGAAGCTCCTGGGCCTCACTCAGCCGGATCTCCTTTCCGTGCCTGGTCAGTTGGGTCCCGAAGAGGGTGTCAAGCACGTCGAGGGTCCCCCGTGCCCGTGTGGTCGAGGGCCCTGCGCAACTGCCGGACGGCACGGTCGAGATGGCGCCGGTCGCCGGTCAGGGCGGCCGGCCTCATCAGGGTGCTGCCGTGGTTGCTGAGCCGCTGCGCCCGCTCGGCGGAACCACGCGGCAGGCGGCGCGGTGAGGCGCGGTGTGCGGCCGAGGCGCGGCGGGGTTCATGGGCGTCATGGGTGAGTTCGTGCCGCTGCCTCAGTGCCGTCGCCAGGTTGTCGAGGTGTATCGCCCGCTGCCGGGCACGGCGCGGCGCGCTCCGTGCGGCGTCCTCGAAACACGAGATCGCTCGACCGTGCCCGGCGTGACCGCCAGGCCCGATGCGCCGGGCGAGCCGCGCGCGCCGCGCTGTCACGGTCACGTCGCCCCGGAGGCGGGGCCCGCGGGCAGGACCTCGGGGCCGGGCAGCGCGGAGGTTTCGAGCAGGCGCTCGGCGTACGCCCAGGCCGCCGACTCCACCCATCGGGCGCGTACCAGCAACGCCTGGAAGGCCACCAGCAGCGACTCCGTCACCACGAGCGCGATCAGCAGCGGCAGGGCCGGACGCCCCAGAAACCCGGGCGCGGTGAACATCCAGGCCGACACGGCGAGCAGCCCCGCCACGGCGACGGACAGGGCGTACGGGCGCAGTCCGAGCGCATTGCGCCGGAAGCCGTATTCGCAGTTCTGCTCGTGGACCAGCTCGGCCCCTGGCAGTCCCCGCGCTCTGACCCGCAGGGCGAGTCCCGCGGCGTCGTAGATCTGGTCGGCTCGCTGCGGGTCGGCGGTCTCCTCCTGTTCGGTCGGCAGCCGTAGCGAGGGGCCGGTGATCTCCTGGATACGGGCGTGCAGAAAGCCGAGTTGCTGCCTCCCGGTCGGTCCACGCCAGCGCAGCACCTGCACGCTGGGTTTCCCGCCCCAGGCGCGGAAGAGGAACTGCTCGATGCGTTTGCCCCTGCTGCGCCCCAACTGGTCGGCGAACAGGGGCAGTCCGCTCAGGAGGACCAGCGACCACAGCCACTGTGTCCTGGGCAGGACCGGTATGCCCGCGGCGAGGGGCAACGCCAGCGGAAGCAGCATGATCAGGACCGGCCTCAGGCGGGCCCGCCGGCTGTACTTGTCGAACAGGACGAACAGCGCGCCATGTCCCATGGTCCCCTCCCCCCAGGCCTCCGTACCGGCCTCGCGGTGCCCGCACGGATCCGTCAGCTGAGATACCCGCCCGGCTTTCCGGTCATGCGAACCCCGCCCACGCCCGGCCGCCGGCGGGGCGCATGGCCGCGAGCGGGCGCCTCCCCGTGAGGCGGTGAGCCGGGTGACCACGCCGAAAGACGGGCACATCTGGATGTATGCCTCCGATCGAGGCCATCCACTCGCCACATCGGCCGGCTCTCGGGGAGGCCGTATGAGCGCACAAAGGCGATGCCGGCGTTGCTCCCACGTGTACGGCGGGTACGCCTGCCCGCACTGCCCACCCACGCAGTGGCGGTGGTGCGCCTACTGCCAGGGCACCGGTTGCCACGCGTGCGGACGCGTCCCCGATCCCCCGGTCGGACTGGGCTGCTGCCTGGCGTCGTGCGGCAGCTGGATCGGCGTGTTCGTGATCGCGATCCTGCTCATGCCGCTGATCACGATGGTGGCGCACGGCAACCCGCTCGCCGGGATCCTCCACTGGCTGAGCAATCTGAAGGCGCCCGGCAGCCGTTGACCACGAAGCGGAGGCTTCCGGCTGGATCACGGGCCGGCCTGCGGGCGGTGTCGTACCGGGCACGGAATGATTGCGGCTCGGGCTTCCCGACGCGACGGCGCCGGGGCTGCGCCAGCATGACGACCATGAGCAGAGACCGCTACGTCGACTTCCTGCGCGCGTGGGCGATCGTGCTGGTGGTCCTCGGCCACTGGCTGATCACGGCCCTGGTCCGGGAGCCCGATGGACGGATCACCGCCCCGGAGCTGCTGGCGACCGTTCCCTGGACCCAGTGGTTGACCCTCGCGTTCCAGATCATGCCGCTGTTCTTCCTGGCCGGGGGCCATGCCGCGGGCGGTTCCTGGTCGCGTGCCCGGGCGGCCGGGGGTACGGCCGCCGGGTGGCTGGGGCGGCGGGCGCTGCGGCTGCTCCTTCCGGTGGGCGTCTACAGCTCTCTGGTGCTGCTCGCCGTCGGTATCTGCTCGGTGGCCGGCGTGGACGCGGGCACGCTCGCGCTGGTGGGGTGGGCGATGGCCATGCAGTTCTGGTTCCTTCCGGTGTATCTGCTGCTCAGCGCCCTGACGCCGGCGCTGCATGCGGCACACCGGCGCTGGGGGCTCCGCGTCCCGCCGCTGATGGGGGCGGTCGCCCTGGTGGCCGACGCGCTCGTCGTGACGGTGCACGCGCCGTATGTCGGGCTGCTCGACTACGTGCTCGTGTGGGGTGTCGCCTACCAGTTGGGCTTCTGCTGGCGGGACGGTCTGCTGACCGGGCGCCGGCTGGTGCCGCTCGGGATGGCGGCGGGCGGCGGGGCGGCGTTCGCCGCGCTCGTGGCCCTGGGACCGTTCCCGGTCAGCCTGATCCTGGTGACCGGGCAGAACCCCAGCAACACCGATCCGCCGTCGGCGGCGATGCTGGCGTGGGTGGTGGCCCAGGCCGGGCTGTGCCTCCTCGCCGCGCCGCCGGTGCGGCGACTGCTGGAGCGGGACCGGGCATGGCGCGTGGTCCGCCCCGTGGGTGCGGCCAGCATGACGCTGTATCTGTGGCACATGCTGCCGGTGCTGGCCGTCGCCGCCGCGTTCTACCTGACCGGCCTCGCGCCCGAGCCGCCGCTCGGATCCGCCGCGTGGTGGGGGCTGCGCGTGCCGTGGCTGCTCGTGCTCGGCGTCGTCCTGGCCGGCGTCGTATCCGCGCTGGGGCCGTTGGAACGGGGGCTCGCCGTGCTGTACGAGCGGACCAGTCCGGACGCCGGCCTGCGCCGGGCCTGGCCGCTGTGGCTCGGGCTGGCCATGAGCGTCGCCGCGCTGGGCCGCTTGGCCGTGCGGGGCTTCGCACCCGACGGCCGCCTCCCCGTGCTGCCGGCGGTCGGCCTGGCGCTGGGCACCGCGCTGGTGATGCTCACCGGGTGGTCGTCGGCACGCCGGCTCGAACAGCCCGAGGCGGGGCGAGCTCCGGAGCGTGTGTGACGGTGGCGGGCCGGGCGCACAGGTGCGCCGGCCCGCCACTCCCCCGTCCCCGGGTCGCGGGCCCCGGGCACGGCGTGTCGAGGAACGTGCCCTGTCCGTGCGGATCAGGCGGGGTGTGCGGGGCCGTTGCCCAGGTCGATGACCAGGCGGACGACGAGTTCGCCGTCGACGGTGCGGGTGCGGTCGCCGATGATCCGGTTGAGGTGACGGACGCCCGGCTCCAGGGCCATGACATGGGTGAGGAGCGGGTCGGCGGTGCTGTCGGTGCGCAGGGCCTCGGCGGCGGTGAGGAGCTGGGGGCTGGTGACGCCGCGGTTGCCGCTGAGGGTGAGGCTCAGGCCGGGGCGGGTGAAGGTGGTGACGGCCGGGGGCCAGGGGCCGCCGGTGTTGGCGCGGCGGACGCCGTCGAGGTCGACGCCGGGCAGCAGGGGGGTGGTGGCGCGGGGCGGGACGCCGCCGAGCGGGTGGACGGCGACCAGACGCTCGCCCAGGGCGGTGAGGGCGGCTTCCACGGCGGGGACGGTTCCACCGCGATGGGTGGTGACGAGGAGCGCGACGGTGCCGGTGACATGCCGGTCGAGGGGATCGGTGGCAAGGACGCTCACCGCGTGCGGGACATGGGCCCGGGTCCATTCGAGGCCGGCCTCCGTGCGGTGGACCACGACGACACGGACGGTGGGGAAGAGGAAGCGGGGCGCGAGAAGGGCGGCGAGATTGCCGGTCAGGCCGTCGCCGTGGACGACGAGGGTGCCGGGAGCCGAGGTGGCCAGGCAGGAGAGGGCGTAGCGGACGACGGCGTACGGTTCGACGAGGGTGGCGCGGGCGGCGGGGAGGTCTTCGGGCAGGTGGGAGACCAGGCCGCCGCGGACGGCCGGGGCGCCGATGAGGACGCGCTGCTGGAAGAGGCCCGGCACGTTGTGGCCGAGGAGGAACGAGGGGTCGCCGGGGTGGGTCGGGTTGACGACCACCCGGTCGCCGGGGGCGAAGCCGTCGGTGTCCGGCCCGGCGGCGACGACCCGGGCGGCGCCCTCGTGCCCGACGACGGGTGAGGGGTCGTCGCGGTCGCCCCGCAGGATCTGGATGTCGGTGCCGCACAGGCTCACGTGCTCGGGTGCGAGCAGGAGTTCGCCCTCGCCGGGGTCCGGGGTGGGGACCTCTTCGATGCGGCAGGTGGTGCCGTGGCGGACGATCGCGCGGTGGGTGGCCGTGGCCGGCATGGGGTCCTTCCCGGGTGGTGACGGTTGAACGGAGCTGGTCTCAGCGTTTGGTGACGGTCAGTGCGCCGTGGGAGAGCGCGACGGCGCCCGCCATCGGGTCGACCTCGCCGGGGCGGCAGAGCCGCAGCAGGTGTCCGGTCCGGTCGGGGCCGGTGTCGCGGTCGGCATAGCTGCGTACCTCGCTCACCTGGCGGACCAGTTCGGCGTGGTAGGGGTGGCCGAGGCCTTCCGCGTAGCCGCCGCCCACGCCGATGAGGTCGATACGGGGATCGAGGCAGCGCAAGGTGCGCACGATTTCGGCGACGGGTTCCACGACGGTGCTGAGCAGGCGGCGGGCGGCGGGGTCCGCGGACCGCAGCAGGACGGGCAGGACGTCGCGGATGCCCTCGGCGCGTTCGATGCCGAGCGCGGCCGCGACATGCTGCAGAGCGGGTCCGGCGGCCAGCGCGGCGACGTGGCCGGTGCCGCCGCAGGGGCAGCTCAGTGCGCGGACGGCGGCGGGTGCGGTGGAGACGGCCGGAAGGTGGCCGACCTCGCCCTGCATGCCGTGGGCGTCGACCGGGACGGAGCGTTCGGTGAGGTCGGCGGTGCGCAGGGCGATGCCGCTGCTCACCGTGACGTACACGACGCGGCGGTGGTGGGGGCCGGCGAACCGCTCGACGAAGCTCGCGAGGCCGGCGGTGACGTCGTTGAACAGGTGCCAGCTGACGTCCGGGCGACGGGCGGTGAGCAGGGCGCGCAGCGGGACGGGCCGGTCCGGGCCACCGCCCCAGAGCGGGCCCGAGCCGTGCAGCACGCCGTGCTCCTCGTCCATGGCGGCACCGCAGGACATCGCCACCCGCGCGTCTGCCGGCACCACCTCGGCCAGGGTCTCGATCAGCTGGTCGAGGAGCACCGCCGGATCCTCGCCCGGCCGGTTGAGGATGCTCGGCGCGGGGAGTCGTACGGTCTCCCCGGCCCCGGTCCGGATCCGCAGCCAGGTCCCTCCGAGGTCGACGGCGACCTCGGTACGCACCCGGTCGGCGCGGTCCTCCGTCACGGCCCGCGGGCTCACAGCCGTATCCCCTCTGCCGGTTCGGCGTGTGCTCGGGGCTGCCGGATCTCCAGGTGGACACGGCCGCCTCGGGCGTGGGCGGTGACGGCGGTCAGGTCGTCGACGCGGTACGGGACCGGTTCGGCGACGTGGGCGCCGACGGCGACGGGGGTGCCGCCGGAGCGGCGGGCGGCGAGCAGGCCGGGAGCGGAGTCCTCGAAGAGGAGGCAGTCGGCGATGTCCACGCCGAGGATGCGGGCGGCGGCACGGAAGCCCTCGGGGTCGGGTTTGCCGGTCCGGACGTCGTCGGCGCAGACGGTGACGCGGGGCAGGGGCAGTCCGGAGGCGGTGAGGCGGCGTTCGGTCATGGTGCGGGAGGCGGAGGTGACGACGGCCCAGGTGTGCGCGGGCAGGGAGGTGAGCAGCCGGCGGGCGCCCGGTATCTCGGTGACGGTGTCGGCGGTGGCCTCCTCGCGTGCCCGGATCCAGGCGACCTCGGCGGTGATGCCGGAGAAGCCGGCTGCGGGGAGGAGCCCGGCGACGATGTCGTGCGCGGTGCGGCCGGGCAGCGCGGCGAGCACGGTGTCGGGGTCGAGCCGGTGGCGGGCGGCGAACTCCCGCCAGACACGGTCGATGGAGTCGGCTGAGTCGACCAGGGTGCCGTCCATGTCGAAGAGCAGGGCGCCGGCCGTCACGGCGTGCGGGGAGGTCATCCGGTCTCCAGAATGCGTGCGGCGAGCCTGACCAGTTCGAGGTCTTCCTTCCAGTGCCTGCGCAGACGCTGGTCGCCGGGGTCGGTGTCGAGGATCACGTGGTCGGCACCGAGGTCGCGGAGGAAGGCGATGTCGGCGCGGATCTGGTCCGGTGTGCCGTAGCCGAGAGGCCGGGAGTCGGGGTCGGCGGGGGTGGTGGTGGGGAGGAAGAAGATCCTCGGGGCGAACTGCTTGCCGTCCGCGAGGACCCCGGCGGCCCGGGCGCACAGCTGCCGGCTGGGGTGGAGCGGGTGCCAGGCGGTCCCGACGCGGTTGACGCGTTGCAGGGCGCGCGGTCCGTTGCCGCCGATCCACAGCGGCGGGTGCGGGTCCTGTACGGGACGGGGTGCGGTGTGCACCCGGTGACCGCGGTGGGTGACGGTGTCGGAGGTCCATGCCTCGACCAGGACGTCCAGGGTGTGGTCGGTGAGGGCGCCGCGCCTGCGGAAGTCCACGCCCAGGACGTCGAAGGCCCGCGGGGCCCAGCCGACGCCGACGCCGACGACGAGGCGGCCGCCGCTGAGCCGGTCGATGGTGGCGGTGGCCCGGGCGAGCGCGATCGGGTGGCGGTGGGAGGCGATGAGGACACCCGCGCCGAGCCGGACGGTGTCGGTCTGCCCGGCCAGCCAGGAGAGGGTCGCGAGGCTCTCGTGGAACGGGGCGGGCGAGCGTCGGTGGGCCTCGTCGGTGAGGGCCAGGTGGTCGGAGACCAGGACGGTGTCGAAGCCCAGCCGTTCGGCCTCGCGGGTCCAGGTGAGCATGCCCTCGGGGGTCATCTGGGGGCCGAAGTTGGGCAGGTTGATGCCGAATTTCACGTGGCCACCGGCCCGGGGAGAGTGAGCCCGAAGGGGGCGTGGTGGGCTGTGGGGGCGGGTTGCGGTGCGGCGTGCAGTTCGAGCAGGTTGCCGCCGAGGCGGTCGAGGGGGCGCGGCGGTTCCTGGCCGGGGACACCGTGTTCGAAGAGCTCGAGGTTGAGGGCGTCGTCGACGACGAGCATGGCCATCGCCGAGGTGCCCTCGACGTCGAGGTCGAACTGGCGTCGCATGAAGGCCCGGTCGGCGGCGATCTCGGTGCGCAGGACGAGCCGTGCCCGGTGGTGGGCGACCAGGTGGTCGACAGCGGCGTCGAGGTTCTGGACGCTGTAGCCGGTGTGGTCCAGGCCGAGCAGGGTCGGCAGGGGCGCGTCGTCGGCCGGCCGCTGGGCGTGGTGGAGCCGTTCCGCGGTGGTGCCGGCGTATCCGGGGGTGTCGGGCCACTGCTGGAGTTCGAAGAGGGTGCCCCAGGGGGAGCGGAAGTAGATCCAGCGGTTTCCGCGGATCGGGCCCTCGGGGACGGTGACGATGTCGCCGAGGACGTCGACCCCGGGGAGCTCTTCCAGGTGCGCGACGGCTGCCTCGATGTCGCCGACGCGGAGGCAGAGGTGGTTGGTGCCGATGTCGACCAGGCGGGGCGGGGTGTCGGGGGCGCCGGCGGGCGCGGTGGGCACGAGTCGCACCTCGATCCCGGGGGAGAACGAGACGACGCCGGCCCCGCCGGTCCTTTCCACGGTCGAGGGCCCGGCCAGTTCCGCGAGGAAGGCGGTGGCCTCCTCGACGTCGGGCACCGCCACCGTGATCCGGTGGACCGGCCGGAGGGTGCCCGGGGAGGGGGTCAGGGAGGTGTCCGGGGCCGTGGTCATGCGGGGATCCCTTCAAGGTGGGGGGCCGGATCGACGACCCGGACGGGGCGGGGACCGGAGGCCGGGGGCGTCACCGGCAGGGGGTGCGGGCCGGGGGCCGGGGCCGGGTAGGGGCCGGTGGCGGGGTACGAGTGCCTGCCGGTGGCCGGGGCCGTGGCCGGGCTCGGGACTGTGCGCGGCCCGGGGACCGGGCGCGTGGCCGGCATGGGGTGCGGGTGCGGGCGGTTCACGGCAGGAGCAGGACCTTTCCGCGCAGGCCGCCCGCGGCGAACGCGTGGTGGGCGCGGGCGGCGTCGGCGAGCGGGAAGCGGCGGCCGGCCGGGACCGTGAGGCGGCCGGCGGTGATCAGGTCGCTCAGGGTCTGGAGCTGGTCCCCGTTCTCGTCGACGTAACTCTTGCCGGGAGTGATGCCGCGCTCGGGCGCGGGCTGGGGGTTGTCGTCGATGGCGACGAACTGGCCGCCGTCGACGACCGCTCGGATCGCGGCGGCCACGCCCGCGGTGTCGACGACGGCCGTGTGGGTGGCCTCGGGAAGATCCGCGGGCCGGGTGTGGACGGTGCCGACGCCGAGGGCCCGCAGGGGTTCGGTGTCGCCGGGCCGGGCCAGGGCGTCGACCGTGTGTCCGGCCGCGAGCAGCAACTGGACGGCGATCCGGCCGACCGCACCGGCGGCGCCGGTGACGAGCACCGGTGCGCCGGGCCGCAGGGTGAGCTTGGCCAGGGTCTGGACGGCGGTGAGGCCGGCGAGCGGGAGCGCGGCGGCCTCCTCCAGCGGCACTCCGGCCGGGGCCCGGGCGAAGAGCCGGGCGTCGGCGGTGACCTGTTCGGCATAGGTGCCGTAGCGGTGGACCGGTTGGGCGACCATGGCGATGACCTGCTCGCCCACGGTGAACCGGGTGACCTCGCTGCCGGTCTCGGTGACGACACCGGAGACGTCCCAGCCGGGGACGGCCGGGTAGGTCAGGTTCATGGTGAGGAAGCCGGAGCGGGTCTTGAGGTCGACCGGGTTCACGGCGGCCGCGGTCACGGTGACGCGGATGTCCCGTGGTCCGAGCGGCAGTTCGGGCACGTCGGCGAGGGTCAGGACGTCCGGGTCGCCGGTGCGGTGGAAGGTGACGGCTTTCATGCCGGTGGGTTCTCCCTCGGGGCAACTGTGGTGAAGGCGTGGCGGGCGTTGGCCTCCGCCGCGGTCAGGGCGAGTCCGCCGTCGGCGAGGACGGAGGCGCCGGTGAGGTAGCCGGAGCCGGGCCCGGCGAGATAGGCGATGAGCGAGGCGATCTCCTCGGCTCCGGCCGGACGTCCGAGCGGAATGTCGGGACGGGAGATCTCCCGGTAGGCGGCCTCGTCGTGGACGCCGTTCATGGCGGTGGCGGTCTCACCGGGGGCGACGGAGTTGACCCTGATGCCGAACCGGCCGAACTCCAGCGCGAGTACCTTGGTGATCATGCCCAGGGCGGCCTTGCTGGCGCAGTAGAGCGCGCCGCCGGTGATGGGCACGCTCTCGTGGACGGAGGTGACATTGACGATGCTGCCCCGGACACCGCCCCGGATCATGTGGTGGCCCACCGCGGAGGCGAGCGCCATGGGCGCGAGGGCGTTGATCGCGAACACCTCGTCGGCCCGCTTCAGTTCCAGGGCGTCGGCGGCGGTGCGGTCGTTGACGCCGGCGCTGTTGACCAGGCAGTCGATACGCCCGGCCCGCTCGACGGCGGCCATGCAGCTGTCGACGGCGGCGTCCGGGTCGCGCAGATCGGCCCGGACCGGGACGCACTCGGCGCCGGTGGTGCGCCGGAGTTCTCCGGCGACCTCGCGGATCCGGTCCTCGCCGGTGGCGTAGCCGAGCAGCAGCCGGTGGCCGGGGCGGGCGAGCGCCCGGGCGGCGGCCCGGCCGATGCCGCTGCTGGCACCGGTGATCAGTGTGGTGTGGCGGTCAGGCAACGCTCAGCACCACCTTGGGCCGGGTCCGGCCGTGCTGGAGCACGTCGAAGGCGCGGGCGACCTCGGCGAGCGGTATCACCTGGTCGACGAGACCGGCGGCGAGTTCGTCGACCAGTTCGACGGCGCGGGCGTAGTGGTCGACGCCGTGCCGGACTCCGGCGATGCGGAGGCCTGCGAGGGCGATCCGGCCGGGGTCGACGGTCTCGGTCCCCGCGGGGACACCGACCAGGAGGCACAGGCCGCCGGGTCGCAGACGGTCCAGCGCGGCGGTGAGGGTGCCGGGGGCGCCGGAGCACTCCAGGACGAGGTCGTAGCCGGTGGGGGCGTCGGCGGCGTGCGTGAACCGGTTGCGGTGGCTGCCGGGCGGGAGGTGGCCGACGGTGCCGGGTTCGGCGATGTCGACGGTCACCGGGTGGCGGGCGAGGACGGCGGCGGCGAGGCTGCCCATGGTGCCCGCGCCGACGACCAGGATCCGGTCACCGGGCCCGAGACCGGCCGCGTGGACCGCCTCCAGCACCGTGACCAGGGGTTCGACCAGGACGTGTTGCGGGCGCGGGTGCTGCGTGCCGGGGCCGAAGGGGACCAGGGCGTGGCGAGGCATCACCAGGTACTCGGCGGCGGCGCCGGCCCAGCCGTACAGACCGACCTCGCGCAGTTCGGTGCAGAGGTTGCGGTGGCCAAAGGCGCAGGAACGGCAGGACTGGCAGGGGATCATGGTGGAGCCGGTGACCACCTCACCGTGGCGCAGTCCCGTGACGCCGGGGCCGTACTCCTCGACGGTGCCGACCCATTCGTGGCCGAACCGGTGCGGGAAGGCGGCCCGCCCGTCGGCGAGGTAGGCGGAGGTGCCGTGGAGGAGCTCCAGGTCGCTGCCGCACAGGCCGACGTAGGCGATCCTGACCAGGACCTCGCCGGGTCCGGCGGCCGGGCGGGGGGTCTCCACCAGGGTCGCGGTGTGCGGTTTGTCGATGACGGCGGCCCGCATCAACGGCCCTCACCTGCCCTCCGGGTGCGGCGGGTGCCCACGGCGAGGGCGAGTACGGCTGCCAGGGCCAGGGCGGCGCCGACCGCGGGCAGCGAGGCGAGGGACGCGCCGAGCGAGAGGGTGGCCGAGCCGATCCAGGCGCCGGCGGCGTTGGCGAGCTGGAAGCCGGCGATGTTGACCGTGGCCGCGAGGTTGGGGGCCTCGCTCGCCGCGTTGATCAGCTTGGAGGCCAGCGGCGGGATGATCGAGAAGCCCGCGGCGCCGAGCACGAAGAGCCAGGGTGCGGTGAACCAGGTGCTCGAGCCGAAGAGCGCGAGCAGGCCGAGCGCGACGGTGAGCGCGCCGAGCGCGACCAGCAGGGTGCGGTCGATGGAGCGGTCGGCGAAATGTCCACCGAGCTGGTTCCCGGCCACCGAGCCGATGCCGAAGACGAAGAGGAGCAGGGTGATGTGGCCGGCCGAGAAGCCGGTGTAGTCGCGGAGGTAGGGCGCGATGTAGGTGAAGACGACGAACAGGGCGGCCTGGCTGAGCGCGGTCAGGGTGAGCGCCGCCCACACCGAGGGGCGGGTGAAGACGGTGAGTTCGGCGGAGATCGACCCGGCCGGGCGGGCGGGGGCGTGCCGGGTGACGGCCACGAGTCCCACGGTGACCAGGGTCTGGAAGACCGCGACCACCACGAAGGAGGTCCGCCAGCCGAACTGACCGCCGATCAGGGTGCCGAGCGGCACGCCGAGCACGGTGGCCAGGTTCAGGCCGAGCGAGACCCGGGCGATCACCCGGCCCTGGAACTCCGGCGGCACCAGCGAGGTGGCGAGGACCAGGCAGAGGGCGAAGAAGGTGGCGTGCGGCAGCGCGGTGACGATCCGGAAGACGACCAGGAGCGCGAAGCTGTGCGCCAGTGCCGTGCCGAGGGTGCCGATGACGAAGACCGCCATGGAGCCGATGATCAGGGCGGTGCGCGGCACCCGGGTGGTGACGATGGTGAGCAGCGGACCGCCGATCATCACGGTGACCGCGTAGACGGTCACCAGGAGGCCGGCGGTGGCGTCGGACACATGGACGTCACCCGCGATGTCCGGCAGGACGCCGGCCACGAGGTATTCGACGGTGCCGACGCCGAAGACGGCGAGCAGCATCCATAACACGGCGGCGCCGGCGCCCGCCGCTGGTACGGGTGTCACGGTCTCGGTCCTGGCGGTGGCGGTCAACGGACGCCCTCCTTCGTCTCGTTCGTCTCGTCGGTCTCGTACGTTTCGGTGGTGTGCGCGTGCGCGCCGGTGTACTCCACGACCGCGCAGCCCCAGGTGAATCCGACGCCGATGCCGGTGAGCAGCAGCCGGTCGCCCGGGGTGAGGGCACCGGAGCGGCGCAGCAGGTCGAGCCCGAGGATCGGGTCGGCGGCGCCGGTGTGCCCGATCTCCCAGCCGCGTTCGGCCAGCGTCTGCCCGGCGTCGATCTTCAGCGGGACGAAGCACTGCTTGCGCAGCAGGACCCGGCCGAAGTTCGGCACCAGCCAGTGGGCGATGTCGCAGTGTGCGGTGCCGGCGTCGGCGAGCGCGGTCTCGGCGCAGCGTGACAGCGCGGCGGTGTTCCGGGTCCAGAACTCCTCGGTACTGCGGGTCTCGGCGAATGCGGCGACCCGCCGGCGCAGGTCGATGGGGGTGCCGGAGCCGTAGTACGGCATCGCCATCGAATCGTTGCCGCGGTGCATCCGCTCGAGCAGCGGGTCGCTGACCACGGAGGTGGACAGGACCCGGAAGGGGCCGCCGTCGTGGCCGAGGACCAGGGCACCCGCGCCGTCGCCGTAGACCAGTCCGCTGTCGGAGGCCCAGCGGTCGAAGAGCGGCAGCTGCCAGGCGTCGGAGGCGGTGACCATGCCCTTGCCGGAGCCCGCGCTCCAGCGGCCGACGAGTTCCATGCCGACGACGGCGCCCGCGCAGGCGGTGCGGATCTCGATCGGCACGCATTCCTCCACGCCGAGCTCGCTCTGCAGATAGGCGCCGCAGTTCCAGCCCTCCAGGCCGTTGTGCAGCACCACCGCGTGGACCAGGACATCGATGTCGGCGGGGTCGGTCCCGGCGTCCGCGAGCGCGGCGCGTCCGGCGGCCACCGCCATCTCCGGGGCGGTCTCGCCGCGTTCGGGGCGGGCCACGGCGGCCGACACCTGTCCGGTCTTCTGGTGTTCGACCTGGTCGTAGCGGCCGGTGGCCACCATCTCGGCGGCGAACTCACGCTCTTCGGGCAGATAGGAGCCGAAGCCCTCGATGTAGAGGCTGTCCCACTTCACGCGGCGTCACCGGCCCTCACGAGTCCGGCGGCGGCTCCGAAGTCCCGGCCGGTCCGTCGTCGTGCGGTGTCGAGCTCCTTGAGCGCGGTGTCCAGTTCCTCGGTGGTGACGTCGTTGACGAAGCGGTGGTGGCCGATGCCGACCGGCAGCGGCAGCCGCTGCTGCCCGTCGCGGTGGCGGACCGTGTCGGCGAGTGCGCCGTCCAGGATTCCCGGGCGGGCCAGGACCTCGGTCCACAGCGGGAGTCGCAGCCGGTCCATCAGCGCCAGTACGCGCTGGGTCTGGTGCTCGGTGACATCGCCGCGCATCCGTCCCATCACGGTGGTGAGGGCCATGTCGACGGCGACCGCCTCTCCGTGCAGCAGCTCCGGCAGCGCCTCCATCTCGATGGTGGGGCTGAAGGTGTGCCCGTAGTCGACGCACCGTTCCAGGCACTGTTCCCACAGGTTGGGCTGGAGTTCTTCCAGCATCAGGTGGATGGCCTCGGAGACGACCCGGCGGGCCGCCGTCTCCAGTGCGGGGGTGCTTCCCTGGAAGCGGTCCTCGATCAGCAGCGGTCCGAAGTCCTCCAGCAGACGGAAGAGTTCCGCCGACTTGATCAGCGCCATCTTGAGGATCTCCGCCAGCCCGTTGGAGAGGTGACGCGCGTCGAGGGTGCTCAGGAAGGAGCGGTCCACGAAGGTCGCCACGGCCGGCGCGTAGGTGCCGAGCCGGTTCTTGCCCTGCCCGTAGTTGACCCCGGTCTTCACGCCGACCCCGGCGTCGACCAGGCCCACCAGCGTGGTGGGTATCCGCACGTAGGGGGTGCCGCGCCGGTACAGGCTGGCGGCGAGTCCGACGACGTCGAGGAGGACACCGCCGCCGATCGCGATCACCGGTTCGCGCCTGCGGTCGATACCGAAGTCGTTCATCGCGTCGACCACATCGGTCACCAGGTTCCACCGCTTGACGCTCTCGTCCGCGCGCAGGGGGACGAGGGTGACCACTATGCCGTGGTGGTCGAAGTAGCGGGTGATGCGCCCGCCGTGGAGCTGGTGGACGGTGGCGTCGATCACGACGAGACGGCGGTCGCCGGGACGCAGCGGGGCGTCCGCGCAGCCCGATAACAGCTGGGTGCTGCCGGGCTCGAACAGGCCGGACGCCTCGACGACGTGGTACCTGACCTGTTTGACGGCCTCCACGGTCCAGGACGGGGAGGCGGAGTGACGGCGCGCCAAGCCATCGGTGTATGACGCACTGTTGTGCATGTCGAGTCCTCACGGTGTGCACGCTGGATGTGTGGTGGCCGGGCGACCGCTCTGTCGCCGTGCCGCGCTACACATGAAGATGTGGCGAGGAACCACGCCAGTTCGGCGAACCGGTTCCTCTCACCGGCCCGGCGACACTATCATTCGTTTATCGATCGCTACATGAATTTTGGATCACACCGGCGTGAAGCCATGCCCCGGCCCGCGCCTCGACAGAGCACGCTCACCGACGACGTGGGAGCACCCGATGGCAGGCGTACGCGGCCAGGGCCGTAAGTTCGATCTCGAAGACGTCCTGGAGAAGGCCATGTTCGTCTTCTGGCGCCACGGTTACGACGGCGCCTCGGTCGCCACCCTCTCGCGGGAGATGGGGATCAACGCCCCCAGCCTCTACGCGGCCTTCGGCAGCAAGGAGGGCCTCTTCTTCGCCGCCGTCGACTACTACAACAACGGCAGAGGCAGCTTCATGCAGCGCGCCTTCGACGAGGAGGACCGCTCCCCCGCCCTGATCCAGCGTCTGCTGCGGGAGGCGGCCGACACCTACACCCACTCCGACGGTCCCGGCGGCTGCCTGGTCATCGGCTCCGCCACCCGGGTCTCCGACACCGCCCAGCAGGTCGCCGACCGCCTCCGCGACCTCCGCAACGCCAACATCGACCGTCTGGAGGCCCGCATCGGAGCGGACATCGACGCGGGCACCCTCCCGGCCGGCACCGACGCACGCGCGGTCGCCGAGTTCGCCGGGGTGATCATCCAGGGCATGTCGCACCGGGCCCGCGACGGCGCGACGACCGAGGCGCTGCGGACGGTCGCGGGGACGGCCTGGGAGTCGCTCCGCGTCCTGCTGGGCGAGACGAAGGGTGACGCTTCCCCCTGATCGCCCCCGCCGGTCCCTTCACCGGTGTCACAGATCTTGCCGCCACACCGGACTCACCCGTTCGCACACGACCCTTGACGCCCAACCACAGGCTGCCCAGAATCGCAGGACCGTCAACGACCAACCAGAAGGCACACATGGCCTCTGCAAGGGAACCACTTCTCACGGCATCCGGCATCTTCAAGCGATTCGGCCACGTCCAGGCGCTCCAGGGCGCGGACTTCACTGCATACCCCGGCGAGGTCGTCGCCCTGATCGGTGACAACGGTGCCGGCAAGTCGACTTTGGTGAACGTACTGTCGGGTGTCGTCGCCCCGGACGGCGGCGAGGTCCGCCTGGAGGGGGTGCCGGTCCGGTTCACCGGGCCGATGGACGCGCAGCGCCACGGCCTGGAAACCGTCTACCAGGATCTTTCGCTGGCGCCCGACCTCGACGCGGCCGCCAATCTGTACCTCGGCCGGGAACTGGTGCGCGGTGGCGTCCTGGGCCGCCTGGGTGTACTGGACCGGCCCGCCATGCGGCGGGAGGCGGTCAGGGCGTTCGCCGAGCTCGGTGTGGAACTGAAGGACGTGACCGCTCCGGTGACAACGTTGTCGGGCGGCCAGCGGCAGTCGGTGGCCGTGGCGCGCGCGGTCGCGTTCGCCAACAAGGTCATCTTCATGGACGAGCCGACCGCCGCGCTGGGCGTCGTGCAGCGCGCCCGCGTTCTGGAGACCGTGCGCAGGGTTGCCGACCGGGGCATCTGCACGGTGCTGATCAGCCACAACATGCCCGAGGTGCTGTCGGTGGCGGACCGGGTCGAGGTGCTGCGGCTGGGCCGGCGGGTCGCCTCGTTCACCGCGGCCGGCACCACGATCGAGGAACTCGTCGGGGCCATGACCGGATCGCTGGACGAACCCGCGCGGCAGGAGAAGGCCCTCGGCCCGGCCGCGGCGAAGGAAGCGGAGGACGGGAGATGACCGCCGACAGCCACAAGACCCGGCCGCCCGCTCCGGCGCAGGACCCGCCCGTTCCCCCTCGCACGGGGGTGGCGGTCCCCGGGTGGCTGCGGCGGGCGGCCGGCATCAGCGAGGTGTGGACGTTCGTGATCCTCGCGGCGCTGGTCGCGTTCTTCACCATCGCCGCGCCCGGCAAGTTCTTCACCACGTACGACCTCACGCAGATCGCCGTGAACGCCTCCATCTACCTGGTGCTCGGCGTCGGCATGACGTACGTGATCATCACGGCGGGCATCGACCTGTCCATCGGCTCGGTCCTCGTCCTGGCCGCGGTGGCCGCGGGCGAGTACAACATCCACCACGGCGGGGCCGAAGCGGGCTGGGGCACGGTCGCGGTGTGCGTACTGATCGCCCTCGCCGTCGGCACCGCGTGGGGCGCCCTCCAGGGAGCGGTGGTGGCGACCGGGAAGGTGCCCCCGCTGATCGTGACGCTCGGCGGGCTCGGTGCGGCGCTCGGTCTGGCCGAACTCGCCACGGGCGGCCAGGATCCGGCCGGGGCGGCCGCCACCCACCTCCAGAACAGCCTCGGCTTCGGCAAGGTGCTCGGCATCCCGTGGATGGTGGTCCTGGCCGCCGTGGTCACCGCCGTGTTCGGCGCGGTGCTGGCCGGTACGAGGTTCGGCGAGCACACCCTGGCGATCGGCTCCAACCCGGCCGCCGTACGGCGCGCGGGCGTCTCGGTGGGGCGGCACCTGATCAAGGTGTACGGGCTGATGGGGCTGCTGGCCGGACTGGGCGCGGTGATGTGGCTGGCCTCGTACGGCACGACGTCCATCGCCGGGCACTCCACCGACAACCTCAAGGTGATCACCGCGGTGGTCCTCGGCGGTACCAGCCTGTTCGGCGGGCGCGGATCGGTGCTGGGCACCGTGATCGGCGTGTTCATCCCCGCCGTGCTCACCACCGGGCTGATCGTCATCGGCGTCCAGCAGTACTGGCAGGACGTGGCGGTGGGCGTCGTGCTGGTGGCGGCCGTCTACATCGACCAGATGCGCAGGAAGACCCGGGAGCGCTCATGACCCCGAGAGCGTCCAGACCCAAGGAGAGCACCGTCATGTCCAAGTCGAGTATGTCGAGCATGCGCGGCAACCGCAGGCCGCTGGTGGCCGCGGGCGTCGTGCTCGCCCTGACCGGCGCGGCCGCGTGCGGTTCGTCGGACAGCGGCGGTTCCGGGTCGGGCGGTGCCGCCCACAAGAAGGTCCGGCTGATCACCGGGGTGAAGAGCGACCCCTTCTACATCACCATGACCTGCGCCGCCAAGGCCGAGGCCAAGGCCAAGGGCATGGACTTCACCGCCGACGGATCCGCGCAGTGGGACGTGTCGGTCCAGCGGCCCCTCCTCGACTCCGTCGCGGCGGCCCGCCCCGACGGGCTGCTGATCTCGCCGGTCGACACCAGCGCGCTCACCCCCTCGCTCAAGCAGATCCAGTCGTCCGGGACGAAGGTCGCGCTCGTGGACACCACGGTCAGCGACTCGTCGGTCGGCATCACCCGCGTCTCGTCCGACAACGAGAAGGGCGGCCGGGTCGCCGCCGACGCGCTCGCCAAGCTGATGAACGAGAAGGGCTCGGTGATCGTGATCAGCGTCAAGCCCGGCGTCTCCACCACCGACGCCCGGATCAAGGGCTTCACCGAGGAGATGGCCAAGTACCCGGACATCAAGGTGCTGCCCACCCTCTACGACAACGACCTGCCGGCCACCGCGGCCTCCCAGATCCAGTCGACGCTGGCGGCCCACCCCGATCTGGGCGGCGCCTTCGCGGGCAACACCAACACCGGCCAGGGCATCGCCACCGGCCTCAAGCAGGCGGGCAAGCAGGGCAAGGTGAAGGTCGCCGCCTTCGACGCCGAGCCCGACGAGATCGCCGCGCTCAAGGCGGGCACCCTCCAGGTCCTGGTCGCCCAGGATCCGGCGGGTATCGGCAGGCAGGCCGTCGACCAGCTCGCCGCCGCGTTCGAGGGCAAGTCCGTCGAGAAGTCGGTGGGCACCGGCATGGTCGCCATCACGAAGGCCAACATGAACCAGCCGTCGGTCAGCAAGTACCTCTACAAGTCGGGCTGCTGACGGGGCCGCCCGCGAAGGGCCGGTGGGCCCCCTCGCTCGTCGGGGGCCCACCGGCCGTACTACTTCGCGCAGCGCTCGCCGTTGAGCGTGAAACCGTAAGGCTCCGAGTTGTCGCCGTGCCGGGAGGCGAGGAAGCCGAAGGAGAGACTGCCGCCGGCGGCGACGGACTTGTTGTAGTCGGCCGCGACGGCGGTGACGCGGGAGCCGTCCTGGGTGACGCTCGCGTCCCACATCTGGCCGACCGACTGGCCGTCCCGGAAGGACCAGGCGACGCGCCAGCCGGACAGGGGCTCGTCGGTGGTGACGGTGACGGTGGCCTGGAAGCCGTCGGGCCACTGGTTGACGAGGTTGTACTCGACCCGGCAGACGGCCGAGGTGCCGGTGCCGTCGCCGGCGGTGGCGCTGCCGCCGGCGGTCTCGTGGGCGGTGGAGGAGGAGGTGCCCTGCGGTTCCGGGTCGGAGTCGGAGCCGACGGGATCGGCGGGGTCGGACTTGCTCACCGGACCGCGCGAGGACGGGCCGGTGGAGCGGGACGCCGAGGCGGAGGGCAGCGGGGCCGCGGTCGGCAGGGAGGGGCTGGGGTCGGCGACCGGCTGGCGGCCGTCGCGGGCGGCCACGGTCTCGTCGCCGGAGCCGTACGGCATCATCGACACCCCGAGCGCCAGCAGCGACAGCAGTACGGCGGTGCCCAGCAGCCCGTTGCGCACGACCCGGTGGCGGTGCGCGGCGTCCTTGGGCTCCCCGGTCTCCGGGTCCTGCTGGGGGCGCGCCTTGCCCTGACGCACCTCCACCGCCCGGCGGCGACGCTCGAGGTAGGCGAGGCCGCCCCAGCCGATCACGCCGCCGGCCAGGGCCGCGGGTATGCCACCGCCGTGCAGTCGCAGGCAGGCGGCGGCCTCCGCGCACTGCACGCAGGTGGCGAGGTGCCGCGAGAGGTCCTCGGGGGTGTCGGCGGCGGACGAGCGGGTGACCGCGTCGAGGAGACGCGCGTAGCTGCGGCACTGCGCGTCCATCGGCGAGTCGACGTGGGCGCGGTGGCAGCGGTCCCGGAACAGGCCGCGCACCTGGTCCAGTTCGCGGGCCGCGTCGGCCGGGTCGAGGCCCAGGCGGCGGGCGACGGCGGGCAGCGGCAGCGCCTCCACCTCGGCCAGCCACAGCAGCGACGCGTCCGCGTCCTGCATGTCCCGCAGGCCGCGCAGGGCGACCGGGCGCAGCAGGGGCGGTCCGGTGTAGCGGGCGGCCTTGTCGGAGTTGAGCCACAGCCTGAGGTCGGGGTCGAGCTTGTGGCCGAGGCCGTCGGCCTCCCAGGCCGCCGCCGTGCTGCGTACGGCGGTGAGCAGCAGGGGGGTCATGGGCAGCCGGGCCGGCCGGCGGCCGGCGCCACGCCCGGGGGCGGCGTCGGCGGCTCGGGCCTCCCGCAGGCCGAGCTCGAAGGCCTCCGTGGCCAGCTGGTTGGCCGAGGTGGCGCCGGAGGTGCACAGATCGGCATAGGAGAGCACCGCGTCCCAGTACTCGGAGAACAGCGCGGCCTCGGCGGCGTCCTGGGGCTTCGGCAGGTCGGGCATGGGTCTCCTGCATCCACGAGCGAGGTCAACTCACCATATTGGTAAGGGAGTTGGGGGGAACCTCGCGGCAGGGCCAGAGCCTTTCACGTCTCCGACACAACTGACAAGCGGCATATTCAAATCCAGTTGCCGGCAGCCCCAGGACCGTGCTCCTGCCCCACGCGCCAGCCCAGATGATACGGACATGACGACCGGGGTGGGCACATGCCTGCCCACCGTGCCCCACATCTCCGGCCTCTTGTACGGACGGGACCCCGTTCGCGTTCACCGTCCGTCGCGGGAGGATCACACCTGCGCCGGTTCCTCCTCCGGGTCCCGCGCCGGAAGGCTGTCCATGAAGGAGCTGACGGAGAACACGGCGCGGCCGGGTCCGGGCGGGCCGTAGCCGGGGGGCGAGGAGAGACCGAAGTCGTCCATGGTCTGGCGGTAGGCCTGGAGCAGCCGGATGTGGTACTCCAGCGGCGCGCCCTGCGGGTTGGCCTTGCCGAGCGGCGTGGTGGGCTCGGGGCACCAGGTGGTGAAGCGGGGCGTGATGCCGTGCGACATGAAGAAGCGCAGGCCCTCGGTGGTGGAGGCGATGGCCTCGTCGACGGTGGTGAAGCCGAACGGCTCGGCCATCTCCACACCCGCGACGAAGTTGGGGATGACGTTGCGGGCGCCGAAGATCTCCGCCGAGTCGAGGATCCGCTTGTGCCACTCGTCCCGGCCGACGTAGCGCTCCTTTCCCGGGCAGTACAGCTCGAACAGGCGGCGGTCCCACACCTCGTAGTTGGGGTGGTAGATCTGCACGCCGTAGTCCTTGAACCGCTGCACGTCGTCGCGCGGCAGCGCCTGGGCGACGACCTTGCCGATCCAGCGGCCCGGGAAGCGCTCCTCGATGGCCTTGGCGTAGTGGCCGTAGAAGTCGGCCTCGTCGCGCCCGGCGACCGTCTTGGTGATGGCGCCACCGGTGAGGGTGTAGGCGGTGGACGCCTTCTGGGTGTCGTACCGGTCGATGATCTCCAGCGCCTCCAGGACCTCCTCCACGTCCTTGACACCGGTGTAGGGGCGCCCGGCCGCCTTGTGCTGGCGCCAGTTGTGGTTGATGTCGCAGTACTGGCACTCCTCCTTGGCGCCGAAGTACTGGCAGACCCGGAAGACGGTCAGGTAGATCAGGTAGCCCCACTGGATGGTCGGGGCGACCTCCATCACCGACTTCCCGTTGGACAGGGTGTGCCGGTAGTACTCGGGCATCGGGGGCACGCCGACGTCCGCGATCCGCTTCCCGTCGAGGTACAACCCGAGCAGCCCCTCGCCGTCGGCGGCGACCCGGTAGGGCGAGGCCGGGTTGACCCGCACCGAGACGACGGTGCGCCGCAGGTCGTACGGGCCGCCGGTGAGGATGATCTCCTCGGGGGGCCGGCGCAGCGCGGCCTCGCCGAGCTCGGGCAGGGTGCCGTGGTCGAAGGAGAAGATGAAGTACGACTTCGGCTTCACCTCGCCGCCCTCGTTGTCGGACAGCGCGGACGCGTCGAAGGCGACCCCGCCCCGGAGCAGGTCCTCCTTGAAGACGGCTTCCCGTGGTACGTGCGGGAACCTCTCCATCAGATCCTCGACCAGTGCGGTACGGCTGCCCATCCCGTGTCTCCTCCCGGCTCAGGCGTTCGACTCCTCACGGTATGCCCCCGCCTGTACGACTGCCCGGCCGGGTCCCCCCACGGGCGAGTCGGCCGCCGCGGAGCGACGGGTCAGTCACCCGCCCGCCGCGTCGACTCCCGCAGCACCACATGGGTGCCCAGCACCAGATGCTGGCCGTCGGGCAGCTCGTCGCGGTGCAGGGCCAGGCGTACGGCGGCGCGGCCCAGCTCCTCCTGGGGGACGTGCACGGTGGTGAGCGCGGGATACACGTCGCGGGCGACCGGGATGTCGTCGTACCCGGCGACCGCGACATCGTCGGGGATGCGCCGGCCCGCCTCGCGCAGGGCCTGGACGACCCCGGTGGCGATCATGTCGGTGGCGGCGAAGACCGCGGTGAACTCTCCTCCTCCGTCGAGGAGTTCGCGGGTGGCCCGGTAGCCGTAGGAGCGGGAGAAGGCGCCGTCGAGGATCAGGGCGGGATCCGGGGTCAGCCCGAGGAGTTCATGGGCCCGGGTGAAGCCGCGGACGCGCCGGCCGCTGGTGGACAGGCCGGGGACCCGGCCCAGGTAGGCGATGCGCCGGTGGCCGGCGGACAGCAGATGGGTGGTCAGGGCGAAGGCGCCGCCCTCGTTGTCGTAGTCGACGACCGTGGCGGGCACGCCCGGTCCCAGGGGCGGGCGGCCGACCAGGACCAGCCGGGAGCCGGCCCGGTCGAGGGCGTGCGCGAAGTGGGTCATGCGGTCCTGGTAGGCCTTGTCCTCCCAGGCCCCGCCGACCACGATCACCGCGTCCGCGCGCTGCTCGCGCATGGTCTCGACGACGGCGAGGATCCGGCGCGGGTCGCCGTGCGTCGTGCACAGCATGCACAGCCGGCCCTCCGCGGAGGCCTGCTCCTCCACCCCGCGCGCGATGTGGGCGTAGAAGGGTCCGGTGACGTCGTCGACCACGAACGCGACCGTCTTGTTGGTGGCGCCGCCGAGGGCCCGGGCGTGCGCGTTGACCACGTAGTCCAGTTCGCGCATGGCCTTGAGGACCCGGGCCCGGGTGGACTCGGCCACCGGGTAGGTGCCGCCGAGGACGCGGGAGACGGTCGAGGCGGAGACGCCGGCGCGCGCGGCGACGTCCCGTACGGTCGAGGCGTCACCGCCCGCCGTCTGCGTCCGCCTGGCCGTGGTCACGCCGCCCGCTCCAGCACGGTGTGGTCGATCGCGTACTCCAGCCGGCTCCCGTTCACGAGCCGTTCGGCCTCGTCCGCGACCGTCTGTCCGAGGCGGGCCACCTCGTTGCCCTGGGAGCCGGCGAGGTGGGGGGTGACGAAGGCGTTGGGCAGGTCGAAGAGCGGCGAGTCGGCGGGCAGCGGCTCGGGGTCGGTGACGTCGAGGACGGCGCTCAGGCGTCCGGCGCGCAGTTCGGCGACCAGGGCGTCGTGGTCGACGAGCGAGCCGCGCGCGGTGTTGATCAGGACCGAGCCGCTCGGCATCAGGGCGAGTTCGCGGGCGCCGACGAGGTGCCGGGTCTCCGGGGTCTCGGGGGCGTGCACCGTGACGATGTCCGAGGCGCGCAGCAGTTCGTCGAGCGTGACGAGGGGGACGCCGAGCCGGGCGGCCTCCGCCTCGTCGACGTAGGGGTCGGCGAGGCTCACCCTGAGGTCGTAGGGGCGCAGCAGCTCGATCAGCCGGCGGCCGATGCGGGAGGCGCCGACGACGCCCACGCGGCGGCCGTAGTTGCCGATCCCGGGCAGGATGTCGCCGTAGGGGAATTCGCGGCGGGTGCGCAGCTGGTCGCGGTAGCCGAAGACGTCCTTCCCGGCGAGCAGGATCATGGCGAGGGTGTACTCGGCCACGGGCAGCGCGTTGGCCGCGGCGGCCGAGGAGACCGCGATGCCGCGCCGCCAGACCTCCTCGGTGGTGAAGCCCTTGACCGAGCCGGCCGCGTGCAGCACCGCGCGCAGTCTGGGGGCCGCGTCCAGGGAGGCCGCGTCCAGGCGGGGGCAGCCCCAGCCGGTGATCAGGACCTCGGTGTGGGCGAGCGTCTCCCGGATGCGTGGGTCGGTGAAATCCCGTGCCACCAGAGTGGGATCGATTTCTACGTACTCGCGCAGCCGGGCGAGCACCTCCGGCGGGAAGATGAGCGGCACGTTCTGGTCCGTCATGGCGAACAGTGCCTGGGGACGCTCGGGCAAGGAAGTGACCTTCCGGCTCGGTGACGCATGGATAGCAACCGGTCTCTACGGTAGGCGGCGGCGAATGAGAGGGTCAATGGACACGCAGTCATGGACAGGCAGTCACCGGGAGGGGCAGGGATGACTCAGGTGGTCACCAACTGGGCGCGCAACATCATCTACACGGCCAAGGAGTTCCACCGTCCGCAGTCGTCGGACGCGCTCCGGGCCCTGGTGGCCGGGAGCACGAAGGTGCGGGTGCTGGGCAGCGGGCACTCCTTCAACGCGATCGCCGACCCGGGCGCCGACGGTGTCCTGCTGTCCATCGCCGGTCTCCCGCCGGTGCTCGACGTGGACACCGCGGCCCGTACGGTACGGGTCTCGGGCGGCGTCCGGTACGCGGAACTGGCCCGCGCCGTACACGCGCACGGCCTCGCACTGCCCAACATGGCGTCGCTGCCGCACATCTCGGTGGCCGGTTCGGTGGCGACCGGCACACACGGCTCGGGGGTCGGCAACGGGCCGCTGGCCGCCGCGGTGCGTGCGGTGGAGCTGGTCCTCGCGGACGGCTCGACGGTGACGATCGCGCGCGGGGAGGAGGGCTTCGACGGTGCGGTGACCTCCCTGGGAGCGCTGGGTGTGGTCACCGCGCTGACCCTGGACCTGGAGCCCCGCTACGAGGTGGAACAGCACCTGTTCACCGAACTGCCACTGGACGGCCTGGACTTCGAGGCGGTGGCGGGGGCCGCGTACAGCGTGAGCCTGTTCACCGACGCCCGGGCGGCCGGTTTCCGGCAGGTGTGGGTGAAGCGGCGCACCGACCAGGCGCCGGTGGACTTCCCGTGGGCCGCGCCGGCGACCGTGGCTCTGCATCCGGTGCCGGGCATGCCGGCGGAGAACTGCACCGAGCAGTTCGGGGTGCCGGGGCCGTGGCACGAGCGGTTGCCGCACTTCCGGGCGGAGTTCACGCCGAGCAGCGGTGCGGAGTTGCAGTCGGAGTACCTGCTGCCGCGGTCGTCCGCCCTCGATGTGCTGCATGCGATCGACGGGATCCGGCAGACAGTCGCCCCCGTGCTCCAGACGTGCGAGGTGCGGACGGTCGCCGCCGACCGGCAGTGGCTGAGCCCGGCCCACGGGCGGGACTCGGTGGCCGTCCACTTCACCTGGGTCGAGGACGCGGCGGCGGTGCTGCCGGTGGTGCGGCGGGTGGAGGAGGTGCTGGAGGCGTTCGGTCCGCGGCCGCACTGGGGGAAGGTGTATGCCATGTCCGCATACGATGTTCGTCGACGGTATGCACGCCTCGCCGACTTCCTGGCGCTGGCCCGCTCATTGGACCCCACCGGCAAGTTCTCCAACGCCTTCGTGCAGGATGTCCTCGGCACCTGAAGAGCGGCGGACTTTATAAAGCCCCTTTCCTAACCCCTTGTCGAAAGTCCTCGGCACGCCATAGCCTTGCGCCGCGCCGGTGCCCGTCACGCCCGGCACGGCCTGGCAGCGATGGGAGGGGCAGCCTTCGTGAAGCGCACATCACGGGACATCCGCACCGCGAACCGCTACGAGGTGCTGCGCCAGATCATCGCCGAGTCGCCCACCTCCCGGCAGGAGCTGGCGGCCGCCACCGGGCTGAGTCTGGCCACGGTCGCCACGCTCGTCGGCGAGCTGCTGGACCTGCGGATGATCACCGAGGTCGGCTTCGAGGACTCTGCGGGCGGCCGCCCCCGGGGGCTCGTGGCCGTCAACGCCTCGGGGGGCGCGCTGATCGGCGTCGACATCGCCGAGACGTATGTCCACGTGGAGCTCTTCGACCTCGCCCTGAACGTGCTCGCCCGCGCCGACGAGGAGATGCGTCCCGGTGAGAGCCTGCCGGAGCAGGTGGTCAGCCATGTCGCCGCCGCCGTCGGCTCGGTGGTCGCGCAGGCCGGTATCGAGGGCGCGCGGGTGCTGGGCGTCGGGGTGAGCGTGCCGGGGCAGGTGGACCGGGACACCGGTGTCTCGGAGTACGCGCCCAACTGGGACTGGCACGACGTACCCCTGCTGGACCTGCTGTCCGAGGTCATCGCCTACCCCCTCTACCTGGACAATCCGCTGCGCGCCGGCGCGGTCGCCGAGATGTGGTTCGGGGCGGCACGCGGGCGCGGGGACGCGGTGGTGGTCAACCTCGGGACCGGCGTCGGCGCGGGGCTCGCCCTCCACGGCGGGCTGTACCGGGGGGTGAGCAACAGCGCCGGCGAGTGGGGCCACACCACGCTCGTCCTGGACGGGCGGCTGTGCCGCTGCGGCAACCACGGCTGTGTGGAGGCCTACGTCGGCGCGCCCGGCATCATGCTGAACCTGCGGGAGCTGAGCCCGCAGAGCCCGCTGCTGCACCCCGAGGACCAGACCGCCACCATCGACGCGCTGGCCCGCGGCGTGGACGCGAACGATCCCGTGGCCCTCAAGGTCGTCCGGGAGACGGCCCGTTACATCGGCGCGGGCATCGCCAACCTGGTCAACGTCCTCAACCCCGAAGTGGTCGTGCTCAGCAGCTGGGTCGCCCGCAGGCTCGGCGAACCGCTGCTGCACGAAGTGCGCGAGGCCGTCGGACGGCACGCGCTGAGGCGGCCGTTCGCCGCCACCGAGATCGTCCTCTCCCCCATTCCCACCGACCCGGCCTGCCTGGGCGCGGCGACGTTCGCGCTGGAGGGTGCCCTTCAGTCGGTGGGACAGAGGACCGCGAAACGCACCACCACCGCAAGGAGCCGTACCGCACCGCCTTCATGACGACGGAAGGGATGCACGTGCCTCACCCCCGCACCACCGGAATCCGCACCAGAAGATCCCTGGCCCTGACGGCCGCAGCCGCGTTCGCTGTCACCGGCCCCCTGATATCCGCCCCCGCCGCCTCGGCCGCCACCCCCACGGCGGCCGAAGTCTCCCCGCACGCCGCCCAGGCCATCGACGACATCGGCGCCTCGGGCGCCTGGTGGGTCAACGACCTCCAGCACTTCTCACCCAAGGTCCAGGCCCGGGTCGCCAAACTCCTGTTCTCCGCCAAGGGCCTGGACCTGAGCTCCTACCGCTACAACATCGGCGGCGGCGGAGTCGCCGTCACCACTGCGGCCCGGGCCCCCGAGGACTTCCTCGACCCCGACGGCGGCTACGACTGGAGCAAGGACAAGGGCGGTCGCACGTTCCTCCAGTACGCCGCGAAGTACGGCGTCGAGGACCTGATCGGCTTCGTCAACAGCGCACCCGCCCGGTGGACGACGAACGGGCAGAGCTGCGGCGGCCAGTTGAAGGCGGAGAACCAGTCCGACTTCGCCAAGTACGTGGCCGACGTCACCGACCACTTCGCCCGCACCGGCGCCCGGCTGGACTACATCAGCCCCTTCAACGAGCCGGACAACGACTTCGGTTCGTGCGGCCAGGAGGGCATGAAGGTCACGCCCGACCAACGCGACGACATCGTAAGGGCGTTGGGAGCCGAACAGCGGGCCCGGCACCAGAAGACCTCCGTCATCGCGGACGAGTCCAGCCAGACCACCCAGTTCGTGTCCGAGGTCCCGCAGTGGATCTCGCAGCCGGGCACCGCACAGTACGTGTCGGCGCTGGCCCACCACACGTACAACAACCCGAACGACGGCCAGCTCGGCAACGTCTACGAGACGGCGAAGACGGTCGGCAAGAAGTCCTGGGCGACCGAGATCTGCTGCTTCGGCAAGGGCAGCACGGGCTGGAACCAGGAGTACGACCCGACCATCGACAACGCCCTGCTGATGTCGAGGATCATCTACAAGGACTTCGCGAGCTCCCACGACTCGGCGTTCCAGTGGTGGGTGGCGCTCGCGAGCGGGTACGGCAGCGACCCGTCGGCGAAGAACGACGAGGGCTGGAACGACGGCCTGATCTACTACGACCCCGACTACGCGACGAACGGCAACCAGACGCTGTACTTCACCAAGCGGTACTACGCGCTCGGCCAGTACAGCAAGTTCGTGAAACCGGGCTCGGTCGCGCACGACGTGACCGGGGCGCCGGCCGGCGTGGAGGTGTCGTCGTACGACCGGGACGGCAAGTGGGTGGTCGTGGTCAACAACCACAACACCACGGACACCGCCCTGAACCTGCACTTCAACAGCGAGGCACCCAAGCGGGCCAGGGAGGCGGTCCGCACCTCCGCCACCGAGAACTGGGCGGACGTCGCCAAGCCGTCCGTCAGCGACGGCACGGTGTCCACGACGCTCGCCGCGCGCTCCGTCACGACGTACGTCTTCGACCAGAAGGGCCACGGCGGTTCGGCAGTGACCGGCGCCTGGCAGGGCAAGCAGTCCGGCAAGTGCCTGACGGCGGACGCCTCCGGAGCCGCGATCGGCACCTGCACGGGTGAGGCCGGGCAGTCGTGGTCGTACGACGCCAAGGGCGCCCTGAAGGGCGCGAACGGGTACCTCACCGCCGGTGCTTCGGGCCTGACGACGTCCCCCGGGTACACCGGTGACGCGAGCCAGCGCTGGCTGCTGAACGCCAACGGCCAGATCCTGAGCGAGGCGTCGGGCAAGTGCCTGGACGTCAGCGGGCAGGCGACCGCCGACGGCGGCAAGGTGATCCTCTACAGCTGCACCGGTGGCTCCAACGAGGTCTGGAACAAGGCCTAGTCACCCTCCCCTCCCCTGACCGAGGGCCGTCGGCCGGCCCCCTGACCCGGCGGCCCTCACTCCTCCTGCGCCGTGCCCCTGTTCGTGATTCCGAACCGGACACAACGCTTCGAACAGACTTCGTCCAACCCCTTGCCGAAGCCTTAGCCGAAGGTTAACGTCCCGCACCGCAGCAGCATTTCGAGCCATCGAGCCGCTCCGGCACCGAAGCGAAGAGCCACAGCACCACTCGACAAGACAAGGACGTCAGCATGTCGGCAATGAGCAGCAGTAACTGGGACCGCCGATCCATATTCCGGGCCGCCGCGGGCCTGGCCGCCGCCGGCACGCTGGCCGCGTGCGGCAGCAACAACGGCCGGAGCGGCGGCAGCGGTTCGGGCAAGCAGCTCACCCAGTACTTCCACGCCTACGGCGAGGCGGGCACCCAGCAGGCCCTCAAGCGGTACGCGGCGGCCTACAAGGACGCGAACGTGACCACGCAGTGGATCACCAGCGCCGACTTCGAGAACAAGCTCTTCGCGACGCTGCTCACCAAGAACGCGCCCGACCTGTTCGAGTTCCACCCGCAGATCCAGATGGTCAAGAGCGGCCAGGTGGCGGACCTGAGCGACATCATCGACCCGGTCAAGGACGACTTCAACGCGGCCGACATCAAGTCGCACACGGTCGACGGCAAGATCTACGGCGTCCGGATGATCGACGACCCCCAGTTCTTCTTCTACCGCAAGTCGATGCTGGAAAAGGCGAACGTCAAGGTCCCGACCACGTTCGACGAGCTGATGGAGGCCGCCGCCAAGCTCACCACCGGCAAGGTCAAGGGCCTGTACATCGGCAACGACCTGCACGCGGTCATCAACCCGATGATCTGGTCGGCGGGCGCCGACACCCTCGACGACAAGAACCAGATCGCCTACCACACGGACGGCGTCGTCGAGGGCATCAAGAAGATGCGCAAGCTGTTCACCAGCGGCCACCTCCTGCTCGGCGCCCCGACCGACTACTGGGACCCGTCCGCGCTCAACCAGGGCCTGTGCGCCATCCAGTTCTGCGGAATGTGGGCGATGCCGCAGTTCCAGCAGGCGCTCGGCGACGACTGGGGGATCTTCCCCTTCCCGAAGGTCACGGACAACGGCAAGCAGTCCGTCTACAACGGCGGCTGGTCGATGTTCGTCAACGCCAAGGGCAAGAACGTCGACGCGGCCAAGGAGTACGTGAAGTGGCTGTGGATCGACCAGAAGAAGTACCAGGAGGACTGGGCCACCTCGTACGGCTTCCACATCCCGCCGCGCAAGTCCATCGCCGCCACCGCCACCAAGCTCAAGTCGGGCAACGCGGCCGAGGGCGTCAAGCTCTTCAACGAGTTCGGCCACTTCGACAACATCGGCTGGACCCAGGCCATGATCACGGCACTGGAGGACGTCTTCGCCGACTCCGTCCGCAAGGGCGGTGACCCGGAGGCGGCCCTCGACAAGGCCGACAAGGCGGTGGGCCGCGAGCTGAAGAAGCTCTTCGGATAGACCGCGGACGGAAACGGCACCATGTCGACGACCACGACGCGCGACCTCGCGAGCCCCGCCCCGGCGAAGCCTTCCAAGGCCAAGCCGCGGCGGGGTCTGCGGGCCAGCAGCACCTTCAACTTCTGGCTCTTCTCCGCACCGTTCCTCATCGGGCTGGCGATCTTCGTCTATGTCCCGATCGGCTGGAGCGTCTACCTCAGCTTCTTCGACGCCCGCTTCACCGTCACGCCGAGCAAGTTCATCGGCTTCGACAACTACCACTTCATGCTGACGAACGACGACTTCGTCGGCTCCCTGGGGACCTTCACCGTCTTCGCCGCGTTCATCGTGCCCACCACCTGGGCGCTGTCGCTGGGCCTGGCCCTGCTGGTGAACCGGCTCCGGTTCATGCGGGCGTTCTTCCGCTCGGTCTTCTTCCTGCCCACCGCGTGCAGCTATGTCGCCGCGTCGCTGATCTGGAAGATGTCCATCTTCAACGGAGTCCGCTTCGGCCTCGCGAACACGGTCCTCGGCTGGTTCGGGATCGACAACATCGCCTGGTTGATCACCCCCGACCCGCCCTGGTACTGGCTGGTCATCGTCACCGCCCGCCTGTGGCTCCAGTCCGGCTTCTACATGATCCTCTTCCTGGCCGCGCTCCAGAACATCCCGCAGGAGCTGTACGAGGCCGCCGCCATCGACGGCGCCAAGCCGGGCTGGCAGACCTTCCGGCACATCACGCTGCCCCAGTTGCGCGCCACCTCGACCGCGGTGATCCTGCTGCTGCTCGTCGCCGCCTACCAGGCCTTCGACGAGTTCTTCAACCTGCTGTCGAAGACGACCTGGGGCCGTCCGCCGCTCGTGGAGCTGTACTACCGCGCCCTGGGCGAGAACCAGGACTACGGGGCCGGCAGCGCCGGCGCCGTCATCCTGACCGTGCTGATCTGCGTGGTCACCCTGTTCCAGGGCAAGATCATGGGCTTCGGAAGGGGGGAGGAGTCCAAGTGACCACCACCGCACCAGAGACGAGCAAGACCGCGCCGCCGTCGGGCAGGCCCCGCCGCACCAGGCGCGGGGGCGGCGTCATGGGCAACACCGGCCTCTACATCGCCGTCAGTGTCGCCGCCTTCCTGTTCCTGATCCCGTTCTACATCATGGTCCGTAACGCTCTCACCACGGACCCCGAGATCACCGGGGAGCACTGGGAGATCTTCCCCACGCACCTTCAGTGGGGAAACTTCAGCGAGCTGTTCAACGACCCCATGGTGCCCTTCGGCCGGTCGCTGCTGAACTCCGCGGTCGTCGCAGTCCTGCACACCAGCGGCGTCCTGCTGATCTGCTCCCTCGCCGGCTACGCCCTGGCCCGCATCCCCTACAAGCACGCCAACAAGGTGTTCTACGCGGTCCTCGGCACCCTGATGGTCCCGACCGCCGTGACCTTCGTGCCCAGCTTCGTGCTGGTGTCGTCGCTCGGCTGGGTGGACAGTTACCGGGGTCTGATCATTCCAGGGCTGTTCAGTGGTTTCACCTGCTTCCTGTTCCGGCAGTACTTCCTGGGGTTCCCCAAGGAACTGGAGGAGGCGGCGCGTGTGGACGGGCTCGGCTACTGGGGTGCGTACTGGCGTGTCGTGGTGCCGAACTCGCTGAACTTCTTCGCGGCGATCGCCACCATCACCTTCATCAGCGGCTGGAACTCCTTCCTGTGGCCGCTGGTCATCGGTCAGAGCCCGGACGCGTGGACCGTCCAGGTCGCGCTGTCGAACTACATGACCAACCAGACCGTCGTCTTCCACACGATCTTCATGGCCACCGCCATTTCCATCCTGCCCCTGCTGTTCGTGTTCCTCTTCCTCCAGCGCTGGCTGGTGCAGGGGATCGCGCAGACCGGTATCAAGGGATGAGCTAGGAGACCGATGTCTTTCCGCACCACAGCCGTCGACTACGTCGAGGACGTCTCACCCGGCAACGGGGCGCTGCCGCCCCGTGCCCGGTACGCCACCTCGGACGCGAGAACCCTGTCCCTGAACGGCAGTTGGCGGTTCCGTCTGTCGGCGACGGCGGGCGCCGAGGACGACGCCTTCGCCGAGCCGGGGTACGACGCCGACGGCTGGGCGGAGGTGTCGGTCCCGGGCCACTGGGTGCTCCAGGGCGGCGGCCGTTTCGGCTCCCCCGCCTACACCAACCACCTCTACCCGTTCCCGGTCGACCCGCCCCGGGTCCCGACCGAGAACCCCACCGGTGACCACCTGCGCGTCTTCGACCTGCCCGAGGACTGGGACCTGGATGACGGCGGCGCCGTACTCCGCTTCGACGGCGTGGAGTCCTGCGCCCGGGTCTGGCTGAACGGCACCGACATCGGCGAGTTCAAGGGATCCCGGCTGCCGCACGAGTTCGCGGTCGGCCATCTGCTGAAGACCGCCGGCAACGTACTGGCCGTCCGTGTCCACCAGTGGTCGGCGGGCTCGTACCTGGAGGACCAGGACCAGTGGTGGCTGCCCGGCATCTTCCGTGACGTCACCCTGCTGCACCGGCCGGCCGGCGCCGTCCTGGACCACTTCGTCCACGCCTCCTACGACCACGCCGGCGGGCTCGGCACCCTGCGCGTCGACTCCGACGTGGACGGCCGGGTCACCGTGCCGGACCTCGGCATCGACGTCGCGACCGGTGAGTCGGTGACGGTGCCGGTCGAGCCGTGGTCGGCGGAGACCCCGAAGCTGTACGACGGCGTGCTCGCCACCGAGGGCGAGCGCGTGCCGCTGCGCATCGGCTTCCGCACGGTCGAACTGGCCGACGGCCTGATCAAGGTCAACGGGAAGGCCGTCCTTTTCAAGGGCGTCAACCGGCACGAGTGGCACCCGGAGAAGGGCCGCGCCCTCGACCTGGAGAGCATGCGCGAGGACGTGCTGCTGATGAAGCGGCACAACATCAACGCCGTCCGCACCTCCCACTACCCGCCGCACCCGGCCTTCCTCGACCTGTGCGACGAGTACGGGCTCTGGGTGATCGACGAGTGCGACCTGGAGACCCACGGCTTCACCGAGCAGGACTGGCGGGACAACCCCGTCGACGACGACCGCTGGACCCCGGCACTGCTGGACCGCGCCGCCCGCATGGTGGAGCGCGACAAGAACCATCCGTCCGTCGTCATCTGGTCCCTCGGCAACGAGGCCGGCACCGGCCGCGGCCTGACCGCCATGGCCGAGTGGATCCACGGCCGGGACGCCTCACGCCTCGTGCACTACGAGGGTGACGTCGACTGCCGTGACACGGACATGTACTCGCGGATGTACGCGGGCCACGCCGAGGTCGAACAGATCGGTCAGCGTCTGGACGGTGGCACGCACAAGCGCCGTGAACTCCCCTTCATCCTCTGCGAGTACGGCCACGCCATGGGCAACGGCCCCGGCGGCATCGCCGACTACCAGCAGATCTTCGAGTCCTACGACCGGCTCCAGGGCGGCTTCATCTGGGAATGGATCGACCACGGCGTCAAGGACGAGCGGTACGGCTTCGCGTACGGCGGTGACTTCGGGGAGGAGCTGCACGACGGCAACTTCGTCTGCGACGGACTGCTCTTCCCCGACCGGCGGCCCTCCCCCGGTCTGGTCGAGTACAAGAAGGTGATCGAGCCGGTCCGGATCGAGGGCGACCTCGCCGACGGAACCGTACGGATCACCAACAGGTACGACTTCGCCGATCTGTCGGCGCTGGCCTTCGAATGGTCGTACCAGGTGGACGGCGAGACGGTCGAGTCGGGCCCGCTGTCCGTGCCGGTGCTCGCGCCGGGCGAGTCGGCCGACGTGAAGCTGCCCGAGCCGCCCGCGGCCGGGAGCGGTGAGACGCAGTGGACGGTACGGGCGTTGCTCGCCGCCGACACGGCGTGGGGGCCCAAGGGCCATGTCGTCGGGTGGGGACAGTCCCCCGTCTCGGCGAGGCGGGCGCCGTCCGTCGCCCCGACCGCCGGACCGGTGTCCGACGACCGGCTGATCACCCTGGGCCCGGCCTCCTTCGACGCCCGCACCGGAGCGCTGCGGTCGGTGGGCGGGGTGGAGGTCACCGGGCTGCGCCTCGACGTGTGGCGGGCGACCACCGACAACGACGACGGCGCGGCCTGGCAGACCGACATCCGCTACAGCGAGGTGTGGCGCAAGTTCGGCCTGCACCGCATGCGGCACCGTCTCGACGGGGTGGAGGCCGGTGCGGACGCGCTCACCGTGCGGACCCGGGTGGCGCCGGCGGCCTGGGAGGTGGGGCTGTCGACGGTGTACCGGTGGACCTCGGACGGAGAGCGTCTGCGGCTGACCGTGTCCGTGACGCCGGAAGGCGACTGGACGGCGTTGCCGCTGCCCCGGCTCGGCATCCGCTTCGGCCTGTCCGGCGCGGACACCGACTCGGTGACCTGGTTCGGCGGCGGTCCCGGCGAGGCGTATCCGGACACCCGGGCGGCGTCGATGGTCGGCCGCTGGCAGTCGACGGTCGACGGTATGCAGACACCGTATGTCCGTCCGCAGGAGAACGGCGCCCGCGCCGACGTACGCTGGGCGGAACTCGGCGGGCTGCGCGTCGAGGGCGACCCGGAGTTCTGGTTCAGTGCCCGTCGCTGGACCACCGAGCAACTGGACGCCGCCGCCCACCGCAGCGATCTCGTCCCCGGCGAGACGGTGTGGGTCCACCTCGACCACGGCCAGCACGGCATCGGCACCGCGTCCTGCGGCCCTGGCCCGCTGCGGCAGTACTACCTGCTCGCAGAACCCACCGAGTTCTCGTTCGTCTTCTCGCAGGCAGGTGGACCTGCAGGGTCCTGACGAGCCCGCGGAGTCCTGGCGCACGACCCCACGCCCGCGTACGACCACGCGCCCGTAAAACCAGTGGCGCAGGTGACGTACGCGGGTGTGGGCTTGTTCCATCCCGTCCTCCGTCGCCCCTTGCGTCACCCCACCGTCCCGTCCCACCCCTCCCGCCCGCCGAAGGAGACACGTCTGGCCATGAGTGTGACCGGTAACATCGAGGTCCGCGGTCTCTCCCGCACCTTCCACACCACCGTCCGCCGCCCCGGTTTCGCGGGGGCCCTCAGGTCCCTGGTCAACCCCGAGCGGGTCGCCAAGCACGCCGTCTCCGACATCTCCTTCGACGTGGCCCCCGGTGAACTCCTCGCCCTGCTCGGCCCGAACGGCGCGGGAAAGTCCACCACCATCAAGATGCTGACCGGCATCCTCACCCCGACCGCCGGCGAGGCGCGCGTCGCGGGCGTGGTGCCGTACGAGGAACGCGAGCGCAACGCCCGCAACATCGGGGCGGTGTTCGGGCAGCGTACCCAGCTGTGGTGGGACCTGCCGGTGCGGGAGTCGTTCGCGATCCTGCGGGACATCTACGAGGTGCCGAAAGCCGAACACGCCGTGAGGCTGAAGGAGTTCGACGAGCTGCTGGACCTGTCCTCCTTCTGGGACACCCGGGTGCGCCACCTCTCCCTGGGGCAGCGGGTGCGCTGCGACCTGGCGGCGGCGCTGCTGCACGATCCGCCGGTCGTCTTCCTCGACGAGCCGACGATCGGCATGGACGTCGTGGTCAAGGAGCAGGTCCGCGAGTTCCTGAGGTACCAGGTCGCCGAGCGCGGCCGTACCGTGCTGCTGACCACGCACGACATGACCGAGGTGGAGCGGCTCGCGGAGCGGGTGGTGCTGGTCAACCACGGGCGGCTGGTGCTGGACGGCACGCTGGACGAGATCCGCCGGAGGTTCGGCTCGACGTGGCAGGTGCGGGTGACGCTCGCCGATCCGCACGCGGGGATCGTGCCGCTGCCGGGCATCACGGTGGTGCGGCGCGAGGGCCCGCAGGTGGTGTTCGGCCCGGAGGACCCCGAGAGCTCCGCCGCGCCGACGGTGCACCAGGCGCTGAAGCTGGTCGTCGAGCGGTACGAGGTGACGGACATCGCCCTCGACGAGGCCGATCTGGAGGACGTGATGCGGGCCGCCTACGTGCACGCCGAGGCGGTCTGACATGGCCTTCCCCGTCGCCTGGCGCGCCGCCCGCGTCACCCCGCTCGGCGAGCTGTACACCCCGCCCCGCGTCACGGCCGCCCTGCTGCGGCTGACCGTCCAGGTGGTGCTGGTGGCGTCCCTGTGGCGCGGCCTGTACGCACACACCGGTACGACGGCCGGACTCACCCGAAACCAGGCGGTGACCTACGCCGTCCTGGCCGTACTCGCCTCCCGGCTGCGGGAACTGGACCAGTACGCGGCCCGGGACACGGTCGTGCAGCACCTGCACTACGGCACGATCGTGTACTGGTACCTGCGTCCGCTGCCGCCCCACCGCTACTACGCGCTGCGCGCCCTGGGCGAGCAACTGTACGGATTCGCCTGGGCGTTCGCCGGATACGTGATCTGCCTGGCGGCCGGTGTGGTGGCGCCGCCCGGGTCGGCCGCGGTGGCCGCCGTGTTCGCGCTCAGCCTGCTGCTCGGGCAGTGGGTGCTGCACTACGTCATGCTGCTCATCGACCAGTTGTGCTTCTGGACGCTGCGCAACGACGCCGCCATCCTCATCCTGATCTTCGCGCAGAACCTGCTGTCCGGGGTGTACGCGCCGCTGTGGTTCTTCCCGCACTGGTTCGTGGTGCTGAGCGGCTTCCTGCCCTTCCAGGCCACGCTGAGCGTGCCGCTGTCGCTGTACGTGGGCCGCATCCCGCTGGCGGACGCGGGTGTGCAACTCGCTGTCCAGGCGGGCTGGGTGGTGGCCCTGCGGTTCCTGACCCGGTTCCTGTGGCGGCGGGCCGGCCGCCGTGTCGTCTCGCAGGGAGGCTGATGCCCGTGAACGCCGTCCGGATCGCCTGGCGCGTCACGCGTCTCAACTTCCGCGCCCAGCTGGAGTACCGCACCGAGTTCCTGATGATGATCGCGATCGGGGCGGTCTGGCAGGTGTCGGTGATCGTCTTCGCGACGGTGCTGCTGACCCGGTTCACCGGCATGGGCGGCTGGGACAGCTCCGACGTCCTCCTCATCCCGGCCACCCGCATGCTGGCGCACGGGCTGTTCGTGCTGTTCCTGGGCCGGATGCACGGCCTGGGCCGGCACATCCAGGAGGGGAAGATCGACGGGTACCTGCTGCGGCCCATGCCGGTGCACCGCCAGATCCAGCTCCAGTTCTTCCCCACCAACGCCATCGGTGACCTGACAGTGGCCGCGGGCCTGATGGGGGGCGCCCTGGGCCGCAGCCACCTGGACTGGACGGCCGGCCGGACCAGTTACCTGATCGCGGCCGTCCTCGGCGGAATGCTCCTGGAGGCGGCCCTGTTCACGGTGGTCGCCGCGGCCTCGCTGCGCTTCCCGGCGGCCGGCTACTGGGGCCGCTGGCTGGAGGAACTGCTCGGCACCTTCGGCAGCTACCCGCTTAACGTCCTGCCGAAGATGGTGGGCGGTTTCCTGACCTACGGCCTGCCACTCGCGTTCGTCGCCTACTTCCCGGCCGCGGTGCTCACGGGCCACGGCCACCAAGCCGGGGCCCCGTACTGGCTGGCCGCCGCGTCACCGCTGCTCGGTGCCGTCGCGTACCTGCTGTCCCGGCTGCTGTGGCGGTGGAGCCTCGACCACTACACGGGGGTGAACGGGTGAAGGCTGCCGCGGGGGCGGCACTGTCGGCGGGGTGTGCGACAGTCCTGGCATGACCGGGACACCCTTGCCGCCTCCGTACGCCGACGAAGCCGCCCTGTGGAGCCGGCTGGCCGCTCTCCTGCCCGATCCTGTGGATGTAGACGAGGTGCAGGGCTGCTGGGACATCGGCGAGCAGGAGGGCGGCCTCACGGTGCTGGTCGAGAGGATCCACGAGCAGGGCCTGTCCGTGAGCGAGTCGGCGCGGGCCGAGCTGGCGGTGATGGCCGAGCAGTGGGGCGTGTGGGACCAGCTCGGACCGGACATCGCCCGGTGCGGACCGGTGCCGGACGCCGCCCGGCTGCGGGTGCTCCCGGACGACGCCGGCGACCCGCTCCCCGCCTCGTCCGTCCTGCCCGGCCCTCCGGCTGCGGACCTGTTCCTGGTGCCGTGGATCCGCTGCGCCCGCTGCGGCCGGGTGCTGGCCCGGGGCCACCGGATGGAGTGGTGGGGGAAGCTGTCGTACCTCCCCCTCCGCTACGTCGTGTACGCCCCCGGCGACGCCCCCGCGCCCCAGGTGTTCGATCCTGAGGAGCGCGGAGCCGCCTGGTCGGCCCTGACCGCCCTGCGGACGTGCTGCCGGCCGGACCCGGCGTGACGCAGACGTCGGCAACGGGAGGTCACGCACAAAACTTGAACAGTTTTCTCAACCACCCTTCTAAAACACGGTCGTTGACATGAACATGGGCCTCATGCGACCCATGAGACAACTCCTCGGCACCCTCGCGGCGGGCGCGCTCGCGCTCGCCGGGCTCTCCGCCTCCGCCGGCACCGCGCAGGCGGAGAGCGCCACCTCCGGCACCTTCAACGTGCTGACGTACAACGTGGCCGGCCTCCCCGAAGGCCTCAGCTCGAGCCACCCGGCGACCAACACACCCCTGATCTCCCCCCGGTTGGCGCCCTACGACATCGTGAACGTCCAGGAGGACTTCAACTACCACGCGGCCCTGTACGCGGGCGACGACCACCCCTACCGCACCGCGACCAGCGGCGGCGCGGCCTTCGGTGACGGTCTCAACACCCTGTCACGCTACCCCTTCGACGACTTCGAGCGCGTCAAGTGGAACAACTGCACGGGCACCAACTGCCTGACGCCGAAGGGCTTCACACTCGCCCGGGTACGGCTGGCCGAGGGTGTCTACGTCGACCTCTACAACGCCCATCCCAACGCGGACGACACCGACGACGCGCTCGCCGCCCGCCGCGCCAACATCGCGCAGCTCTCCGCCTTCATCCAGGCCAACTCCGCGGGCAACGCCGTCATCGTCATGGGTGACACCAACACCCGCTACACGCGCACCGGCGACAACATCCGCACGCTCGTGAACGACAACGGGCTCACGGACGCCTGGGTGAAGCTGACCAAGGGCGGTACGGCCCCGGCGCAGGGCGCGGACCCGCTGCTGTGCCCGACGTCGGCCCCGACGAACGACTGCGAGGTGGTCGACAAGGTCCTCTACCGGAGCAGCCCGCTGGTGTCCCTGACCGCGACCCGCTACAACGACGAGTGGGCGTCCTTCCTGGACTCCTCCGGCGGCAACCTCTCCGACCACTTCCCGCACACCGTCGACTTCTCCTACACCCTCAACTCCAGGCTGCGGGCGAGCGACTTCTTCGGCGGTCCGCACGGCACGGCCTTCAACGACGCCGACGACCTGCCGTCCGCCGTCTCCCCCCGCACCCTGACCCTGCGCGGCGGCGCCCGTCTGGACGCGGTGTCCCTGACCCACAACGGCGGTACGGTCCTGTCCCACGGCGGTACGGGCGGCACGGCGGCCTCCCTGACCCTCGCCTCCGGCGAGCACCTCACCTCCGTGAAGCTGACCGAGGGCCAGAAGGACGGCCGTACCCGGATCTTCTCGGCCGCGTTCACGACGGACAAGGGCCGCGGCCTCTCCTGCGGCACGGCGACCACCGACGCCACCACCTTCACGGCCCCGTCCGGCTGGCAGATCGTCGGCTTCACCGGCCGCTCCGGCGACGAGATCGACAAGCTGGGCGTCCTGTACGCGCCGATCGGCTGAACCCGCCTGGCCTAGGTGCCCTAGGATTGCTCCTAGGAGACCTAGGAGGTGTCGTATGGCTCGCGTCGGACTCACCGCCGACCGCCTGGTGGCGGCCGCGGCCGAGCTCGCCGACGAGGCGGGGTTCGAGAACGTCACCCTGTCGGCGCTGGCCCGCCGCTTCGGCGTGAAGGACGCGAGCCTGTACTCGCACGTCAGGAACCTTCAGGACCTGCGCACCCGGCTCGCGCTGTACGCGGGCGCCGAACTGGTCGAACGGATCGCGGCGGCCGTGGCCGGCCGGGCCGGGAAGGAGGCGCTGGCCGCCTTCGCGGGGGCGTACCGGGAGTACGCCCTGGAGCGGCCCGGCCGGTACGCTGCCACCCAGATCCGCGTCGACCAGGACCTCGTCGCCGACTCCCCCGCCATGCGCCGCACCGCCGAGGTCACCTACGGCATGCTGCGCGCCTACGGCCTCGAGGAGCCCGACCTCACCGACGCCGTACGCCTGCTGCGCAGCACCTTCCACGGCTACTGCGCCCTGGAGTCCACCGGCGGCTTCGGCGCCTCCCGTGACGTACAGGCCTCCTGGGACAGGGCGGTCGACGCCCTGCACGTCGCCCTCGCGCACTGGCCACGGTAGAGGAACAGCCATGACCGAACCGCACTACGACGTCACCGGCAGCGGGCCCGTCCTGCTCGTCGTCCCCGGCGGGGCCGGGCATCCGATGGGGCTCGGCCCGGTCACCGAACGGCTGGCCGAGCGGTTCACGGTGGTCACGTACGACCCGCTCGGCCTCGCTCACGGACGGCTCGGCTCGCCGGTCGCCGACCAGCGGCCGGCGGACTGGAGCGAGGGGGCGCACGCGGTGCTGGAGGAGGTGCTCGCGGCGGACGAGTCCGCGTACGTCCTCGGGACCAGCTCCGGCGGGATCGCGGTCCTCGACCTGCTCGCCCGGCATCCCGGGCGGCTGCGGCACGTGGTGGCGCACGAGCCGCCGTGCGTGACGCTGCTGCCGGACGGCGCGGGGCAACGCGCCCGGCTGATCGAGGGGTTGCGGGCCGGGCAGACCTCGGCCGAGGGGCCCATGGCGGTCTTCCTCGCCCATGTCCTGGAGCCGTTCACCTCGTACGCGCCGGCCTTCACCGCCTCCCCCGGCCGCCTCACGCTGGCCGCCGGGACCGATTCCCGGGGTCAAGTCCTGTACGACACGGCCGTGTCGGTGGCCGAGCGCACCGGCGGTGCCTTCACCGAGTTCCCCGGCGGGCACCTCGGCGCGCTCGAACATCCCGTGGCGTTCGCCGACCGCCTCGCGGAAACACTGATTCAGGTGGACGCCCCAGGGGCACCGTTGACCACTTAGAATGGAAGCTTCGCGGGTGCCACGTGCCGCCCTGGGGGAGGGAGCGCGCCTTGTCCCGACAGCAGCTCGGACACGGGCCCTTGACACCCCCCGGCGCCGCCCCCGTGCCCCCGGACGGCACCGGCACGCCCCCGGCGCGTTTCGTCGGCTGGCTGGGCAGTCTGGGCTGTGCGGCCGCCGGATACGGGGTGTTCCAGTTCCTGTTCGGGGTGCTGCCCGACTCCCTCGGCGGTGAGCTCGCCAAGTGGCTGGTCTCCGGGGTGAGCGGGGTCGGTACGGGGCTCGCGGCCTGGCTGGCGGCGGCCCTGCTGAAGGCGCGCTCCACCCGGCCGGGACTGGCCGCCCCGGTGACCGTGCGGGCGGCGACCGCCGCGTCGGGCCCGCTGCCCGGGGTGTTCGCCGCCGCCTACGAGGCGCTGGCCGATCAAGTGAGGGTGGTCGACGACCCGGCCCGGGGGCGGCTGACCGGCTGGACGCACTCGCTGGGCGAGACCACCCCGTGGCCGCCCACACCCGTCGGTACCGCCTACGGCCTGCACATCATGCTCGACCTGGGCGTGCCGGACGGGCGGCTGAGCACCGGCGACCTGGTGGACACGCTGTGGCGCCTCCGGCTGCCCGGCGGTGGCTGGTCGGCGCGCTCGCAGGGCTCCCAGGCGCGTCCGGAGGTGACGGCGCTGGTGCTGGGCGCGCTGGCCCGGGCGGGCTCCTCCGGGGAGCGGCTCGCCGCGGAGGTGACCCGGTGCGGCGCCGCGTTCACCCGGGAACTCGACCCGGCCGGGCGGGAGTCCACGCACGTCCTGACGACCGTACTGCGCGGACTGCTGCGCGCGGCGCCCCGCTCGGCGCTGCTGCCGCCGCTGCGGGAGGCGCTGGTGGACGGCGCGATCGACGACGAGCGCCGCGAGCACCTGCGCTGCTGGGGCTACCGGCTCCACCCGCCCTACGGCCCGCCGTCACCGCTGCACACCGCGCAGGCGGTGGTCGCCCTGGACCGGGCGGCCCGGGTGCTCGGCGAGACGGCCGGGGCGCGGGCGGCCCGTCAGGACGGGGTGCGCTGGCTGCTGGCCTGCCCGGACGCGCCGCACCACGCCTGCCTGGACGTGGAGAACCTGCGCGAGGAGGTCCGCCGGACGCGCACCGACGACCCCACCCGCCAGGAGGTGCTGAACGTACGGCACTTCACCGCGTCCTGGATGGTGCGTGCCCTGCTCACCCCGGGCGCCCGCGAGGTGGCCCGCGCGGACGGGCTCCAGGCGCAGTGGCGGGAGCGGCTGGACGGCGCGGTCGCCGCCGTGTGGGCCGGGCAGTCGGGCGGCATCTGGAGCTGGGACCGGGGTGACGGCACCGAGCTGCGCCGGCCCATGTGGATGACGTATCAAGGGCTTTCGGCGCTGCGGGCGCATGCCGTATGGATGTATCAGCCGGTCGAGTGACCGTTGGCGAAGTGGGGTGTGCATGGGCGGTCGGCAGGTCCTGGCGGCGCGGCGGCTGCTGGCCGAGACGCTGGACGGTGAGCTGACCGAGCAGGCCACGGTGGGCGCCGCCCGCGCCGTGGTCGCCGAACTCGGCTCACACGAGCGGCTGTTGGAACTGGTCGCCGAACTCGCCTCGGGCGAGGGCGATCCGGAGGGCTGCGCCGGGCTGTCGTACCGGCACGTCCTCGGCTTCGACAAGCTGCTGCTGATCGACGCCGGCCCCCGGCACAAGGTGCGCGCCCATGTGTGGCATCCGTCGGCGGCCGGGCCAGGCAAGGAGGACGTGCACAACCACCGCTCGCCGCTGGCCTCCCACATCGTGCGGGGCAGGCTCGCGATGGAGCTGTACGAGGCCGGGACCGGGGAGGGCGGGATCGGCGCCGACCGCTACGAGGAGTCCCTCGCGGACCGGTCGGCGGACTGGCTGCTGCGGCCGGCCGGCCGGGCCCGGCTGCGGCTGACGCACGTGGCGCAGTACGCGGCGGGCAGTTCGTACGCCCTGCCCGCGCGCACCCTGCACCGCGCCTGGTGCGACACGGACGCGCCGACGGTGACGCTGTTCCTGGAGACGGGCGCCGGCCGGCGGTGCCACACCGATGTGTTCACGGCGGCCGGTCCGCATCCTGGGGCGGTGCCCAAGGTGCCCATGGACGTGGCCGACTACCTGGCCGCGCTCGGCGATCTCGCGGAGCTGCTCAGGAGTTCGTGAGTGCCTGGCTCGTCAGGGCCTGGCGCACGACGTCGAGGTTGTAGTCGTCGATGTCGACCGTGGACAGCGCGGCGGGTGCCAGCCAGGCGTACGCCTGGTCGGCCTCGGGCAGCGTGACGAGCCGGGTGAGCGGCCTGACCAGGAAGTTGGCCTGCCAGTTCTTGACCTCGTGCCCGCGGTAGTCGCTGACGAAGGACGACTCGCCGACCCGGCGGACGACCTCGCCGAGCAGCCCGGTCTCCTCCTTCAGCTCGCGCAGGGCGCCGTCCCCCGGGCTCTCGCCCGGCTCCAGCTTCCCGCACGGCACGCCCCACACCCGCGGCAGGAACCGCTCCCGCTCGCTGCGGCGCACCAGGAGCACCCGCCCCTGTTCGTCCATCACGACGGCGGCCGCCAGTCGCCTCTCGCCGGGGGTCTCCATGTCCATGGTTCCTCGGTCCCTACCGGGTGATGAGTCCAAAGGGTCTGATACCCCGGAAAGCTTCCACCGTACCAGGACGGGGCGAACGGGGCTGTGTTGTCGCTCTCAGCCGGGCCGGCGCCCCAGCGCCTGTACGGCGTCGTACGAGGGCGTCGTCCCCTGCGGTGTGCGCCCGCCGGCGATGTCGGCCATCGCGTCCAGCGCGGCGCCCAGCGCGCGGCGGTACAGCAGGGAGCCGAGGCTGATCCGGCTCACCCCGAGTCCGGCGAGGCGGGTGACGGAGGGCCCGGCCGGCGAGTAGAGGACGTTGAGGGGGACGTCGAGGTGCCGTACCAGGGCGGTGATCCGCCCGGGGTCGGTCAGGCCGGGCACGAACACGCCGTCGGCGCCGGCCTGTCGGTAGGCGTCCAGGCGGGGCAGGGTGCCCTCCCCGTCGGCCAGCCAGTACGTGTCCGTGCGCGCGTTCACGAACAGGCCGGGCGCGGCCGACTTGGCCGCCGCGATCTTCGCCGCGTGCCGGTCGGCCGGGCCGTTGCCGTCCTCCAGGTTGATCCCGACGGCGCCGACGGCCCACAGCTCGCGCGCCAGCTCCCCCACCTCGTCCGGGTCGTCGCTGAAGCCGCCCTCCGCGTCCACGGACAGCAGGAACGGCCCGCTGCCGAGGGTGAGGGCGAGCCGCAGGGTGTGCTCCCGGGTGGCGGCGGCACCGTCGGGCAGTCCCGCCGCGGCCGCGACGGCGAGGCTGGTGGTGCCGATCGCGGCGTGGCCCTGGGCCGCGAGGGCCGCCGCCGAGGCGTGGTCCCAGGCGTTGGGCAGGAGCAGGGGCTCGCCCGGGCGGTGCAGATCGGCGAACCCCGTCATGCCGGTCGTGGCCGTCATGACAGCTCTCCCACGGCGTCGGCGTAGTAGGTGGAACCGCTCAGGTGGTGGGCGAGTTCGCGGAAGCTCCAGCCCTCACCGGGTGAGGCGTCGAGCTGCTCGTCGGTCAGCGCGTCGAGGCGGTGTGCCCAGATGCGGGCGAGGCGGGTGAGGCGGCTGCGGGCCTCGTCGAGGTCCTCGGCGGTGAAGGGCGCGAGATCGGCGGCGGTGGTGATCGCGGAGGCGTGCCAGTGGTCGGGCTGGGGCTGGGCACCCGCCAGCCGGGACTCCAGTTCCGCCAGGTGGTCGACGAGGTGGTCGGCCACCCGGCGGATCGCCTTGTGCGGGGTGTGGACGCGGTCGTCGACGGGGGCGGGGGTGCCGTCCCAGGAGGTCCAGGTGGCCGCCAGGGCGAGGACGTGGTCGACCATGGCGGTGACGGACCGGGCGGGGCTGTCGGGCGCGGTGGCGGGTGCGGTCTCGGGTGCGGTCTCGGGTGCGGTGGCGGGTGCGGTGTCGGGTGCGGTGTCGGTCATGCTCCGAACGCTAGGCGTGGATCTCTTCGGTGCCGGCCGAAGTGTCCGCGCCAGGTCTCCCCGCCGGGCCGTGCCTACCGGGCGCGTTCGGCCGCGCTGCGCTCCACGCAGAACTCGTTGCCCTCCGGGTCGGCGAGGAGGGCCCAGCCCGTGCCGTCCTCCTTGCGGTGGTCTTTCACGAGCGTGGCGCCGAGGGCGAGCACGCGCTCCACCTCCTCGTCGCGGGTGCGGTCCTGCGGCTGGAGGTCGAGGTGGACACGGTTCTTGACGGTCTTGGGTTCCGGCACGGTGACGAAGAGCAGGCCCGCGCCCTCGATCAGCGCCTCCGGGTCGCCCGGGTGGTCGTCGTCGTGCAGCGGCAGGTCCAGCACCTGGGACCAGAAGGTCGCCAGCGCGTACGCGTCGGCGCAGTCGACCGTGATGTGACGGATCTTGGAAGTCATGGGCGTGATTCTTGTGGACGTCCGGGAAAAACGTGACCGGATTTCGGCAACCTTCCCGGGTCCGGCGGCGACCCGGGGTCATGACATCTGTACGACGCACGACACGTCACCGCCGGGTCCGCGCGGCCCGCAAGCCCGCGATCGGCGCGCTGGCGGCGGCCGGGTTGCTCGCCGGGGCGTGGTACGCGACCGCCGGGGCGGCGACGACCTCCCTCACCATCACCACCACAAAGGTCAGCCTGCCGGCCAAGTACCCCTACCTGTCGGCGGGTTACAACGGCACCCGGGAGTGGAACCGCACCGCCACGGCGGTCGCGCCCAACGGCACCCTGCGCGTGGCCTGGCCCGCCTCGGACGGGATCCACGTCACCCCGTTGAGCGCGGCCGGAAGCCGTTCGGGCGCGGACACGGTCGTCAAGGGTGCCAAGGAGGTCGGCGGACTGGTCGCGCACAACGACGGCTTCGCACTGCTCACCCGTGTCGCCGACACCAACAAGTGGCACGAGACGGCCGCCGCGATCGTCCGCTACAAGGGCGGCGCGAAGAGCTGGACGACCAAGCTCACCGGCACCGCCTCCCACGACACCGCCCCGCTGCTGGACGGCCGGCTGACCTGGAACGGCAGCAAGTACGGCGCCTACTTCGTGGTGCACGGCGCGGGCGGCTTCGCCGACGGGCACTACGGCGACAAGCTGTCGTACGTCAGCCCGAAGGGCAGCGAACTGAGCGGCGGCTGGAGCTGGGGGTGCAGTCACAACGAGGGCATCGCGCTGCACGCGGAGACCTCCGGCGCCTTCACCTCCCTCTGCTTCGACGACTGGCGTTCGGGCCTGTTCGTGTCCACCGGGATCGGCGCCCCGGACGTGGCGCCGGTGGTGCAGCGCGAGCAGTGCTGGGCCGGGTACTGCGGGGGCACCTTCCCCGGCCGTACCGGTGACCTGGTGAAGTCGGCCACCGGCCGCTACGCCACCGCCTTCGCCTCCCGTGGCGCCGCCTCCGCGAAGAAGAACCCGGACGACTCCAGCGGACGCGGCTGGACGGTCACGCCGAAGACGTCCACCCACCAGGTGGCGATCGCCTTCCTCAAGAACCGCGACTCCGGCCCCGGCAAGGCGGTCTACCTGTCCAGCACCAAGGGCACCGAGCACGTCAACGTGCACCTCGCCCCGTACGGCGAGGACAGGCTGCTGCTGTCCTGGGAGTCGCTGAAGAGCGCCAAGTGCGCCGCCGGCACCTGCACCGGCACCTTCACCGGCACGCATCTGCGTCTCGTCGACTGGAGCGGCAAGTTCCGATCCGCGGACAAGGTGGTGAGCGCCCGGATCACCGGGGACGTCGCGGTCCTCAAGGACGGGACGCTCACCTGGGCCTACGCGCCCGTCACCCCCTCCTACAGCACCAGGCTCACCGGGGCGTCACCGACCACGACGAGCCTGCGGATCGCCCGTCTGACGCCGTGAACCGGAAGGCCCTCGGCGGGCCCGCCGCCCACCGGACCACCAGCTCATGACTCCCCCGCGCCTCCACGGTGACCAGTCCCGTGAGGCGCGGGGGTTCCAGCTCGGCACTGAGGCGGGCCAGGGCGACGAAGAGGGTCGCCTCCTCGCCGGTCACGCCTTCGAGGTCCTCCGACAGCCCCGCGACCGCGGCGAGTTCGGCCCGTACGCCCTCCGGTGCCGCCCAGCCGGTCACCCGCACCGGCGTCCCCGGAGCCGCGCCCGCCACCAGGTGCGCCCGCACCTCGGCCGCGCCCTCGGCCACCACCAGGGTGGTCACCGTGATCCCGTCCCGGACGGTGTGCCGGGAGGCGGCCCAGCCGTCGCCGACGCCCAGCGGCACGATGTCCGTACGGCTCGCGTCGCCGCCGACGATCACACTGTTGTCCGGCACGCTGTTGTCCGGCCGGTCGCCCTGGGCCCCGGCGGGCGCCGTCGCGGTGGAGTAGGCGAGCCGCGTGTAGTACGGGTCGTAGCGGACGTCCTCACTGCCGTGGTTGTGCAGGCGGACCAGGCCGTCCGAACGCGTGGACTGGAGCAGCCAGTTGGGGGCGGCGACCGGGGTGACCGCGTCGGCGCGCTCCGCCGGGCCCGGCTCCTCGGCCGCCGTCCACACCGGGTGCTCGGGTGGCAGGAGCAGGCCGAGGAAGCCCTTGCTAGCCCAGTAGGGGGACGCGGGCCCCGAATAGCCCTGGAGGACCGCCTCGTCGGGGCCGTGCCAGCCGAGGGTCAGCAGACCCCGGTCGTCGACCGCTCCCCGGTCCAGGAAGTACTTCAGCGCGCCCGACGCCAGCCTCCGCGTCTCCCCCGGCGCCAGCGGCGTACGCCCGGTGAGCGCGCCCAGCCACAGCGGGGCCGCCGTCGCGAAGCGGTAGGTGAGGGAGCGGCCCTGGTGCATCGGGGCGCCGTCGGAGCCGAACAGCCCTGCGTAGTCGGCGAGATGGGTTTCGAGGCGGCCGCCGTAGAGGTCGAGGAGGCCGGGGTCGTCCGCGAGCCAGGCGTGCAGCACCGGGTAGAGGTGCATGGCCCAGCCGTTGTAGTAGTCGAACTTGCGGCCGTCGCCGTCGGTGTACCAGCCGTCCCCGACGTACCACTGCTCGATGCGCTCCAGGCCGTGGTCGACGGCCTTGCGGGCGGCGTCGGGCTCGTGGCCGATCTCCGCGAGGAAGCCGCCCACGGTGACGGGGAACAACTCCCAGTTGCACGGCCAGGGTTCGGCGGTGAGGGCGTCGGCGAGCCAGTCCGCGGCCCGCTGCCGTACGGCGTCGTCCAGGCGGTCCCACAGCAGCGGGCGGGTCAGGCGCAGCGCGAGCGCGATCGACGCGGCCTCAACCAGGGGCTGGCCGCGGTCCTCGATGCGGGGCCAGACGCCCGCGGTGCCGGCGGCGAGGCCCTCGGCGTAGCGGCCGAGCGCGGTCTCGTCGCGGCGGAAGGCGGCCAGCAGGAGGGTGCGGGCGTACCCCTCCAGGCCGTCGGAGAGACGGCCCGACCAGCTCTGGCGCTCGCCGGGCAGGTGGTAGAGCGCGCGGTCGGGGGTGGCGTACGGCTCCACGGCGGCGAGCAGGGCGTCGGCGGCGGCCTCCCAGTGCGCGCGGGTGTATCCGGTGCGGGGGCTGCGGGCGTGGTCGTCGGCGGGCAGGTGCATCAGGTTCCTTCCAGGGCCCGGGGAGGGGGCCTGGGACGCCCCGGTTCCGGTCGGGGCGCCCCAGGGTCACTGTCCCACCCGCACCTTGCCCTTCGGGACCAGATGCTGGGCGAGGAGTTCGTCGCGGACCAGGCCGGCGTAGACCGTGGCACCGTGCGCGGAGGTGTGCGTGTTGTCCTTCTTCTCGTTGTACAGGTACAGCGCCTTGGAGCCTTCCACGCCCAGCGACTCCACCAGCGCCTTGGTCTTCGCGGTGAGGTCGATCAGCGGGACGTCCTCGGCGGCGGCGACCTGGCGGATCACCTCCGGGTGGTTGACGCCGAGACCGTTGACCAGGAGGGCCGTGTCGTTGTTCAGGGTGCCGTCGGCGTTGAACCAGCGGCGCACGATCGGGGTGACGAGGACCGGTTCACCGCCCTTCTCGCGCACGCCCGCCACCAGTGTCTCCAGGTTCCCCCGGTACGTCGTCTCATCCGTCGTCTTGTCGTTGTGGGCCAACTGGATGAGCACCAGGTCGCCGGGGCGGATCAGCGGCTGGACGGTGCCCCACAGCTGCGGGCTCTGAAGGTAGGTGACCGTACTCTCCCCGGAGTCCGCGTAGTTGGCGACGGACAGGCCCTTGCCGAGGTACTGCGGGAGCTGCTGGCCCCAGCCGGTGTAGGGGTCGGCGGGCTGGTCGCAGACCGTGGAGTCGCCGACGAGGAGGATCTGGCGGGGGTGCCTGGCCGGGGTGACCCGGATGCCGGCCAGGGCGGGTGCCGAGCCGCCGAGTGCCAGGTCGAGACCGGGGGTGCCCTCGGGGCCGGTCGGCTCGCCCTCGGGGGTGCGGACGTTCACGGTGAACGCGCGGGTGACGTGCCGGCCGGCAGCGACGGCGGTCTCGGGGAGCAGGGCGCGCCGGGTCTCACCGGTGACTGCCGTGCTGGACGCCGTCTCGCCGCCGAGGACCACCCGCACGTCGTAGGTGCCGGGCGGGACGTCGAAGTGGCAGGCGGTGGCGGTGCAGTTGTCGAGGCCGAGGGGCGGCCGCCGGTCGTGGGCGTGGGCGGGCGCGGCCGACAGGACGGCCGTCAGCGTCGCCGCCGCCAGCGCGGCCGTACGCACACCGGTGAAACGTCTCACTCCTGGCTCCTCCGTCATGACGACATACGTGGCGGCTGGACGGTACCGCTCATGACAAGCGCTTTCTAGTCCTTGTGTCTTTTTCACAAGACTGCCATCTGTCTCTCGGTGAAAGCCCTTTCGCGAAATCGATTCAACTGTCACTCTGCCTGACACCCGCACCCCCACATCTCCGAAGGAGGCACCCCCATGTCCGGGTCCGTGAACAGACCGGTCGGACGCCGCACCTTCGTCCTCGGCACGGCCGCGGCCGCCGGTTCGGCCGCCCTCGCCGGACCGCCGGCGACCACCGCGTCGGCCGCATCGGCCGCGAGCTTCGGCTACAGCGACGACGGCTCCGACTACGTCGTCGACACCGGCGCCAACCTGGTCTTCAAGGTCAGCAAGACCAACGGCGACCTGACCTCGCTGGTCTACCGCGGCACGGAGTACCAGGGCTACGGCGGCAAGAACTCGCACGTGGAGTCCGGCCTCGGCACGTCCACGGTGACCGTCGAACAGTCGGGTACGACGATCCTGATCTCGGTCTCCTACGGCACGCTGAAGCACTACTACGCGGCCCGCAGCGGCGAGAACAACATCTACCTGTGGACCAACAAGGCGGACTCCTCGGTCAGCGCCACCCGGTACATCGTGCGCGTCAAGGCGGGCCTGTTCCTCAACGACGAGCCCGACTCCTACACGTACACCGGCAGCACCGTCGAGGCCTCGGACGTGTTCGCGAAGTCCGACGGGCAGACGCGGTCCAAGCACTACTCGAAGCTGCGGGTGATGGACTACGACTACATCGGCTGGCGCTCCGGCGGCGTCGGCCTGTGGATCGTCCGCAGCAACCACGAGAAGGCCTCCGGCGGCCCGTTCTACCGCTCGCTGCTGCGCCACCAGAGCGCGGACGGCGGCGGCCTGTACGAGATCCTGTACTACGGCGAGAACCAGACGGAGGCCGAGCGCTACGGCCTCCAGGGCCCGTACGTCATCGCCTTCACGGACGGCGGGGCGCCCTCCTCGTCGCTGTTCCCGGGCACCCTGACCACCTCGTGGGCGGACTCGCTCGGCATCTCCGGCTACGTTCCGGCGAGCGGCCGGGGCCGGGTGGCGGGCGTAGGCATCTCCGGGCGGAACACGGCGCACCCGTACACCGTGGGGCTCGCGAACCCGACGGCGCAGTACTGGGGTTCGGCGCGGGCGTCGGACGGCTACTTCTCGGTCGGCGGCGTACTGCCGGGTGTGTACACGCTGACTGTCTACAAGGGTGAGCTGGCTGTACACAGTACGTCGGCGACCGTATCCGCGGGCGCGACGACGACCCTGAACACCATCACCGTCCCGTCCTCCAACGACCCGGGCAACGCCACCGCCATCTGGCGGATCGGCGACTGGAACGGCACCCCGAGCGGCTTCAAGAACGCGGACCTGATGACGTACGCCCATCCGTCCGACGTCCGGGCCGCCGCCTGGACCGGCAACGTGGTGATCGGCAGCGGCAGCGAGACGTCCGCCTTCCCGTGCTACCTCTGGAAGGACGTCAACAGCGGCATCGTCGTCTACTTCAAGCTGACGGCCGCCCAGGCCGCCGCCGCGCACACCCTGCGCATCGGCGTCACGACGGCGTACGCCAACGGCCGCCCCCAGGTCGTCGTCAACGACACCTGGACCTCCGCCATCCCCTCCCCGCCCAGCCAGCCGAGCACCCGGTCGCTGACCGTGGGCTCGTACCGGGGCAACAACCACACCTTCACGTACAGCGTCCCGGCGTCCGCCTGGCAGACGGACACCAGTGCCTACAACACTCTGAAGATCTACGTGGCCAGCGGTTCGGGGACGACGTCCTATCTCAGCGCGGGCACGTCGGTCGACGCCATCGATCTGCTGGCGTGATCCGCCGGCGGCTCGTCATGTTCCGTGCGTCCACTGCTGGTTGGTGCCTCCGTTGCAGGTGTAGGTGATGATCGCGGCGGAGTTGGCGGTGGACGCGCCGGACACGTCCAGGCATTCGCCGGTGGTGCGGGCCTTGACGGTCACGTAGGAGCCGGAGGCGGTCAGCGACCACTGCTGGCCGGTGGCCGAGTCGTCGCAGTTCTCCTGGGTGACGGTGGCGGCGTTCTCCTGCACGCACAGGGAGCTGTTCCTGACCACCAGCTGGTAGTAGCCGCTGCCGACGGACCTGAACCAGTACTTCTGGTTGCCGCCGCCGTTGCAGTCGTACTGCTTGATCTGGGCGCCCTGCCACAGCGACTGGCCGGTGACGTCGGCGCACTTGCCGCTGTGCCGGGCGACCAGCGTGTTGTACGTGGCGGCGGTGCCGGTGACCGTCCCGGCGGCCGTGTCGACGGTGACCTCCGGGTACCAGGACATGGACATCGTGGTGGAGGTCGGGAAGGTCAGCGGCAGCCACACGTAGCGGGAGTCGTCGACGGTGCCGCCGAACGAGTTGCCCCAGCGGTCCCCCATGTAGAGGTACGACGTGCCGGACGTCCCCTGTACGGGAAGAACGTACGCGGTCTGCGATCCGTAGGCGGTCGAGTCACCGACGTTCGTCATCGACGTCCACGGGCCGGCGAGGGAGGTCGCGGTGGCGTACTGCTGCTGGTTGGGGCTCCAGCCGGTCGCGCCGGAGGTCAGCATGAAGTAGACGCTGCCGCGCTTGAACAGCGCCGGGGCCTCGCGGTGGCCGCCCGGCCAGGGGTTGGCGACCAGGCTCGCGATGCCGGTGTAGTCGGCGGTGAGCCTGTAGATGTGCAGGTCGTAGTTCTCGTTGGCGGCGGAGACCATGTAGGCCGTGCCGTCGGTGTCGACGAACGTGGTGATGTCCCGGGACATGTACTGGCCGAGCGGGCGGAAGCTGCCCCGGTAGGTGTAGGTCCCGTCGACCGTGTCGGAGACGGCGACGGCGGCGCGGGCCTCGCTGTAGTCGGTGCCGTTCTCCTTGTGCATCCACATGACGAACTTGCCGGTGGAGGCGTTGTAGATGACCTTGGGCCGCTCGATGTAGGCAGTGGTCAGCTCCGAGGCGCTGGACTGGCCGAGGACGTGGCCCCGGAACTCCCAGCTCTTGAGGTCGGTGGACCGGTAGGCGTCCACGTACCGGAACGTGTTGTCGGAGTTGCGGTCCTCGCCGAACCAGTAGTAGTAGGACCCGACCTTGATGACACCGCCGCCGTGCGCGTGCAGGACGGCGCCCGAAGTGTCCGTGAAGCCCGTGCCGTTGGTGACGGTCCTGGCCGCGGCCTGGGCGGGCCCGGCGGTCGCCAGGGCCGCGGCGAGGGAGCAGCACAGGGCCAGGAGGATCGCGTACACACGTCTCATGTCAGGCACTCTCCTTCACGGTGTCGGCGACGGGTACGCCGAAGTCCGGGGTGCCGTCCGGGTGCCAGGCGAGCTTCTGGATCCGGGTGTGGCGGTTGGGGTCGTTGAGCGGGTCGCCGGTGATCTCCTTGTACTGGCGGGCGTGGTAGACGAGGACGTCGGTGCGGCCGTCCTCGGCGACCGTGAAGCAGTTGTGGCCGGGGCCGTACTGCTTGGTGGTGTCGTTGCTGGTGAAGACGGGGGTCGGTGACTTGGACCAGGTCGCCGGGTCCATGAGGTCGCCGCGGGCGTCGGCGGTGAGCAGGCCGACGCAGTAGTGGTGGTCGGTGGCGCTGGCCGAGTAGGTCAGGAAGAGGCGTCCGTTGCGTTTCAGGACGTACGGGCCCTCGTTGACCTTGTAGCCGACGCACTCCCAGTCGTACTCGGGTGTGGAGAGCCGGATCTGAGGTCCCGTCAGGGTCCAGGGGTCGGCCATCTCCGACAGCCACAGCGCCGTGTTGTTGTCCATGCCGGGCTCGTGCTGGGCCCAGGCGAGGTAGCGGGTGCCAAGGTGGGTGAAGGTGGTGGCGTCCAGGGAGAAGGTCTCCCAGGCCGTCTTGATCTGGCCCTTTTCGGTCCAGGTGCCCTTGAGGGGGTTGGCGTGGGAGTTCTCCAGGACCCAGATGCGGATCGCCCACACGTCCTCGGCGGGCGCGGAGGCGAAGTAGATGTACCACTTGCCGTCGATGCGGTGCAGTTCCGGCGCCCAGATGTGCGCGCCCATCGGGCCGGTGGTGTGCGCCCGCCAGATCACCGATTCGGTGGCGGTGGCGAGGCCGTTCAGGGTGCGGGAGCGGCGCAGGATGATGCGGTCGTACTCGGGGACGGTGGCGGTGAAGTAGTAGGAGCCGTCGGTGTGGCGGGTGATGTGGGGATCGGCCCGCCGGGGGACGAGGGGGTTCACGTACGGGGCCGCCTTCCGGGGCGCGGACGCGGCGTACGCCGGGGACATCGCGGGGGCGCCGGACACGGCGGTCAGGGCGACACCGGCGGCGGCGCCCTTCAGCACCGCTCTCCGGCTGGGGACTCGGGGCAGGTCGTGATCGCGGCTCATGCGGACTGCCTCTCGATGGGGGAGACATGAGGGAGCGTTCGATATCACGTACATCATCTGTGATTACGAACGCCGAAAAGGTAAGGGTGAGCCACGGCGGGGTCAACGGGTCTGACGGGACAAGGGGGTAAGCGATTTCTGGAAGCTGGACGGATTTCTGTTATCGGCCGCCTCCCCGTCCGTCTCCCAGTACGTGCGCAGCCATATCCACAGGACAGCAGCGACCGTCGGCGCCCTCGCGACGGTCGCCCTCATGATCGGCGCTCCCCCGGCCGCGGCCGGCACCCGTGACGTCACCGCCGACGTGCTCGCGGGCCGGGACGTCACGCTCAGCGGCGACACCGTGATCACCGTGCCCGCCGGGACCACGACGTACGACGGCGTCCTCCACGGCGAGGGCACTCTCACCGTGCGCGGCACCGGAACGCTGATCCTCACCAGGGACAGCGACTTCACCCTGCCGAAGCCCCGGCAGCGGCAGGCGGTACGGACCCAGGGCGGCAACCACCCGTACGTCACCGTCACCCGCCCGGACCCGCCGGCGATCACGGTCGCGCGCGGGGCGACCCTCCAGTACGGAAACGGCGGCACGACCGGCCTGATCGGCCACTTCCCCTACGCCACCCCGGCGTTCCGGCTCAATCAGGACAACATCCGGGTCGACGGCACCCTGCGGCTGTCCCTCAGGAGCGCCTACAACCTCGGCACCATCAGCGGCTCCGGTCTGATCACCCAGCCGAGGTTCCTCTGGGGCACCTGGGACCTCTCCGGCACCCAGCCCTTCTCCGGGGTGATCGACAACGGCACCGGACTCAACGCCGGACGGCCGGAGTACGCGACCTCGCTGCCGAACGTGCGCAAGGTCCTCAACCAGGGCACCTGGACCGTCGACACCCCGCTGGGCCGGACCGTCACCATGGGGATGGACTTCTACCAGCGCGAGTACGGCAGCGACATCAACGTGCAGTCCCGGCCGGGCGGCAAGGTCGTCCTCACCGGCCAGTACAGCTGGTCGGACCGGGGCGGCGACACCGACCCCTCGCTCAGCGACCCCGCCCTCAACTGGACGCCCGCGCGGAAGAACGTCAACAAGCGCGGCACCAACATCAAGGGCGCGAACGTCCAGTGGGGCGACGGCACCACGCACAGGATCTTCATGCCGGGCACCGCCGAGACCGTCTACATCAATCTGCTGGCCGCCCGGTCCCGTTCGCTGCTCACCTTCGACTACGACGGGCCCGTGACGCTGGGCGCCCCCATCGGCGGCGGCAAGTACCACGACACGCTGGCCGCGCCCGGCGCCGGCGACGTCGTCGTCAAGGGCACGAAGGGCAACGACGTCACCTTCGCGGCCATCCAGTACTACGACGGCTCGACGACCGTCGAGAAGAACGCCGTACTGCGGCTGGGCAGCGGCAAGTACGGCGGCGACGGCGGACTGTACACAGACGGCGAGCTCTGCCGGATCGTGGACAACGGCTCGCTGGTGCTGAACAACAAGTACACCGGCCTGACCCTGTCCCGGATCAGCGGCAGCGGCTCCCTCACCCAGTCGGGCGCGGCGCCCCTGACGCTCACCGGCGGCGCGGTGACGTACACCGGCACGACCACCGTCACCAGCGGCATCCTGGCCCTCCGCGCCGGGGCCGGCCTCACCCGCAGCAAGGCGATCCGGCTCACGTCGGCCGACGCACGGCTGGACGCGGGTCCCGCGGCACTGCGCGTGGCCACCGCGCTCACCGGCGCGGGCACGGTGCGGGGTTCGGTGACGAACGACGGTGTGGTCGCCGGGGGGCTGACCGTGACGGGGGACTACACCCAGCGCGCGAAGGGCGGACTGGTGCTGAGCGGACGGCCGTTGAAGGTGGGGGGCGGGCTTCGGCTGGCCGGTGCCTTCGACATGTCCGCGGCCGGTGGCGACCCCGCGCCGGAGATCACCGTCGTCGATCACCAGGGACCGTCCCGGACCGTCGGCGCCTTCGACGGCCTGGCCGAGGGCGCCGAGGTGAAGCTGGCCGACACCGTCTACCGGATCACCTACCGGGGTGGCGACGGCAACGACGTCGTCCTCACCGCCGTCGAGGACAGCCCGGCGGCGAGCGCCCGCGCCGAGGCCGCGGCGGGCCCGGAGGCGGCCGGCACCCGGAGCACGAGCAGCGCGGCCGAGGGGTTCGGCTGGTGGCCGTACGTCCTCGCGGTCGGCCTGCTGGGCGGGCTGATGCTCCCCGCGAGCGTGCGCGGTCGGGGCAAGGGGCGGCGCGGGGGCGGGCGGCACACCGCGGGGTGAGCCGCCTAGGCGGGCTCCTCCGCCGGCCCGCGCCGGCCGCGCAGCCACACGTACACCGGGATGCCCGCGAAGAGGAACAGCACGCCCTGGTAGACGGCCGCGTAGCCGGCGCCCGCGATCAGCCAGAAGGAGAAGGCGAAGGAGAGGGCGGCGACGATCAGGTCGCGGGTGAGACCGGCCGGGCGGACGCGGTCGCGGCTGCCGCGGGCCAGCCAGTACAGCTGGGCCGCCGCCGAGAGCAGGTACGGGACGCAGCCGGTGAAGGTGGTGATGAGGACGAGGACGCGGAAGGTGGTGTCCGGGCCCGCCGTGTAGTTGAGGGCGATCAGGACCGTGCCGAGGACCACGCAGGCCCACACGCCGAACGCGGGCACCCCGCCCTTGCCGGCCTTGGCGAAGGGCGCGGGGAAGAGTCCGTCGCGGGCGGCGGCGTACGGCATCTGCGCGGCCATCAGGATCCAGCCGTTGAGGCAGCCGGTGATGGAGGCGACGGCGACCAGGGCGATCGCGTTGCCGCCCCAGTGGCCGCCGGTGATCGCGTTCACCGCGTCGGCGAAGGGCGCGCCGGAGTTCACGAGCCTGTCGTGCGGGACCAGACCGAAGACGGCGACCGTGCCGAGGAGGTAGACGAGGGCGGAGCCGAGGGTGCCCAGCACGCTCGCGCGGCCGACCGTGCGCTCGGGGTCGTCGACCTCGCCCGCGCTGACCGCGGCCGACTCCACGCCGAGGAAGCTGTACAGGAGCAGCGCGGCGGAGGCGGCGACGGCACCGGGAACGCTGCCGCCGGAGGCGTTGAAGGGGCCGAAGTTGTCGGTGTCGACGAAGAACAGGCCGACGGTGGCGACGAGCAGCAGCGGTACGAACTTCAGGACGGTGGACACGATCTGCACCGCGCCGACCCAGCGGGTGCCGGCGAAGTTCGCGGCGGCGGGCAGCCACAGCGCGGCGAGGGCGACGAGGCCTTCCGCGAGGTGGTTGCCGTGCAGGGGCACGAGGACGTCGACGTAGCCGACGACGGCGACCGCGAGGGCGGCGATGCTGACCCAGCACATCGTCCAGTACGACCAGGCCGACAGGAAGCCGGCGAACGGGCCGAAGGCGTCGCGTGGATAGACGTACAGCCCGCCGGTGACCGGGCTGCGCCGGGCCAGCCTGCCGAAGAGCAGCGCGAGCAGCACGGCGGCGACGGACAGGACGAGGAAGGCGAGCAGGCTGACCGTGCCGTACGGGGCGACGGTCGCGGGCAGCGCGAAGATGCCGCCGCCGATGATGTTGCCCATGACGAGGGCGGTGGCGGCGGTCAGGCCGAAGGCGCGGCGGCGCGGAGCCGGGGAGAGCTCCGACGGGGTGGCCTTGGCGGGGCTGGGGGAGGTCATGGCGGTTCCGGTGTGAACAGGGGCGGGGAGGGGCGTGATCGTAACCCGGTATCCCATATGGTGGGCAGTCTGTTCATGTACTGGACACACTCGGCTGTCCGCACCCGTGTGGACTAGCGTCGGGGCATGACCAGCGACACCCCTCCCCCGCTCGCCGAAGCCCTCGCCGCCGGCACCGTCGTGCTCGACGGCGGCATGTCCAACCAGCTCGAGTCCGCCGGGCACGACCTGAGTGACGAGCTGTGGTCGGCGCGGCTGCTCGCGGAGCGGCCCGAAGCCGTCACCGAGGCACACCTCGCCTACTTCGAGGCGGGCGCGAACGTGGCGATCACCGCCAGCTACCAGGCCACCTTCGAGGGTTTCGCGAAACGCGGGATCGACCGGGAGGAGGGGGCCCGGCTGCTCACGCTGAGCGTGGAGCTGGCCCGGGAGGCGGCGCGACGGGCCCACGCCGGCGGGGCGGCGCGCCCGCTGTGGGTGGCGGCTTCCGTCGGCCCGTACGGGGCGATGCTCGCGGACGGCTCCGAGTACCGGGGGCGGTACGGGCTGAGCGTGGCCGAGCTGGAGCGGTTCCACCGGCCCCGTCTGGAGGTACTGGCGGCGGCCCGGCCCGACGTGCTGGCCCTGGAGACGGTCCCGGACGCGGACGAGGCGGCGGCGCTGCTGCGGGCGGTGCGCGGATTGGATACACCCGCCTGGCTTTCGTATACCGTCGACGGCGGTCGCACCCGTGCCGGACAACCGCTGGAGGAAGCGTTCGCCCTGGCCGCCGACGCCGACGAGGTGATCGCGGTCGGCGTCAACTGCTGCGCTCCCGAGGACGTGGAGCACGCGATCGTGACCGCGGTCCGGGTGACCGGCAAGCCGGTGGTGGTCTACCCCAACAGCGGCGAGGCCTGGGACGCCGGGGCCCGCGTCTGGAACGGCCGCTCCAGCTTCTCCGCCGAGCAGGTCGAGGCCTGGCGGAAGACGGGCGCCCGGCTGATCGGCGGTTGCTGCCGGGTGGGCCCGGAGGCGATCGCGTCGATCGCTCGGACGCTGGACGCGGCCTGAACGGGCCCGCCGCCTCACCGTAGGGGGGTGGCCGCGCTCCTTCGGGCTCGGCCACGACGAGCACCTGCTGCTGGGCACGCACGTGGTGGTGCGGGATTCGGTGGCGAGGCCGGCGGACCGGGCGGCTTCGGCTGACCGCTGACGCCGCGGACCGCTGTCGGCCGGCCGCGGTGGACCGCGGCCGGATCGGGCCTTCAGTGCAGACGGGCCCCGACCGAGCGGCGCAGCCTGCGTACCGTCGCCGCGAGTTCGGCGCTGCGGGCGGCGTGCGCGCCGTCGACCGCGCCCGGTGTCCCGGCCGTACCGGCTGCCCCGGCGGTGGCCGGCCACAGGCCGAGTTCGGGATCCCGCGGACCGTACGCGGTATACGGTTCGCCGTCGCCGAGGATCCGCACGGGGCGGGCGGTGTCCCACGGCTCCCATCCCGGATCCCCGCCGGTCACGAACCGCACCCAGGCCGAGTGCATTGTGTCGGCCAGTTCCTGCGGCGCGCCCTCCCCGGCCAGCCGGGCGGATTCCGGGGTCTGCCCGGTGTCGAACACGAAGCCGAGCTCCAGGGCGTGGCAGGCGCCCAGCCTGGGGAGGTTCGAGGGCCACGCGAACTCGTAGACGTACGACGATCCGGGCCGGGCGTCGGCCAGGCGGTGCATCGGGATCCGCAGCAGATGGTCGGTGACCATCTGGCCGACGAGTTCGGCGGGTGAGGCGTCCGGGTGCAGGTCGCGGTAGCCGCGGGGCACCTCGTGGCCGCAGTGGCAGCGGGCCATGGCGCCGGCCAGGGCCACCGAGCCGAGCCGGTCGACGCGCTCGACCAGCCCGCCCGGTACCAGCCACAGCCGGTACTCGTCCCGGGTCCAGCCCATGAGCAGGTCGACGTCGCGTGCGGCCTCGCCGTCGATGAGGGCCTGGAGCGGGTCGCGCGGGACGAGATCGCCGTCGACGACGATGCCGAAGGAGGGGCCGCCCAGCACCGGGCTGCTGAGCCGGCCGGCCTCGGCCTGGGTGTGCAGCAGCAGGTCCCGGTCGACGGCGGCGAAGGCCTCGGCGGTTGCGGGGATCCTCAGCCGGTTCGCCATGCGGCGCACCATCCGCCGTACCTTGTCGCGTTCCACGGCCTCCGGGGCCCCGCTCTGGAGTACGGCGCGCCGGACGAGGCCCTGTGCCTGGGGTGCGGCGATCAGGGCGCCGGTGCTGATGGCGCCGGCCGACTGCCCGGCCAGGGTCACCCGTTCGGGGTCGCCGCCGAAGGCCGCGATGTTGGTGTGCACCCAGCGCAGGGCGGCCAGTTGGTCGCGCAGTCCGGGGTTGGCGGGCGTGTCCGGGAACAGTCCGTAGCCCTCCGTTCCCAGCCGGTAGTTGACCGAGACGAAGACGACGCCGTCCCGGGCGAAGGCGCGCCCGTCGTACACGGGCACGGCCGAGGAGCCCCTGGTCAGGGCGCCGCCGTGCAGCCATACGAGGACGGGGAGGCGGGCTGCGGGGCCCGGCTCGGGGGTCCATACGTTGAGGTTCAGGCAGTCGTCGCCGGGGACGACCGGGTCGGACAGGTACTGCGCGAACGCCTCCGAGTACGGCGGTTTCGGTGCCGTGGGTCCAAAGGCCCCCGCGTCGCGCACCCCGTCCCAGGGTTCGGGCGGCTCGGGCGGGCGGAACCGGAGCGGTCCGAAGGGCGGGGCGGCGTACGGGATGCCGCGGAAGACGGCGGTCCCGTGCTCGTACCTGCCGCGCACCGCCCCGTACGGCGTTCTGACGACGGGGTCCGTCCGGTCTGCCGTCATGTGACCACCAGCCCTTCGCGGTGCTCGTCCACCGGTAACACCACAGCACCACATCACTGCCGGGTATTCCGCCGCACGTACACGCGGTGAGGGCTGTTCGGCGTGCATGCGGGCGTACAGGAGGGTGCCGACGCCCGGCTGGTCGTAGCGTCTCTGATCAGCTGGGCGTCGCCGGGGAGAGCGCCCTGCGTCGCCGGGGCGCGGGGCGTGCGGTGCGGGGTGTGACGCCGGGTCGAACTCCCGGCAGGCCGATCCCGCTGTTCGAGGTTTCGAAAGTTCCCCGTGCTGTGATCCTGTGAATTCCCATGTCTTCCCGCCGTGTTGACGCGCACCTATCGTAGGAAGCGCTTTCTTCCCGGTCGGTGCCCGGGATGCGGAAGCAGCGTTGGTCGCAACTTTCGGAGGCCCTCGGGCGGGCTGGGAAGGCGGGTTCGGCGATGGTCCGTACGGGGAGCACGAGTGTGGCGGCCGGTCCGACACTGGCTGTGGTGGCGCGCGAGGCGGGGGTGTCGGTGCCGACCGCGTCCAAGGTGGTCAACGGGCGCGAGGACGTGGCGCCGGAGACCCGCCGCCGGGTCACCGAGGCGCTGGACCGGCTCGGTTACGTCCGCAGACCCCGCTTCGACGCGGGAAAGACGCCTGGCCTGGTCGACCTCGTGGTGCACTCGCTGGACAGCTCCTGCTCGGGCGCGGTGCTGCACGGCGTGGAGGAGGCGGCGCACGAGGCGGGCTTGGAGGTGGTGGTCTCGGCCGGGCTCAACCGGACCCGGGGCGGGCGGCCGGAGCGGGGCTGGCTGGACAAGCTCACCGCGCGCGGCTCCTCCGGGGTGCTGTTCAACCTGGCCGAGCTGTCCGCTTCGCAGTACGCCTGGCTCGACCAGCACCGCATTCCGTACGTGATGATCGACCCGGTGCACGAACCGCCGCCGGGTGTGGTCTCGGTGGGAGCGCAGAACTGGCAGGGCGGGGTGACCGCGACCGAGCACCTGCTGGGGCTGGGCCACGAGCGGGTCGCCGTGATCGCCGGGCACCGGCGCAGGATGTGCAGCAGCGCCCGGGTGGCCGGCTACCGCTCGGCGCTGGCGTCGGCCGGGGTGCGGCAGCGCGCCGAGTACATCCGCCACGCGGGCTTCGACGAGGCCACCGCGCGCCTGCACACGCACGAGCTGCTGGATCTGCCCGAACCGCCGACGGCCCTGTTCGTCTGCTCGGACCGGATGGCGCTCGGGGTGTACGCGGCGCTGGCCGAGCGAGGAGTGCGGGTGCCGGACGAGATCAGCGTGGTCGGTTTCGACGACCTCCCCGAGGCCCGCTGGGTCACCCCGCCGCTGACCACGGTCCGCCAGCCGCTGGCGGAGGTGGCGGCGACGGCCCTCAGGCTGCTGGTGCGGATGATGCGCGGCGAGCGCCCGGAGGGGACGCGCACCGAGCTGTCGACACGGCTGGTACGGCGGGCGAGCACGGCACCGCCGCCCGGCACGGACTGAGCACGGGCGGCGACGGGGGCGGCCGGGCACCTCCCGCGCGGGGTGCCCGGCCGCCTCGTACCTCGCGACGCGGTCAGTCGTCGTCCTGGTGCGGGGCGCCGACGAGGGCCTCCATCAGGTCGACGGCGCTGCCGTCGTGGTCGCTGCCGGCGGTGCCGCTGCCGGTCGAGATGTTGTTGGTGCGGTCGACCTCGACGATCGAGTCGGCGTGCGAGTTGTCGATGACGGTGACCAGGCTGCCGCCGTTCGCGACGGCGGGCCCGGCGGCGGCCCCGAGGACGGCAGCCGCGATCACCGTCGCCGTACGCAGCCCGGGGAGGGCACGGCTCACACGCCCACGCCCTCGGGGGCGGGCCGGCGACGGGCGATGTTGCGCTCCAGCAGGCGGGTGGACGCCCTGACGCCGATCCCGCTGGCGGCGTCCACCTCGGGCAGCCGTCCGTCGGCGGCCTTCAGGTCACCCAGCGCGGAGTCCATCGCCTCGTGCGCGGCGAACAGGCAGGGGGTGCTGTAGATCGCGACGTCCACACCGAGGTCGGACAGCTCGCTCAGGGACAGGCGTGGCGACTTGCCGCCGGCGATCTGGTTGAACAGCAGCGGCTTGTCGCCGACGACCTCGCGGATCCTGCGGATCCACGCCACGCTGCGCACCCCGTCGACCAGGATGACGTCGGCGTCCGTGGCGGCCAGCCGCTCGGCCCGGTGCAGGATGTCGTGCTCGTCCGTGGCGTCCGTGCGGGCGACCACCACCAGGTCCTTGCGGGTGGCGAGGACCTTCTGGAGCTTCTCCAGGTACTCGTCCAGCGGCAGCACCTGCTTGCCGTCGGCGTGCCCGCAGCGGCGGGGCCGCTTCTGGTCCTCCAGGATCACACCCGAGGCGCCGATCCGCTCCAGTTCCTCGACGACGTGACAGGCGACCTCCGGATCGACGTACCCGTCGTCGATGTCCACCAGCAGGTGGTGGTGCGGGAACGCGCCCCGCAGCCGCTGGACGAACGCGACCATGTCCGGCCAGGCGATGAACCCGATGTCCGGCAGGCCGTAGTACGAGGCCGCGAAGCCGAAGCCCGAGACGAACATCCCGTCATAGTGCTCGGCCGCGATCGATGCCGAGTACATGTCATAAACACCGATCAGTGGGGTGGTCCCCGGCTCGGCGATCTGCTCGCGCAGCTTCTTCCCGTGAGTCAAGGTCCGGCTCCTCATGTGGGTGGGTGGCGCGGCCGCCGGGAGCGGCGCCGCGTCGCGACAGCCCTTTACCAAGACAAGAGCTTCTCTAGATATTCACGTGGGATCACCTGTAGGAGACCTTTACTCACTCCGATGGAGTAGCCGGTTCACCGCAGAAACGTCACGCGACCCGGTAGACCCGGCCCGCGCCCTGCTCCCGGCACCAGGCCAGCGGGTGGTCCTCCCCCATGCCGCCGCCCTCGTACGACGACTCGTCGGCGCGCAGCAGGACCCGCACGGCGTCGCGCGGGCTGGTCTCGAAGTCGTACCACTCGTCGGTGAAGTCCCAGACGGCGGGCAGCCGCCGGGTGGCCGGGTGTGCGGGGTCCTCGACCACCGCCCGCCCCGGCTGGTACGCGGGGTGCCGGGCGAAGCGGGCGCCCAGCAGGTCGCCGTAGTACGGCCAGCCGTACTCGGTGCAGGCCGCCGCGTGCACCCCGGCGAAGCCGCCACCCGCCTCGACGTACCCGGCGAGCCGGTCCCGGCCGGCGGGTGTGAGCACCTCGCCGCTGGTGGAGAGGAAGACGACCGCCGCGTACCGCTGGAGCGGCTGCTCGAGGGCGGCGGGGTCCTAGGTGGCGTCCACCGCGAAACCGTCGAAGGAGCGTACGGCGGCGACGGCGTCCGGGATGGAGTCGTGGCGGTAGCCGGCGGTACCGGTGTAGACGAGCAGTCGGGCGGCCATGGCGGGACCCTGACGCCGCCGGGCGGCACCAAGGCCCTTGACGGGGGGCGGGGATGACCGTGGCCGGCTTCACCCGGCGCACGGGTGCGACGCCCGCGCTGAAGGCGTGACCGGGTCCCGCGCGTGTCCGATTCGTTCAAGACCGGCCGGGCGGGCGCCGCCTAGCGTGCTCGCATGACTCCACGATGCGCAGTGATCGGCGTGGTGGCCTCCGACCTGGCCGCCTCGCTCGCCTTCTACCGCCGCCTCGGGCTCGTCTTCCCCGACGGCGCCGAGGACCAGCCCCACGTCGAGGCCGAGCTGCCGGGCGGGCTGGTCCTCGCCCTGGACACCGAGGACACCGTCCGCTCCTTCCACCCTGGCTGGCGGCCGCCGGCCGGCGGCGGCCGGGTCTCGCTCGCCTTCCGGTGCGGGACGCCCGCCGGCGTCGACGCCGTGTACGAGGACCTGGTGGGCGCCGGGTACCACGGGGAGCTCAAGCCGTGGGACGCCTTCTGGGGGCAGCGGTACGCGACCGTGCACGACCCGGACGGCAACGGCGTCGACCTGTTCGCGCCGCTACCGGCGGCCCAGTAGCTCCCCGAGCGTCGCCCCCGCCAGTTCGCGCACGTCCCGGGCCAGGTGCGGCTGGTCGGCGTAGCCGGCCCGCACCGCGGTCTCGGCGAACGGCACCCCGGAGCGGGCCAGCGCGAGCGCCCGCTGGAGCCGCAGCACCCGGGCCAGCGTCTTGGGACCGTAGCCGAAGGCGCTCAGGCAGCGGCGGTGCAACTGGCGCGCGCCGAGACCGAGTCCGTCAGCCGTGGCGGCGACCGGACGGCCCGCGTCCAGCGCCGCGACGAGCCGCCCGAGCACCGGGTCCTGCGGGCCCGCCCCGGCCGCCCGCTCCAGCGCGATGTCCTCCAGGGCCGTCGCGGGTTCCGGCGCCGCCTCGACGCGGGCGCGCAGGCGCCGTACCTCGGCGGCGGGCCACAGATCGGCCAGCTCCACGCGGCGGTCGCGCAGCTCGTACGCCGGTACGCCGAGGAAGCCGGGCGCGGTGCCGGGGCGGAAGCGGACGCCGGCCCAGTGGCGGGGCGGGCCTTGCGAGACGTACGCGTGCGTGTCGGGCCCCGCGACCAGCAGGCGTCCCTCGCTCCACAGCAGGTCCATGCAGCCGTCGGGCAGCACCGGCCGCACCGCCGGGTCCTCCAGGGTGCGGCGCCACACCACCGCGCCGCTCAGCCGGGACACCCGCTCCTGGTACACGCCCGCCAGGCTACGCCGACGGCGCCCGGCGGATCCGCGCGCGCCGTCCCGTCAGCTCTCCGGCCGTTCCCTGTCGTCCCCCGGCTTGTGGTGCGCGTTGTGCCGGTCCTTCACATTGTGCTGGCTCTTCACATGGGCGCGGAGCCGCGCCGTCACGTCCTCCGGGGGCAGGAAGCGGGACCAGCGCTCGGGGAACTCGGACGGCATGTCGGGGTCGTCCGGGTCGACCTCGCGGGCCGCGGCGGCCCGGGCGACGTACTCGGCGACCTGGACCTCGCGCAGCCGCTCCTGGGCGGCTCGGGCGGCGGACGTTGCGGCGGCCGGCCAGACCCGGTCGATGGCCGCGTTCACGGCGGCCCCGACCAGCACGGCGAACGCGGACACACCGATCCACAACAGGACCGCGACGGCCGCGGCGAGCGAGCCGTAGATCGTGGCGCCCTCGATGGTGTGGGTGAGGTAGATGCGCAGCAGGAAGCTGCCCAGGACCCACATGGCCAGCGCGACCAGGGCGCCGGGCACGTCCTCGATCCACGGCGAGCGGACGGGCACGGACACGTGGTAGAGCGTGGTGAGGAAGGCGATCGACAGAATGATCACCACCGGCCAGTACAGGACCTGCACCAACGTCTCCGACCACGGCACGATCCGCACCACCGCGTCCGGCCCCGCCACCATCAGGGGCAGCGCCACCGAGCCGATCAGCAGCGCCACGATGAACAGCAGGAAGGCCATGATCCGGGTCCGCACGATGCCCCGGACCCCGTCCAGGCCGTACATCACGGTGATCGTGTCGATGAAGACGTTCACCGCGCGGGAGCCCGACCACAGGGCGAACACGAAGCCGATGGAGATGACGTCCGGGCGGCCCCCCTTCATCACGTCGTTCAGGATGGGCTCGGCGATCTCCTTGACGCCCCTGTCGGACAGGACGGTCCGGGAGGCCTCCAGGAGGTTGTTCTCCAGGGACTGGATGGTGTCGGCGCCGGTCCAGGCGTCGACGTAGCCGAGCAGCCCGATCAGGCTCAGCAGCAGCGGCGGCACGGACAGCAGCGTGAAGAACGCCGCCTCGGCCGCCAGGCCCAGGATGCGGTACTCCATGCACGAGTTGACGGTGTCCTTCAGCAGCAGCCACGCGGTCCTGCGCTTGGAGACGTTCCGGTAGAGGGCTCTGGCACGGTGGAGCCGGCCGCCGGGCCGCTCGGGGGGTTCACTTGCTGGCTGCACGACCCAAAGGTATCCGCCAGGGGCGATCCGACTCATCTCGCGGGCGACGGTAGGGGCGGCGGCCCGGGGACGGTACGGGGGCGGCCCCCGACCGGAGGCGCCCGACGACCCTGCCTGTGTCACTCTGGGGCCATCACCGCCGTCGCCCCGGGTAGGTTCGCTGACATGGCAGGCACCAGCACGCACACCGTGACGAACCAGCCGCCCCCGCTGGTCGAGTACGACCTCTTCAGCGCGGACCGGGCCCTCTTTGAGGCGGTCGAGCGGCACACCGATCCCGAGCTGATCGACGAGGTGCGCGACGAGCTGTCCGGGCTCGGCAAGACCTCGGGCTCGGCGCAGGTGCAGGAATGGGGGGTGCTGGCCAACGAGAACCCGCCCCGACTGCACACCCACGACCGTTACGGCCACCGCGTCGACGAGGTCGAGTTCCACCCGGCCTGGCACCGGCTGCTCGGCAAGGGCGTCTCGGCGGGGCTGACCACCGCATGGGTCCGCCCGGCCGGGCACGTGCGGCGGGCGGCCGGCTTCCTGGTCTGGTCCCAGGTCGAGGCGGGCAACGGCTGCCCGCTGTCGATGACCCACGCCGCGGTGCCCGCGCTGCGCACCGACCCCGAACTCGCCGCCGAGTGGGAGCCCCGGCTGACCTCCACGATCTACGACCGTGAGCTCAGGCCCGCCCACCTCAAGGCCGGGGCGGTCTTCGGGATGGGCATGACCGAGAAGCAGGGCGGCAGCGACGTACGGGCGAACACCACGACGGCGACACCGCTGGCCGAGGCGGGGACGTACACGCTGACCGGGCACAAGTGGTTCTGCTCGGCGCCGATGTCGGACGGCTTCCTGGTACTGGCCCAGGCCCCGGGCGGGCTGACCTGCTTCCTGGTGCCCCGGGTCCTGCCGGACGGCAGCCGCAACGTGTTCCTCCTCCAGCGGCTCAAGGACAAGCTGGGCAACCGGTCGAACGCCTCCGGTGAGGTCGAGTTCGACGGGACCTGGGCGCGCCGGGTCGGCGAGGAGGGGCGCGGGGTGCGGACCATCATCGAGATGGTCGCCGCGACCCGGCTGGACTGCGCGCTCGGCTCGGCGGGACTGATGCGGCAGGCGGTGGCGCAGGCCGTGCACCACACCGCCCACCGGGAGGCCTTCGGCGGCAAGCTGATCGACAAGCCGTTGATGCGCAACGTCCTCGCGGACCTCGCGCTGGAGTCCGAGGCGGCCACCGCGCTGGCGATGCGGCTCGCGGCCGCGTACGACGACGGGAGCGAGCGGGAGCGGGCGCTGCTGCGCCTGGCGGTGCCCGCCGCCAAGTACTGGGTGACCAAGCGGTGTGCGCCGGTGGTGGTGGAGGCCGCGGAGTGCCTGGGCGGCAACGGCTACGTCGAGGACTGGGGCATGCCGCGGCTGGTGCGCGAGTCGCCGCTCAACTCCATCTGGGAGGGCGCGGGCAACGTGCAGGCACTGGACGTGCTGCGGGCGCTGCAACGCGAGCAGGGCGCGCTCGACGCCTATCTGATCGAGGTCGGCCGGGCGCGCGGCGCCGACCACCGGCTGGACGCGGCGGTGAAGAACCTGCTGTCCGAACTCGGCGAACTGGAGGGCGTGGAAGGACGCGCCCGCCGGCTCGTGGAGCGGCTGGCCCTCGTCCTCCAGGGGTCACTGCTGGTCCGGTTCGCGCCACCGGAGGTCGCCGACGCGTTCTGCGCCTCCCGACTGGGCGGCGACTGGGGCACGGCCTTCGGCACCCTGCCGTACGGACTGAATCTGGCCGCCGTGGTGGAACGGGCCCGCCCCGTGTCCTGAAGAGCGGCCGCCCCTGGTCCCCCAAGGGCCGCTGCCCGTCCGGTTCGCGCCACCGGAGGTCGCCGACGCGTTCTGCGCCTCCCGACTGGGCGGCGACCGGGGCACGGCCTTCGGCACCCTGCCGTACGGACTGAATCCGGCCGCCGTGGTGGAACGGGCCCGTGCGGTGTCGTGAGGGGCGGTGTCGCCTCCCCGGACGGATCAGCGCGCGTCGTCGGTGCGTGTGATCGCGAGGCGCCGGAGCGCCCTCGTGGCGGAGCCCTGGGTGGTTCGGTAACGCGGCGAGCGTGCGTGCGGGACGGCGCACGCCTGGTCGCGGAGGTGACGCAGGCCCTGAGGGCGGCAGGCGGCCGGCGGCTGGAAAGCGGTCGCGGCGGATTCCTATGCGGGGGTGGTGCTGCGCCGACACGGCACCACCCCCGCCCACGGCCCGTTGCAGGCCACGGCGTCGCCTGGACGACGCTGCTCAAGTTTCGGCCACCGCCGGTCCGTTCACCAGGGTTGCAAGGGGTTGCAACTTGTCGTTGGCTGTGCGCGGACTGTGTGTTCGTGAGGCGTCCCAACGGGCACCATGGGACGCACACTCGGACCGGAAACCGCCGCCCCGGACCGCTTGACAACCGCTTGCTCGCGCTCCCGGGAGGACTCATTGACCGACTCGTCGATGGACGTGGCGAGGCTCGCCGCCATGGACGTGACGCGGGCGGCGCGGGTGCTCAGCGAGGTGCGCGCGGCCGCGCTCGCGGGCCGGCGCACGCCCCTCGCGCCCCGCCCGGTGATCGAGCAGTCCTGGGGGCGCATGCTGCGGGGCGGTCTCGATCCCGACCGCGGTTACCAGGGCGGGCTGCTGTCCGCCGAGGAAGTGCGGCGCAGACGGGAGGAGTCGCCGCTCGGGCAGGTCCTGCCGGTGCTGCGGCAGGGGCTGTTGTCGGTCGCGGACGTCGCCCGGCACATCATGGTGGTCGCCGACGCCGACGGGCGGGTGCTGTGGCGCGAGGGCAGTGCGGCCGTGCTGCGCAAGGCCGGCGGCCTGGGCCTGGAAGTGGGCGCCGACTGGCGGGAGGACGTCGTCGGCACCAACGGCGTGGGCACCTCGGCGGTGGTGCGCCGGCCCGTCCAGGTCTTCGCCGGCGAGCACTTCGTCCGTTCGCACACCTCCTGGACCTGTACCGGCGCCCCGGTCACCGACCCCCGGGACGGCCGGCTGCTGGGCGTGGTGGACATAAGCGGCCCGCTGGAGACGATGCACCCCGCGACGCTGGCCTGGGTGGACTCGGTGGCCAAGCTCGCCGAGGCCCGTCTGAGGGAGCTGCATCTGACCTCGCTGGAGCGGCTGCGGGCCGAGGCGGCACCGGTGCTGGCCCGGGTCGGCGGGCGGGCGGTCGTGGTGGACCGGGACGGCTGGACGGCCGCGGTGACGGGGCTGCCGTACACCCCGCGCGTGGGACTGCCGACGGCCCTCTCGGCGGGCCACCGGTGGCTGCCCGTGCTCGGCCTGTGCTCGGTGGAGCCGCTGGCCGGGGGCTGGCTGGTGCGTGCGTCCGACCAGCCGGCGCCGGGCGCCGCGCGGATCGTGCTGGACCTCACCCGGCCGCGCCGCTGGACGGTGACGGTCGCCGGGCAGGCGGGCTCCTGGTCGCGGGAACTGAGTCCCCGGCACGCCGAGTTGCTGTATGTGCTGGCGCTGCGGCGCACCGGTCGCAGCGCCGCGGGGCTGGCCGCGGACCTGTTCGGCGACCCGTCCCGCACGGTGACGGTGCGGGCCGAGATGTCGCGGGTGCGGCGGTACCTCGGGGCGTTCCTGCAACACCGGCCGTATCGTTTCTGCGACGAGGCGGAGGTCGAGGTGCTGCTGCCCGAGGACCCGCACGGGTTACTGCCCCACTCGACGGCACCTGTGGTGATCACAGGCCGGACATCGTCACCCACGACCTGAAAAGCGGCAAACTGCACCCTCATTTGGCATATTCGGCGCATCCGAGGGTGCATCTTCCGCATATTTGCGAGGTCTTCGACCTGAGCCGCCCTCGACTGCCGTAGCATCCGGTTACGGGCCTCCCCACCTGCTCCTCGGTCAACGCACGGACCATCAGGAGCAGTTGGCCCGCCTCGGGAGGAGACATGAAGCAACGCGGCAGACACCGTCGGCGCAGACGGGGCGCGGCGCTCCGCGCGGTCCTGGCCGGGACCGCCCTCGCGCTCACCGCGGCGGCCACTCTGATCAGCGCCTCGCAGGCCACGGTCGCCGACGACCCGGGCGCCCTGAAGCCGCTGGCCACCTCCGCCGAGACCGGCGTACTGCGGCTCCAGGAGCGCATGACGCCGGCCCGCTCGCTCGACCGGCTCGCCTCGGCCATGGGCCGCCCGGTCGGCGTCGGCACGGTCCTCGAGAGCGCCGACCGCACCCTGCGCGAGGCCGCCGACTGCACCTCCGGGGAACGGGAGTCGCTGCCCGTCGCCCCGGCGGCCACGGCGGCGTACTGCTGGGACCCGGCGGACACCACCGGCACCGCCGGCGCCGACTGGCGGCCGGCCTCGGTGACCACGTCCGGTGACGCGGACGACGACGGCATATGGGGCGCCCACCGCGTGATACTCGCGGGCTGGACGCACAGCACGACGACCGGGCCGGCCGCCGAGCGGGGCCTGGCCCGGGTCGCCTTCGTCGACGCCGACGACCCGCGCCACCCGGTCTACCGCTGGGTGCTGCTGGTCGTCCCGGACGACGGGGGCCGCGACTACCGCGGCCTGACCTCGCCCGTCTCCGGCATGGTCTGGTACCAGGACAAACTGCTCGTCACCGCGGGCACGGGCGCGGCCGAGGCGCTCTACGTCTACGACGTGAACCGCATCCAGCGCACCACCGTCGACGGTCCGGCGGTCGGCCGGGTGCCCGGGGGCTGGTCGGCGGACGGCTACGGCTTCGTGATGCCGGCCGTGGGCTCCTACCGCTTCCCGGCCGGACACTGCTCCGCCGCGCGGAGCGGCACCCCGTGTCCGGGCAGCCTCTCCCTGGACCGGGCGTCGGCACCCGACAGTCTGGTCGTCGGCGAACGGACCCCCGCCGGGGGCGACCGGGGCGCCCGCCTGTGGCGGTACGCCTTCAGCGTGGAGCCGGCGCGCGGCGGCCTGCTCGCCGCGGACCCGCTGGGCCGGGTGGACGCGGTCGAGGCGTACCGGACGGGGGCGGCCGGCATCCGCGGCGTGCTGTCGTACCGTCAGGCCGGCTCGGAGCGGTCCACGTGGTACGTCCAGCACCCGCCCGGGGATCTGGACGGCCACGGCACGCTCTGGCGCCAGGACACCGACGGCGCGAAGGCGGCACACTGCGGCTCGGACGACACCCACCACTGCTGGGCGGAGGGCGCCGGGTCCCTGTCCTACTCGCAGGCGACGGGCGAGGTGTGGTCGGTCACGGACCGCATGCTGTTCTCCCTGCCCCTGGCCTCGATCGACAGGTCCCTGGGATAGATGATTCTCTGACCCCCATGAGCAGCGTCATGGTCACCACCTGGTCCCTGGAGCAGACGTCCCCGGCGGACCTCCTCCCGGCCGCCGCCCCCGACGGCGACGTACGGATCGTCCGCTCCGAGGTCCCCTCCCCCGAGTTCAGCCGTTTCCTGTACGCCTCGGTCGGCGGCGACATCCGCTGGACCGACCGGCTGACCTGGAGCTACGACCGGTGGCGGGAGTTCCTGGACCGGCCGGGCGTGGAGACGTGGGTGGCCTACGACCGGGGCACCCCGGCCGGGTACGTGGAACTGGACCCGCAGGACGAGGGGGTCGTGGAGATCGCGTACTTCGGGCTGATCCCCGCCTTCCGCGGCAGGCGCATCGGTGGTCATCTGCTGGCCCACGGCACGGCCCGGGCGTGGGACCTGGCCGACCGGTGGCCCGGGCGGGCGCCGACGAAGCGGGTGTGGCTGCACACGTGCAGCAAGGACGGCGAGTTCGCCATGGACAACTACCTGCGGCGCGGCTTCCGGCTCTTCGACACCAAGGTGGAGGAGGAGCGGGAGGTGCCGGCGCCGGGGCCCTGGCCGGGGGCGTAGCGGCCGGTGTCGATCACTCATGACGCACTGCGCCTGACCATGAGGCAGGGCACATGACGCAGATCACAGCGTCCATCATTCGGGACATGCGTGTCCAACATGCGGATCACGGTGGACTGGCCAGAGATCCGCATGACACGCTTCCGTCATGTCTGGAACTGGGATTGCCTTGGTGAGTCGGCGGCACGTCGACCTCGGCCGCATGTCCAGCGCCATCTGTCCGGCGAGCTGACCGCTCCAGCGACGCCGACAGTCCTGACTTCCCTCTCCTCCTGCGCGACGATGCGCACGTATGCCCGTATGCGCCCATACGCGCAGGTCAGAGCCGCTTTCCGCCTGTCCCGAAGGACGTAACAACCATGGCCGCCACCCCGCAGAACCCTGCCGCCTCCGCGCCCCGCCGCAAGGTGAGTCGTCACCGCGGTGAGGGTCAGTGGGCCGTGGGTCACTTCACCCCGCTCAACGGCAACGAACAGGTCAAGAAGGACGACGACGGTCTCAATGTGCGGACACGCATTGAGACGATCTACTCCAAGCGCGGCTTCGACTCGATCGACCCCAGCGACCTGCGCGGGCGTATGCGCTGGTGGGGGCTGTACACCCAGCGCAAGCCCGGGATCGACGGCGGCAAGACCGCGATCCTGGAGCCGGAGGAGCTGGACGACGAGTACTTCATGCTGCGCGTCCGTATCGACGGCGGGGCGCTGACCACCCGGCAGCTGCGGGTCATCGGTGAGATCTCACAGGAGTTCGCGCGCGGCACCGCGGACATCACCGACCGGCAGAACGTCCAGTACCACTGGATCCGGATCGAGGACGTGCCCACGATCTGGGAACGCCTGGAGGGCGTGGGCCTGTCCACGGTCACCGCCTGCGGCGACACCCCCCGTGTGATGATCGGCTCCCCGGTGGCGGGCATCGCCGAGGACGAGATCATCGACGGCACCCCCGCGCTTGAGGAGATGAAGCGCCGGGTCCTGAACAACAAGGCGTACTCGAACCTCCCGCGGAAGTTCAAGACGGCCATCTCCGGGTCGCCGGTGCTGGACGTGGTGCACGAGATCAACGACGTCGCCTTCGTCGGCGTGCGCCACCCCGAGCACGGCCCCGGCTTCGACGTGTGGGTCGGCGGCGGTCTGTCCACCAACCCCAAGCTCGGCGTGCGGCTCGGCGCCTGGGTGCCGATCGACGAGGTCCCGGACGTCTACGAGGGCGTCGTGTCGATCTTCCGTGACTACGGCTACCGCCGGCTGCGCAACCGGGCCCGCCTGAAGTTCCTCGTGGCCGACTGGGGCCCGGAGAAGTTCCGGCAGGTGCTGGAGGAGGAGTACCTGGGCGGCCGCAAGCTTCTCGACGGGCCCGCTCCCGAGCAGCCCGTCCAGCGGTGGCGCGACCACATCGGCGTGCACCGGCAGAAGGACGGCCGGTTCTACGTCGGCTTCGCCCCGCGCGTGGGACGCGTCGACGGCGCCACGCTCACGAAGATCGCCGACCTCGCCGAGGCCCACGGCTCGGGCCGGGTGCGCACCACCGTCGAGCAGAAGATGATCGTCCTCGATGTCGAGGAGGACCAGGTCGACTCGCTCGTCGAGGGTCTGGAGGCCCTGGACCTCAGCGCCAGGCCGTCCCCGTTCCGGCGCGGCACCATGGCCTGCACCGGTATCGAGTTCTGCAAGCTCGCCATCGTGGAGACCAAGCAGCGCGGCTCGCAGCTGATCGACGAACTCGAGCGCCGGATCCCGGACTTCGACGAGCCGATCACCATCAACCTCAACGGCTGCCCGAACGCCTGCGCCCGCATCCAGACGGCGGACATCGGCCTCAAGGGCCAGCTGGTCCTGGACAAGGACGGCAACCAGGTCGAGGGCTACCAGGTGCACCTCGGCGGCGCGCTGGGCCTGGAGCCCGGCTTCGGCCGCAAGGTGCGCGGTCTGAAGGTCACCGCGGAGGAGCTCCCCGACTACGTGGAGCGCGTCCTCAAGCGCTTCCAGGCCGAGCGCGAGGACGGCGAGCGGTTCGCCGTCTGGGCGGCCCGTGCCGACGAGGAGGCCCTCTCATGAGCGAGCGGGCCGCCCCCTTCTACTGCCCCTACTGCGGCGACGAGGACCTGCGTCCCAGCGAAGCCCCTCAGAGCGGTCACGGCGCCTGGGAATGCGCGGCGTGCAACCGCGCATTCCAGCTGAAGTTCCTCGGGCTGCTCGCCCGGGGGCTTCAGCGAGCCGACAACGGAGGGGATGACCGGACATGACGACGGCTCAGGAAGAACGTTCGACCGAGGAACTGAAGGCGCTCGCCGAGCAGGCGGGCCGTGAGCTGGAGGACGCCTCCGCGCTGGAGATCCTCCAGTGGGCGGTCGACACCTTCGGCAAGGGCTTCTGCGTCACGTCCTCCATGGAGGACGCGGTGGTCGCCCATCTGGCGTCCCGTGTCCAAAAGGGCGTGGACGTCGTGTTCCTCGACACGGGCTACCACTTCCCGGAGACCATCGGCACCCGCGACGCGGTCGAGGCCGTGATGGACGTCAACGTCATCACCCTCACTCCGAAGCAGACGGTCGCCGAGCAGGACGCCGAGTACGGCCCCAGGCTGCACGACCGCGACCCCGACCTGTGCTGCAAGCTCCGCAAGGTCCAGCCCCTGGAGGAGGGCCTCGAGGGCTACCGGGCCTGGGCGACCGGCCTGCGCCGCGACGAGTCCCCGACCCGGGCGAACACCCCGGTAGTCGGCTGGGACGACAAGCGCCAGAAGGTGAAGGTCTCCCCGATCGCCCGCTGGACGCAGGACGACGTGGACGCCTACGTCGCCGAACACGGCGTACTGACCAACCCGCTGCTTATGGACGGCTACCCCTCCATCGGCTGCGCGCCCTGCACCCGCCGGGTGCTCGAGGGCGAGGACGCGCGCGCGGGCCGCTGGGCGGGCCGCGCCAAGACCGAGTGCGGGCTGCACGGCTGACCATGACACAGACATTGGAGACCCACGTGACGACCGGAGCCACCGTCTGGCTCACGGGCCTGCCGAGTGCCGGCAAGACCACCATCGCCCACGAGCTGGCGGGCCGGCTGCGCGAGGAGGGCCACCTCGTCGAGGTGCTCGACGGCGACGAGATCCGCGAGTTCATCTCGGCGGGCCTCGGCTTCAGCCGCGAGGACCGGCACACCAACGTGCAGCGCATCGGCTTCGTCGCCGAACTGCTGGCCCGCAACGGCGTCAAGGCGCTGGTACCGGTCATCGCGCCGTACGCGGACAGCCGGGACGCGGTACGCAAGCGGCACCAGGAGAACGGCACGGCGTACCTGGAGGTGCACGTGGCGACCCCGGTCGAGGTCTGCTCGGTGCGCGATGTGAAGGGGCTGTACGCCAAGCAGGCCGCGGGCGAGCTGACGGGGCTCACGGGCGTCGACGACCCCTACGAGGAGCCCGAGTCGCCCGACCTGCGCATCGAGTCGCAGCACCAGAGCGTGCCTGAGTCGGCGGCCTCCGTGTACGCCCTGCTCAGCGAAAGGGGACTGGCATGACGACCACGGTGAAGGCCGAGGGGGGCGTCGACAGCCCGTACGCCCTCAGCCACCTGGACGCGCTGGAGTCCGAGGCGGTGCACATCTTCCGCGAGGTGGCGGGCGAGTTCGAGAAGCCGGTGATCCTGTTCTCCGGCGGCAAGGACTCCATCCTCATGCTGCACCTCGCGCTGAAGGCGTTCGCGCCGGCCCGCGTGCCGTTCTCCCTGCTGCACGTGGACACCGGGCACAACTTCCCCGAGGTGCTGGACTACCGGGACCGGACGGTCGAGAGGCACGGGCTGCGCCTCCACGTGGCCTCCGTGCAGGACTACATCGACCGCGGTGTGCTCAAGGAGCGCCCCGACGGCACCCGCAACCCCCTCCAGACGGTGCCGCTCACGGAGAAGATCCAGAGCGAGCGGTTCGACGCCGTCTTCGGCGGCGGACGCCGCGACGAGGAGAAGGCCCGGGCGAAGGAGCGGGTGTTCTCGCTGCGCGACGAGTTCTCCCAGTGGGACCCGCGCCGGCAGCGCCCCGAGCTGTGGAACCTGTACAACGGCCGGCACGCGCCCGGCGAACACGTCCGCGTCTTCCCGCTCAGCAACTGGACGGAACTGGACGTCTGGCAGTACATCGCCCGCGAGGGCATCGAGCTGCCCGAGATCTACTTCGCGCACGAGCGTGAGGTCTTCCAGCGGGGCGGCATGTGGCTGACGGCGGGCGAGTGGGGCGGCCCCAAGGACGGCGAGACCGTCGAGAAGCGGCTGGTCCGCTACCGCACCGTCGGCGACATGTCCTGCACCGGCGCCGTCGACTCCGACGCCACGACGCTGGACGCCGTCATCGCCGAGATCGCCGCGTCCCGGCTGACCGAGCGCGGCGCCACCCGCGCCGACGACAAGCTCTCCGAGGCCGCGATGGAAGACCGCAAGCGCGAGGGGTACTTCTAAGCATGAGCACGACGACGACCGAGGCTCTCTCGGCCACCACCCTGCTGCGGTTCGCCACCGCGGGCTCCGTCGACGACGGCAAGTCCACCCTCGTCGGCCGCCTGCTGCACGACTCCAAGTCGGTCCTCACCGACCAGCTGGAGGCCGTCGAGCACGCCTCCCGCAGCCGCGGCAAGGACGCGCCCGACCTTGCGCTGCTGACGGACGGTCTGCGGGCCGAGCGCGAGCAGGGCATCACCATCGACGTGGCCTACCGCTACTTCGCCACGCCCAAGCGCCGCTTCATCCTCGCCGACACCCCCGGCCATGTGCAGTACACCCGCAACATGGTCACCGGCGCCTCCACCGCCGAACTGACGGTGATCCTGGTCGACGCCCGCAACGGCGTCGTCGAGCAGACCCGCCGGCACGCCGCGATCGCCGCGCTGCTGCGCGTCCCGCACGTCGTCCTCGCCGTCAACAAGATGGACCTGGTCGGCTACCAGGAGTCCGTCTTCGCCGCCATCGCCGAGGAGTTCACGGCGTACGCGCTCGAACTGGGCGTCCCGGAGATCACCGCGATCCCGATCTCGGCGCTGGCCGGCGACAACGTGGTGGACCCGTCCGCGAACATGGACTGGTACGGCGGGCCGACCTTCCTGGAGCACCTGGAGACGGTCCCGGTCAGCCACGACCTGAGCCACTGCCACGCGCGGCTGCCCGTGCAGTACGTGATCCGGCCGCAGACGGCCGAGCACCCGGACTACCGGGGCTACGCGGGCCAGATCGCCGCCGGTTCGTTCCGCGTCGGCGAGGCGGTCACCGTCCTGCCGTCCGGCCGTACCTCGAGGATCTCCGGCATCGACCTGCTCGGCGAGCCGGTCGACGTCGCCTGGACCACCCAGTCGGTGACGATCCTCCTGGAGGACGACATCGACATCTCGCGCGGCGACCTGATCGTGCCGACCAAGGACGCCCCGGCGACCACCCAGGACATCGAGGCCACGGTCTGCCACGTCGCCGACGCCCCGCTGACCGTCGGCCACCGGGTGCTGCTCAAGCACGGCACCCGCACGGTCAAGGCGATCGTCAAGGACATCCCGTCCCGGCTCACGCTCGCCGACCTCTCCCTGCACCCGCACCCGGGGCACCTCGTCGCCAACGACATCGGCCGGGTGAAGATCCGTACCGCCGAGCCGCTGCCGGTCGACTCCTACTCCGACTCGCGGCGCACCGGCTCCTTCATCCTGATCGACCCCAGCGACGGCACCACGCTCACCGCGGGCATGGTGGGCGAGTCGTTCGCGTCCCCCGAGCCGGTCAAGGACGAGGCCGCGGACGACGGGTGGGACTTCTGACCATGAGGACGACCGACGTCTACTCGACGTTCGCGAAGGAGGGCGGCCGTGTCGGCAGCGGCGCCCTCGGCAGCGGGCAGGGCGGAGTGGCGCGATGTGTGCGCTGACGTACGCGCACCGCTTGCGCGCCCCGTCCCCCCACCCGACGTCCCGGAAGCGACGAAGACCTGCCGACCTCCCGGCCACGACCTGAGAGACCGTGACCGCCGGGCCTCCGAGAGGAAAACCTCCCGTGCCTGTCAACCGCTCACCCCGTTCGACGTTTCTTCGCCGCGGCGCAGCCGTGGTGGCAGCGCTCCCCCTGCTCACGCTCGCCGCTTGCGGCTACGGGTCCAAGTCCACGACCGACAACGCCAAGGAGAAGGTCGCCGCCGGGGCGTCCAAGATCGACGGTCTCGGCTCCGTCAAGATCGGCTACTTCGGCAATCTGACCCACGGCACCGCGCTCGTCGCCCGTCAGCAGGGCCTGTTCCAGAAGGAACTGGGCGCCACCAAGGCGGGCTACCAGATCTTCAACGCCGGTCCTTCCGAGATCGAGGCGCTGAACTCGGGCTCCATCGACATCGGCTGGATCGGCCCGTCCCCGGCGATCAACGGTTACGTCAAGTCCAGCGGCAAGGGCCTGAAGATCATCGGCGGTTCGGCCTCCGGCGGCGTGAAGCTCGTCGTCAACCCCAAGAAGATCAAGTCCCTGAAGGACGTCAAGGGCAAGAAGATCGCCACCCCGCAGCTCGGCAACACGCAGGACGTGGCGTTCCTCAACTGGATCGCCGACCAGGGCTGGAAGGTCGACGCGAACACCGGGAAGGGCGATGTGTCGGTGGTCCGCACCGACAACAAGATCACTCCGGACGCCTACAAGTCCGGTGCCATCGACGGTGCCTGGGTGCCGGAGCCGACCGCGTCCAAGCTGGTCGCCGAGGGCGGCAAGGTACTGCTCGACGAGTCGACGCTGTGGCCGGACAAGAAGTTCGTGATCACGAACATCATCGTGCGGCAGGACTTCCTCAAGAAGCACCCGAAGGCCGTCGAGGCCGTGCTGAAGGCCTCGGTCGAGGCCAACAAGTGGATCAACGCCAACCCCGACGAGGCCAAGGCCACGGCGAACAAGCGGCTGGAGGCGGACTCCGGCAAGGCGCTGCCGGCGGCCGTCATCGACCCGGCGTGGAAGTCGATCCAGTTCACCAACGACCCGCTGGCCTCCACCCTCGACACCGAGGCGGAGCACGCGGTCAAGGCCGGCCTGCTGGACAAGTCGAACCTGAAGGGGATCTACGACCTCACCCTCCTCAACAAGGTCCTCAAGGCCGAGGGCGAGAGCACGGTGGACGACGCCGGTCTCGGCGCCAGCTGATCGACGACCCGAGTTCCCAGGAGGTGGCGACCATGGCAACGACCCTCGCCAAGGCCGAAGAGTCGGTGGAGTACGCCGCTCGCCTTGAGCATGTCTCGAAGTCCTTCGCAGGGCCGGGCGGGCAGCAGCTCGTCCTGGACGACATCAGCCTCGATGTCGCGCCGGGCGAGTTCGTCACCCTCCTGGGGGCCTCGGGCTGCGGCAAGTCCACACTGCTGAACCTGGTGGCGGGGCTGGACAAGCCGACCGTCGGCTCCATCGCGACGGACGGCCGGCCGGCCCTGATGTTCCAGGAGCACGCGCTCTTCCCGTGGCTGACCGCGGGCAAGAACATCGAACTGGCCCTCAAGCTCAGGGGGGTTCCGAAGAACGAGCGGCGCGGCAAGGCCGACGAGCTGCTCGAACTCGTCCGGCTGAAGGGCGCGTACGGCAAGCGCGTCCACGAGCTGTCGGGCGGTATGCGCCAGCGTGTGGCCCTGGCCCGGGCGCTCGCCCAGGAGAGCAACCTGCTGCTGATGGACGAGCCGTTCGCGGCGCTGGACGCCATCACGCGGGACGTGCTGCACGACGAACTGACGCGGATCTGGGCGGAGACGGGCGTGTCCGTCCTCTTCGTCACGCACAACGTGCGCGAGGCGGTACGGCTCGCGCAGCGCGTCATCCTGCTGTCGTCCCGCCCGGGACGCATCGCCCGGGACTGGTCGGTCGACATCCCGCAGCCGCGTCGCATCGAGGACGCGCCCGTGGCCGAACTGTCCCTCGAGATAACCGATGTACTGCGTGGGGAGATCCGCCGCCATGGCCAGCACTGAGACGACACCGGCCCAGGACGCCGGGAGCGTCGAGGCGGGCCTCGACGCGCTGGAGACCACGGCCGCCGGCCGTACGCCCTTCAGCCAGACCCTCAAGAACAAGATCCTTCCGCCCATCATCGCCATCGCGGTGGTGCTGGTGGCCTGGACGCTCCTCTACCCGGCCGTCGACAACCCGTCGAAGCTGCCTTCTCCCGGCGACGTGTGGGCCGAGGTGGAGGACCAGTGGGTCAAGGGGACCCTGCTCGACTACATCTGGGGCAGCGTCTCGCGCGGTCTGCTGGGCTTCCTGCTCGCGCTGGTCATCGGCACGCCGCTGGGCCTGCTGGTGGCGCGGGTGAAGTTCGTGCGTGCGGCGTTCGGCCCGATCCTGTCCGGTCTCCAGTCACTGCCCTCGGTCGCCTGGGTCGCGCCGGCGGTGATCTGGCTGGGCCTGGACAACTCGGTGATGTTCACCGTGATCCTGCTCGGTGCCGTCCCCTCGATCGCCAACGGTCTGGTCTCCGGCGTGGACCAGGTGCCCCCGCTGTTCCTGCGCGCGGGCCGCACGCTGGGCGCGACGGGGCTGCGCGGCACCTGGCACATCGTGATGCCGGCGGCGCTGCCCGGTTATGTCGCCGGGCTGAAGCAGGGCTGGGCCTTCTCGTGGCGTTCGCTGATGGCCGCCGAGATCATCGCCCAGTCGCCGGACATGGGCATGGGTCTCGGCCAGCTGCTGGAGGTGGGCCGCACCAACAGCAGCATGGCGACGGTCTTCCTCGCCATCCTGCTCATCCTGTTCGTCGGTATAGCCATCGACCTGCTGATCTTCAGCCCGCTGGAGCGGTGGGTGCTGCGCAGCCGCGGCCTGCTGGTGAAGAGCTGAGTCCCATGCGCCATGCGAAGCCGGTCCTCCTCGTGATCGCCCACGGCAGCCGCGACCCGCGGCACGCCGCGACGGTGCACGCCCTGGTGCGTCGCGTACGGTCGCGGCGGCCGGGGCTGCGCGTGGAGACCGGCTTCCTCGACTTCAACGTCCCGTCCGTGCAAGGGGTGCTGGAGTCGCTTGCGGCGGAGGGCGTCCGTGACGTGGTGGCCCTCCCGCTGCTGCTCACCCGCGCGTTCCACGCGAAGGCGGACATCCCGGCGGTCCTGCGGGAGGCGCCGCCGCGGCTGCGGATCCGGCAGGCGGAGGTGCTGGGCCCGTCCCCGCTGCTGCTGTCGGCGCTGGAGCGCCGGCTGTACGAGGCGGGGCTGACGCCCGCCGACAAGTCCTCGACCGGGGTCGTGCTGGCCTCGGCGGGGTCCACCGACCCGGAGGCGATCGCAGTGATCGCAGAAATCGCGCGGGAGTGGCGGCACACCGGTTGGTGCGCCGTGCGACCTGCGTTCGCCTCCGCATCCCTGCCGCGCACGGAGGACGCCGTACGGGAGCTGCGGGCGCTGGGCTGCGCGAAGGTCGCGGTCGCCCCGTACGTCCTGGCCCCCGGCTTCCTCCCGGACCGCATCGCGCGGGGTGCGGCACAGGCGGACGTCCTGGCCGATGTCCTCGGTCCCGCGCCGGAGGTGGCCCGGCTGCTGCTGGAGCGCTACGACGCGGCACGCCACCCGGCGCTGGCGGCTGTGGGCGCCTAGGCCCTGGGGGGTGAGCCGGTGCGGCGGGCGGTGTCCGCGGTCCGGCGTTCCCCTGTGACGCCGGTCCGCGGACGCAGGGCCGGGGCACGGTGTCCGGCTGTGGCCAACCTTCCTGCCGTGCCCGGCACTTGGTACTGCGTCTCGTGCGGTGGAAGTGTCACAGGGGTGGGGATTCCGCCTGCCGTCAGGGTTTCGTGGTCGCCTTCACGGTTGCCGCGGGACCGGTGCCCGCCGCCGTCACCGCCGCCACGGTCACCGTGTAGGAGGTGCCGGGCCGCAGTCCGCCGAGCACCCGGAACATGCCCTTGGCGGAGGGCTGGGTGACCAGGACGTCCCGGCCGGTGACGTCGACCGGGTCGCGGCCGTCGGAGACGGTCACCCGGTAGCCGGTGATCTTCGCGTCGCCCGTCGCGGTGGGCGGGGTCCAGGCGAGGGTGGCCGCGGTGGACGCGGTGCGCAGCTTGGGTGCGGTCGGGGCGTCGGGCAGGACGCCCGGGGCCGTCGGGGTCAGCGGCGCCGAGGCCAGGGACGGGGCGCTGGCGCCGTACGCGTTGCTCGCCGTGACCGTCACCGTGAACGGCCCGCCGGACGAGGGCAGTCCGCCGATGCGGACGAGCGCGGTGCGCCTGAAGTCGGCGGCGGAGACGGTCTGTTCACCCACCTGGCGGCCGGCCGGGTCGTAGGCGCGCGCCGTGTACGACGTCACCGGTGAACCGCCGTCCGCGAACGTCGGGTTGAAGGTGGTGTACAGGGCGTCCGCGCCGGCTGTGCTCGTGCCGACCCGGGACGGCGGCTCGGGGACGGAGCGGGCGCCGACACGGCGGTCGAGCAGATTCTTGTAGGCGGGCTCAAGTCCGGCGTCGGCCAGCACCTCTGACGGTACGTCGGACGGTGCCGCCATGATCTTGTTGCCGGTCGTCACCAGCCCTTTGTTGTCGCCGTCGGCCGTGCCCTCCTCCCACCAGTTGTCCTTGATCAGGGTCGGGTCGTTGTTGCCGAGGTCGTCGCGGTAGTCGGTGTGGCGGGAGGCGACGTTGGCGTAGGAGGCGTTGTAGAGGACGTTGCCGTCGACGGTCTCGTAGGTGCAGCCGTTGTCGGTGTAGACGCTCTTGCCCAGGCCCCACTGGTCGTGGACGACGTTGCCGGTGACCTTCTCGCCGTCGGCCAGGGAGGTGCCGGTCAGGCCCTGGGTGTAGATGCCGCCGCCGTCGTCGAGCATCTGCATGTAGTCGTGGATGAGGTTGTCGCGTACGGCGTTGTCGTGGCTCGGGTTCGGGGTCGCGGGATCGCCGATCTTGTCGGGCCAGCCGCCCCAGCCCATCGAGATCGCGGAGTAGCCGACGTGGTCGATCTGGTTGTGGGCGATGGTGTCGTGCTGGGTGTAGCCGTTCAGGATCGCGACGCCGCCGTGGTACTCGCGGGGCAGGCCGTAGAGGTGGTTGTCCGTCACCTGCACGCCGGAGGCCGGGGTCCGGCCGTCCACCGAGCCGATCTCCAGGCCGTTGCCGGAGATGTCGGTGAAGACGCTGCCGCTGACGGACGAGTCCTGGCTGCCCGCCCCCAGGTCCAGCCCGGAAGCGCCGAGGTGGGCGAAGACGTCGTCGGCGAACTCGATGCGCTGCCCGTAGGCGAAGGACACGTTGCCGGGCATCTTCGTCCACGACGCGAAGGGGCAGGTGCCGCCCTCGACGTACTGGCACAGGCCTTGCGTGGCCCAGCCCTTGTCGCCGGTGATGGTGTAGCCGGCCTGGATCTCGGAGAAGCCCTCCGGTCGCGAGGGCGTCAGCCAGGTCGCGTAGCTGAACTGGATGCCGCGGAAGGTGATGTCGTGCACGGGCGCGTCCGCCGTGCCCCGCCCGTCGACCAGTTTCTCGGCCGCGGCGGCCTCGATGTCGGCGCGGGCGAGGTCCTCGCCCTTGCGGGGCAGGTAGTAGACCCTCCGCGCGGTCCTGTCGAGGTACCACTCTCCGGGCTGGTCGAGGAGTTCGTAGGCGTTCTCGACGTAGGACGCCTTGCCGCCGTTGGTGAGGTGGCCCGGGCCGACCATGCTGACCGTGCGGCCGGGGATGTCGGGGAACTCGACCCGCTTGTTGGAGTTGTCCCAGCAGGGCTGCGCCATGGTGATGGTGGTGCCCTCGGCGGAGGCGATCCGGCAGCGCGGTTCGGTCCACTGGCCCAGGCCGTCGCGTTCGATGTTCCACAGGGCCTCGCCGCTGGTGTAGACGAACTCGGCGTCGGAGGGGTGCTTCCAGTGGGCGATGGCGTCGGAGGACGCGTCGTAGCCGGTCGCCGTCTGGGTGAGGGTCACCGGCACGGCCCCGCGGGCCCGCTGGGCGCGCACCCCGTCGACGTACAACTGCCGGGTGTCGGTGAGCCCTTGGGGGGCGGGTGCGGACCACAGGCCGGCGCGGCCGGCGACCGGGCGCCAGCCGGTGACCCGGCGCCCGCCGCTGACGACCGTGCCGTCGCCGCCCTGCCAGACGACCCGGTGGCCGCCCGTGCCCGAGTCACGGGCGTCGAGCACCAGCGGTTCGGTCTGGCGGTACGTTCCGGGCGCGAGGTGGACCGTCAGGTCGCCGTGGAGGTCCGCGACCCTGGCGCGGACCAGGTCGCGGGCGCGCTTCAGGGTGCGGACGGGGTGCCGGGCGGTGCCGTTGGCGTGGTCGTCACCGACGGGCGACACATATACATCGGAGGTCACTGCCGCTTGTGCGATGGCCGTGAGCGAGGGCGCCCCGAGTAGCATAGCTGCGTAAAGCAGGGCATACAGGGTGCGTCTGGGATGTGCGGGCATATACCTCTCCCATGCGGGAAGCGTGTGCCGACCCGGGAAAGGTAGGAGCATTGATGAGTCGTCGTCAATGAGGCGGACCCAGCCGAAAGAGCTCAGTCGAAGGACAGGGAGCCGGTGCGGGTGCGCTTGAGCTCGAAGAAGCCGGGGTGCCTCGCCAGCACCCGGAAGCTGTCGAAGAGTTCGGCCGCCGCTTCCGAGCGCGGAACGGCGCGCAGTACCGGACCGAACCACACCGTGCCGTCGACGTGCAGGGTGGGCGTGCCCACGTAGCCTCCCGAGTCCGGCTCGGCCCAGGCGTCGTGGCTGCGGCGCACCGCCTCGTCGTACGCCGGGTCGTGGGCGGCGTCGGCCAGATCCGCGGGGAGTCCCAGGTCGGCGAGGGACTCGGTGACGACCGCGTCGAAATCCTGGGCGTACTCGGTACCGCGCTCGTGGATGCGGGTGCCGAAGGCGGTGTAGAGGTCCCGCAGCACCTTCTCGCCGTGCCGGCCGGCGGCGGCCACCGCGACCCGGACCGGGCCGATCGACCGGTCGACGAGATCCCGGTACCAGTCCGGGAGTTCGTTGCCGAGATTGTGCAGGTACAGGCTCATCGCGTGGAAGCGGAGGTCGAGCGGGCGCAGGCGCTCGACCTCCAGCAGCCAGCGGGAGGTGATCCAGGCGAAGGGGCACGCGGGGTCGAAGGCGAAGTCGACGCGGACGGGCGCGCCGGTGCGGTCGGTCTCGGAAGGCGTCACACCGACGACGCTAGCCGCCGAATGGCGCAGGGTCCCGGCCCAATCGCCCGCTGTTTCAGTGGCCCATTCAGCTGTCCGCGGCGGGCGCCTGGGCGGCGGCCTCGCCTATGGCCAGTTGCAGGGAGTCGCCCCTGAAGATCCTGCTGCGCAGCGGCCCCTCGACGATGACGCCGTTCACGGCGAACGTCGGTGTGCCCGGCGCGTGGTCGTGGGTGTAGGCCCGCTGGGAGGCGGTGACGAAGTCCGCGTACTTCATGCCCCGGACGGCGGCGTCGAAGTCCGGGCCGCGCAGGCCGTGCACCCGGGAGGCGACGCGCAGCAGGAACGCGTCGGTGTAGCCGTCGGTCTCCTCCGGCGGCTGGTGGGCGTAGAGGGCGTCGTGGTACTCGAGGAACTTGCCCTTGTCCAGCGCGGCGCGCAGCGCGTTGGCCGCCTTGCGGGAGCCCTTGCCGCCGAGCCGGCCGTCGAGGAAGGACGCAAGCGTGTACTCGGTCCTGACCTCGCCGGAGACGGTGATCCCACGCAGGGCCTTGCCCCCGCCGTCCTCCTCGAAGTCCCGGCAGACGGGGCAGCGCGGGTCCTCGTAGAGGTGGACGGTCGTGGCCGCGTGCGGGGCGCCGACGACGATCGTGGTGCCGTCGGCGGCGAGCCGCTCGGGGAGTTCCCCGGAGTTCTTGTAGGAGACGGCGGTGGCGGCCCCGTCCGCTTTTCCGCTCCCCCGGTCCCGGCCGCCACCGCAACCGGTGGCCGACGCGCCCACCAGCACTATCCCCGTGATCACCGCGACCGCGCGGAGTCTCCCGCTTCCCTGCATCGGATCTTCCCTCCCCTGAGTGCGAAGGAGACCCTATGCGAAGGACCCTGTGCGGCGGGTCACGCTCGCGGAGCCGTCATATCCACCAGCTTGACCACGGTGTTCCAGTTCCGGCTCGTGGCGATCAGGCCCTTGGTGAGCCGCGGCCGGGACAGGGCCTCGGCGAGCTTGGAGCGGCCGAGGCCGTCCGGGGCGTACAGGTACAGCGACCGGTCGCCGAGGCGGAACTCCTCGGGGAGGTGGGCGGCCCGGTCGATCTCCGCGAAGCGTTCCGCCGTGACGGCCGCGGAGAAGTACGTGATGTGCAGCTGCTTGGCCTCCAGGTCGGCGGCGGGGAACGGGCAGGCCTCCGCCACGGCCTTCAGGTAGGCGTGGGTGCGCACGATCACGTCCACGGAGAAGCCGAACTGCCGCTCGATCGCCCGGGTCAGCTCGTCGGCCAGGGACTCCTCGTCGCCGTGGCCGGAGGTGAAGACGGCCTGGCCGCTCTGGAGGTGGGTGCGCACGCCTTCGTGGCCGAGGCCCGTCATCAGCTCCCGCAGGTCGGCCATTGGCAGTTTCTTGCTGCCGCCCACGTTGATGCCCCGCAGCAGCGCCGCATACGTCGTCATCCCGACACCCTAGAGCGGCCGTCGTGCCTGGGGGGTCACACCCTGATCACGGCCCCCGAGACGCGCGGATAGATGTAAGGGCCCGTTGTCCTCCCCGGCGACGAGAGGACGTCGTCCTACTTCACCGGGCAGCACGACGATAAGGCCTTATCCGGCCCATACCTTCGTAGCGAGTCCACGTACGGAGCAGAACAAGGGGGATGGCCCGTCATGGGTAACGGAGACACGCGGGTGCGGGGCCTGGCCGCCCGCGCCGGCGGCTGGAGCGCCCGGCATCGCTGGGCGGCCGTCGGCATATGGGTGCTGTTCGTCGTCCTGGCGATGGGGCTCGGTTCGGCGGCGGGCCGGGTCGACGTCGACGACAGCGACCAGCTCAAGGGAGAGACGCACACCGCCGCCCGGATCATCGACGACGCGGGGATCAAGGAGCCGGCCGGGGAGACCGTCCTGATCCAGTCGAAGGACGGTTCCCTGAAGGCCACGGACCCCGAGTTCAAGGCCACCGTCGCGGACGTGGTGAAGGCCGTCGGCGCCACCGGCAAGGTCACCGGTGTCAGCTCCCCCTACGACACCCGGACGATCTCGAAGGACGGCCGCAGCGCGCTGGTGCAGTTCGACATGCGCGGCGACGCGGACACGGCCGCCGACCGGGTCGAGCCGGTACTGAAGGCCGTCGACGGGGTGCAGAAGAAGCACGGGTCGCTGCGGATCGAGGAGATCGGCGGCGCCAGCATGCAGAAGCAGTACAAGGACGCCTTCGGCGACGACTTCCAGCAGGCCGAGTACTCCGCCGTGCCGGTCGCCCTCGGCATCCTGCTGATCGCGTTCGGGGCGCTGGTGGCGGCGCTGCTGCCGGTGGCGCTGGCGATCACCGCGATCATGGCGACGATGGGTCTGATGGGCATCGTCAGCCATCTCCAGCCGATGAGCGACACCGCCAACTCCGTGATGCTGCTGGTCGGCATGGCGGTCGGCGTCGACTACTGCCTGTTCTACCTGCGCCGGGAGCGCGAGGAGCGGGACGCCGGGCGGGATGCGGGCACCGCCCTGCGGATCGCCGCCGCCACCAGCGGCCGGGCGATCATCGTCTCCGGTGTCACGGTGTGCGTGGCGATGGCGGGCATGCTGTTCACCGGACTCGCCACGTTCGAGGCGATGGGCCTGGCCTCGCTGATCGTCGTGGCGGTCGCCATGGTCGGCTCCGTGACCGTGCTGCCCGCACTGCTGTCGCTGCTGGGCGAGCGGGTGGAGAAGGGACGGATCCCGTTCCTGCGCCGGCGCCGGACCGGCGGGAGTTCGGAGAGCCGCTTCTGGACGGCCGTGCTGCGCGGTGTGCTCGCCCGGCCGCTGGTCTCCGTGGTCGTGGCGGTGGGCGCGCTGCTGGCCGTGGCCGCGCCCGCGCTGGGCATGAAGACCGCGCAGCTCACCCTGGACCAGGAGTTCGGTGACTCGCTGCCCATCGTGCAGACCTACAACCGGCTCAACGACGCCTTCCCCGGCGGTTCCGAGCCGGCCGAGGTGGTCGTGAAGGCCAAGGACATCAACGCACCCGAGGTGCGGCGGGCACTGGCCGACTTCAAGGAGCAGGCGGTCGCCTCGGGCGCCTCGCTCGGGCCGGTCGACATCAAGCTGCACGACGCGCAGAACGTCGCCCTGGTGTCCGTACCGCTGGTCGGCGGCTCGGACATGGACAAGGCGACCAAGAGCCTGGAGAAGCTGCGGGACGAGGTACGGCCCGCCACGCTCGGCAAGGTCGACGGCGTCCAGGCGCCGGTCACCGGAAACGTCGCGGGCAACCACGACTTCAACGACCAGCTGATGGGCTCCGTCGCCCCGGTCTTCGCGTTCGTGGTGGTCTTCGCCTTCCTGCTGATGCTGCTGTCGTTCCGCTCGCTGACCGTGGCGATCACCTCGATCCTGCTGAACCTGCTGTCGGTGGGCGCGGCGTACGGCATCCTCGTCGCCGTCTTCCAGCACGGCTGGGGCGCCTCGCTGGTGGGTGCGGAGGGCGTCGGCGCGGTCGTCACCTGGCTGCCGCTGTTCCTCTTCGTGATCCTGTTCGGTCTGTCCATGGACTACCACGTGTTCGTGGTCTCCCGGATCCGCGAGGCCCGGATGCGCGGCCGCAGCACGAGGGACGCGATCCAGCACGGCGTGGTCACCACGGCCGGTGTCGTCACCAGCGCCGCCGTCATCATGGTCGCCGTGTTCGCGATCTTCGGCACGCTGTCCATGCAGGACATGAAGCAGATGGGTGTGGGCCTGGCCACCGCCGTGCTGATCGACGCGACGGTCATCCGCGGTGTGCTGCTGCCGGCCGTGATGGCGCTGCTGGGCGAGCGCAACTGGTACCTGCCCAAGTGGATGAACCGGCTGCCCGACCTCACCCACGACGAGTCGCCGGAGGCGGTGGCCGCACCGCCTCGTCCCGAGGGCGACCGGCTGAGCGTCTGATTCCGCCCGTTGACAGAGGGCCCGTTGGTATCCCGGGGGAACCAACGGGCCCTCTCCCGCGCGCGTCGTTCAGGAAGGGCTCGACGTTGTCCAGCAGGGTGGTGCCCCAGGCCTCCGGGTCGGCGTCCGGGCCGGGCAGCGTGAGGTGGAGGGCACGGGCCGGGCACCGGTCTGGGCGATCTTCTCGGCGAACCCCGGCGGGATGGCTCAAGTGACCCGGTGTCCGCGGGCGACGAGCTCGCGGATCACCTCCAGGCTGGGGTTGACGTGGCCGTGGAGGGCGATCGAGAACATGGCGATGTGGGCGGGGTCGGTCATGACGGTGACAGCATGCGAGACGAGACATCTCGTTCGCACCATTTCCCCGCTCAGCGCTGGTACCGGGCCAGCACCAGGTTCCCGTCCTTCTCCAGGCGGTGGCGCAGCTCGTCGAGTCCGATGGCGCCGCTGTAGTACTCCTGGAAGGCCGGGGTGGCCACCTTGTCCTTCCACTCGGGATAGCCGCGGACCGACTGGGCGGGGGCCGGGCTGAGGTGGGCGGCCAGGGCGGTACCGGTGGCCCAGCCGTCCTTCGCGGTGTGCAGGGCGGGGTCGGCGAGGGCCCGGGTGCCGGTGGGCAGCATCCAGTCCCCGAGGGCGAGCCGGACCATGTTCCTGGGCCTCAGCAGGAAGTCGACGAACGCGGCGGCCTCCTTCTGGTGCGGGCTGTCGGCGGCGACGGACAGCGTCTGGGGGCTCACGCCCTGGGTGAGTCCGGCGGCGCCCGCCGGGGCGGGCAGCACCTGCCAGTCGAAGCCCTTGGGTGCCTGCTGGACCACCTGCTGCCGGTAGGAGAAGCCGAGCGGGACCATGGCGTACCTGCCGGCGAAGAAGCCGGGCAGCGTGTCCGAGCCGCCGCTGCCCAGGGTCGAGACGGGCGCGCTGTGGTCGGTCCCGGTCTGGTCGTGGACGGTGCGCGGCACCACCTGGTCGGCGGCCTCGAAGCGGACGGTCACCTTGCCGTCGTCACCGGCACCGTCTCGGTGGAACAGCCGGCCGCCCGTCGACAGCGACAGGTTGAGGGTGGCGGAGACGGGCTCCTTCAGCGGCCAGGCCACGCCGTACTTCCCGTCGCCGCTGAGCCGCCGCGTGACCTGCCGGAACTCGGTCCAGCTCCAGGGCCGTTCCGGGGTCGGGATCCGCACCCCGGACCGCTTCAGCCAGGCCGCGTTGGCGATCAGTACCCGGGGCTCCTGGAGGAACGGCACGCCGTAGATCCCGTCACCGAAGGTCGTCGTCTCCCAACTGCGCCGCGGGATGTCGGACTTGAGGCGGGGGGACAGCAGGCCGGTCAGGTCGGCGAGGTAGCCGCCGTAGGCGAAGTCCGCGAGGTCGTCGGAGGCGTCGTGGATGACGTCGGGGGCCTCGCCGCCCTCGAAGGAGGTGAGCAGCTGGTCGTGGACGCTGTCCCAGCTGCCCTGGACGTACTCGACGTGGACGTCCGGGTGGGCCGCGTTCCACTCCTTCACCAGTTCCTTGTTGGCGGCGACGGACTCCTCCTGCCAGGCCAGGGACTCGAAGCGCAGGGTGATCCGGCCGCCGGTGTCCGTGCCGCCCGAGGAGCAGCCGGCCAGCAGCAGGAGGAGGGCGACGAGGACGGTGGCGGTCCGGGTGCGCATCAGCTCTTCACCGCCCCGGCGAGCAGGCCGCCCGTGATCCGCCGTTGGACGAGCGCGAAGACGATCAGCGAGGGCAGGGTGGCGAGGAACGCGGCCGCCGCGAGCGGGCCGAGGTCCGCGACTCCCTCCGCGCCGATGAAGTGCGTGAGGACGACGGGCAGCGTCTGTCTCTCCGGGGTCTTCAGCAGCACCAGGGCGAAGAAGAACTCGTTCCACGCGGTGACGAACGCGAACAGGCCGGTCGCCACGATCCCCGGCGCGAGCAGCGGCGCCGTCACCGACACCAGCGTTCTGAGCCGTCCCGCGCCGTCGACCGCCGCGGCCTCCTCCAGTTCGACGGGGACCGCGCGTACGTATCCGACGAGCATCCACAGCGCGAACGGCAGCGCCCACACGACGTACACCATCACCAGCCCCGGCAGGGAGTCGATCAGACGCAGGTTCTTCAGCACCAGGAACAGCGGGATGATCACCAGGACGAACGGGAACGCCTGGCTGACCACCACCCATCCGGTCGCGGCCCGGGACAGCAGGGTGCGGCGGCGGGCCATGACGTACGCCATGGGGGTCGCGAGCAGGACCGCGATCACGGCCGCGGCGAGCGCCGCGAGCAGCGAGTTGAGTCCGGCGCGCAGCAGCGGCTGCTCGTCGAAGGCCTGCCGGAAGTTGGCGAGGGTCGGTTGACTCGGGATCCAGGACGGGTGCGCGCTGCCCAGCTCGCGCGGGGACTTGAACGCGGTGGACAGCAGCCACAGGAGGGGGAAGGCGAGGAAGACCAGATACGCCAGCAGTGCGGCGTACTGGCCCACGACGACGCCGGTACGGGTCCTCACGCGTCCTCGCCTCCCCGCAGCCGGCCCACCAGGAAGGCGGCGAGGAGCACCGAGATCACCGCGACCATCACGCACCCCATGGCCGCCGCGTAGCCGAACTGGCCGTAGCGGAAGGCCTCTTCGTAGGCGAACAGCATCGGCAGCCGGGTCTTGCCGCCCGGGCCGCCGCTGGTCAGCACGTAGACCAGGGCGAAGGAGTTGAAGTTCCAGATGAGGTTGAGCGCGGTGATGGCGAGCGCGATCGGTCTCAGGGCGGGCCAGGTGACCGTGCGGAACCGGCGCCAGGCGCCCGCGCCGTCCACCGCCGCCGCCTCGTGCAGTTCGCGCGGGGTGTTCTGGAGCCCGGCGAGCAGGGCGACCGTCGTCTGCGGCATCCCGGCCCACACCCCGACGACGATCACGGCGGGCAGGGCGCTGGCCAGGCCGCCGAGCCAGTCCCGGCCGTCGCCGAGGCCGAGGTCGCGCAGGGTCTCGTTGAGGACGCCGGCGTCGGGGTTGTAGACCAGGCGCCACATGATGCCGACCACGACCTCGGGCATGGCCCACGGGACGATGGCGAGGGCGCGGGCCAGCGGGCGCAGCCGTAACCGCTGGTTCAGCAGCAGGGCGAGGCCCAGCGCCAGCAGGAACTGCGGCACGGTCACCCCGACGGCCCACACCAGTCCGATCCGGAACGACTCCCAGAACAGCGTGTCGTGCAGCAGATCCCGGAAGTTGAGGGCGCCGGTCCACCGGGTGGGCGCGGTCCGGCCCGACTGGGCGTCCGTGAAGGCCAGCAGGATGCCGTACAGCAGGGGCCCGACGCTCAGGACGAGGATGGGGATCAGTGCGGGCAGGACGAGGAACCAGGCGCCGCGGTCGGGGGCGCGACGCGGTGACCGCCGGGCCTCTACCACCAATGTCACGTAACCAGCCCCTTTGCGCGACCCGGTTGGCGTGTTCATGTTCGTGAAGGCGTGGTGTTCCGTCAAGGGACCGCGCACACGGCTCCACCTGTGGGAATGCGAGACTGGCCGGGACCGGACAGGACACGGAGGCGGACGATGGACGAGGCACGGGCGCGGGACGTACTGGCCGCGACGGGGGTGCTGCCCGGGACGGCCGGGGACGCGCGGCTGCTCGCCCTGGGCGAGAACGCGGTGTTCGCCGCCGGTGACCTGGTCGTCAAGGTGGGGCGCGACGCCGAACTACTGGACCGGGCACGGCGGGAGGTGGCCGTCGCCGCCTGGCTGGCCGAGGCGGACGTGCCGGCGGTACGGGCGGCCGAGCCCGAGGCCCTGCTGACCGAGGGGCACCCGGTGACCGTGTGGCACCGCCTGCCCGACCCGGTACGGCCCGCCGAGCCGCGGGATCTGGCCGAACTGCTGCGGATCGTGCACGCGCTGCCCTCCCCGCCCTTCGCCCTTCCGCCCCGCGAGCTGCTGGGCGGTGTGGAACGCTGGCTGCGGCTCGCGGGCGACGCGATCGACCCGGCGGACGCGGCGTACCTGCGTGAGCGGCGGGACGGGTTCGCGGCGGCCGCGGCCGCGCTGACGCCCCAGCTGCCGCCCGGGCCCATCCACGGCGACGCGCTGCCCCGCAATGTCCACATCGGCCCCGACGGGCCCGTGCTGGTGGACCTGGAGACCGTCTCGGCCGACCTGCGCGAGCACGACCTGGTGGTCATGGCCCTCTCCCGCGACCGCTACGGCCTCGCCGCCGAGGCCTACGACTCCTTCACCGACACCTACGGGTGGGACGTGCGGGAGTGGGATGGCTGCCCGGTGCTGCGCGGCGCCCGCGAGACGGCCAGCTGCGCGTGGGTGGCCCAGCACGCCCCGGCCGACCCCAAGGCGCTGGCGGAGTTCCGCCGCCGGGTGGCGTCACTGCGGGACGGGGACGAGACGGTGCGCTGGTACCCGTTCTAGGCCGTCGTCTGTTCGCCGGTGTCCCGGTTCTGGATGCCGCGCGCCGCACGGCGCAGTTCGGCCAGCACCGTGCGCACGGCCGACCGGGCCGTGCGTTCCGGGCGGTACAGCGCGTCGATGTGCCGTCTGGCCTGTACCCCGCTGAGCGGTCTGAGGGCCAGCGCGGGATGCGGGCGCATCGTCCAGCGGGGCATCAGGGCGATCCCGCCGCCGGCCGCGACGGCCTCGGCGACCACCGCGAACTCGTTGACGCGGTGGGCCAGATGGAGTCGGCGCCCGGCCGCGGCGGAGATGGCCTCGATGACCGCCAGGACCGGGAAACCGTCGTGCACGGTGATCCACGGCTCGCCGGCCACGTCGCGCGGTGTCACCCGGCGCTTGGCGGCGAGCGGATGTCCGGCGGGCATCGCCACGTCGAGCGGCTCGTGCAGCAGCGCGGTCACGTGCACCGTGCCCGGCCACGGCGGGGCGTGGTCGAGACGGTGGGCGAGCACGAGGTCGTACTCGCGGGTGAGCGGGGGGAAGTCCTGCTGCGGAACGTCCTCGTCGGCCAGTGAGAGCACGGGGCCGCCGGGTCCGGCCAGGGCCCGCAGCAGCGGTGGGAAGAACGCGGCGCCCGCGCTGTGGAACGCCGCCACCGACACCTCGCCGTCCGGTCTGGCGACGAAATCGTCCACGGCGTGCCGGGCCCGCGCCAGGGCCGTCTCCACCTCGACGGCCGCGCCCGCCAGGGCCTGCCCGGCATCGGTCAGCACCAGTCGGCGCCCGTGCCGCTCGGTGAGCGGCACGGGGACCGAACGCTGGAGCAGCCGCAGCTGCTGCGAGATCGCCGACGGCGTCACCAGCAGCGCCTCGGCGACCGCGGTGACGCTGCCCAGCTCGCCCAGCTCACGCAGGATCCGCAACTGCCGTTCGTCCATGCCCGCAGCCTAGGGGCACGATGAAGGAAAGCTAAAAGATCGTTTAAGGAAGTGGTTCTGTGCTACAGGGTCACCGGTGGTGCACGGTGGGCGGGTGTCCGACGCCCGCCGTACCGACGCGGTACTCCTCCTGGTCGCGCTCGTCTGGGGTTCCAGCTATCTGTCCGCCCAGACGGCCACCTCCGCCCTGCCCGTCATGACGGTCCTGCTGGCGCGGTACGCGCTCTCCGCGGCGGCCTGTCTCGGCCTCGTGGCCGCCCGCCGCGGGTCCCGCCGGTGGACCCGGGAGGAGGTACGGGCCGGTGTGCCGCTGGGTGTGACCCAGGCCGCGGTCCTGGTCGTGGAGACGTACGGCGTCACCCACACCACCGCCGCGAACGCGGGCCTGATCATCAGTCTGACCATCGTGCTCACCCCGCTGCTCGACCGCTCCGGTCACCCCGGCGGCCTGCCGCGCTCCTTCTTCGCCGCCGCCGGCGTGTGCGTCCTCGCCGTCGGCCTGCTGATGTCCGGCAACGGCTTCCACGCTCCCCGCAGCGGCGACCTGCTGATGCTCGCCGCCGCCGGCGTCCGGGCGGTCCACGTCGCCCTCGTGGGCCGGCTCACCACGGGCCGCGGAATCCGCCCGCCGCACCTGACGGTGCTCCAGACGCTGGTGGGCACGGCGCTGTTCCTCCCCCCGTCCCTGACCGGCCTGCCGGACCTGGCCCGCGCGAGTGCCGCCACCTGGACGCAACTGCTGTACCTCGCCCTGTTCTGCAGTGTGTTCGCCTTCCTCGCGCAGACCTGGGCGGTCCAGCGCACGTCGGCCAGCCGGGCCAGCCTGCTGCTCGGCACGGAGCCGGTCTGGGCGGCGACCGTGGGCGTCGCCCTCGGCGGCGAACACCTCACCGCGCTCACCGGCCTCGGCGCGGCCCTCATGGTCGCCGGGACCTACTGGGGCCAGGCGGTGGAACGCGCCCACCGCGCGGGCCGCTCCGCCACGACACCACACCCGGCGCACGACACGGAAAGGGAACCGGGCACCACATGCCTGACCACGACACCTACCAGCACCTGATCTCCCTCCTCGACGCCTCCCGCGTCGACTACCGCCTCATCGACCACGAACCCGAGGGCGCCACCGAGGCCGTCTGCGCCCTGCGCGGGCACGACGCGTCCGAGGCCGCGAAGTGCATCGTCCTGCGGGTCAAGGTCGACCGCCGCACCACACGTCACGTCCTGGCGGTCGTCCCGGGTGACCGGCGGGTCGACCTGGACGCCGTGCGCGAGTTGTTCGGGGCCCGTTACGCCGGCTTCAGCGACGCGGAGACCGCCGAGCGGCTGGCCCGCTCGGTTCCCGGCACGGTCCTGCCCTTCAGCTTCGACCCCGACCTCGAAGTCCTCGCCGACCCGGATGTCGTGGCCCGGCCCCGGCTGTACTTCAACGCCGCCCGCCTGGACCGCTCCCTGGTCATCTCCGGCACCGACTACGCCAGGCTCGCCCGTCCTCGGGTGGCCCGCATCGCGGTCCCGGCCCCGGCCCCCGCCCAGGAGGGCGGTCCGCCGGGCGCGTGACCGCCTCACACCCGGTCGTCGGCCAACTCCCGCATCGGCCACCTGCCGTCCACCACCGCCTCCGCGTCGCCCTTGCCGCGCAGGAAGTTCTGGAAGTCCGCCGCCCAGGCCGCGTACCACTCGATCTGGCGCCGGTGCAGCAGGGCCGGTCCGAGGGCCGCGATCTTCGGGTGGCGGTCGGCTATCGCGGTGGCCAGGCGGGCCGCGGCGAGGGCGTCGGCGGTGGCGTCGTGGGCGGAGTCGAGCACGACGCCGTACTCGGCGCAGACCGCTTCGAGGTTGCGTTTGCCGCGGCGGTAGCGGTCGACCTCTCGGTCGATGGTGTACGGGTCGACGACCGGGGCGGGGTCGAGGCCGCCGAGGCGGTCGGAGAGCGACGGCAGGCCGTGGCGCCGCAGTTCGGCGGAGAGCAGGGTGAGGTCGAAGGCCGCGTTGTAGGCGACGACCGGCACCCCCGTCCGCCAGTACCCGGCGAGGACGTCCGCGATGGCGTCCGCGACCCGGTCGGCCGGCGCTCCCTCGGCCGCCGCGCGTTCGTTGCTGATGCCGTGCACCGCCACCGCGTCGGCCGGGATCTCCACGCCCGGGTCGGCCAGCCACTCCCGGCGCCCTATGGGCTGCCCGGCCCTGACCTCGATCACGGCCCCCGTGACGATGCGCGCCTCGCGCGGATCCGTCCCGGTCGTCTCCAGGTCGAAGCCGATCAGCAGCTCCCGGTGCCAGCCCATGGGCGGCCCCCCTTCTTGGTGGTGCGTTCCCCCGGTGATCTCTCAGTGGCTCCACCCTCGCACGCGCCACTGACAATCCGAGGTCAGTGTTCCGCTTGCGGCCCGGGACGGTTCAGGACACCGGCCGCGAATCCGCCCAGGCCAGCTCGAATTCCTCGCGGTATGTCGTGAAGAGTCCGCCTTCACCCACGTCGCCCGACTTGACCACCCGGCCGCCGTTGCGCAGCACCAGCACCGGCGACTCCATCCCCCGCGCCCCGCGCAGATAGGACTGCACCACGGCGATGCCGTCGGCGCCGTCCCCGTCGACGAGGTAGGCCGTGAAGCGCGGCGTCTCGTCGTAGACCTGGATGGCGAAGGCGTCCGGGTCCCGCAGCCGGGACCGCACCCGGCGCATGTGCAGGATGTTCATCTCGACGGAGCGGCTCAGTTCGCCCCGTTTCATCCCAAGTTCCCGCTCGCGCCGCTTCACGGCGCTGGAGGCGGGGTTGAGGAAGAGCAGCCGGACCCGGCAGCCGGACTCGGCCAGTCGCACCAGCCGCCGTCCGGAGAAGTTCTGCACGAGCAGGTTGAGGCCGATGCCGGTGGCGTCGAGCCGACGGGCGCCACCGAAGAGGTCCTCGGCCGGGAACTGGCGCATCAGCCGCACCCGGTCGGAGTGCACGGCGACCACGTCCGCGTACCGGTCGCCCACCAGGCTCTCGACCGCGTCGACGGGCAGCCGCCGCGCGGACGGCACGTCGCCCCCCGCGCCGAGCATCTCCAGCAGCCGGGCGGAGGCCCGCTCGGCCTGGTTCAGGACGGCCTCGGACAGGGCCCGGTTGCGGGAGACCACGTTACGGGTGACCTCGAGCTCGTCCAGGGCGAGTTCGACGTCCCGCCGCTCGTCGAAGTACGGCTCGAAGCACGGCCAGTGCTGCACCATCAGCTCGCGGAGCTGGGGCAGGGTGAGGAAGCTGAGGACGTTGTCGTCGGCCGGGTCGAGCAGATAGCCCTTGCGGCGGCTGACCTCGCGCACGGCGACCGCGCGCTGCACCCATTCCTGTCCGGCGGGGCCGGCCGCGGCGACCACCCAGTCGTCGCCGTGGACGGGTTCGTAGATGGGCCGCAGCACGGCGGCCACCACCGCGCGCAGCCGCTGTTCGACGAGGTTCAGCCAGATGTAGGCCCGCCCGGCCCGCTGGGCGCGGGTGCGCACCTCGAGCCAGGCGTCGGCGTCCCAGTCCAGTTCCGGCCCGATGGACCCCGTCGCGTCCATCGGCCGCGCCAGGGACACCGCGCCGGGCGGGACGTCCGTGGAGTTCCCCTCGTGACCCTCGTCACCAGGGGGCAGCTCCAGCCCTCCCGAGCCCACCCGTGCACCGCCTTCCGCTCCCCCGAGCTCTCCCCGTCTCAACGATCAAGGAAGGGTACTCCGCAAGCGGTCGACGGTGCAGCCGGATGGACAGGTCGTTTCTCAACTGCGCGGGCGCCAGTGCCCGTTCTGCCACGCGAGCTCGTCCGGGGTGAGCGGATTCATAGCCGTGACGTCACGCGGGGCGATGGAGAATCCCTGCCAGTGGACCGGCATGGGCTGCTGGTCCTCGTCCCGGGCGATGTGGTGGAAGCCCACGTTCATCCAGACGATGGGGTGCGTCAGCGTCTGGCCGTTGACCCATTTGTCGACCGACTTGCCCGCGCCGGCGGGGCAGTTGCCCGGGTTGTTGCTGGCGAACTGCTCGCACTTGTTGTACTCGGTGAAGTACACGTCGTGCTTGGTGAAGCTGCGGCCCGGGTACTTCGTGGTCGGGCCGGGCACGATCTCGTAGGAGCGCGCGTGGCCGTCCTTGTTCTTGCCGGTCGCGCTGACCATCCGCCACCAGCGGTAGGTCTTGTAGTCGCCCGCGAGTTCCTTGGTGACCTTGGTGCGGGTGGTCTTGTTGGTCGGGGCCTCCTGGCCGTGCGCGGGCGCGGTGACCGCCGAGTCGTACTGCTCGACCTTGCCCTTGGAGGAGCCGTCGAGGCCGAAGTCCAGCCGCCAGAAGACGTTGTGGCTGTGGCTGGTGGCGTAGGCCTTGGCGCCCTTGCCGATGGGCCAGCCGCGGCCGTCGCCGGCGTCGTAGTCGTTGTAGGAGAGGCTGCCGGTGGCGCCGACGTTCATGTTGACGGTGCCGTCGTCCTGGAAGCGCCACTCGGTCATGTACTCGTACCAGCCGACCTGGTTGACCGTGTAGACGAGCAGGTCCTTGCCCTGGGCCTGGAAGACCTTGTTCGCGGTGTCGCCCTGCATGCGGTAGGCGTGGCCACGGGAACGGGTGGTGGTGCACAGGCCGTTGACGTTCGGGTGCTGCGGGTCCCAGGCGTCGGGGACCTTGACGGACTTGATGGTGCCGCCGGGGCACTCGCCCGGCGCCAGGTTCACCAGGCCCTGGGCGAAGCCGAAGCCGGTCAGGTCGTCGTACTCGACGCTGCCGTCGTCGTAGGGGACGTCGATCTGGGCGAGCCGGGCGCTGTTGAGGACCTTGATCGGCTGGGCCTCGCCCTTGGGCTGGTAGGAGACGTTCTCCAGGACGAGGCCCGCCTTGCTGTCGTAGCGCCAGCACATGCTCCAGGTGGTGCCGCTGGAGAGCTTCTGCTCGATCTTGTAGGCGGCGCTGCAACTGGCGGCCGCCGCCGGGGCGGCCTTCGGCTGGGCGACGGCCGGTCCCGCACCGGCCGTCGCGCCGGCGGCCAGCGCGGCCACGGTCACGCCGACGGCCGCCCGCTTACGGGCACGGCTGATTCTCTTGACGTGCATGAAGAGGTGACTCCCTTGCAGGAAGGAGCAAGTTGGAAAGGTGAACGGACTGCGTGTCCGGAGGGCGGATCAGCCGCGGCCGAGCTTGGCGACCTTGCGGGCGCTCAGGTCGATGATCAGCGACCTGGCGTCGATCCACGGGCCGTTCTTGACCTTGGGGAACAGCCGCACGCAGCGGTGTTCGCCGCACTTGTCGAGCACGGCGGGCTGGGCGCCCGGCGTGGCCCGGTAGACCGCGCCGTTGAACAGCAGCTGGTCGGGAGAGGTGAGCTCGTGACCGGTCGCGTCCTTGTAGTCCGCCTTGAGGCCCGCGCCCAGCGGGTCGGCGATGAGGATCTTGGCCGCCTCGACGTTCTCGGCCCGGCTCAGCGGCGGCTGGACGCCGTGCTGGGTGCCGGTCTGCTCGACCTTGCCGGTCTCCAGGTTGACCGTCTTGGTGATCAGAGCATCGCTCTTGTAGTCGTAGAACGTCACATCGGCCCGGCGCGGTGCGTTCGGGTCGTCGAGCTCGTCGGCGTTCTCCGGATCGGCGAGATCCACGGTCAGGCGCTGCGGCCCGCGGCCCCCGTCGACGTTCTTGGCCGCGCCGAGCTGCCCACCAGCGGCGATCTTCCCGGCCTGCTGGATCTCGTCGTCGGTCAGCGGGTCACCGCCGGTGCCCTTCTTGCCCTCGGCCGGGGCCTGCTGGACGACACCCGGCTGGGCGGCGCCGTTCGCCTGGCCCTGACCCGACTGCTGGGCGGACCGGGTGCCGCTGCCGTTCGTCCCTCCCGACTCGTCCGCCCCCGCCGTGCCCGGCAGGGTGATCCCGACCATCACGGCGGTCCCGGCCACCGCGATGGCCGTGCCGGCCACCACCTTGCCCAGATGGCGGCGCACTATCTCGCGCACATCTTCCCCCTACTCCCCCTGGTCCACGGGAGTACGTCTTTGCCCCACTGTTTCGGCATACGGGCTCACTCACGTCGCTGTATGCACTGGTCGCCCGGTAAGAGGGACGTAAGTCATAGGTGGTTCCATGACTTTCCGGGAGACTCGGGGGCCAAGGCAGTCCCGGCCGCGCGGCACACCTGGGAGAGTCGTATCCATGCAGGTCTGGCCTGGAGAGGCGTATCCGCTCGGCGCCACGTACGACGGCGCCGGGACCAACTTCGCGGTCTTCACCGAAACCGCGAACCGAGTAGAGCTGTGTCTGCTGCACGACGACGGCTCGGAGACGGCGGTGGAACTGCGGGAGAGCGACGCGTTCGTGCGGCACGCGTACCTGCCGGGTGTGATGCCTGGGCAGCGGTACGGGTTCCGGGTGCACGGACCGTACGACCCCGCGCGCGGGCTGCGCTGCAATTCGGCGAAGCTGCTGCTGGACCCCTACGCGAAGGCGGTGAGCGGTTCGGTCCGGTGGGGCGAGGAGGTGTACGGCTACCACTTCGGCTCGCCCGACAGCCGCAACGACCTGGACTCGGCGCCGCACACCATGACGTCGGTGGTGGTCAACCCGTACTTCGACTGGGGCGACGACCGGCGGCCGCGCACCGAGTACCACCACACGGTGATCTACGAGGCCCATGTGAAGGGCCTGACCATGCGCCACCCCGGCCTGCCGGAGGAGCTGCGCGGCACGTACGCGGCGCTCGCGCACCCGGCGGTCATCGAGCACCTGACGGAGCTCGGGGTGACGGCCCTGGAGCTGATGCCCGTACACCAGTTCGTCAACGACCACCGTCTGGTCGACATGGGCCTCAACAACTACTGGGGCTACAACACCATCGGCTTCTTCGCCCCGCACAACGCGTACGCCTCCTGGGGCGACCGCGGCCAGCAGGTCCTGGAGTTCAAGTCGGCGGTCCGGGCGCTGCACGAGGCCGGGATCGAGGTCATCCTGGACGTGGTCTACAACCACACCGCGGAGGGCAACCACCTCGGCCCGACGCTGTCCTTCCGGGGCATCGACAACCCCTCGTACTACCGCCTGACGGACGACCCCCGCTACTACATGGACACCACGGGCACCGGGAACTCCCTGCTCATGCGGTCCCCGCACGTGCTCCAGCTCATCATGGACTCGCTGCGGTACTGGGTCTCCGAGATGCACGTGGACGGGTTCCGCTTCGACCTCGCGGCGACGCTGGCGCGGCAGTTCCACGAGGTGGACCGGCTGTCGTCGTTCTTCGACCTGGTGCAGCAGGACCCCGTGGTCTCCCAGGTGAAGCTGATCGCCGAGCCGTGGGACGTGGGCGAGGGCGGCTACCAGGTGGGGAACTTCCCGCCGCTGTGGACGGAGTGGAACGGCAAGTACCGCGACACGGTCCGCGACCTGTGGCGGGGCGAACCGCGGGCGCTCGCGGAGTTCGCCTCCCGGCTGACCGGCTCCTCGGACCTCTACCAGGACGACGGGCGGCGCCCGCTGGCCTCGATCAACTTCGTGACCTGCCACGACGGGTTCACCCTGCACGACCTGGTCTCCTACAACCACAAGCACAACCGTGCCAACGGCGAGGACAACCGGGACGGCGAGGGCCACAACCGGTCCTGGAACTGCGGGGCGGAGGGCGAGACCGACGACCCCGGCGTGCTGGCGCTGCGCGGGCGGCAGATGCGGAACTTCATCGCGACGCTGCTGCTGTCCCAGGGCGTGCCCATGATCAGCCACGGCGACGAGTTCGCGCGCACCCAGCGCGGCAACAACAACGCCTACTGCCAGGACAACGAACTGTCCTGGGTGGAGTGGCCCGAGGCCGGGTCGAGCGCCGACGGGCTGCGGGAGTTCACGCGCGCGCTGGTGTGGCTGCGCAAGGAGCACCCGGTCTTCCGGCGGCGGCGCTTCTTCCACGGGCGTCCGGTGGAGGGCACCCACGACGACCTGTCCGACATCGCCTGGTTCACCCCGGACGGCCGGGAGATGACCCAGCGGGACTGGGACTCGGCGCAGGCCTCGGCGCTGACCGTGTTCCTCAACGGCAACGCGATCTCCGAGCCCGGCGCGCGCGGGGAGCGCATCTCCGACGACTCCTTCCTGCTGATGTTCAACGCCTCGCCCGAGCCGCTGGAGTTCGTGGTGCCGGTCAACCACGGGCGGCAGTGGCAGGTGGTGGTCGACACGGCCCGCACGGACGGGGCGCCCCCGGGCACGGACGCCAAGATCCAGGCCGGCGACCGGCTCACCCTCCCGGACCGCAGCATGACGGTGCTGCAACGGCCCGCCTAGGGCGGTGTCCACGAGCCCCCGGCCTCTTCAGGGGCGGGGCCGGGGGTGGGGCAGGGGCAGGAGCGGTGACACTAAAGGCGGCGGGGTGGGTACGTAGGTCTCCATGACATCCGATCGACCCGACCCGGCGGTGCCGACGGCCACCTACCGGCTTCAGCTGCAGCCCGATTTCCCGTTCGCGGCCGCGGCGGCGGCCGTTCCGTACCTGGCGTCGCTCGGCGTCTCGCATCTGCACCTGTCCCCCGTCCTGGAGGCCGTCCCGGGCTCCGCGCACGGGTACGACGTCGTGGACCACGCGCGCGTGCGCGAGGAACTGGGCGGCGAGGAGGGGCTGCGGGCGCTGGCGTCGACCGCGCGCGGGCACGGCCTCGGCCTCGTCGTGGACATCGTGCCGAACCACATGGCCATGGTCCCGCGGCACAACCGCGCCCTGTGGGAGGTGCTCCGGGAGGGACCGAAGTCGCCGTACGCGCGCTGGTTCGACATCGACTGGGACGCGCAGGGCGGACAGGTGCTGCTGCCGGTGCTCGGGCGTCCGGTCGGTGAGGAACTGGGCCACCTGGTGGTCGACGGGGACGTCCTGCGCTACCACGACCACGCCTTCCCGCTCCGCGAGGGCACCGAGGACCTGCCGCTGCCCCGGCTGCTGGACGCGCAGTGGTACCGGCCGGTGTGGTGGCGGCTGGCCCGGACCGAGCTCAACTACCGGCGCTTCTTCAGCATCTCGGAGCTGATCGGGGTGCGGGTGGAGGACCCGGAGGTGTTCGACGCCACCCACGGCAAGATCCTCCAGCTGCTGCGTGAGGGCGTGGTCGACGGGCTGCGGATCGACCACCCGGACGGCCTCGCCGACCCCGACGGCTATCTGCGGCGGCTGCACGAGGCGACCGGCGGGCGCTGGACGGTCGTCGAGAAGATCCTCTCCGACGGTGAGCACCTGCCGGCCTCCTGGCCCGTGGCGGGCACCACCGGCTACGACGCCCTCAGGCACGTCGACGGCCTGTTCACGGATCCGGCCGGGGCCCGGGAGCTGGCCGAGCTGTACCGGCGGTTCGCGGCCCCGCAGACGGACCGGGGCGGCAACTGGGCGGCCACGGCCCGGCGGGCGGCGTACAAGGTGCTCACGCACGAGCTGGCCGCCGAGACGGACCGGCTGACCCGGGTGGCGAGCCGGCTGTGTTCGGGCTCGGCGGACCCCGCGCTGCGCGACCGCGCGCCCTGGGCGCTGCGCACCGCGCTGGAGGAACTGCTGGTGCGGCTGCGGGTGTACCGGCCGTACGCCTCCGGGGACGCGGCCGACGTCGTCACCGAGGAGGCCGCCGAGGAGGCCCGGCGCGCCTTCGTCGTGCCCGAGGAGGGCGAGGTGGTCGACCTGGTGCGCGGGCTGCTGCTCGGGCCGGCCGGGGTGGATCCGGTGCTCACGGAGTTCCGCGCGCGGTTCGCGCAGACCGCGTCGGCGCTGCGCGCGAAGTCCGTGGAGGACACCGCGTTCTACCGGTACGTGCCGCTGCTGTCGGCGACCGAGGTGGGCGGCCAGCCGGACAGCCCGGGCGTGTCCCCGGAGGACTTCCACGCCTTCTGCGCGCGTGTGCAGCGCGACTGGCCGGCCACCGGGACCGTGGTGTCGACGCACGACACCAAGCGCAGCGCCGATGTGCGCGCGGCGCTGGCCGTGCTCACCGAGTGCCCGCGGCGCTGGGCGGGCCTGCTCGCGGAGCTCACCCCGGAGGGGGGCGCGGCCGTACCGGACGGGCAACTGGCCTGGGCGGCCTGGCAGACGGTGTTCGGGCTCGGCCCGGCGGACACCGGGCGTGTCCAGCAGGCCCTGCTGAAGCACGCCCGGGAGGCCGGGCTCTACACCAGCTGGACGGAGCAGGAGCCGCCGTACGAGGAAGCGGTGGCCGCGTTCGTGGCGGCCGGGCCGTGCGGGGCGCCCGGTGAGCTCGTGGCGGCCTTCCGGGACTCCCTTCAGGCCCACATCCGGGCCAACGTCCTGGGGACGGCCCTGGTCCATCTGACGATGCCGGGTGTGCCGGACCTCTACCAGGGCACGGAGGACGAGTACCGGGCGCTGGTCGACCCGGACAACCGGCGGCCGGTGGAGTTCCCGCCCGAGGCCGCCGTGGCGGACGGGGAGAAGGGCACGCTGACGGCGGCGGCACTGCGGCTGCGCGCGCGGCGGCCGGACGTCTTCGGCGCCGGGGCGGGGTACGCGCCGCTGCCCGCGGAGGGCACGGCCGCGGACCACTGCCTGGCCTTCACGCGCTCCGGCCAGGTGATCACCGCCGTCACCCGGCTCCCGCTGCGGCTGGCCGAGGCGGGCGGCTGGGGCGACACCCGGCTGCCGCTGCCACCGGGCCGGTGGGCCGACGCACTGGACCCGGGCCGGGCGTTCGAGGGGCACGCACGCGTGGCGGACCTGTTCGCACCCCTGCCGGTGGCGTTGCTGGAGCGGGTCGCGGAGAACTGAGCCACGCCGCCCACCGGGCCTCGCGCTGGAGGGCGACGAAAGCCGGTCGGCTGTGTCGGGCGGGTGGCGGAGCTTTTCGCGGCGCTGCCGATGGCGCCGCCGGCGCGGGCCGGGGAGGCCGGCCGGATGCCGCGCGCCGGTCATCCGCAGCCGCTGCTCACGCGGCCGCGCGGCTCGTCGGACGAGGTCGGGCTCCCCGGGCCCGGCCACATCGCCCGTAAGGGGATGACGAAGGCCCGGCGCCTGCGGGGGCGCGCGTGGCGGAGCCTGTCGCGGCACTGCCGACGGCGCCGCCGGCGCGGGCCGGGG
>NZ_JBIAVX010000004.1:0-350336 GCF_042894725.1 Streptomyces sp. NPDC001480 | reverse complement strand
GAGGCCGGCCGGATGCCGCGCGCCGGTCATCCGCAGCCGCTGCTCACGCGGCCGCGCGGCTCGTCGGACAAGGTCGGGCTCCCCGGGCCCGGCCACATCGCCCGTAAAGGGGATGACGAAGGCCCGGCGCCTGCGGGGGCGCGCGTGGCGGAGCCTGTCGCGGCACTGCCGACGGCACCGCCGACGCGGGCCGGGGAGGCCGGCCGGATGCCGCGCGCCGGTCATCCGCAGCCGCTGCTCACGCGGCCGCGCGGCTCGTCGGACAAGGTCGGGCTCCCCGGGCCCGGCCACGTGTCGCGCAGGAGGGTGACGAAGGCTTCGGCGGCGCCGGTGGGGGGCACGCGGGCGTAGGCGGTCAGGGTGCGCTTCCAGGGCGGGTCGGGGGTGAGGAGCACGCAGTCCTCGCCGACGGCACCGCGCACGATGTGGGAGGGGGCCGCGCACACCCCGACCCCGGCGGCGGCCATCCGGACAGCGGTGGAGGTGTGCTCGGTGCACACGGCGGTGCGCGGCCGGAACCCTGCCTGCCCGCAGGCCCGGTCCAGGAAGCGCTCGCCGTGCACGACGGGCTCCATGGCGCAGCGTACCCAGGCGCGGTCCGCCAGTTCCGGCAGCATCACCGTCGTACGGCCCGCGAGGCGGTCGTCGAAGGGCACCACGAGGACGATCTCCTCCTCGCCCACCGGCACGGCGGTACCGGCCCAGTCGGTGGGCGCCGGGCCGACGGCGAGGTCCGCGGCGCCGCGCTCCACCGCCTCCCGCAGGGCCTCGGAGGTGGCGTACTCGTGCAGTTGGAGCAGGACGCGGGGGTGGGCGGCGTGCCAGCGGGCGAAGACGTCGGGGAGGACGCCCACCGCGACCGAGTGCAGGGCCGCGACGTGCAGTTCGCCGCCCTCGGCGCCGGCCGCGGCACGGGCGGCGCGGCGGGCCTGGACGGCGCTGCGGACGGCGAGCTCGGCGTGCGGCAGGAAGGCGCGGCCCATCGGGGTGAGGCGCACCCCGCGCGGCAGACGCTCCAGGAGGGCACCGCCGACCGACCTCTCCAGGGCCTTGATCTGGTGCGAGAGCGCGGGCTGGGTCACGTGCAGGACCTCCGCCGCCCGGGTGAAGGACGCCTCTTCGACGACCGTCAGGAAGTACTCCATCTGGCGCAGACTCATGCCATAAGCATCGTGCATGGGTTCGACAAGGACATTGCCTTGGACGCATGGCGGGGGGCGGGGCGAGGGTGGGGTCCATGAACACACCGGACGTGATCGTCGTCGGCGGCGGCACCGGCGGGTACAGCACCGCCCTGCGCGCCGCCGCCCTGGGACTGGACGTCGTCCTCGTCGAACGCGACAAGGTCGGCGGCACCTGTCTGCACCGCGGCTGCATCCCGAGCAAGGCGATGCTGCACGCCGCCGAACTCGTGGACGGCATCGCCGAGGCCCGCGAGCGCTGGGGCGTCAAGGCCACGCTGGACGCCGTCGACTGGCCGGCGCTCGTCGCCACGCGGGACGACATCGTGACCCGCAACCACCGGGGCGTGGAGGCTCACCTGGCGCACGCGGGCGTGCGGGTGGTGCGGGGCAGCGCACGGCTCACGGGGACCCGCACGGTGCGTGTGGCGGGCGGGACCGGTCCCGGGGCGGGCGACTTCACCGCGCGCCGGGGGATCGTCCTCGCGACCGGCTCGCGACCGCGCACGCTCCCGGGGCTCGAACCCGACGGCCGGCGCGTGGTGACCAGCGACGACGCGCTGTTCGCCCCCGGGCTCCCGGCGTCCGTGCTGGTGCTGGGCGGCGGGGCGATCGGCGTGGAGTACGCCTCCTTCCACCGCTCGATGGGTGCCGAGGTGACCCTGGTGGAGGCGGCCGACCGGATCGTGCCGCTCGAGGACGCCGACGTGGCACGGCATCTGACGCGGGGTCTGAAGAAGCGCGGCATCGACGTCCAGGCGGGGGCCCGGCTGCTGGACGCGGAGCTGACGGCGGACGGCGTACGCGCGCGTGTGCGCACCGCCCGCGGCGAGACCCGCACGGTGGAGGCGGAGCGGCTCCTGGTGGCCGTCGGCCGCGTCCCGGTCACCGACGGCCTGGACCTGGCCGCCGCGGGCCTGGCGACCGACGAGCGGGGGTTCGTCGTCCCGGCGGACTGGCGGCGGCTGGAGACGGCCGTACCGGGCGTGCACGTGGTCGGCGACCTGCTGCCGCCGCCCTCGCTCGGGCTCGCCCACGCGTCGTTCGCGGAGGGCCTGCTGGTGGCCGAGACGCTGGCGGGGCTGTCGTCGCCGCCCGTCGACTACGCGGCGGTGCCCCGGGTCACCTACTCCTCGCCGCAGACCGCGTCCGTGGGCCTGGGCGAGGCGGAGGCCCGCGCGCGCGGGCACGAGGTCGAGGTCGGCACGATGCCGCTGACCGCCGTCGCCAAGGGAATGGTGCACGGGCAGGGCGGCATGGTGAAGGTCGTCGCCGAGGCCGGCGGCGGTCAGGTCCTCGGCGTGCACCTGGTGGGCCCGCACGTGTCCGAGATGATCGCCGAGAGCCAGCTGATCGTCGGCTGGGACGCCCAGCCGTCCGACGTGGCCCGGCACATCCATCCGCACCCCACGCTGTCGGAGGCGGTCGGCGAGGCCTTCCTGACCCTCGCCGACCGCCGCCTGCACCAGCAGTGAGCGGCAGGCTCCCGGCGGGCGCCCCGGCGCAGCCGTCCTGACCCACGAAGCCGTCCTGACCCAGGAGGCCGACGGCGCGCTCGAATGCCCCCGGGCGCCCCCTGGAGCCTCCCCCTGCCTCCCCCTCCATCTGCTTGACAGTTCACCTATGCCGTGCGGCACTGGGAGGGCGAAGCCGGGCGGACAAGTCGGGGGTGAGTCCTCTGCCGGAGCTGCGTTACCCCAGCGTTGCCGAACTGGTCGCATCCGCCGAGGCGTTGGCCGCCCTCGAGCCCGGTGTGTGTGCCCTGCGGCGGGTGGGCCTGTCCCGGGCGGGCAGACCACTGCACCTGCTGTCCGTGGGACGGCGGCGGCGGGCCGTCCTGGTGGTCGCCGGCGCCCACGCCAACGAGCCCACCGGAGGCTCCACGCTGCTCGCGCTCGCCCGACGGGTGGTGCACGAAAGGGAGTTACGAGCCGACACCTCCTGGCACTTCCTGCTGTGCGCGGACCCGGACGGGGCGAGCCTGCACGTCACCCCGGCGCCGCGCAGCCTGCTCGACTACCACCGCGGCTTCTACCGGCCCGCGCAGCCCGAACAGCCGGAGTGGTCGCCGTCGGTCCTGCCGCCCGACCGGCTGCCGCCCGAGACCCGGGCCCTGACCGGGGTGATCGACGAACTGCGGCCCTACCTCCAGGTGACGCTGCACGGCACCGACCTGGGCGGCAGCTGGGTGCAGCTGACCAGGGACGTGCCCGGGCTCGCCGAGCCGTTCGCCAAGTCCGCGGCGGAGCTGCACATACCGGTGGAGACGGGCGCGTCGGACGCGGCGGGCTGGCCCGCGTCGGGCCCCGGCGTGCACGTGATGCCCGACCCCGGCTCGGGCCTCGCCTACCCGAGCATGCCGGACGACGCCCGGCACAGCACCTGGTACCGCGTCCACCGCTACGGCGGGCTGACGGCGGTGGTGGAGGTGCCGATGTGGGCCAGTGACCTGGTGGACGACCCGGCGCCGCACCCGGCCCCGGCGGCGGCGATGCGACGGCTGGCGAGCCGGCTGCTGCGGGACGCGCTGGAGGTGGAGCGGGTGCTCGCCGACGTCCTGCCCCGGCTCGGGGACACCGACGTGCCCCTGTTGCGTGCGGCCAGGTGGGTCCTGGAGGTGGTGCCGGGCCTGGCCTCGGACTGGGCCGGCACGCCGCCCGCCGACACCACGATGGCCTATGTCGGCAGCGTGGACGCCTTCGGGCGCCGGCTGCCGCTGCGGGCGGCGGCGATGCTGCTGCGGGTCCTGCGGGAGGCGGACGACCGGGCGGCACCCCGGCTGGAACGGCTCGTGGCCTCCTGGTGCGACGCCTTCGCCGAGCGCTTCCGGGCCCGCTGGGTGCCCCTGGAGCACCAGGTCGAGCACCAGTCCCGCACGGTACTCGCGGCGGCGCTGCACGCGCGCGAAGGGGCGGCGTGAGGCCCGGAACGACCGCACACCACCCCTGACCGGCCCCGCGCGCTCGTCCGGCCGACGCTCATCCGTCCGGCGCTCAGCGGTCCAGCGCGAACACCGCCCCCGTCCGCGCCTGCATCGCGCAGGTGTTCGAGAACGTCTCCCGGTAGTCCACAGGACGGCCCTGCCATTCCCCGCGCGCGTGGACGGTCACCGGCGCGTAGATCATCGGGCAGAACACGTTCTTCTGCTGCGGGATGGCGCGGATGTCTCCCTTCGCGTTCGTGAGTTCGGCGCAGGCCTCGGCCGCGTGTGCGTGTCCCTCCGGCGGGTCGCACAGCAGCAGGGTGCCTCGTGTGTCGCCGTTGCGGGCGTCGCCGCGGGCGACGGTGAGGTAGAGCCAGTCGCTCCGGCCGGCTCCGCCGGGCGTGGTCGCGGCGGCGGCTGCCGGGCCCGCGGCGAGGAGCGCGACCGCCGCCAGCAGGGCGCCTCGTACCGCTGTCGCTTTGGTGGTGTGCGTCATTCCCGGTGCATCGGCACGGCGGCCTGCGCACCCCAGTCCCGCTCACCCGAACGGGAGCACGCGCGCGCGTACCGCTGGGCCAGTTCGAACGCGCTCAGTACGACGCGTGTCTGGTACTCGGCCTGGCGTGCGACCGGGATCCAGCGGGCCCCGTAGCAGTCGCGGTACTCCGCGCACCAGGTGTCGAGGAGCCTGTCGAGGTCGGGCAGCACGCCCGCCGGGTCGTGCCCGGTGCCGCGCACCACCCGGTGCAGCAGTCCCGCCGTCCGGAGGGCCAGGCGCCGTCCGGCGATGCGCAGGGCCGCCAGGTGGGCGGTGCTGAGCGGGGGCAGCCGGCCCGCTCCCGCGCCGCCGGTGTCGGGGTCCCAGGCGTCGGCGAGGCCGGGGCAGACCAGCAGGTAGTCGTCGACCGGGGCGAGCAGGCGCGCCGCGTCCGGGGCGGTGGCCGGCTGGAGCCGGATGCGGCCAAGGATGCCCTCCAGGAGCCGGGTGTCCCGGCGCAGGGTGCGGCTGACCGCGCGCAGCGCCGCGTCGCGGTCCGCGGGCGGGGAGGGGTCCTCCACGGCCCGCACACCCCACATGGGCGCCTCGACGACCGCGGTCACCGTGCCGTACCGGTGCGGGTGGAACCAGGTCGACTCGACGGCCGCCTCGGTGATGGCCGCGGCCAGGTCCGCGCGGCGCGGCGGCGGGATCCGGTAGACGGCGGGTCCCACGTTCGGCCAGTACAGGGTGTCGTACGCGCCGAGTTCGCGCGGGATGCCGAGGCGGGCGGCGGTGTGGGCGAGGCGCGCGGCGAGTCCGGGCAGGTCGCGGGTCAGCTCCACGAAGCCGCCGCCGACGTCGACGCCGTGCAGCGAGCACTGGAGGAAGGGCCGCAGTTCGTCCTGGAGGTCGAGCAGGGCGCGGGTCTCCGGCAGCGCGACGGCGTCGGCGCCGTCGGGCAGCCATTCGGGCTGCTCCAGGAAGCCGGGCCGGAAGAAATGCCGGAAGTAGTGCCGCAGGGTGTACGGCCCGGTCAGCCAGCCCTCGTTGCGGCGCGAGCCGTCCGGATCGAGGCACAGCAGCAGGTTCCAGGTGGCGTCGGCGCCCTCGGTCAGCCGCGGGTCGGCGAGGGCCCGTTCGGCCAGGCGCAGGGCGGTGGCGCCGCCCACCGGTTCGTTGGCGTGCGGTCCGGCGACGACCAGGACGTGCCGGCTGCCGTGGCCGACGGAGAGCAGCCACAGTGGCGTGCCCGCGCGGGAGGCCCCGACGCGGCGCAGCCGGGCGGCCCCGGGACGGCGGGCGACGAGCGCCGCCGCGCGGGCGCCCAGTTCGTCCACGGTCGGGTAGCGGAGGAGTGGTGGCAGCGGAGCACACCTCCACTGTGCGGTGCCAGCGGTTCACATCATGTGCATGATGTACGCACAGTCAGTCACGACTTCGGGGGAACGTCAACACCGCGTGGGGCAGCCCGGTTTCGGCCTGCGCGGGGGTTCGCGGCGGGTCCGGCCTCAGTGGGTGGCGAGGCGGAAGGCCATCCGGCCGAAGGCGATCTGGTCGCCCTCACGGACGACGGCGGCGCCGGTCACCCGCCGCCCGTTGACGGTGGTGCCGTTGGTGGAGCCGAGGTCCCTGAGCACCCACATGCCGCCCTGGCGGCGCAGTTCGGCGTGTACCCGGGAGACGGTCTCGTGATTGAGCCTGAGGCCGCTCGCGGGGTCGCGGCCTATGCGCAGCGGGTGGGTGCTGTCCGGGTGCGGCAGGAGCAGCTTGGGCAGCCGCTCGGCCTGCCAGGCCCGGCGCAGCCGTACGGTGAAGCCGGAGGCCGCCTCGACGGCGCCGAACAACGCGCGCGTGAGGCGGTTCTCCTGGGGCAGGTCGGCGGTGAGGACGGCGAGTTCGTCCGAGCGGCGGGCGGAGAGCGCCAGTTCCATGCGGCGCACGAATGTGTCGTGGGACAGCCGGCCCATGGCGACGCCGTCGCGGAGCACCCTCAGCGCCTTGTCGCGCTCCGCGTCGGACAGCCGCGCCGGATACGTGGAGAACTCGAAAGACGACGTCACGCTCGTGATTGTCGGTCAGTGAACCCCGGGTGTCCAGAAAACGGGGAAACGGCCGCCACGCGCGTACGTCCGGCGACACCCGCCCGGAAAAGCGCGGACGGGAAGGCGGACTGATCGCGTTTTGCAGCACGATGGACGGGCTACATCACGGTGAGCAGACGAAGGGGAACCGTCCCGTGCAGTTCGAGGTGTGGGCACCGCAGGCAGACCGTGTGACGCTGGATTGCGACGGCGCCACGCGCGCGTTGGAACGCGATCCGGTGCGGGCCGGATGGTGGACCGGTGAGTCGGAGGCGCAGGACGGGTCGCGGTACGGGTTCGCGGTGGACGACGGCCCCGTGCTGCCCGACCCGCGTTCGCGGCGGCAGCCCGACGGCCCGGACGGCCCGAGCGCGGTCGTCGACCACGAGCGGTACGCGTGGCGGACCGGGGCGTGGGCCGGGCGCGGGCTGCCGGGTGCGGTGCTGTACGAGCTGCACGTGGGCACGTACACCCCCGAGGGCACTCTGGACGCGGCGGCCGGACGGCTGGAGCACCTGGTGCGGCTGGGCGTCACGCACGTCGAGTTGATGCCGCTGTGCCCGTTTCCGGGGCGGCACGGCTGGGGGTACGAGGGGGTGTCGCTGTGGGCGGTGCACGAGCCGTACGGCGGCCCCGAGGCACTGAAACGGTTCGTCGACCGGGCGCACGAACTCGGCCTGGGCGTGGTCCTCGACGTCGTGCACAACCACCTGGGCCCGTCCGGCAATCACCTGCCCGCGTTCGGACCGTACTTCACGGACACGCACCACACGCCGTGGGGCGCGGCGGTCAACCTGGACGCGCCCGGCTCGGACGAGGTACGCGCGTACCTCGCCGGCAGCGCGCTGGCCTGGCTGCGCGACTACCGGATCGACGGGCTGCGCCTGGACGCGGTGCACGCGCTGCGCGACACGCGCGCGTGCCACTTCCTGGAGGAGCTGTCGGCGGCCGTGGACTTGCTGGCCGCCGAGCTGGGCCGGCCACTGTTCCTGATCGGTGAGTCCGACCTCAACGACCCGCGGATGATCACCCCGCGCGCGGAGCACGGCCTCGGCCTGCACGCCCAGTGGAACGACGACTTCCATCACGCCCTGCACACCGCGCTGACCGGCGAGTCCCAGGGCTACTACGCCGACTTCGCCCGCGATCCCTTCGCCGCCCTCGCCAAGACGCTCACGGGCGGCTGGTTCCACGACGGTTCGTACTCCAGTTTCCGGGGCCGGCACCACGGCCGCCCGCTGGACCGCGCGCGCACGGCCGGGCACCGGCTGCTCGGCTACAGCCAGACCCACGACCAGGTCGGCAACCGCGCCCAGGGCGACCGCCTCTCGGCCACGCTCTCCCCCGGCCTGCTGGCCTGCGCCGCCACGCTCACCGTCACCGCGCCGTTCACGCCGATGCTGTTCATGGGCGAGGAGTGGGCGGCCGGCACGCCCTGGCAGTTCTTCACCGACCACACCGACCCGGAACTCGCCCAGGCGGTGCGGCAGGGCAGGCGGCGGGAGTTCGCGGCGCACGGCTGGGCCGAGGAGGACGTGCCCGACCCGCAGGACCCGGCGACCCGGGACCGCTCGTGCCTGGACTGGTCGGAGCCCGAGCGGGAGCCCCACGCGCGCGTGCTGGCCTGGTACCGCCGGCTCATCGCCCTGCGCCACGAGCAGCCGGACCTCACCGACCCCGACCTCGCGGACACCAAGGTCGCGTACGACGCCCGGGCCCGCTGGCTGGCCTTCCGGCGCGGGGACGTCCGGGTCGTCGTCAACCTGGGCAAGGCTCAGGCGGCGATCCCGCTCGGCACCCGGCCGGCCGAGGTCCTCGCCGCGTGGGACCCGGTCGAGGCGCCCGGGGCGGACGGGCTGCTCCAGGTGCCCGGGGAGTCGTGCGTGGTGCTGGCGCAGGAGTGACGGGCGCGGGGCCGGGCCGGCGGCCCGGCCCGTGGTTCACCGGCCGCCGCCGGCCTCGAGGAGGGACCTGCTCAGCGCCCACACGATGAGGAGGTCGAGCGTCATCACGATGATGGACCACACCGGGTAGTACGGAATGAACATGAACTGGGTGATCAGGCTGACCGCCCCCATCGTGACGCCCGCCCCGCGCCCCCAGCTCCTGCCGAGCAGCACCCCCATGCCGGCGACGACGAGCCCCAGCCCGATGACGAGGTGGAGCCAGCCCCAGGCGGTCAGGTCGAACCGGTAGACGTACCGGGGCGAGGAGAACAGGGTGTCCTGTGCGATGCCGGTCACGCCCAGCAGGATGCTGAGCGGGCCGCTCAGCATCAGCGTCGCCCCGGCGAACAGGGGGAGCCCGCTGATCATCGCACCGCTGTCGTACCGGTCCCGCCCCTGCCGCACCTTGTCGGGCGTCGCTGCCATGGCCGTCGCCTTTCTGTCCGGCGTGGCCGCCGACGCACAGCCCCATGGGAGGCCGGCCACGCTCCCTGACAGCCTCACCCGAATCCGCCGACGTCGCGACCGCAGCCCGGCACACGCGGGCGGACCACGGACTTCTACGCCCCCTCATTCCTCGCCGTCCTCCCTGAACTCCGTCACCCGCTCCAGCAGGATCGGCTCCCAGGCGCGGCGCAGCTGGGTCCTCAGGAGCGGGAGGGGGGCGGTGCCGCGGGCCTCGATGCAGTCGGTGAGGCGGATGACGGTGTCGCAGCGGGCGAGCCACAGACCGCGCAGGCAGGGGCGGGCGCTGTATCCGGCGAGGGTGGCGGCGCGGACGGCGGCGGGCGAGCCGACGGCGAGGGCGAGGGAGGCGATGTCCTCGGCGGGGTCGCCGACGACGGCGCCGGTCCAGTCGAGGATGCCGCGCACCCGCCCGTCGGCGCTGACCAGGAGGTGCTCGCCCCTGAGGTCGTGGTGGACCAGGACCGCCGTGCCGGACTGCGCGGCGAGCTGGGCCGCGGCGGACGGGGCCAGCTGGGTCATCCGGGCCGGATCGAACTCGTCGGCGGCGCCGAGGCGTTCGGCCGCGTGCGCGGCCATCCTGCGCAGTGCCTCCAGGGAGCGCGGGGCGGCGCGCGGGACGCCGAGTGTCTCGGCCTGCCGTACGGGCACCTCGCGCAGCCCGGTGAGCAGCCCGGCCAGGTCGGCCTCGCCGACGGCGGAGACGTCGTGCTCCTCCCCCGTGCCGCCGGGGACCCTGGTGTCGAGGGTGTAGGTGAGGCCCGGCGCCCACTCGCCGTGGGCGACGCTGGTGGGGACGGCGACGGGCAGGTGCGGGCGCACGAGGTCGCGCAGGCGCAGCTCGCGGCGCTGACGGGCGGCGGCCTCCCGGTCGGGGGCGAGGCGCAGCACGTGGCGGGCGCCGACCCACCAGGTGGTGTGCTCGCCGCCCTCCGCGACGGGCCGCACGTCGGGCCCGGAGGCTGTCTCCGCGCTCTCCTTGAGCAGCGAACGGACCAGTCGGCGGACGGTGTCCGCGGTGGGTGTCGGTGCCTGGGTCATGGTCGCGCCGTTGTCGTCCCGGGGGCTGTCGATGAGTACCCGCTGTGTCCTCTCAGTCCACCATGACCATCTCGCGGGTGGTGTTGTTGAGGCGGCGGCCGCCGTCCTCGGTGACCGTGACGATGTCCTCGATGCGCACCCCGAAACGGCCGGGCAGGTAGATGCCGGGTTCCACGGAGAAGCACATGCCGGGCACGAGGGGCTGTTCCTCGCCCTCGATCATGTACGGCGGCTCGTGCGTGGTCACGCCGATGCCGTGGCCGGTGCGGTGGATGAAGTACTCGCCGTATCCGGCGTCGGTGATCACGGCGCGGGCGGCCCGGTCGACGTCCTGGCAGGGGACGCCGGGCCGCACCGCGCTGAAGCCCGCCTCCTGGGCGGCGCGCACGACGTCGTGGACCCTGCGCTCCTCGTCGGTGGGCTCGCCGACGTGGACGGTGCGGGTGGTGTCGGAGCCGTAGCCGTCCTTCAGCCCGCCGAAGTCGAGGACGACCATGTCGCCGCGCTGGATGACGCGGTCGCCGACCTCGTGGTGCGGGTTGGCGCCGTTCGGACCGGAGCCGACGATGGTGAAGTCGACCTGGGAGTGTCCGTGCCGGCGCAGCAGGCCGGCGAGGTCCTGGCCGACGTCGGACTCCCGGCGGCCGGCGAAGGGAACCTTCCGGATCTCCTCGAACGTGGCGTCGGCGGCCGCCCCGGCCGCCGCCAGCAGTTCCAGCTCCGCCGTGTCCTTGACGGCGCGCAGCATGGGCAGGGCGTCGGTGAGGGCGGCGCAGGAGGTGCCGGGCAGCGTCCTCTGGAGGCCGAGCAGGTGCAGGGCCCAGGCGTTGTCGCTGATGCCGAAGCGGCCGCTGTTCGGCAGGAGGCCGGCGGTGACGGCGTACGGGTCCTTGCCGTCGGTCCAGTCCCTCAGGGTCAGAGCGGCGGCGCCGGGTGCCTTCTGGGCGTCCGGGGCCTCCAGCGTGGGCACGACGAGCACGGGGTCCCGGCCGGGGGCGAGGACGAGCAGGGTGAGCCGTTCGGTGACCGCGGTGGGCGCGTAGCCGGTGAGCCACACCAGGTCCGGGCCGGGCGTCACGAGCAGTCCGGCCAGCCCGGCGTCGGCGGCGGCGCGCGCGGCGCGCTCCATGCGGGCCCTGTAGTCGTCGGCGGTGAAGGGCGCGGGCGTACTACCGGTCATCCGGGCCTCCGTGGACGCGGGGACGTGCTGGGCATGGGACCACGGGAGCATCCTGCCCGGACCCGGGGGGCGACGCGAGCCGGTTACGGGGTCCCGCGGGCGAAGCGGCGTGCTCTCCCGCACCGAATCCGAACGAAGGTTCGCCCCTCGCCCGTCAGTCGTCGTACGCCGCGGGAGCAGCCGCCTCGCCGGCGGCCCGACGGCGCTGTCCGCCCGGCTGCCGCCGGCCGCGGGAGGGCACGCCGCCGGGCACCGGCCCGTGGCGCCCCGTGGGGCGTACCGGTGCGTCGGTCCTCGTGCCCTCCCGGCCGCGCGGGGACCGGGCGCTCACGCGACCACGCCCGGTACGGCGGTCAGCTGCTGGTAGCCGCCGCTGTGGTGGCACACCGTGAGGGTGACCCGGGCACCGGCCCGTGGCGCCCCGTGGGGCGTAGCGGTGCGTCGGTCCTCGTGCCCTCCCGGCCGCGCGGGGACCGGGCGCTCACGTGACCACGCCCGGTACGGCGGTCAGCTGCTGGTAGCCGCCGCTGTGGTGGCACACCGTGAGGGTGACCCGGGCACCGGCCCGTGGCGCCCCGTGGGGCGTACCGGTGCGTCGGTCCTCGTGCCCTCCCGGCCGCGCGGGGACCGGGCGCTCACGCGACCACGCCCGGTACGGCGGTCAGCTGCTGGTAGCCGCCGCTGTGGTGGCACACCGTGAGGGTGACCCGGGCACCGGCCCGTGGCGCCCCGTCGGGCGTACCGGGACGTCGGTCCTCGCGCCCTCCCGGCCGCGCGGGGACCGGGCGCTCACGCGACCACGCCCGGTACGGCGGTCAGCTGCTGGTAGCCGCCGCTGTGGTGGCACACCGTGAGGGTGACCCGGGCGCCGGGCCGGGCCGCGGCGACGGCCCGGGCGAGATCGGCGGCCGTGTCGACACGGGCCTTGCCGACCTGGAGGAGTACGTCGCCGCGGACCAGGCCGGCGGCGTAGCCCGGGCCGGGGACGTGGACGCCGACGACCAGCGCGCCCGCCTTCTGGGCGTCCACGACCTCCAGGCCGAGGGTGGCGGCGGGCGCCCCCTGGGCGGCGGAGGGCGTGGCCGGGGCCGAACGGCCGGGCGGCGGTGCCTGGTGCCGCAGTTCGGCGAGTCTGCTCATGCCGATCACGGTGGCGCCGACCGTGCCGAGTCCGACGCCGCACAGCACCAGGACGACGCCGGCGGACAGGCCCAGCAGCGCGGTGTGCAGCCGCCGGCCGCGTCGGCGGGCGGCGTGCGGGCGCCGCGTGGGCCCGCTGGGGCCGCCGTCCCCCCGTTCCTGACCCGGGATCGGCTTGGGGCGCAGCGCAGTCTGTTCCATGGATCGCCTCCGGCTGGTGTGCTCCCAGGCGCACTACCCGGCGCACCGGGGCGCGACGAGCCACGATCGAGTGAGACTGAGCAGGGGGCGGCGGTGGGAAGTCATAGCCGTCGCGGTTCGTCAGCCCCCTCCGGTCAGCCGCTCCACCAGCACCGCCGCCGCTCCCCGCGGCGCCCCGGCGTACAGGAGTTCGGTGCGGTGCACGATCCGTGGCTCGGTCAGCGGGACGGCGACCGCGCCGGGTACTCCGTCGGCCACCACGCGCGGCAGCAGGGTCAGTCCGTAGCCGGCGGCGGCGAGGGCGGTCAGGATCCGGACGTCCGTGCCCTCGTAGCGCAGGGCCGGCCGGAAGGCGCCGCCGCCGGCCGCGGCGCGCAACCGGTCGAGCGGCAGGCCCGCGTCGGGGGCGTCGAGCCACCGGGCGTCGGCGAGGTCACCGAGGCGCAGGCCGGGGCGGCGCGCGAGCGGATGGGTGGCGGGCAGCAGCACGGCGACGGCGTCCTCCCCCACGCCGTGCGAGGTCAGCGGCGCCACGTCGGGCAGCCGCAGCGGGTCACTGGGCGCGGCCGGCCCGTCGACCAGACCGAGATCGGCGGCCCCGGTGGCGACGGCGGCCGGGACCGAGTCCCGGGCGAGCACCCGCAGGGTCACGCCCGCGCCGGGCAGCGCGGCGAGCACACGGGGGTGCAGCGCGGTCGGTGCGGCGGCGAGGATCAGCCCCTGCTCGGGCGCGGCCGCCATCCGCACGACGTCGGCGCGGGCCGCCTCGAGGCGCAGCAGCAGCGGGCCCGCGTGTTCCAGCACCCGCTCTCCCGCCGCGGTGGGGAGGACGGGGCGGCGGGTGAGCAGCGGCGCGCCCAGGTCCTGTTCGAGCGCCGCGATGTGCTGGGACACGGCGGACTGGGTGTAACCCAGCTCGCGCGCGGCCTCGGAGAAGGAGGCGAGGCGGGCGACGGTGACGTACGTGCGCAGCAGGTGCGGATCCATGGCGGACAGGATCCCACCCGGCATCAGCGTTGCTTATCGAAGGTGCAGAGATCATCGTTGGACGTGAACCAGGGGGCGCGCCCAGGATGAGGGCCATGTCGAACACCGCGGCTCACACCGCCACGCTCGCCCTGGTCGGCGACCGCTCCCCCCACGTCGTCTCGCACACCCGGATCCCGCGTCTGCTCGACGCGCTCGCCGCCCGCGACCGGCTCGTCCTCGACGCCTACTGGATCCCCACCGAGGACGCCCGGACCTCGGACGCCGTGCGCGGCTTCGACGCGGTGTGGGTGCTGCCGGGCAGCCCGTACCGCAGCGAGGCGGGCGTGCTCACGGCGATCCGCACCGCCCGCGAGGAGGGCATCCCGTTCCTGGGTACCTGCGGCGGGTTCCAGCACGCGCTCCTGGAGTACGCCCGGAACGTGTGCGGACTGGCCCGGGTCGCGCACGCCGAGAACGACCCGGACGCCGAGGACCCGCTCATCGAGCCGCTGGCCTGTTCCCTGGTCGGCCACGAGGCCGCGGTCCGGCTCGAGCCCGGCTCGCTCGCCGAGTCCGTCATCGGTTCCGGGCACACGGTCGAGCGGTACTTCTGCGCGTACGGCCCCTCCCGTCACCTCGACACACTGCGCGCCCACGGTCTTCGCTTCTCCGGCCGGGACGAGGACGGCCAGGTCCGGGTGGCCGAACTCCCGGAGCACGACCACCCGTTCTTCCTGGCCACGCTCTTCCAGCCGGAACTGTCCGGCGACGGCTCGCACCCGCACCCGGTGCTCCGGGCGCTGGCACGGGCCGCCACCGGGCACGCGGCGGCCCGGGTGCGGCAGCTCAGCTGACGGGCAGGGCGGGCGCCGGGGGCCGGTCCGGGAGGAAGCCGTGCGTGCGGCGCGCCAGAGCACCGCACTTGTAGCGGTCGACGCCCCGGTGCCAGTTCAGGATCCCGGCCAGCCAGTTGCGCAGGTCGGCGACATAGCCGTCCATGGCCTCACGCGCCTCGGCCGTGAGGTCGAAGTCCCTGTACATGATAGGCAGTTCGTGCGCCACGACGTGTTGGAACTGCTGCATCCGCTGGGTCATCAGGTCGTGCACGACCCCGAGCGCGGTCGGGTAGTCGACGCCGAAGAAGTTCTGCACGACGAGGACGGCGTTGTGGAGCTCGCCCTCGTACTCGATCTCCTTCTGGTACGAGAAGACGTCGTTGACGAGGCAGGCGTAGTCGATGGCGGCGTTCTCCAGGGAGCGGACCGGGCCGCTGCGGTACACCTCCGGCGGGATCGCCGGGCCGTGCCCCATGCGGCACAGGCTCAGGGTGAGGTCGGAACCGAAGGTCGCCCGCCGCATCTCCAGGTAGTCGACCGGATCGGGGACGCGGTTCTGGAGCTGGTTGGACAGCTCCCACAGCCAGCTCTCGGTCATCGTGTCGACGGCCTGCTTCAGGGCGCGCCGCCGGTCGGGGGTCATCTCCGAGGTCGTGCGCGCCCACAGGTCGGTCAGGCCGCGCTCCAGGGCGCCCGCCGGGACGGGGGCCGGCTCGCCCGCGACGGGCATGCAGGCCGACAGCCGGGCCGTGGTGAGCCGGGCGGCCGCCAGGTCCCGGCGGCGGCCGTACACCAGCGGGTAGTAGTCGTCGCCGTACGTCCCCCAGGCGAGCCACTGCGAGCTGAGGTCGAGCGCCTCTTCGGTGGCGTCGGGGTCCAGGCCGGCCGCGCAGAGCGGAAGGTCGGCGGCGGCGAGCTTGTCCTCGTCCCAGACGCCCTCCTCCAGGATGCCCGTACGGTGCGCCCAGGCGGTCAGCCGGGGGCGGGCTCCTTCCAGGTGCGGGCTCAGCTCCAGCGGGAAGGGCATGTGGAAGTCGGGCAGCAGCGACGGGCCGACCTTCTGGAACGGCACGTGTGCGTACGCGCGCAGACGTTCTGACGCCGCCGAGGCGAGCAGGGCGCCGACGTCGGCGGCCGAGGTGCCCGGCCCGGTCAGGCCGTGCCAGGGTGCGGCGGAGGTGGCGCCCGCGTTCATGTACCGGCTGGAACGCAGGTGCCATTCGTGGCCGCCGGACTGCCAGTCCTGCAGTCCCTTGGTGTAGGCCGCCACCGCCGCGACCTCGTCCGGGGTGAGGCCCTTGTCCAGGGCGAGCGCGGGCACTTCGGTGAGCGCGGTGTGCTCGAACTGGTGAAGGCGGGAGGTGAGGATGTCGTTGACGGTGTCGGCGGCCTCCTGGGTGGTGCAGCCGAAGAAGGTCTCCAGGACCAGCACGCCGTTGCTGTTCTCCCCCTCGTCCTCGACCTCCCGCTGGTAGGAGAACAGGTCGTTGCGCAGGTGGACGGCGTCGGCGAAGGTCTCCATGAGCACCCGCAGCGGCCTCGACCCGGCGACGGCCGCGGGCACTTCGGCGGTCGCGTACTCGACGAGGCCCGCCGACCAGGGGGCGCCGCCGACCTTGCGGCGCATCTCGATGTACTCGACCGGGTTGGCGATCCGCCCCTCGTCGATGTTGGACAGCTCCCACAGGGACTCGTTCAGCAGATGCTCGGTGGCCACCGCGAACCGCCTGCGCCAGGCGGCCGACATCGACGGCACCGTGCGCGCCCAGAGGTCGGCGAGGCCCGCCTCGACCGGGTTCTCCGGCTCGGGTACGGCGGCCCCGGGGTCCGGTGGCATGAACAGCGGCAGCCGGTCCAGGTGCGCCTTGCCTGCGGCGCGGTCCGGGGTGCGCTTGTACATGTCCAGGAAGTGGTCGTCGAAGAAGAACACCCACACGTACCAGTCGGTGATCAGCGAGAGCGCCGGGCCGTCGCAGTCGGGGTGGGTGTAGGCGCACAGGAGCCCGTAGTCGTGCGCCTCGAGGTCGGCCTGCTCCCAGATCCCGGACCCCTCCAGCATGCCCATCTCGCGCGCCCACGCCGTCGAGTGGGCACGCGCCTCGTCGACGTGCGGGTTCAGCCGCGCGGGATACGGCATGTAGAAGTGCGGGAGTTCGAACGGCTGCGTCATGGCCGGGGCCTACCCGCGGCCCCCGACAGGCATCCGGGACGCGGCACATGATCACACCATCGCGTGAAGGGTGGGAGAACCGGGAACTCTTGCCGGGCCCGGGCGAAGACGCCACGGTGTTCCCATGACCTCTCCAGCGCCGTCACCGGAGGCGGGGCCGGTGCCCGACGTGTTCGATCCCCGGCGGTACGCCGCCGGGGTGCCGTACGCCGACTACCGGATCCTGCGCGACCGGCACCCCGTGGTCCGGCAGGACGAGCCGGAGGTGCTGGGCTGGCCGGCCGGGCCGGGGTTCTGGGCGGTGACCCGGCACGCCGATGTGGTGCGGGTGCTCAAGGACGCGGGGACGTACTCGTCGTACGTGGGCGCGACCCAGATCCGGGATCCCGATCCGGCGGACCTGCCGTTCATCCGTCGCATGATGCTCAATCAGGATCCGCCGTGGCACCAGCGGTTGCGACGGACGGTCAGCCGGGCCTTCACCCCGGGACGCGTCGACCGGTTCGCCGAGGTCGCGCGGGCGAGGGCGCGCGCACTGTTCGGGCGGGCCCTGGAAGCGGCCCGCGCCGCGGACGGAAGCGTCGACCTGGTCGCCGCCGTCACCGACGAGTACGCCCTGCTCAACCTCGCCGACCTGCTGGGCGTCCCGGCGAGCGACCGCCGGCTGCTGCTGCACTGGACGCGGCGGGTCATCGGCTACCAGGACCCGGACGAGGCCGGTGAGCCGGTGCTCGACCGTGCGGGCAGGCCGGTCGACCCGCGGTCACCGGCGATGCTCGCGGACATGTTCGAGTACGCGCGGCAACTGGCCGCGTACAAGCGGCGCCACCCCGCCGACGACGTGCTGACCATGCTGGCCCACGACGCCGGACTCGCCGACGGTGAACTTCAGATGTTCTTCTTCCTGCTCACGATCGCGGGCAACGACACCGTGCGTGGCGCGGCTCCGGGCGGGCTGCCGGCGCTCGCCGAACATCCGTCGGCGTACGGGCTGTTGCGGGCGGGGAAGGCGGAGCTCCCGCAGGCGGTCGAGGAGTTGCTGCGCTGGCATCCGCCGGTGCTGACCTTCCGCCGTACCGCCGTGCGGGACACCGAACTGGGCGGGCGGCGGATCCGCGCGGGCGCCAAGGTGGTGGTGTTCCACGCCTCGGCCAACCGCGACGAGCGGGTCTTCACCGACCCCGACCGGCTCGACCTCGCCCGCACACCCAACCCGCACGTGTCGTTCGGCGACGGCCCGCACGTCTGCCTGGGCGCCCATTTCGCCCGGCTCCAGCTGCGGCTGCTGTACGAGGAGGCCCTCGGGGCGCTGCCCGCGCTCCGGCTCGCCGGGCCCGCCGAACGGCTGGTGTCCAACTTCATCAACGGCATCAAGTCACTGCCGTTGTACGTCGGCTGACCCCCCGCCGACCTGGATCAGTGCGTGCGTGCCCCCGGTGCGCCAGCGCCGGCCCTCCGCCGCGACCAGGGCCGCCTCGGTGTCCGGGTCCAGGCCGGTGATCACGTCGGACTTCAGCGTGCGCAGGGCGGCGACCGGGCCCGGGAAGTACGCGGTGACGTCACGGAAGGGCGTGGTCGGCGGCCACAGCCGGTCGCCGACCAGGCGCCGGTAGTTGAGGTCGCCCTTGACCACGGTCAGGGTCGCGGCGGCGAACTCGGCACGCAGGTCGTCCGGCATGTCCGCGTACGGCAGCGGGGCGCAGGAGAAGGGGTGGGCGCGCACCGTGAGCCGCCCGTCGGCCATGGCCGCCCACAGCCGCCGCCCGTGTCCGGCCGCCGCGCCCGGCGCCGAGGTGAGCCGGCGCAGGGCGTCCACCACGTCGGCGGTCGTGGCGTCGGAGACGTAGTACGGGTAGGGCTTGACGTGCAGTACGGCCCGTGCGACAGCGCCCTCGGCGAGGAGGTGGGCGATCAGGAGCAGGTCGGGGACGAGTTCCCGGCCGGCGTTGTCCGCGACCAGGCAGAGCGTGCCCGTACCGGAGGAGGGCAGCAGGGACCACAGGGCGTCACTGTCGTCGGCCACCAGGGCGGGGACGGCCTCCTGGGTCTCGGCGCCCTCGGCGGAGAGGCGGAAGCCGAGGTCGGCGCGGTTGCCCCAGAGCGATCCGTGCAGCAGGGCGCGGGCCCGTTCGTCGGCCGGCAGGTCCTCGAGCGCGTCGAGCGCGGCCAGTTCCTCGTCCGTCTCGCCGGCGTCGAGTTCGGCGCGCTTGAAGGGCCGGAAGGGGTCGATGCCCGCCCAGGGTCCGGAGCCGAAGTAGGCGACGGCGTCGAGGAGCCGGCGGTAGAAGTGGCTCTCCGACCACAGCCAGGGCACGTCGAACCAGGAGCGGCCGGTCCAGGTGTCCGCGCCCCAGTCCCGCCACCGGTCGCGGTCGGGCGCGTCGGCGGGCAGCGGCTCGATGACGCCTTCGGTGCAGCTCTTCAGCAGCGCCTCCAGCGCGCGGTGCTGCTCGGGGCCGTACGGGAAGGCCTCGCGTACCTGCCGGATGATCGCGGGATGCCGCTCGGCCAGCACGCTGCGCGGGAAGGAGCCGGGTTCGTCACCGAGGATCACGGGGGCGGCGGGGGTGTCGGGCATGGGCGTCACCGTACCCCGCGGATCAGGCGGTTCTGGTCTCCCGTTCCAGCTGTGTGGTGAGGGTGAGATAGCGGGCACGCCGGGGTACCGGCACCATTCCGCGGATCATCAGGTGCCACATCTCGGCGATCCTGCGGGGCAGCCGTCCGTCGGGATCGAGGGAGCGGCCGGCGACCCGGGTACCGACGAAGAAGTACACGAGGGAGTGGGCGGCGGCGTCCACGTCGATGTCCGGGTGCACATCGGATTCCCTGACCGCGCCGAGGAGTTTGCGGGTGGAGAGGTCCAGCCACTCGGAGAACGGGTGCTTCAGCGGCGGCCGGACGGCCACGTCCGCGGTGGCGAGGCGGAGTCCCGCCCGGGGGATCGGGTCCTCGACCGCGAGCCGCGCGATCCCGAACGTGGCGCGGATCAGGAACTCCAGCGAGGAGCAGCCTCGGCTCTCCACCTCCCTCGCCACCTGCCGCGACGCCTGGGCCTGCAACTCCATGATGGCGCGTGCCAGATCCTCCTTGGCCGCGAAGTGGAAGTAGAGCGCGCCCTTGGTGACCCGGGCGTGCTCGACGATGTCGCTCAGACTGGTCGATTCGTAGCCGTGACGGTCGAACAGGTCGGCCGCGGCGGTGATGATCGTCGTCCGGGTTTGCTCGGCGCGTAACTGCCTCGCCATCTAAGGGACACTCCTTGAAGTCAGAAACGTACGGGACGTGCCGTTTGTTTTTTACCCCATGCACACGATAACTCACCCTGCGACAACGGAGCAGGTTTGTGCAGACTCGGTGGCCGACGCGTGCGAGCCCTGCGACCGGCCGTCCGGCCGTCCGTGACGGTCAATAAGCGGACGATGTCAAATGAGGCCCCCCCCTCGGCTTTTGCCCTCTTCCGGAGGGCATGGCGAACGACCGGAACGCCGTGCCCGTGATCGCCACGATACGAGGAGGTCGGGCGGTTCTCAATGGGACCTCAAACGGACGGGCCGGTCGGTGCATGCGAGCACCGACCGGCCCTGTAGGTCGGCGGATCCGTACACGAGGGGGCGAACTGAACGCCGGCGGCCCGTTTCCCGTACTGCACGGGACACACCGTTGCCGCGCCGGCCGAGGAGGCGTCCTGCCATGAGTCGGATGACCGCACATCTGAGGGTCACGGGGGCCGCCGTGGCGGCCTCGGCCCTGCTGTCGCTGTGCGCGGCGGGACCGGCCCTGGCGCACGGCGCGCCGACGGATCCGGTCAGCCGGGTGTACGCCTGCTCCCCCGACGGCGGCGACGCGGCGCGTTCGGCGGCGTGCCGGGCGGCTGTCGCCGCCAACGGGGCGCCCTTCACGATGTGGGACAACCTGCGGGTGGCCGGCGTGGGCGGCCGGGACCGGCAGGTGATCGCGGACGGGAAGCTGTGCAGCGGAGGCCTGCCCGCGTACAAGGGCCTCGACCTGGCCCGTACGGACTGGCCGTCGACCCGGCTGGCCCCGGGCGCCAGGATGACGATGACGTACGCCTCGACGATCCCGCACGCCGGCACGTTCAAGCTCTATCTGACCAAGCCCGGCTACGACCCGTCGAAGCCGCTGACCTGGTCCGACCTGCCCTCGAAGCCCTTCGCCCAGGTCACGGACCCGGCGCTGACCGGCGGCGCGTACCACATCGGGGCCAAGCTGCCGTCGGACCGGACGGGGCGGCACGTCCTCTTCACGATCTGGCAGAACACCAGTACGCCGGACACCTATTACTCGTGCTCCGACGTGGTGTTCCCGAAGGCGAAGGCGGGCAAGGCCGCCACGCCGTCGCCCTCGGCTCCGACTCCGGCCGGCGCGGCGACCGGGAGGGCGGCCCGGCCGTCGGCCGGCGCCTCCGACCGGCCGACGGCCACCGAGTCGACGGAGGCGGCGTCCCATGAGGCGACGACCGCCCCGCGGGCCGAGGGCACCGTCGCCGACAGCACTCCGGTGGCCTCCACCACCGACGCCGGCTCCGGGCCCTCCGCGCCGCTACTGGCGGGCGGCGCCGCCGCGGTGCTGGTGCTCACCGGGGGCGCCGCCCTGTTTGTGCGTCTGCGTCGGCGGTGAACGCCTCGGCTGCTTGGGCTCAGTTGACGAAGACCGGGGCACCCGCGTCGGTGACGGCGGCGTACTTGGCGGTGAAGTAGCCGCTGGAGAAGCAGAGCGAGGAGCCGGAGGTCTTCGTGAACTGCTGGTTGGTGAAGTTGATGCTGTTGTCGCTGTTGTCGGACGTACCGGTCAGGCTGGCCGCCTGGTAGACGCAGGTGATGGAGCCCAGCAGCGTCTTCAGCTTGACGGTGGTCTGGATGGTCGAGCCGCTTGCCGGGGTCACGGTGAGCGTGCCGTTGGAGGCCACGGTGGTGGTGTAGGGCAGGTTGTCGACCGTGATGCTGCTGACGCCGGTGACACCGAGGACGTTGCTGGTGCAGCTGCCGGCGTCGAAGGTCTGCGCGCCGGCCGACTCGGTGGCCGTGCCGGGCGCGGCCGGGTTGTCCTTGACGGTGGCGGTGAACTGCGACGACGTGCACTTGACGCCGCTGGTGCCGGTCGCGCTGGAGTAGAGCGTGGCGGAGGTGCCGCTCGCCAGCGGCGCGGTGAGGACGTCACCGACCGCGACCGCGGTGCCGCCGGCGCTGCCGGTGGTGAGCACCGGGGTGCCGTCCGCGGAGGCGGGGACGGCGGCCAGCGGGAGCGCGAGGGCGGCGACGGCTCCGGCGAGGGTGACGAGGGTACGGGTGCGCATGCGGGTGCCTCATTTCTGAGTGGGGGGCTGGTGAGGGTGAGGTGGGGGGTTGGGAGGGCGCCCTGGGGCGCCGGCCGCTGCCGGTCCGTGCACGCCTTCTCCGTACGTGACGGACCGGCAACGGCGGCTGGACACCGGCCGTGAGCCTCGGGGGGAGACTTCCGGCCGGGCCGAATGAGGGCGACCGGGCGCGGGCCTTGAGACTCTGGGTCAGGGAAGGTCCCGTGCCGGGAACGCGCTTGTGCGGGGGCGGTCTGTGTGGAGTGCCGTGCCGGGAGCACCCCTTGGAGAGGACCGATGGTGCCGCACGGCGGATCCGGCGCCACGGATCCGGTTGAGCCAGGGGCAGTTGTAGACCTGAGGATCAGTCAACGTCAAGGTCGATCAAGGGAGTTACCGCACTTGAAAGCTGACGACGCATAATCGACACTCTTTTTTCACAACTCTCTTGACCCCTCATGTAACCCCCGGTAACTTCCTCGGCGGCTACTGCTGCGTAACGTGAAAGCCCTTGCAAGCGCCGGGAGTGCGGGGAGGCGTGCGCGGCAGTCGATGTCCGCGCCAGGACAACGCGCCACGAGCCCAACCCGCATGACTATGCCCATGGGAGCAGACATGGCCTCGTCCCCGGACCTCTCGTCCGCCGACAACACACCCGAGAACCCAGAAAACGGTTCCGCACCAAGACGCGGGCGAGTCCGGCTGCGCCGGGCCGCCGTGATGGCGGTGCCCGCCGTCGGCGTCACCGCGGGACTCGCGATCCTCACCGCGCAGGGCGCCCTGGGTGTCCAGTTCGCCATCTCCGGCATGCCGTTCGTGGTCAAGGCCGACCGGCTCGACGGCAAGGGGTTCGCGCAGTACGGCGGGCTGGACAACATGATCGAGAACAGCCCCAACGCCGGTGACACCGGGGGTCAGGAGCTGGTCGTCACCTCGGTGGTGAAGAACGGCACGCTCACCAACATGTGCCAGAGCGTCGACCTCGGCGGCATCCAGCTCGTCCTCACCGCGGGCACCGGGTCCAAGAAGGTGCAGGTGTCGAACCTGTCGATCGACTCCGACGACATCACGGGCAACGCCGCGTTCAAGAACATCGAGATCGGCCGTGACGCCAGCACCCTCGACAAGGTCGACCAGAAGGGCCCCGCGGGCGTCTACAGCCAGCAGGCCGACAAGGTCACCATCACGAACCTGTACCAGCGCAACTACGCGGCCACCGCGGCCGTCTTCAAGCTGCCCAACCTGCACATGAAGTTCTCCAGCGACGGCTGCCCGTGATGAAGAGGGCCCGCTTCAGGCAGTGGAGAGGAGGCCGTCCCTTCGTGGGCGGCCTGCTGCTCGTACTGGGCGGCGCCGAGATCCTGGTGACCATGAAGGCACCGCTTCCGGTCATCCTGCACGTCGGCATGCAGGGACTGGCGGGGTATCTCCTGCCCACTCTGATGCTGATCCTCGGCCTGCTGATCCTCTTCAGCCCCGCCCAGCGCATCTTCTACTCCATCACCGGCGTCCTGCTCTCCCTGGGCAGCTGGATGACCTCCAACCTCGGCGGTTTCATCGTCGGCCTCGTGCTCGGCGTCACCGGCAGCTGCCTGACCTTCGGCTGGCTCCCGGACCAGGAACCCCGCGTGAGGCGCCGCGAGCGGAAGCAGAAGAAGCGGCAGACGCCGGCCGAGGTCGCCTGACCGGAGCGGCGGCACCGGCACAGGGCCCCGGAACCTCTCGGCGGAACTTTTCGGCCGACGCACGAGTTTCTACGGTGTCGTAGAAGCGATCCGTATGTGCCGATCCGTATGAGGAGTTCGCATGGCCCTGTGGGACCGCGTCAAGGAGTCCGCGTCGACGATGCAGACCCAGCTGGTGGCGAAGAAGAACGATCTGAAGAGCGGTGCCTTCCGCGACGCGAGCATGGCCATGTGCGCGCTGGTGGCGGCCGCCGACGGGACGATCGACCCGGCCGAGCGGCAGCGCGTGGCCCAGCTCATCGCCACCAACGAGGTGTTGCAGAACTTCCCCGCCGACGACCTGCGGCGCCGTTTCGAGGACAACCTGAACAAGCTGACCACCGACTTCGCCTTCGGCAAGGTCAGCGTGCTCCAGGAGATCGCCAAGGCGAAGAAGAAGCCCGCGGAGGCACGGGCCGTCATCCAGATCGGCATCGTCATCGGCGGTGCCGACGGGGACTTCGACAAGACCGAGCAGGCCGTGGTCCGCGAGGCGTGCTTCACGCTGGAGCTGCCGCCGCACGAGTTCGACCTCTGAGCCCGGCCGGGCGTCCCACCGGGGGCGTCCGCGAGGATGGGGGCATGCTCGACGACCTCGACCGTGCCCTCATCCACGCCCTGCACGTCGACGGGCGCGCGCCGTTCAGCCGTATCGCCGGCGTGCTCGGCGTCTCCGCGCAGACGGTCGCCCGGCGGTACCGGCGGCTGCGGACCGAGGCCGGGCTGCGGGTCGTCGGGCTCGCCGACCCGCACCGGGCGGGGCGGACCCAGTGGCTGGTCCGGCTCACCGCGGCGGCGCGGTCCGCGCAGGCGATCGCCGAGGCGCTGGTGCGGCGGCCGGACACCTCGTGGGTGAAGCTGACGTCCGGGGGGACCGAGATCACGGCGATCATCCACGCCCCCACGGACGACACCGCCGGCAACTCGCTGCTGCTGCGGGACATTCCGCGCACCGGCGGGATCACCGCGGTGTCCGCCCACTGTCTGCTGCACACCTATCTCGGCGGCCCCGTGAACTGGCGGCGCGGCGCGCGGACGCTGGACGCCGAGCAGCAGCGGGCGTTGCGCGAGGGCGCGGAGGGCGCGGAGAGCCCGCAGGACGGCGAGGGTGTCGGGGCGCGCCCGCCCGGCCCCGGGGACGCGGAGTTGCTGGCCGCCCTGGAGAAGGACGGGCGGGCCGCCTTCGGGGAGCTGGCCCGGTCGACCGGGTGGTCGCCGGCCACGGTGGCGCGGCGGCTGGCCGAGCTGCGTGCCGGGGGCGGGCTGTTCTTCGACGTGGAGATGGACGCCGCGCTCTTCGGCGTACGGACCCGGGCACTGCTGTGGATGTCGGTGCGCCCCGCGGACCTGGAAGGGGTGGCGGAGGAGCTGGCGACCCACGACGAGCTGGCCTTCGTGGCGGCGACCACCGGGCCGACGAATCTGGTGGCGCAGGCGCTGTGCCGGGACCCGGCTGACCTGCACCGGTATCTGACGCGCCGGCTGGGGGCGTTGCGGCAGATCCGTGCGCTGGAGACGAGTCCCGTGCTGCGGACACTGAAGGCGGGCAGCCCCGCGGCTATGTCTCCGCTGTCACCGTCTCGGCTGTCACCGTCTCCCCTGTCACCCTTCGGCTCGCCACCCAGCTCACGCCCACCAGTCCCACCGCCACCCAGCACGCCGCCTCGGCCGCGTGCGGCGCCGAGGGCGCGTTGAGGTAGACGCTGCCCAGCACGGCGACGCCGAGGGTCGCCCCGAGTTGCTGCACCGCGTTGAGCAGGCCTGCGGCCGAACCGATCTCCTGGGGGGCGAGAGGCTTCAGGGCGAGGGTGAAGAACGCGGGGGTGAACAGGCCCGCGCCCACGCCGATGAGCGCCAGGGCGGGAAGCAGGGCCCCGGGGTACGCGCCGGGCTCCGCCGCGCGGTAGGCGGCGACGGCGGCGAGCAGACCGGTCAGGAGGACGCCGAGCCCGTACGGCATCACGCGCCGCCCGTACCGTCGTACCAGCCGCGCGCCCGCCAGCCACGACGCGACCGCCAGGCCGGCCGACCAGGGAGCGAGGCTCACACCGGAGGCCAGCACGCCCGTGTGGGCGCCGAGCTGGAGTTGCAGGACGACCACCGTCGTCAGCCCGTTCGTCACCGCGAAGAAGGACGTCGAGGTGACGAGGGCGGCGGGAAAGCCCCGGCGGGCGAACAGGGTCGGCTCCACCAGGGGGCTGCGGCCGGCCGCCGCCACCCGGCGCTGGTGCAGCGCGAAGACGGCGACCAGCAGCAGGCCCGCGGACAGCATCACCCAGCTCCGCCCCGCGAGGCGCGTGACGTCCGCGCCGATCAGCGGCTGGACGATCAGACCGGTACCGGCCGCCGCCAGCGCCGTGCCGGCCGGGTCGAGGGCGGGACGGCGCGGGGCGCGGTTCTCCGGCAGCCGGGCGGACAGGGGCAGCACCACCAGGGCCACGGGGACGTTGACGAGGAAGGCGGCGCGCCAGGAGGAACCGAACAGGTCGGCGTGGGTCAGTACGCCGCCCAGGACGGGGCCGCAGACGGCGGCGAGGCCCATCACCGGGCCGATGCTGCCCAGGGCCCGGGAGAGCTCCTCCCCCGCGAACATCGCCTTGATCAGCCCGATGGTCTGGGGAATGATCATCGCCGCCGCCGCGCCCTGCACCGCGCGGAAGGCGATCAGCAGGCCCGCGGTGGGCGCCAGGGCGCAGGCGAGCGAGGCGAGCGTGAACGCCGTGACGCCGAGGACGAACAGGCGGCGCCGGCCCGCGATGTCACCGAGCCGGCCGCCGGTGATCAACAGCACCGCGAACGGCAGGGTGTAGGCGGCGGAGAACCACTGGATGTCCGACACCGATCCGCCCAGATCGGCGTGCACGGCGGGGGCGGCGACCTGCACGACGGTCGCGTCCAGCAGGTTCATCGCCTCGGCGAGGAGCAGAGCGGCCAGCGCGGACCGGCGCCAAGGGTGGGGCGGTGGCGGGGCGACGGGGGTCGGTATGCGTTCTGTGGTCATGGAACGAGCGTCGGCGCGGCGGCGGAAGGGCTCCAGCGCGAGACCGCGGCTGGTGGATTTCTTCCATGAGGGCCGCCCCGCGCGGCGAAAACTCACAACTCCGCGAGTACCGGCAGCACTTCGGCCTCGGCCGAAGTGCTGCCGGCGCTCGTCGACGGACAGGTCAGCCGAGGCCGGCCGTCTTCAGCCAGGCCTTGGCCACGTCCAGCGGGTCCTTGTTCTGCGACTGCACCTGGATGTCGAGGTCCAGCAGCGTCTTCGTGTCGAGCTTGGCCGAGACGGCGTCGAGGGCGTCACTGCCCTTCTGGTTCAGCGCGGACTTGTAGACCAGCGGCTGCACGTTCTCGAAGCCGAAGAGGTTCTTCGGGTCCTGGAGGACGACGAACTTCTCCTTGGTGATCGACGCGTCCGTGGTGAAGATGTCCGCGGCCTGCACGGTGTTCTTCTTCAGCGCCGCCTGGGTCAGCGGGCCGCCCGCGTCCAGCGCCTTGAACGTCTTGAACTCCAGGCCGTACACGGACTTCAGGCCGACCAGACCCTGCTGCCGGGTCTGGAACTCCGGCGAGCCGCCGATGACCAGGTCCTTCGCGACGTCCTTGAGGTCGGCGATGGAGGAGTCGGCGGTGAGCTTGTACTTGTCGGCCGTCTCCTTGTTGAGGGTGACGGAGTCCTTGTTCTGCGCCGACGCCGGCTTCAGCAGCGTGAGCTTGGAGTCGAGCTTGGCCTCGATCGCGGCGGTGGTCGCCTCCACGGTCTTCGGGGTGGCCTTCGGGTCGAGGTAGGCCAGCAGCGCGCCGTTGTACTCGGGCAGCACCGAGATGGTGCCGTTCTTGAGCAGACCGTAGGTCGTCTCACGGCTGCCGATGTTCGGCTTGTAACTGACCTTGATTCCCTTGGCCTTCAGGGCCTCGCCGTAGATGTCGGCGATCAGGATGCTCTCGGGGAAGTTGTTGGAGCCGACGACTACGGTGCCGCCGCTCGCCTTCTCGCCCTCGAGCGGGTTGTCGGACTTGTCGGAGGAGGAGGAACAGCCCGCCAGCAGGGCCGTCGCCGCGGCCAGCGCGACGATCGCCGCGCCGGGGTGTCTCCGGAATGACCTGCTGGTGTGGGTGTTGGCAGTCACGGTTCCCGTTCCGGGCTCAGATGGTGCGGTGGACAACGTGCACAGCGGTGGACCGCTCTGTGACTGATCCAATCCAGGCGCTTCTCGGTCAGTCAAGAGTCTCTTGGTCACCGATTGGCTTCACTTGCTGACTAGTTGTGTAGCGCAAGCGGTTGTTTTGTAACGGATTCTTGACATGAAGTCCGCCGATCAGCCCTTCAAGAACGCTGTAGTCTCACCGCAGTTGACGTCGGTCACAGCGGTGTACGGGGCCCGCTTCGGTGTCGTCACGCATCAGTTCGGGTGGAGACACCCCTACCAAGGAGGCCCGGTGTCCACGACTGTGGACGCGCACGCCCGGGGCTTCGCCGACCGCTGGCCCTTCCGGCGCAAGCTGAACGTCCTGGTCGGCGTGCCGCTCGCGGTGATCGCCGTATTGCTGTCCTACCTCATCGCCGACCTCGTCGAACAGTCCGGCACCGCCCGGACGGCGGCGCAGCTGGTCCGCGACAGCTCCCAGGTCGCCCGGCTGGCGAACCTCGTGGAGGCCGAACACCGGCAGGCCATCCTGCTCTCCGTGCGTTACGAGGCGGGCGGCGGCACACCCTCGCCGCACGGCTACCGGGCGGCGCAGAAGGCGGTCGACGCCCAGGTGGAGAAGGTACGGGACACCTTCGGCGACCGGCTGGCGGACACCGAGGCGCAGGCCCTGAGGCAGGTCGAGGGCCTGGGCAGCCTGCGCGGGACCGTCCAGGACGGCTACCTCCCGGCCGACAACATCGACCCGGCGTACACCAACGCCGCCCAGGACCTGATCGACGGGCTGGGCCTGGACCGCAACGCGTCCCTCGCCTCGACCTTCACCGGCAACCTGCTGGACTCGCTGCTGCGCGCCGACGCCGCCCACAGCTCCTTCGAGACCAGCGTGTTCTCGGCGACCACCGGGGACACCAACGCGCTGATCGAGTTCACCAACGCGGTCGGCGCCTACGACCTGTACGACCACCAGGCGGACCGGTTCGCCCGGTTCGCCACCGACGACCAGGCCGAGGCGCTGGCCGGGATCGAGCACACCCCCGCGCAGCGCAACATCGCCGAGTCGTACGCCGAGCTCCAGATCGACCCCGGCAAGCTGGAGGCCGGCAGCAAGGCGGAGATCAGCGCGGCGGTCAAGGACGCGCTGCTCGACTACCCCGACTACCCGCGCCAGGCCGCGGCCCGGCTGGAGATCACCACCTCGCTGATCGACCGGATCGCCGACCGGGCCGACGAGGCGGCCGGCTCGGCCCAGTGGCGGGCCGGCCTGCTGCTGAGCATCGCGCTGATCGGCTTCGCCCTGTGGCTCACCTTCGCCGTCATGGTCCGCCGCTCGGTGATCCGGCCCGTGGAGGCCCTCACCGCGGTGGCACAGGAGGTCGCGGACGTCGCCGGCCGGGAACTCGCCCGGGTGGCCGACGACGACGCCGAGGACGACGGACCGCCCCGGCTGCGGGACATGCCCGTCACCGCCCGCGACGAGATCGGTGACCTCGCCGACGCCTTCAACCGCGTGCAGACCACCGCGGCCGGGCTGCTGGAGCGCCAGGTGCTCAGCCGGCGCAACGTCGCCGAGATGTTCGGCAACGTCGGCCGCCGGGTCAGCAACCTGACCACCCGGCAGCTCGCGCTGATCGACGCGGTGGAGCGGGGCGAGACCGATCCGGCGCTGCTGGAGCGGCTGTACTCCATCGACCACATCGCCGTGCGCCTGCGCCGCAACGCCGACAGCCTGATGCTGCTGGCCGGTATCCGGGAGACCGTCCTGGACGGCGGGCCCACCGCGCTCAGCAACGTCGTACGGGCCTCGCTCGGGCAGATCGAGGGCTATCAGCGGGTACGGCTGAACGTCGCGGCGGACGCGGTGGTCCAGCCCGACATCATCGGCGACCTCACCCTCATGGTGGCCGAACTCCTGGAGAACGCCGTGTCGTTCTCGCCCGCGGGCAGCCCCGTCGAGGTGTCGGTCCGCTCCGGCGCCGAGGGCACCCACGTCGTCATCACCGACCACGGCCTCGGCATGAGCGCCGAACGCCTCGCCGAGGAGAACGCCCGCCTGATCCGCCGCGAGCGCCTGGACGTCGTACCCACCAAGGTGCTGGGCCTGTTCGTGGTCGGCACGCTGGCGCGCCGCTGGGAGATCGGGGTCGAGCTGTCCCGTACCCCCGGCGGGGGTGTGACGGCCGAGGTGACCCTGCCGGCGCGCCTGTTGCTGACGGTGGCCTCCGACGGTCCGGCGGAGTCGTCCGGTGCTCCCGCGCTCGCCGGCGTGCCGGCCGCGGGCGGTGGCCCGGTGCCTTCCCGTACGCCGGTGGGCGGCCCGACGGGCTCCGGCTCCGCCTCCGGCTCGGATGCGAGCACGGCCGCGCGTTCCGCGCGCCCGGAGCCCGGGCCGTCGGCTCCCGTCCGGCAGAGCACCGTCGCGGCCGGCTCCGACGGCGGGCACGGTCACGCCAAGTCCCCCGACACGGCCCCCGGCCAGGACCACCCCTCCCCGCTCCCCCGCAGGGTCCCGCGCCGCGAGTCGGCGGACACGGGCGACACGGGCCCGCGCGTCCCCGGCACCCCCGCGGCCACTCCCCCGCCCGCCGACGACGCTCCGGCCGACGACGGCCCCGCCTCCGCCCGCCCGCTCCGCCGCCGCGTGCGCGGGGCGACGCTCCGGACGACCGCCGGAGCCTCGCAGGTCGTGCCGCAGACGGCGCGGACCGTCGACGCGGAGGCGGTGCGGGACGCGCTGGAGGAGTTCGAGGCGGCGGTGGAACGCGCCCAACGGGACAGCGACACAGGTGACTTCCCGCTCCCCGGCACGACCGGCGAGACCGGCACGACCGGCGAGACCCAGACCACGCAGCACGCGCACGACCAGAACCACCGTACGGAAGGAGCCGAGCAGTGAGCACGTCGACAGGTGACACCCCGACGGGCGGCACCGCGCCGACCGATCTGCAGGCCGCCGCAGCCGACTTCAACTGGCTGCTCAACCGATTCGCGACCGAGACCGCCGGTGTCGTGGACGCCATCGCCGTGTCCTCCGACGGGCTGCTCATCGCCGTGTCGGAGCTGCGCGAACGCGCCCACTCCGAGCGGCTGGCCGCGATCGTCTCCGGCATCACCAGCCTGGCCGCCGGTGCCTCCGGCAACTACGGCCTCGGCGGCCTCAACAAGGTCATCATCGATCTGGAGGGCGGCCACGTCATCGTCTCCGCGATCGGCAACGGCGCCGTCCTCGGCGTGGTCGCCGACAAGGAGGCCAAGCTCGGCAACATCGCGTACGAGATGACGCTGTTCGCCAACCGGGCCGGTGCCGCGCTCAGCCCGCAGCTCGTGCTCGAACTGAAGAACACCGTCGGCGTCCCGTCGACGCGCTGACCGGCCTGCCGAGAGGAAGACACGCAGTCATGGCGGACGGCCTCCCGCCCCCGGGCCCCGACCCGGTCGGCCCCGCCCCCGCCGTACGGCCGTTCCTGGTCACCGCCGGCCGGGTCGCGGACAGCGGCTCCGGCCGGACGGTGCCCGTCGAGACCCAGGTGGTGGCCACCGCCGAGGGGCTCGACGCGCTCGACCGGCTCTCCTTCGAACAGCACGACATCGTCGCCGCCTGCCGGCTCCCGCAGTCGATCGCGGAGCTCGCGGCCCGGCTGCGACTGCATCTCAACGTGGTCCGCGTCCTGGCCGAGGATCTGCGCGCGGCCGGGCACCTGACGGTGTACGTGCCCGACTTCGACGCCACCCACGACGCGTCCGTCCTGCGCAGGGTTATCGATGGCCTCCGCGCCATCCCCGATCCCCGGGGGGTACTGAGTGACACCGACTGAAGCTCCGACCGGCGGCCCCGCCGCACGGACGGCCGTACGGCCGCCGCTGCCGGTGAAGATGGTGATCGCGGGCGGCTTCGGCGTGGGCAAGACCACCGCCGTGGGCGCGATCTCGGAGATCGAGCCGCTGACCACCGAGGCCGCGATCACAGAGGTCGCGGCCGGCGTGGACGACCTCACGCACACCCCGCGCAAGACCACCACCACGGTGGCGATGGACTTCGGCTGCCTCACCATCGACCCGACGCTCAAGCTGTACCTGTTCGGCACGCCCGGGCAGGAGCGGTTCGGGTTCATGTGGGACGACATCGTCGAGGGCGCGGTCGGCGGGCTCGTCATCGTCGACACCCGCCGGCTGGACGACTGCTACGCCGCCGTCGACTACTTCGAGCACAAGGGCATCCCGTTCGCGGTGGCGGTCAACGCCTTCGACGGGAAGGTGGAGCACACCCTGGACGAGGTCCGCTGGGCGCTCGACGTCACCGAGGGCGTCCCGGTGCTGGTCTTCGACGCCCGTGAACGCGGCTCGGTGCGGGACGCGCTGCTCGTCGTACTGGAGCTGGCGCTGGCCCGCACCGAGGCGCGCTAGGCGGGGGCGCTCAGCCCGCGCGGCGCACGCCGGGTGACACCGCGATCCTGTTCAGCACCGAGAAGACCGTGAGGGTGACGATCGCGAGCCCCGCCACCAGGGTGGCGCCGCCCACCACCTTCTCGAAGTTGCGCTGGTAGAGGCCGTCGATGACGTACCGCCCGAGCCCGCCGAGGCTGACGTAGGCGGCGATGGTGGCCGTCGAGACGATCTGGATGGCCGCCGAGCGCAGCCCGCTGAGGATCAGCGGGAGCGCGACGGGCAGTTCGACCTGGAACAGGATCCGCGGCTCCCCCATGCCCATGCCCCGCGCGGCGTCCACCGGGGACGGGTCGACGGAACGCATCGCCTCGTACGTCGTCACCAGGATCGGCGGGACGGCGAGCGCGACCAGCGGGATCATGACGGGCACCAGGCCGAAGCCGATCAGGACGAACATCAGCACCAGCAGGCCGAAGCTGGGCAGCGCCCGGGCGGCGGTGGCGATGAGGGCCAGGACGTTGCCGCCGCGTCCGGTGTGACCGGTGAGCAGACCCACCGGAAGGGCGATGGCGGCGGCGATGGCGAGGGCGAGCAGCGAGTACTGGACGTGCTCGCGCAGCCGGGTGGGGATGCCGTCGTAGCCGTGCCAGTGGGAGCCGTCGCTGAAGAAGGCGTTGACGAAGTGGAGCACGTTCATCGGACGGCGTCCTCCAGGGCTGCCGCGGCCGGTTCGGGCCGGGCCTCGGTGTCGACGGGTCGGGCCCTGCGGGTGCCGCGCGGCATCCAGGGCGTCAGGAGCAGACGGACGACGACCAGCACGGCGTCCGCGAGGACGGCCAGGACGGCCGTGCCGATGACGGAGAGCCAGACCAGACGCGGCTGGTGGTAGGACATGCCGTCGTAGAGCAGGTTGCCGAGCGCGCCCTGGTTGCCGATGAGCGCGCCCACGCTGACAAGTGAGATGCTCGACACGGTGGCGACCCGCAGTCCCGCGAGGATGGCGGGCACCGCGATCGGCAACTGCACCTGCACATAGCGGCGTACGGGTCCGAAACCCATGGCGGTGGCGGCGTCGAGGGTCTCCTGCGGTACCGAGCGGACGGCGTCGACGATCGCCGGGACGAGGACGACCAGGCTGTAGACGGCCAGCGGGATCATCACCGTGGTCTCGGTCTGGCCCGTGTAGTCGATGAGTACGACGAAGAAGGCCAGCGACGGGATCGCGTACAGCACGGTCGTCACCCACAGCACGGGCGCGTACAGCCAGCGCAGCCGCACGCACAGCTGGGCGACCGGCAGGGCCACCAGCAGTCCGCCCAGGACCGGCAGCAGGGCCTCGCGCAGGTGCAGCCCGACCAGTCCCCAGTAGCTGTTCTGGAGGTCGCTCGGCAGGTGGAAGAGGCCGCCGCTCATCCGGCCACCTTCGCGGCGGTGGGTGCCGCCGCGTGGGCGCTGCGGATGGCCTCGCCGATGACCTGCTGCGAGACGACGCCGACGACCCGCCCGGCGCCGTCGACGCCGACCGCCCAGCCGGTCGGGGAGAGCACCGCGCAGTCGAGCGCGGCCCGCAGCGAGTCCGTGGCGGGCACGAACGGCCGCCCGTACGGCAGCAGCCGCTCGGGGGCGATCTCGCCCGGGGTGAGGTCCTGCGGCCTGCTCCAGCCGAGCGGCCGGCCGTCGACGTCGGTCACGAGGAGGTAGGGGACGTCGGCGGTGCCGCGCTCGGCGATCTTCTCGGCGCCCGCGTCGACGGCGACGACGGGCGCGGTCAGCAGCTCGAGCCGGGCGGCGGGGAAGAAGGACAGCCGGCGGATGCCGCGGTCGGTGCCGAGGAAGTCCTCCACGAAGGAGTCGGCGGGCGCGGAGAGGAGTTCGGCGGGCGGGGCGAACTGGGCCAGTTTGCCGCCGGTGCGCATCACGGCGACCATGGTGCCCAGTTTGATGGCCTCGTCGATGTCATGGGTGACGAAGACGATGGTCTTGCCCAACTCGGCTTGCAGTCGCAGGAGTTCGTCCTGAAGGCCCTTGCGCACCACCGGGTCGACGGCCGAGAACGGCTCGTCCATCAGCAGTACCGGCGGGTCCGCGGCCAACGCCCTTGCCACGCCGACGCGTTGCTGCTGACCGCCGGACAGCTGGTAGGGGTAGCGCTTGGCCAGCGCGGAGTCGAGCCCGACCCGTTCCATCAGCTCCGCCGCGCGCCCGCGCGCCTTGTCCTTGCTCCAGCCCAGCAGGCGGGGCACGGTGGCGATGTTGTCGATGATCGTGCGGTGCTGGAAGAGGCCGGCGTTCTGGATGACGTAACCCATGGACCGGCGCAGGGTGTTGACCGGCTGCTTCTGGATGTCGACGCCGTCGAGGAGGATGGTGCCCTCGCTGGGTTCGATCATCCGGTTGATCATGCGCAGGGTCGTGGTCTTGCCACAGCCGGAGGGCCCGACCAGGACGGTGATCGAGCGGTCCGGAATCTCCAGCGACAGCCGGTCGACGGCCACCGTGCCGTCCGGGTACCGCTTGGTGACTGAATCTATCCGTATCAAAACGCCGAATACCCTTCGGGTGTGGCAGAAACTGCCCGTTCTCGGCCACGGTCGTCGATGCGCAGGCCGTTGCGGAGGAGAGTCTAGACCGCGAGTGTTTCAGTACTTTGGCGGGCGACGGCGACGCCGGCCACGATCGCCGCGCTGACGCCGGCGCCGCCGCCGGCTGAACGGTTCCTCTGCTGAATCGATCATTCCGTCCGTAGTCTCCGTCCGGACGGATCAAGAGTTGGAGACGTGATGGCCACCCCCCTGCGGTTCACCCCTGACCGAGTCGAAGACCCGACTGGATACGCCGGGTTGTACGCCGATCCGGCCCTGCCCCAGGTCGTCCTGCCCGGCCTCGACACCCCGGTACGGCTCGTCACCCGCCACGAGGACGTCAAGGCGGCGCTGACCGAGCCCCGCCTGGTCCGGGACCGCTCCTCGATTCCAGGGGATCTCGAACAGGCCGATCCCCAGGCGGAGCTGCTGGAGCAGAGCCTCGCTGCCTTCCCGGCGGAGTACCGGCAGTACCTCTCCGGACACCTGGCACTGTTCGACGGTGACGAGCACGCACGGCGCCGGCACCCGCTCACCCGTGCGTTCACCGCGCGTCGCGTGGCCGCGCAACGGCCCTTCGTCGAGAAGACCGCGCACGAGCTGATCGAGGCCCTGGCCGGGCGTGCAGAGGCCGACCTGCTGGGCGAGTTCGCCTATCCGCTGAGCACGGCGGTGATCTGCGCCCTGGTCGGCGTCGATCCGGCCGACCAGGACCGGGTGTGCGGCTGGATCCGGGACTTCGCCTACGGCGACGGCAGCGGGGTCATGGAGGGCCTCGCGGGCATCGTCACGTACACGAAGGATCTTGTCGCCCGCCGTCGCGCCGAGCCCTCGGACGACCTGGTCTCGGCGCTGCTGGAGGACGGGAAGCTGACCGACGACGAGATCGTCACCGTCTTCTTCCTGCTCATCAACACCGGTATCACCCCGCCCGCCCTCTTCCTCGCCCACGCCGTCCTCGCGCTGCTCGACCATCCCGACCAGCTGGCCCGGCTGCGCGCCGAGCCCGAACTGCTCGACCGGGCGGTCCCCGAGCTGCTGCGGTACGTCACGCTGGTCCGGGTGGGGGCCACGCTGTACGCCACCGAGGACTTCGAGTTCGCCGGTACGGCCTTGCAGAAGGGCGACTCCGTGACGGTGGCCCTGTTCGGCGCCGACCATGACCCGGCCGCCTACGACACCCCGGAACGCCTCGACGTGACGCGCGAGTTCGGCCGGGGCGACGGCCATCTCGCCTTCGGGCACGGCCCGCACTACTGCATCGGCGCGGCCCTGGGCCGGCTGGTGACGGGGACCGTCTTCGAGGAGCTCCTGGTACGACGCCGGGCACCGGTCCTCGCCGTGGACCGCGCCGACGTGGAGTTCGGCCACTGGCCCGGCGACGGGTTCCATCTGCTCCGGCTTCCGGTCAGGCTCTGAGCCGGAGCGGGTTCAGGAGGCCAGCGGCACGCCCTCCGTCCGTACCACCTGCCGCCCGGCGTCGACCGCGAACACCTCGCAGCCGGGCCGGGCGGCGGCCCATGCGACACCTTCCTCGCCCAGCGCGAAGGCGGCCGTCGCGGTCGCGTCCGCCACGGTCAGCGTGGGCGCGACGACGGTGAGGCTGAGCAGGCCGGCCGCCGGACGTCCGGTGCGCCCGTCGAGGATGTGGTCGCCGCGCTCGTAGCGCCCGGAGGTCGCCACCGCCGCGTCGGTGATCCCGAGCACCGCGCACAGCCGGTCGGCGTGCTCCGGGTGCCGGATCCCCACCCGCCAGGGGCCCCCGGCGGCGACCACGTCACCGCCGGCGTTGAGGCAGAACCGCCGCACCCCGGCCGCGGCGAGCAGTTCCGCCGCCCGCTGCACCGACCAGCCCTTGACCACCGCGCAGGGATCCAGGCCACGGCCGGGCAGCCGGGCGTCGAAGGCGCCGCCGGTCGCGGTCCGGTACTCCTCGCACAGGCCGAGGACCTCGCTCAGGTCGTCGCTGAGCTCACCTGGCGCCAGTTCGCCCCGGTCCAGCCGGGACACCTCGCTGTCCGCCTTGAAGGGACTGAAGCGGGTGTCGACCTCGCGCAGCCAGTCGAACACCGCGTCCGCGACGCCCTCAGGGACCCGCTCGTCGTCGATCCGCAACGACACCGGGAAACCCATCACGTGCTCCACGCGCCGCATCTAGGCCTCGTCCAGCGCGGCCTGAAGCGACTTCTCGTAGGCCTCGCTGGTGATGGTCGCGCCCGACACCGTGTCGATGTCCGCGCTCTGCGCCTTCAGCGTCTGCGCGACCAGCTTCGGCACCGCGGCCGTCGTCTGCGGATGGTTCGGCTGCTGGAGCATCCGCACCGCGGTGATCCTGTCACCGTCGAAGGTCACCTCGACCTGGACGGGACCCTTCTCGGTGTCGACCGTCGGACCGGCGACCACCTTCGAACCGGCGGAGGCGGCGGGCGACGGCGACGAGGAGGCCGACTTCCCGTTCGCGTCGATGGCGGCCTGGAGGGACTTCTCGTACGCCTCGCTGGTGATCGTCGCGCCTGACACCGTGTCGATGTCCGCGCTCTGCGCCTTCAGCGTCTCCGCGACCAGCTTCGGCACCGCGGCCGTCGTCTGGGGGTGGTTCGGCTGCTGGAGCATCCGCACCGCGGTGATCCTGTCACCGTCGAAGGTCACCTCGACCTGGACGGGTCCCTTCTCGGTGTCGATGGTCGTGCCCTTGACGACCGTGCCGGAGGCCGTGGCGCCCGAGGATGCGGACGCGGACGGCGTGGCGGGCTCGGCGGTGGACGACGTCGAACCGCCGATCGACGGCTCGTAGCGCCAGACCGGGACCAGGCCCGCGATGCTCAGGGCGACGACGGGTATGGCTCGCTTCACGGTGTCCCTCTCATCCCGCCAGGCTGAAACGCTCGAAGTGGATCTGCTGCTTGGGCACGCCCAGGTCGCCGAGGCTGCGCAGTACCGCGGTCATCATCGGGGGCGGCCCGCACAGGAAGACGTCCCGGTCGCCGATGTCCGGCACCAGCCGGGCCAGTTCGCGCGGCGCCAGTCGGTCGGGGACGGGCGGTCCGGTGACCAGGTGCACCTCGGCGCCCTTGGCGAGCGCGAGTTCGCGCAGTTCGTCGTAGAGGACGGCGTCGCGTTCACCGGCGACCCGGTAGATGACGACCGCGTGGCCCTCCAGGTCCTCCAGCAGCGCCCGGATCGGGGTGACTCCGACGCCGCCGGCGATGAGCAGGGACTCGGACTTCGTGCGGTGCAGGGTGGTGAAGGCGCCGTAGGGGCCCTCGGCGAAGACGCGGGTGCCGGGCTTCAGGTGGCGCAGTGCGGCGCTGCCGTCGCCGGCCGCCTTGACGGTCAGGCGCAGGCTGCGGCCGTCGGGGGCGGCGGAGAGGGAGAACGGGTTGGCCTGCCACCAGCGGTCGCGGGTCAGGAACCGCCACAGGAAGAACTGGCCTGCCCGCGCGGGCAGCTTGTCCAGGTCGCGGCCGGTGACGTGGACCGAGACGACGTTGTCGGACTCGGGGACGACCGCCAAGACGCGGAACTGGTGGCGGGTGTTGCGCCACAGCGGGAGGATCAGGCGGCCCACGGCCACCGAGCCGAGCGCCACGCCCCACACTGCGTACCAGTAGGTCTTCGCGGCGGACGACGACGTGAAGGTCGTACCGACCGCGACCTGGTGGCTGAACGCGAGCACCACGGCCACGTACGTGTACAGGTGGATGAAGTGCCAGGTCTCGTAGGCGAGGCGGCGGCGGGCGTAGCGGGCCGAGACGGCGCCGACCACGATGACGACGCCGAGCGCGACGATCGCGCGCAGCACGCCCTGAGTGGTCTCGGCGAGGTCGACCAGTTCGCTGACCGGGCCGACCCCGGCACCGTCCGCGTACCCGAGGCTGATGAACACGGCGTGCGCGAGCAGCGTCCACAGGATGCCGAAGCCGGTCCAGCGGTGCCAGGAGGTCAGCCGGTCCATGCCGATCCGGCGGTCCAGCCAGGGCAGCCGGGCCACCAGCACCAGCTGGAAGGCCATGAGCAGGGCCCCGTACAGGCCGGCGAAGCGGCCGATGACGATCAGGGCGTTCGAGGCGAATCCCGCTTGGGTGAAGAAGTAGGCGACCACGGCCGCGTTCGCGGCCAGCACGGCGTACAGACCTGTGCGGGCCACCACCCTGGGGCGTATCGCCGTGGGGGGCGCAGGGGGTGATTGGACGGTCGTCACGGGACGGCAGCTCCTTGATCGGGTCCGGGGAGTCGAGCTTCGCCCGGGGCTGCTGTCGTTTTCCTGTCGGACGACTTTCAACTGGATATCGATGTGGCCGGTGGGATCGGGCGGGGCTGGCGCCGGGAGGCAGGGCAGGGAGGATGAGCGGGTGGAAAAAGTACGACTCCTCGTCGTGGACGACGACCCGCCGATCGCCGACCTGGTGGCCACGGTCGCCCGGTACGAGGGCTGGGAGGCGGTGACCGCCTACTCCGGTGAGGAGGCGCTGACGAAGGCCACCGGGTTCCGCCCGGACATCGTCGTCCTGGACCTGATGCTGCCCGACGTGGACGGCTTCGGCGTGCTCGACCGGCTGCGCCGCTCGGGGACGATGGTGCCGGTGGTGTTCCTCACCGCGCGCGACGGCATCGCCGACCGGGTCGCGGGGCTGACCCGGGGCGGGGACGACTACCTGGTCAAGCCGTTCGCGGTGGAGGAGCTGATGGCCCGGCTGCGCACGGTGCTGCGGCGCAGCGCCGGACCGGGTTTCCAGCGCTCGGTCGTCCGGGTCGCCGATCTGACGATCGACGAGGACACCCGGGAGGTGCGGCGCGGCGACCGGCTCCTGTCCCTCACCCCCACCGAGTTCGAGGTCCTGCGCTATCTGATGCGCAAGTCCCCGACGGTGCTCACCAAGGCGCAGATCCTCGACCATGTGTGGGAGTACGGCTTCGGGGGCCGCTCCAACGTCGTGGAGCTGGTCATCAGCCGGCTGCGCCGCAAGCTCGACGGGACCGGCGGGGAGCCGCTGATCCAGACCGTGCGGGGCTTCGGGTACGTCGTCCGGCAGGCGGCCGAGTGAGCCGAGAGGTACACGGTCTGCGCCACGCACACCGCAGACTGCGCCTGGGCACCCGGCTGGCGCTGGGCCTGGGCGCGCTGTCGCTGGTGGTGTTCGCGGTGGTCGGCACGGCGCTGACCATGTACATGCGCGACTACCTCCAGCAGCAGCTGGCCCAGCAGCTGAAGCTCGTCCAGACCGTGCAGACCAAGGACGCGTTCACCCACGGCACGGTCCGCCGCAAGCCGTACTACGGCTGGTACACGGCGGTGTACGACGTCTCCGGCGGTTCGGCGGTGCTGCGCAGGCCGGCCGACGTGCCGGACGACACCCGCGCGCTCACCGCGCTCGCCGAGGCGCGGGCCCACTCGGGCACGGAGGTCTCGCGCACCGCGGACATCTCCGGCGAGGGCACCTACCGGCTGCGGGCCTGCGAGGTGGAGCCCGGGGTGGTGCTGGTCAGCGCGGCACCGCTGGCGGACGTCGAGGGGACGGTGCGCCGGCTGGTCGTGGTGCAGGTGGTGGCGTTCGCGCTGGCGCTGCTGGCCCTGGTGGTCTTCGGCCGCAAGATGCTGCGGCGCGGCCTGCAACCGCTGAGCGACATGGCGACGACCGCCCACGGCATCGCCTCGCACGACCTGACGGAGTCGGCGGCCCGGCTGCCGCTGCGCGCGGACGCCCCCGGCGGCGGCCCGGAGGTGGAGGAGCTGCGCACCGCCTTCAACACCATGCTGGAGCACATCGACGCCTCCCTCGCGGTGCGCGCGGAGGCGGAGCAGCGGCTGCGCCGCTTCGTCGCGGACGCCTCGCACGAGTTGCGCACCCCGCTGATGTCGGTACGGGGCTACGCGGACCTCTTCCAGTACGCGGCCGCCAACGAGCCCGCCGAACGTGACCGCCACCTGGCCCGGCTGCGCGCCGAGGCCGCCCGGATGGGTGTGCTCCTCGATGATCTGCTGCTCCTCGCCCGGCTGGACGCGGCCGAGGTGGAGGCGCCGCTGCGCCCGGCGGACGCCGACCTCACGGAGCTGGTGCGGGAGGCGGCGGACGCCTTCCGCGCGGGCCACCCGGACCGTCCGCTGACCGTCGGCACCGGGCCCGAAGCGGTGAAGCTGCGCCTGGATCCCCTGCGGATCCGGCAGGTCCTGGACAACCTGCTGACCAACGCGGCGGTGCACACGCCGGCCGGGACCGAGGTGTCCGTGATGGTTTTCCGCGAGGCCGGCACGGTGGCCGTGCGGGTCAGCGACTCCGGCCCCGGCATACCCGCCGCCGACCGCGCCCGCGTCTTCGACCGCTTCTACCGCGTCGACAAGGCCCGCAGCCGGGACCGGGGCGGCAGCGGGCTGGGTCTGTCGGTGGCCCGGGCGCTGGTGGAGGCGCACGGGGGGACGCTCGCGCTGGGCGGCGGCGAGGGCGCGACCGTGTTCACGGTCCGGTTGCCCGTCGCGGCTCCGTTCTGAGCGCCGTACTCGTCACCGGCCCGCCGCCCCCGTGCCCGCCGCTGTCCCCGTCGCGGTGACGGCCTCCCGGGGCAGCAGGTGGGGGCGGGCCGCGAGTACGGCGACGTCGTCCTCGGCGTTGCGGGCGTCGAGGCGGGTGAGGATCGTCTCGAGGAGGTCGTCGACGGCTGCCCCGGCGGTGAAGCGGAGGCCGGACAGGCGGTGCAGGGAGTGGTCGATGTCCTCTCCCCGGTGTTCGACGAGGCCGTCGGTGAACAGGAGCAGGGTCTGGTCGGGGGCCAACTCGTAGGTGGCCGACTCGTAGCCGCCGAAGCCGGTGCCGAGGGGCGGGCCGACCGGGACGGGCAGCAGGGAGACCGTGCCGGACCGGGTGATCAGGGCCGGTGGGAGGTGTCCGGCGCCGGCCAGGGTGATCTGGCGGCGGCCGGGGTCGACGCGGACGAGGAGGCAGGTGGCCGGTCTGCGGTCGGCCTCGCGGGAGGCGATGTCGTCCATCTGGCGCAGGACGCGGTGCGGCGGCAGGTCGGCGGAGGCGATGGCGCGCAGGGAGGAGCGGTAGGCGTTCATGTCGACGGCCGCCTCCAGGCCGTGTCCCATGACGTCGCCGACGACCAGCAGCGTGCGCCCGTAGTGCAGCCGTACGGTCTCGCACCAGTCGCCGCCGACCAGCGCGCGGCCGCCCACGGGCAGGTAGCGGATGGCGACGTCCAGGTTGGGGTGCGGGCGGCCGGGCTCGGCGAGCAGGGCGCGCTGGAGGTCGACGGCGGTGCGGTTGACCCGTTCGTACTCGCGGGCGTGCCGGATGTGGGACGCCGCGCGTTCGGCGAGGAGGGCGAGCTGCTCGGCCTCGGGGCGGGCGAAGGGCGCCACTTCGCGGGCGCAGACCAGCACGCCGAAACGGTTCTCCCCGGTGGTGAGCGGCAGGCACAGCGCCGGCCGGGCGCGCCCCGGGGCCGGCTGCCGGGTCCACGGCTCGGCCCGGCCGTCGGCCGCCGGGGTGACGGCCTCGCGGCCCACCGCCGTGGCCCACCGGACGTCCGGCAGCAGGCCGGGATGCCCGGTGACCGACTCGTACCCGGAGAGGGTGTCGCCGGTCCCGCGCAGCACCGCGGCCGCGCCACCGGCCAGCCGGACCGCCGCCCGGGTCAGTTCCGCGCAGGTCGTCCGCTCGTCCAGCGTGGTCCCGATCCCGGCCACCGCGTCGCGCAGCTCCTTCGCCCCGGCCGGAGCGCCGTTCTCGCGCGCGGAACCGTGCCCGCGGCTCGCCCGGGCGGCCACCACGGTTCTGCGGCGGGACTGGATCCAGCGCGCGACGGCCCTCACCCCCACAGTCTCTCGAACCGGCTCGGACACGGCACGGGTGACTCCCGGGGACTCAGCCCTCGTCCGGAGTCAGCCGCAGGGAGATGCTGTTGATGCAGTACCGCTGGTCCGTCGGGGTCGGATAGCCCTCGCCCTCGAAGACGTGGCCGAGGTGGGAACCGCAGCGGGCGCAGCGGACCTCCGTGCGGACCATGCCGTGGGAGCGGTCCTCGATGAGTTCCACGGCGTCGGTGTCCTTCGGGTCGTAGAAGGACGGCCAGCCGCAGTGGGACTCGAACTTGGTGGTGGAGGTGAACAGTTCGGCACCGCAGGCGCGACAGGAGTACACGCCCTCGGTCTTGGTGTCGGTGTACTCACCGGTGAAGGCGGGCTCGGTGGCGGCCTGCCGCAGCACCGCGTACTCGGCCGGGTTCAGCTCCGCGCGCCACTGCTCGTCCGGCTTCTCAACGTCGTACGACATGAGCCTCAGCCCCTCACTTCGACAGCTGGTCCAGGATCCGCGGGCCGAGGTCGGTGACATCGCCCGCGCCCATGGTGAGAACGAGATCACCGGCCTTCGCCATTCCCGCGATCACCGCCGGCGCCCGCTCCTTGTCGTGGCCGGCCGTGACGTCCGCGCCCGCCGCCCGCGCCGCCTCGATGATCAGGTCGCTGGTGACGCCGGGGATCGGGTCCTCGCGGGCCGGGTAGATGTCGAGGACGACCGAGGCGTCCGCGAGGGCCAGGGACCGGCCCATCTCGGTGCCCAGTTCCTGGGTGCGGGAGAACAGGTGCGGCTGGAAGAGGACCAGGATCCGGGCGTCGCCCGCGGCGGCGCGCATCGCCTCGAGGTCGGCGGTCATCTCCGTGGGGTGGTGGGCGTAGGAGTCGATCACCTGGACGCCGGCCGCCTCGCCCTTGAGCTGGAGGCGCCGCTTGACACCGGTGTACGCGGCCAGCGCGGGGGCCAGCTCGGCGGCCGGGACGCCCAGCGCCGCGCCCGCCGCGAGCGCGGCCACCGCGTTGAGCGCGTAGTGGCGGCCGGGCACGGAGACCGTGAAGGTGAGCTCCTGCCCGTCCAGGACGGCGGTGACCTCGCTCTTCAGGCCCTGCGGGACGACCGACAGCACGCGTACGTCGGCGTCCGCCGCCTCGCCGTACGTCACCGTCCTGACCGATCCGGCCAGCCGCCGGGTCAGCTCCCGGGCGCCCTCGTGGTCGGCGGAGATCACCAGGGTGCCGCCGGGCACGATCCGGGCCGCGAAGGTCTCGAAGGACTCGTAGATCTCGTCCATCGAGGCGTAGTTGGCGTGGTGGTCCAGCTCCACGTTGAGGACGATCGCGACCTCGGGGGCGTACTTGTGGAAGCTGCGGTCCGATTCGTCCGCCTCGGCGACGAAGATGTCGCCCTCGCCGTGCAGGGCGTTGGAGCCGGGCGCGTCCAGGTCGCCGCCGATGGCGTACGACGGGCCCAGGCCCAGTTCGGTCAGCGACACCGCCAGCATCGACGTCGTGGTGGTCTTGCCATGGGTGCCCGCCACGGCGATCGGGCGCAGGCCGTCCATCAGGGCGGCGAGGGCGTCGGAGCGGTGCACGACCGGGATGCCCAGTTCGGCGGCGCGGGCGAGCTCCGGGTTGTCCTTCCGGATCGCGGACGACACGACCACGCAGCTCGCGTCGTCGGCGAGGTGCTCCGCCGCGTGCCCGATGTGCACGGTCGCGCCCAGCGCCCGCAGCGCCTCGGCGGTCGCCGACTCCTTCGCGTCGCTGCCGGCCACCTTGGCCCCGCGCTGCGCGAGGATCTTCGCGATACCCGACATCCCGGCGCCGCCGATGCCGATGAAGTGCGGTCGGTCCATGGCGGGGGGAAGGCCGGGTGCCATGCGCGTATCTCCCAAGATCCGGTACGTCGGTGAGCGCCCCCACCCTATAGCGGGGGCCACCCCGCCCTAGGCCTTGCTGTGCGAGAAGAGCTTGAGCACCGGTACCCCCACCTTGTGCCGGGCCCGTGAGGCCCAGTCGCGGTGGAAGAACTCCTCCACGTAGTGGGGGTCGGTCAGCACGATCACCTCGTCCGCGTCCACCTCGTCGACGAGGGTCTTGAGCGCGTCCAGCGGATGGTCCTCGACCAGCCGCCCCTCCGCCTCGCTGCCCGCCGTGCGCAGCGCCGTGAGGGACACGTCCAGGGCCTGCTCCCCGAGCGCCTTCGCGTCGTCGCCCTCGGGGGTGGCGCCCTCGCGGGCGGCCTCGTCGAGCTCGCCGAGCGCGATGTCGTCGATGGCCCTGAGCAGGCGGTCGGCCTGGTCGCCGCGCGGCTGGAGCAGTACGTGGAAGGCGACCTGCTCGTCCCCGTGCAGGGTGGTGACGAACTCCACGTCCGCGGACGTCAGGGCCTTCTCGATCATCAATACGCTTGTGAACACCAGCGCCCCTTCTCCTTCGCGCACCCGCGGGCCTCTTCTACGGCTTCTTCGGCGAGGGCCCCGACGGGCCCTGCGGAAACCATCCTGCCCCGTGATCGCACGGATTCTCAGGACCGACGGTAGCGACTGAACAGGAACCCGGTCTCCTCCAGCAGGGACACGAGCTCGAACCGCCGGGGCACGTCGACCGACGGCCCCCCGGCGATGCGCTGCGCGTCCCCCGCGGTGAGCATCGGGGAGACGGTCAGACAGAGCTCGTCGAGCACCTCGGCGGCCACGAGCTGGCCGAGCAGCCGGGGGCCGCCCTCGGTGAGCAGCCGGGTGTGGCCGAGGCCGGCGAGGGCCTGGACGGCGCGGGCCGGGTCCACGCCGACGCCGTCGCCCGCGATCACCACGCGGGCGCCCGCCTTCTCGGCGGCGGCGACCCGGTCGGGGGCCGCCGCGGCGCCGGTCAGGATCAGGGTGGGCACGAGGGGCGAGGTGAACAGGGGGAGGGAGAAGTCGAGGTCCAGGCCGGCGGTGACGACCGCGATCGCCGGGGCGGGGCTCTGTCCGGCCGCGGCCCGCAGCCCCGCGAACTCCGCGCGCTCCCGGGCCGGGCGGTACCCCTCCTGACGTACCGTTTCCGCGCCCACGACCACGACATCGGCCAGCGCCCGCAGCGTGCCGAAGATCCGCATGTCGGTCGCGTTGGAGATGGGGTGCGAGCGGCCATCGTGCTGGGCGGCACCGTCGAGGGTGGACACCATGTTGGCCCGGAGCCAGGGCACCGGGCCTCCCGGTGAGGCCGGCTCGGGGTAGGCGTAGGCGGCGGCGAGCTCGGCGAGGCTCCACTCACGGTCGACGAGAACATCGGGAGCAGGCACCGCCGAGGGTGTTTCGTCGGTCACAGGGAACAGGCGTCGCATGCCGTGCAGTGTTCCACGCCGCTTAGCATGGGGAACCGTGTCGTCCTCCACAGCCGCCTCCGCGTCCGGTTTCAGCCCCCTGACCGACGGGGCCCCGATGTCCCTGTGCGCGCGCGAGCCGCACGTCCCCGCGGACCGGCTGGTCGCCGAGATGGTGCCACCGCCGCGCTTCGACTCGGTGCGCTTCGCCACGTACATCCCGGACCCGAACCAGCCGAGCCAGACCGAGGCGGTACGGGTGCTGGAGGGCTTCGCGGCCGGGATCGGGGGCACGCCCGCGGGCGGCACCGCCAAGCGCGGGCTGTTCGGCTTCGGCAGGGCGAAGGCCGCCAAGGCCCCGGCCGGTCCCCGCGGTGTCTACCTGGACGGCGGCTACGGCGTCGGCAAGACCCACCTCCTCGCTTCCCTCTGGCACGCCGCCCCGGCCGACCCCTCCCGCAAGGCGTTCGGCACGTTCGTCGAACTGACGAACCTGGTCGGCGCGCTCGGCTTCCAGAAGACGGTGCAGACGCTCTCCGGGCACAGCCTGCTGTGCATCGACGAGTTCGAGCTCGACGACCCGGGCGACACCGTCCTGGTGTCCACGCTGCTCGGCAAGCTGGTCGAGGCGGGCGTGGCGCTCGCGGCCACCTCCAACACACTGCCCGGCAAGCTCGGCGAGGGCCGGTTCGCGGCGGCCGACTTCCTGCGCGAGATCCAGGGCCTGTCCGCCCACTTCCGCGCCCTGCGCATCGACGGCGAGGACTACCGCCACCGCGGCCTGCCCGAGGCGCCGGCGCCGTTCTCCGACGAGCAGGTGGCCCGGGCGGCGCACGCCACCGAGGGGGCGTCGCTGGACGACTTCCCGCACCTGCTGGACCACCTGGCCAAGGTGCACCCCAGCCGGTACGGCGCACTGACCGACGGCCTGCGGGCCGTCTGCCTCACCGGGGTGCGGCCGGTTCCCGACCAGTCGACCGCCCTCAGGCTCGTCGTCCTCGCGGACCGGCTCTACGACCGCGAGGTGCCGGTCCTGGCCTCGGGGCTGCCGTTCGACCAGCTGTTCAGCGAGGAGATGCTGAACGGCGGCTACCGCAAGAAGTACTTCCGCGCGATATCCCGCCTCACCGCGCTCGCGAGGGACGCCAAGGACCTGGTAACGGCCGAGTAGGTCCGATACCGCAATCAGACACGCCGGTCAAGGATCAGTTCAGGCCACTCCACCGGCGCTTTTCACGCTCTCTTCGGCGCGTAACACCGAGTTAACCCTGCAAACAACTTTGCAGGGTTAACGTGCTTCTTGACCATCCATTGACCAACCCTTGGCATGGACCAGAGGCGTGAACGCGGGAAGGGGGGCGCATGTTCCGAGGTACGACGGCCCGGACCGTGATCTCGCTCCTCACCGCCGCCCTGCTCGCGCTACAGCTCTTCACGCCCGCCGGAAGCTTCGCATCCGCGCACACTTTCAGTCAGGTGGCGGCCAAGGCTCAGCCCGGAATCAAGTCCTCCTCGAAGCCGGTACGCGACGGTTCCGACACGTTCCGCGATCTGAGTTCCACCGGGGATCCGGCCGGTCCCCGGCACACCCGAAACCGCCACCGGACCACCGCCTCCGGGTGGGCGCTCGAACGCCCGCTGCCGACCCGGGACCCGGCGGCCGCGCACCCGGCGGCCGCACCCCGTGGGACGCACCACCGCACAGCCAGACCCGTGAGAGCACCCTCTCCCGCCGCGTTGCAGGTCTTCCGCTGCTGAGAGCGGGTGCTGTCCCCGCCGCATCCCCCCACATCCGTCGTGCAAGCCCGACGCGCCGTCGTGGCGCGCCAGGAGGAGTCCACACACATGCAGCAGCCCCTCATCGACAACGCCCGTACGTTCGGACAGCGCCCTGAGGAGTTCGCCAAGCTCGCCGCAGGCCAGTCCCCGCAGGTGCTGTTCATCACCTGCTCCGATTCCCGGGTCGTCCCGGCCCTGATCACGGGCGCCCGCCCCGGCGAGCTCTTCGAGCTGCGCACCGCGGGCAACATCGTCCCGCCGTACGCCTCGGAGCACCCCACCAGCGAGGCGGCCACCATCGAGTACGCGATCGAGGTGCTCGGCGTCCGCGACGTGGTCGTCTGCGGCCACTCCCACTGCGGAGCCGTCGGCGCGCTGGTGCGCGGTGACGACCTCGACGCCGTGCCCGCCGTGCGCGACTGGCTCTCGCACGCCACACCCCGGCCCAAGGGGGCCGTGGAGGACCCGACGGTCGCCGAGGGCGTGCAGAGCCACGTCCTGACCCAGCTGCTGCGACTGCGCTCGTACCCGTGCGTCGCCGAGAAGCTGGCGCAGGGCCGGCTGGCCCTGCATGCCTGGTACTACGAGGTGCACACCGGCGCCGTGCGGACGCACCGCCCGCAGACCGACACCTTCGAGTCCCTGTGAGCGGGCGGATGACCGACGTGACCTCCATATCCCCGACGCCCCCGAAGTCCCGGTTCCCGCACCTGAAGCAGGACTTCGCCGCCTCGCTCGTCGTGTTCCTGGTCGCGCTCCCGCTGTGCGTGGGCGTGGCCGTCGCCTCCGGAGTCCCGGCCGAGCTCGGACTGGTCACCGGCATCGTGGGCGGCATCGTCACCGGGCTGATGCGTGGCAGCAGCCTCCAGGTGTCGGGGCCGGCCGCCGGACTGACCGTGCTGGTGTTCGAGGCGGTGGAGGAGTTCGGGCTGCCCGCGCTCGGTGCCATCGTGCTCGCCACCGGTCTGCTCCAGGTCCTGATGGGCGTGCTCAAGCTGGGCCGCTACTTCCGGGCCATCTCCGTGTCCGTCGTCGAGGGCATGCTGGCCGGTATCGGCCTGGTGCTGATCGCCGGCCAGCTCTACCCGGCACTGGCCGCCAAGGCCCCCGACTCGGGGCTGGGCAAGATAGCCGGGCTCCCCGGGGCGTTCGCGGACGCCCTCGGGAACACAGGGGCCATGGCGTCCTTCGCGCTCGGCGCGGGCACGATCGCGGTGCTGCTGCTGTGGAAGTACATGCCGGCGAAGGTGCGTACGGTCCCCGGCCCGCTCGCCGCGGTCGGGCTCGCCACGCTGGCCGCCCTGGTCCTGTCCCTGCCCGTGGCCACCGTCGAGGTCAAGGGACTGCTCGACTCGATCCAGCCGCCGCCGATGAGCTCCTTCGGGGACCTGGCGGGTGTCGGGGTGCTCGGCACGATCGTCGCGTTCACGCTGATCGCGTCCGCCGAGTCGCTGTTCAGCGCGGCGGCGGTGGACCGGCTGCACGACGGCCCGCGCACCGAGTACGACAAGGAACTCGTCGCCCAGGGCGCGGGCAACACCCTCTGCGGGCTGCTCGGCGCGCTGCCGATGACCGCGGTGATCGTGCGCAGCGCGGCGAACGTCCAGGCGGGCGCGCGCACCAAGGCGTCCCGGGTGATGCACGGTGTCTGGCTGCTGCTGTTCGCGGCGCTGCTGCCGGACGTCCTCGGCTACATCCCGATCCCGGCGCTCGCGGGCATCCTGATCTACTCGGGCGCCAAGCTCGTGCCCGTTCGGGCGCTCGCCGCCCTGTGGCGGGAGCACCGCGGCGAGGCGGTGGTCCTCACCGTGACGGCGGTGTCGATCGTCGCGGTCAGCATGTTCGAGGGTGTGCTCATCGGGCTCGCGCTGGCCGTCGTCAAGACCGCCTGGGAGGCCTCGCACGTGAAGCTGGAGGTCGTCGACAAGGGCGCCGGTCCGGTCGAGGCGTACCTGACCGGCAACGCGACCTTCCTGCGGCTGCCGAAGATCCTCGACAGTCTGGAGGCCCTCCCCCAGGACCGCCCGGTCCAGCTCGACCTGTCCGGCCTGCACCACCTCGACCACGCCTGCCGTACGGCCCTGGAGAACTGGGCCGAACGTCACAGCGCGGCGGGCACGGAGCCGGTACGCCTGATGGCGGCCTGACCGCCCGGCACACCCGCCCGGGCCGGGACCGCCGCACCACGGTGGCCCCGGCCCGGCGGGCACCAGGCACCGGGCCGTCGCGGCACGCGTCCGGCCTCCGACGTCGGCTCCGCCGTCAGGGCATGGCCTCGGGACAGGTGCGGGCATATCGTTACAAGACGATGCCTCTGATGTGGAGGAGGTCGTCATGATCCAGGAACTGGTGGGCGTGATCGTGGCGGCCGGTGCCGCGGGTCTGGTGTATCTGGCCGCCGCGGCGCGGGTCGTCAAGCAGTACGAGCGTGGGGTTGTCTTCCGGCTGGGCCGGGTCAGCGACGCGCATCGGCCGCCGGGCTTCACCATGATCATCCCCATGGTCGACCGGCTGCGCAAGGTCAACATGCAGATCGTCACGATGCCGGTGCCCGCGCAGGAGGGCATCACCCGCGACAACGTGACCGTGCGGGTGGACGCCGTCGTCTACTTCAAGGTCGTCGACCCGGTCAACGCGATCATCAGGGTCGAGGACTACCGGTTCGCGGTCTCCCAGATGGCGCAGACCTCCCTTCGGTCCATCATCGGCAAGAGCGACCTGGACGACCTGCTGTCCAATCGCGAAAAGCTCAACCAAGGGCTCGAGTTGATGATCGACAGCCCGGCCGTGGAATGGGGCGTCACCATCGACCGGGTGGAGATCAAGGACGTGTCCCTGCCGGACACGATGAAGCGCTCCATGGCCCGCCAGGCGGAGGCCGACCGTGAGCGCCGGGCCAGGATCATCAACGCCGACGCCGAACTCCAGGCCTCCAAGAAGCTCGCCGAGGCCGCGCAACAGATGGCTGACACGCCCTCAGCCCTTCAGCTGCGGCTGCTTCAGACGGTGATGGCCGTGGCGGCGGAGAAGAACTCCACCCTGGTACTGCCCATCCCGGTGGAACTGCTGCGGTTCCTGGAGAAGGGACAACAACCGGGACAACAGCCAGGACAGCAGCCGGAACAACAGCCGTCCGGGATCAACGACGTGCTCCCCCACCACGGCTAGCATGCCCGGCATGCGACCCGGTTCCGTGATCCTCACGGTGGTCACCGCGATGGGCGTGGTCTCCGGCTGCGCGGACACCGGCGGCGGCTCGTCCGCGCCCTCCCCCACCTCGACGCGCCGCGTCACGGTGACGAGCCCCGCCTTCGCCGAAGGCGGCACCATCCCCCGCCGGCACACCTGTGACGGCGAGGACGTGTCGCCCCCGCTCGCCTTCACCGGCGTTCCGGCGGACGCCGCCGCGCTGGTCGTCCTGGTCGAGGACCCCGACGCCCCGCACGGCACGTTCACGCACTGGCTGGTGTGGGACATCGATCCGCACGAGACGCGGCTGGCCGCCGGACGGGTTCCGGCGGGCGCGACCCAGGGTCGCAACGGCTTCGGGAAGACCGGCTACGGCGGCCCGTGCCCGCCCAGGGGCGACCGGCCGCACCGGTACGTCTTCTCGGTGTACGCCACCGACCGGCCCCTGAACGGCCTGTCCGCCGGTGCCACCGCCGACGCCGTGCGCGGTGCGCTGACCGGCCACACCCTGGCCCGGGGAACGCTGACCGGACACTACGGTCGCTGACGCGTACGCGGCCAGGGCACGGTCGACCCGGCCGGGACGGGGTACCCGGCGGCCATGACTGAGCACCGGCACCTGAGCGGTTCGTACTGGCTGGAGACGGCACCTGGCCCGTCCCGCCCCGCCCTGACCGAGGGCCTGGACGTCGACGTGGCCGTGATCGGCGCGGGCGTGGCCGGGCTGAGCACGGCGTACGAGCTGGCGCGGGCCGGGCTCGGCGTGGCGGTGCTGGAGGCGCGGCGGGTGGCGGCCGGGGTCACCGGGCACACCACCGCCAAGCTGACCGCGCAGCACACGCTGATCTACGACAAGCTGCGCCGCACCCGGGGCGCCGAGGGCGCTCGGCTGTACGCCCGCTCCCAGTCGGAGGCGATCGAGCACGCCGCCGCGCTGGTGGAGGAACTGGACATCGCGTGCGACTGGGAACGCAGGAGCGCCTACACGTTCGTCCGTGACCGGGACCGGGTGGACGAGGTGCGGGCCGAGGCGGAGGCCGCCCGGGAGGCCGGGCTGCCGGCCTCGTTCGTGACGGAGACGGGTCTGCCGTTCGCGGTGGCGGGCGCGGTGGAGGTGACCGGGCAGGTGCAGTTCCACCCGCGCAAGTACCTGCTGGCCCTCACCGAGGACCTGCTCGCGCGCGGCGGCCAGGTGTACGAGGACACCACGGTCACCGGCCTGGAGGAGGGCGAGCCGTGCAAGCTGACCACCGCCTCGGGCGCCACGGTGACCGCCCGGCACGTCGTGGTCGCCACCCACTATCCGGTCTTCGACCGGGCCCTGCTGTTCACCCGTCTCTCCCCGCGCCGCGAACTGGTCGTCGCCGGGCGGCTCGACGCGAGCCGGGATCCCGGCGGCATGTACATCACGCCGGAGGAGGACACCCGCTCGGTGCGCACCGCGCCGATGGGTGCGGACGGGCAGCGGCTGCTCGTGGTCACCGGGGAGCACTTCACGCCCGGCACCGGCGACACCCCGGCCCGCTTCGAGCGTCTGGAGGCCTGGGCCGGCGAGCACTTCCCCGGCGTGGAGCTCACCCACGCCTGGGCCACCCAGGACAACGATCCGACCGACACCGTGCCCCTGGTGGGCCCGCTGCACCCGGGCGCCCGGCACACGTACGTCGCCACCGGCTTCGGCGGCTGGGGGCTGAGCGGCGGCATGATGGCCGGGCTGCTGCTCACCTCGCTGATCACCGGCCGGGACAGCCCGTGGGCGGAGCTGTACGACCCGCGGCGGGTGAAGTCGGCCGTGCGGGAGGCCCCGTCGTTCCTCAAGCACCAGGCGCAGGTCGCCCGGCACTTCGTCGGGGACCGGCTGCGGTCCTCGCCGTCCCTGGACGAGATCCGCCCCGGCGAGGGCGCGGTGGTGCACGCCGGGCACGAACGGCTGGCCGTCCACCGCGACGAGGGCGGCACCCTGCACGCCCTCGCGGCCCGCTGCACCCACCTGGGCTGCCTGGTCGCCTTCAACTCGGCGGAACGCGCCTGGGAGTGCCCGTGCCACGGCTCCCGCTTCGACGTCGACGGCAAGGTGGTCCAGGGCCCGGCGGTCAAACCGCTGGAGCAGCGGGACGTGTGAGGGGTTGCCGCCGTGCGGGTGACCGCACAGTCGAACCATAGATCAGATCGTCACATTTAGAGAAAGCTCGCCCTATTTTCGTACGGTGATCAGATCCGTACGACGCATGACCGCCGTCTGCGCCCTGAGCGCGGCCCTCGCCGCCTGCGGCACCGCCGGGGCGCCCGGCGCCGGCCACCCGGCGCCCGCCAGACCCGCCCCCTCCGCCGCGCACCCGCCCACCCTCGCCCCCGGCCCGGGCGGCCTGACCCCGGTCTTCGAGCACGGGCCGCGGACCCGGGGCAAGACGGTCGCGCTGACCTTCGACGCCGACATGACGGCCGACCAGGGGCCGCGCGCGGCGGCGGGCGAGCACTTCGACAACCCCGCGCTGATCGCCACGCTGCGTGCGCTGAAGGTGCCGGCCACCGTCTTCATGACCGGCCGGTGGGCGGACCAGTACCCGGCCGAGGCCCGCTCCCTCGGCCACGACCCGCGGTTCGAGGTCGCCAACCACTCCTACAGCCACTACGCCTTCACCGGCGACTGCTACGGCCTGCCGACCGTGGCCGCGGACCGGATGCGCTCGGACGTGGAGCGGGCGTACACCGCCATCCGCAAGGCGGGCGTGCCGCACCCGATGCCGTACTTCCGCTTCCCCGGCGGCTGCTACGACCAGAAGGCACTGCGCGCGCTGAGCGGTCTCGGGGTCACCGCGGTGCAGTGGGACGTGGTGAGCGGCGACGCGTTCGCCACGGACGCGGACGCGGTGGTCCGGCAGGTGCTGGACGGGGTGAAGCCGGGGTCGGTCGTGGTCATGCACTGCACGCGCAGCGCGGCCCCGACGACCGAACGGGTCGTGCGCACGGTCGTACCGGAACTGCGCAAGCGGGGCTACCGGTTCGTGAAGGTCTCGGAGCTGATCGGGGCCACGGGCGCCCGGCACTGACCGCGCCGACCGCCCTGCGCTGGAGGCATGAGCGACACCAGCGACAGCGACTACTGCACCATCGCCGACGCCACGAGGCCGCCCAGGGCGGACGGGCCGCCGTACGCCATGGGGGTCCCCCCGCTCGAGCGAAGCCGAGAGTGGGGGAGTGTGCTGTGCCGGGAGCCGACGGAGTACCCGGAGTCGTACAGGGGCATCACGCTCTGCCCGGTGTGCATGGGGGTCCCCCCGCTCGAGCGAAGCCGAGAGTGGGGGAGGCAGGAGGCGCAGCGCACCGCCTGCTCAGGGTGACCGGCGGGTGGTGAGCGCGCAGGCCAGGGCCAGGGAGGCGGCGGCGACCAGGGCCGCACCGGCCAGGGGCAGCAGCGGCACCGGGACGTGCCCCGACTGCGAGCCGGTGACCAGTCCCTGCACCGCCGCCTGCGCCGGGGAGCCGGCCACGACCAGCACCAGCAGCGCGGCCAGCAGCATCGTGGGTACGGCCCGTCCGGGCGAGCGCAGCAGCGGCCAGTTGGTGAGGGCGCCGACGGCCGTGCCCAGCAGGGCGCAGGCCAGCGCGGCCAGGATTCCGGCGGCACCGGCGTCGAGCCGCGGTACGCGGACCCTGCCCCCGACGCTCGCCGGATCGCTGATCCAGGTCACGGCCAGGACGGCCGCCGTGCCGAGCGCCGACGACGCGGTCAGGGCCACCAGCAGGCAGGCGAGGTGCGCCCTGCCGGGTCCGGCCGCCGCGGCGACGCAGGTACGGGCCGCGGGCGGCTCGTTGGTGACGCAGATCCGCACCAGCCAGGCGGCGACCGGCAGCAGGGCGGCGGCGGTGTAGCCGAGCGAGTCGAGCACCGGCTGCCCGCCCTGCACGCTGATGGCCAGGAAGGCCGCGTACAGGATGAACGGCGGCAGCCAGCGCTGGGAGCGCAGCAGCAGGGCGGCCTGGTAGCGCAGGAGGGCGGTCATGGGCGGCTTTCGGGGTCGGGGGCGGGATCACGGTGTCCGGGGCGCACGCTCACCACGTGCCAGGGCGGGCGGGCCGTCAGCAGGGCGCGCAGGACGACGTCCGAACGGGACGCGGGAACGCGCAGCCGGTGGGTGCCGGGCGGCGCCTCCTCGGCCGTACCGGCCAGCCGGGCCGCCTCGTCGGGCAGGCGGCCGCCGGGCGGGCCCTGCACGGTGAGGAGCGTGTGCGGTCCGGCCGGTGAAGTCGCCTGTTCCGTACGGTGTTCGAGGGTGCCGCCGACGACCGCGTACGTCGTGTCGGCCGCGTCCGCCAGGCGGCGCGGGTCGTGGTCGACGAACACCACGGCGCCCCCGGCGGCGACGCGTTCGGCCACCGCTCGCTCCAACTCCGCCCGGGCCGCCGTGTCCAGTCCGGTCCAGGCCTCGTCGAGCACGAGCAGTTCCGGCTCGGCGAGCAGCGCCTGCGCGACCGCCACCTTCTGGCTGCTGCCCTTGGACAGCCGGTCCATCGGTGTCGCGGCGTAGGCTCCGGCGCCGAAGCGGTCCAGCCATTCGGCCGCCGCGCGCGGTGCGGCCCGGCGGGACAGGCCGTGGATGGTGCCCAGGTGGGTCAGGTAGCCGGCGGCGGTGAAGGGCAGGGCCGACGGGAATCTCTCCGGGACGTAGGCGGTGCGGAGGCGGCCGGTGACACGGCCCTCGGTGGGGGCGTCGATCCCGGCGAGCAGGCGCAGCAGCGTGGACTTGCCGGTGCCGTTGGCTCCTTCGACGCGGGTGAGTGATCCGGGGGCGACGGTCAGCCGGACGTCGCGCAGCACCCAGGGACCGCCGAGGCCGTAGCGGCGGCCCACGCGTTCCAGCCGTAGCTCATGTGTCATGAGTGGTCATCCTCGTTCCTGAACCCTCCGCGTCTCTTCCGTTCCCGGGCAGTCGTCCGTCCGTACACGCGGGCGAGCACGGATCTTCCGCCTGGCAGACTGGATGACGTGACCAGTGATCCCACCGTTCCCGGCGACAGTCCCTTCCGTGCCGAGCGCTCCGCGCGCGACGAGGCTCCGCAGTTCGTGCTGCCCCTCGTCGCGCGGATCGAGAAGGCCGCGCCGCCGGCGCGTACCGACGCGCTGGAGACCGCCGCCCGTGCCGTGCTCACGATCCTCGGCGACGAGCGGTCGGTGGCGGACGGCGAGTGGGCGCGGGCCATGCGGGACTGGGAGGACGCCCGGATCCGGAAGGTGGTCAGGCGGGCGCGGGGGGCCGAGTGGCGGCGGGCGGAGGCGTTGCCCGGCATCACCGTCACGGGCAAGTCCGCCCAGGTGCGGGTCTTCCCGCCGGTCCCGCTGGACGGCTGGCCCAAGGACCTGGCCAAGCTCCAGGTGTCCGGCACCGAACTGGACGACCCGGAGCCGCCCGTCGACGCCGATCTCACGGCGCCCGTGCTGTGGCTGAACCCGGACGTGACGATGTCGGCGGGCAAGGCGATGGCCCAGGCCGGTCACGGGGCCCAGCTCGCCTGGTGGGAGCTGGGCGACGAGGAGCGCACCGCCTGGCGCGAGGCGGGCTTCCCGCTGGCCGTGCGCACGGCCGCCCCCACCCGCTGGGCCGAACTGACGCGCTCCGGCCTGCCGTTGGTGCGGGACGCCGGTTTCACCGAGATCGCGCCGGGCTCCTGCACGGTGGTCGCCGACCATCCCGCGCTGCGGTGACACGGCCCGCGTGGTGCTGACGCCGCGGGCGCCAACCTCAAATGTTGCTCTGAAGGTGCGGGCCGCCGGATTCGCGGCCCGCCGCCGGGGCCATACCCCCGTCACGCCGGAACACGGGTGAGAGGGGGCGGCGGTGCAACGACTGGGGACGGGGATCGGCTGGCGGCCGGAGATCGCGGACGCCGTGGAGCGCATGCCGGGCATCGACTGGGTCGAGGTGGTCGCGGAGAACGTCTGCCCAGGACACCTCCCCGAGTCGCTGCGGCGGCTGCGCGAGCGCGGGGTGACCGTCGTCCCGCACGGGGTTTCGCTCGGCCTCGGCGGTGCCGACCGGCCCGACGAGGGACGGCTGACCGCTCTCGCGGAGCGGGCGGCGGCGCTGGGCTCGCCGCTGGTCACCGAGCACATCGCGTTCGTCCGCGCGGGCGGCCCGCTGACCGCCTCCCCGCGCCTGGAGGCGGGCCATCTGCTGCCCGTGCCACGCACCCGGGACGCCCTCGACGTGCTGTGCGAGAACGTGCGCATCGCCCAGGACGCGCTGCCGGTGCCGCTCGCCGTGGAGAACATCGCCGCGCTGATCGCCTGGCCCGGCGAGGAGATGACCGAGGGTCAGTTCCTGTACGAACTGGCCGACCGGACCGGGGTGCGGCTGCTGATCGACGTGGCGAACCTGCACACCAACCACGTCAACCGGGCCGAGGACCCGGCCAAGGCGCTGGCCGAGCTGCCCTTGGAGGCCATCGCGTACGTGCATGTCGCGGGCGGCTTCGAACGGGACGGCGTCTGGCACGACAGCCACGCCCACGCCGTGCCGCAGCCGGTCCTCGACATCCTGACCGGCCTCGCCGCCCGCGTCGACCCGCCGGGGGTGCTGCTGGAACGGGACGAGAACTTCCCCGAACCGGCCGAGCTGGAGCGGGAGTTGCGGACAATCCGAGGGGCCGTGGCCAAGGGACGGGGACGGGTGACGAGGGCGACCGCTCCGTCACCGGCGCCCGAGGCGGCCACGGCACCGCGGCCGGCACCCACCGACGCCGTCCGTCAGCGCCTCGGGCTCGCGCAGGCCGCGATGCTGTCCGCGCTGGTCGCCGGGACACCGGTGCCGGAGGGCTTCGACCGGACGCGGATGCGGGTGCAGGCCCGGGCGCTCGCGGCGAAGCGGGCCGACGTGGTGGCGAAGGTCGCGCCCGAACTGCCGGACATCCTCGGCACGGGGTACCGGCCCGCTTTCCTCGACTACGCCCAGGCACAGCCGATGACCGGTGGCTACCGACAGGACGCCCTGGACTTCGCCGGGCACCTGCTGTTCACCGGGCGGCACACGGACCCCGCTGCGCGGCGGGAGTTGCGCGAGTGGTGGCTGGAGCGGTCGGGACCGGAGCCGCGATCGAACCGGCCGGTGGCACGGGCCGCCCGCGCGGCGCGGAGGGTGCTGCTGCGGCGGGGGTGACACCGCCTCACGCGGGACGGTACGCGGACGCCGGAGCCCGGCAGGGGTTATGCGAGTGGTGGGCGGCTGGAGCGATCAGGGCCGGTGCCGCGGTCGAGTCGGCCGGTCGCGCGGCGCGGAAGGCGCTGCTGCGGCGGAGGGACAACCGCGGTGTCACCCGGTTCACGCCCCCGCGGGCGTCATAACACCGCATCACGCGGGACGGTACGCGGACGCCGGAGCCCGGCGGGGGCTGCGCGGGTGGTGGCTGGAGGGGTCGAGTCCGTCGGTGGTACGGGCCGTCCGCGCGGCGCGGAGGGTGCTGCTGCGGTGGGGGTGGCGGTCGCGGTGTTACGCGGTTCACGTCCGGTTTGGCGTTATTTAGCACCTTATGCGGGACGGCAGTTGGAGGAGGGCCGCAGTAATATGCCAATTCCGCACCCCAGGACTCACGGGCGTGCGGTGCGGCAACAGGAGGCGCCATGCGATCGCGACGCTCCGTCAAGGGCCGGGGCATATTCAGCGGCACCGGGATCATCATCTCGGGCCTGGCCGCGACGTTCGTGGCGCTGGCCTTCCCGATCTGGTCGTACACCGACCGGCCGGACACGGCCGGCGCGGACGTGCTGAGCGCGGACACGACGCTGACGCTGTACGGCCCGCTGTCCGCGCAGGACCGGGACTTCATCACGAAGGTGCGGCTGGCCGGCCTGTGGGAGCTGTCCGCGGGTCAGCTGGCGGAGGAGAAGGGCACCACCCCGGCCGTGCGCACGGCGGGACAGCACCTGGTCGAGGGCCACACCTTCCTGGACCAGCGCGTCCGGGACGTCGCGGCCAAGATGAACCTCGGGCTGCCCGACGAGCCCACCGACCAGCAGAAGCAGTGGCTCGCCACGCTGAAGTCGGCGCAGGGCGAGGACTTCGACCGCCAGTTCGCCAACATCGTGCGGCTCGCGCACGGCAGGGTGTTCTCGCTGGTCGCCCAGGTGCGCGCGGGCACGCAGAACTCGCTCGTGCGCGGTCTCGCCGACGACGCCAACACGACCGTCCTGGACCACATCAAGGTCCTGGAGGCCACCGGGTACGTGGACTTCGCCGCGCTGGCCCGCGACCTCGCCGCGACCGGCACGCCCACTCCCCCGGGCTCAGCCCTGCCGAGCGCGGGCACCGGCTCCCCGATCCCGGTCACACCGTCACCGGCCCCGAGCTACTCGCTCCCGCCCGCCGCCTCGAGCCCGTTGCCGTCGAACGGCTCCTGACCTGCGAGGCAAGCGGAACGTCACATACCGGGAACACTCCGTCCGGATTGTGAACAGGGCATGGAGTTTCCCAGACCACTGGCATAGAAACTTGTCATGTTCTGGGTCCTTCTACTGCTGCTGGCCTGGGCCGTCGCCGGCACGGCCTGCACCCGGCTGTGCCTGGCCGCCGTACGCGCGGCGACCGCCGAGAGGCAGGACGCGATCGCGGGCCGGGAGCACGATCTGACGCTGTACGAGGCGGCGTTCCTGTCCGGCGGGCCCGCGCGGGTCGCCGATCTGACCATGGTCTCCATGGCCCGGCAGCGGCGACTGCTGCTCGCGCACACCGGCTGGGCGACCGTCGTCGACCCGCGCGGCCGGGACGACATGGAGCGGTCCGTGATAGGCGCCATCGGTCCGGAGGGGCAGTCCCGCATAGAGCCGGTGCGCTCCGCGGCGGCGGGCGCGGACGCGGTGCGCAGCCTCGCCGACGACCTGGTGCGCGCGGGGCTCGCCGTGCCCGCCGGGGCACGTACGACCGTCGCGTCCGGTGTCCGCCAGGTGCGGGCCGCCGCCCTGGCCGTCCTCACGCTGGGCGCGGCCGCGCTGCTGACGCCCACGCCGACCGAGATGCCGCGCGACCTGGTCGCCCTGTGGTTCGCGCTCCCCCTCACCCTCACCCTGAGCTGCCTGGCCATGGCCCGGGTCGAGGTGCACCCGTACTCACCCTGGGCCTCCCCGGCCGGGCAGCGGCTGCTCGGCGCGCTGACCCGGCGGACGAACGGCACGGGCGACGACCGGGGCTACCTCACCTCCGTCGCGGTACGCGGCATCCGCGCGATCGGCGAACCGGAACTGCGCGCCGCCTTCGCGCACCGCGACCAGCCCTGGCGGGAGTGAGGACGCCGCCGCCAGGGGCGCATAGGGGGCATTGGGGCCGACACCGGCCGGGCGGTGCTTGCCTTCGCCGTCGACCGAACGAAATATCCCTTTTGTCTTGGCGGTGCGCCGCCGCCCCCACCGAAGGGATACGCGATGAGAGCCGCCGCCCTCTGCTCGGCCGCCGGGTCCTTGCTCCTGACCACCCTCACCGCCGCCCCCGCCGGCGGCGCGCCCCACGCCCCGGACGCGTCGGCGGAGCAGCGCGGCACCGCGGTGGCCGCCGCCCGCGCCCGTGCGGCCGGCATCGACTTCGGCAAGTGCCCCGCCGACCAGAGCGCGCCGGACGGCGTGGAGTGCGGCACGGTGACCGTCCCGCTGGACTACGCCCACCCCGACGGCAAGCAGATCAAGCTGACCGTCAGCCGGGCGCAGGCGACCCACAAGGACCCGCACAACAGCAAGCGCAAGGTGCCCCGCCAGGGCGCCCTCGTCTTCAACCCGGGCGGCCCGGGCGCCTCCGGCATGTACTTCCCGGTGATCGGCCTGCTGCCCGAGTGGAAGCGCGTCGCCGCCGCCTACGACCTCGTCGGCTACGCCCCGCGCGGGGTCGGCCGCTCGGCGCCGCTGTCCTGCCAGGACCCGCGGCAGCTCGCCACCGGGCCCGCGCAGGCGCCGACGCGCCCCTCGGCGGCGTACAAGAAGCAGCGCATCGCCGGGGCGAAGGCGTACGCCCGGGGCTGCGCCCTGCGGGCCGGCAGCGCGCTGCGGTACTACAACTCCCTGAACAACGCCCGCGACCTGGACGTCCTGCGCTCCGCGCTGGGCGAGGAGAAGCTGACCTTCATGGGCGCGTCGTACGGCACCTACTTCGGGGCGCTGTACGCGACGCTGTTCCCCTCGCACGTGCGGCGGATGGTGCTGGACGCCCCCGTGAACCCGGACCCCGCGCAGATCTGGTACCGCAACAACCTCGGTCAGTCGGCCGCCTTCGAGGACCGCTGGGCGGACTTCAGGGAGTGGATCGCCCGGCACGACGACGCGTACGGCCTCGGCGACACCGCCGAGAAGGTGCGCCACAGCTACGAGACGGCACGGACGCGGCTGGCCGCCGAACCGGCGGGCGGGAAGGTCGGCCCCGGGCAGTTGCAGGGCGCGTTCCTGGCCGCCGGGTACTACGACGACTTCTGGCCGAGCCGTGCCGAGGCGCTGTCGGCGTATCTGAAGGGTGATCCGGGGCCACTGGTCCGGCTGGCCACACCGAGCGCCGGGACGGCCGCGGAGGCGGAGAACCTGAACGCCGTCTACACCGCCGTCGAGTGCAACGACGCGCCCTGGCCGACGGACTGGGCGGTGTGGGACCGCGACAACACCCGGCTCGCGCGCGTGGCGCCCTTCGAGACCTGGGAGAACGCGTGGATGAACCTGCCGTGCGCCTACTGGCCGGCGCCCCGGCAACGGCCCGTCGACGTGCGGACCGGCCCGGGTGAGCTGCCGCCGACGCTGATCCTGGCCGCCGAGCGGGACGCCGCCGCGCCCTACGACGGGGCACTGGAGATGCGCCGACGGCTGGCCGACTCGGTGCTGGTGACCGAGCGGGACGCCGGTACGCACGGCATCGCGGGCGGCCCGAACGCGTGCGTCAACGCCCACGTCGAGGCCTATCTGCTCGCCGGCCGCCTCCCGGTGCGGCACGCGTCCTGCGCACCGCACCTGGAGCCGAAGCCGGAGTCGAAGCCGGGAACGCCCAGCAGGCAGGCCCTGAGGGACCGGCTGAAGGGCAAGTCCGACCGACTCTGATCAGGCCAGGCCCGCCACCGGCTCGCGCCCGATCAGGCCAGGCCCGCGACCAGGTCGCCGATGTCCTTGCGGCGGCCTGTGAAGAACGGGACCTCCTCGCGGACGTGCATGCGGGCCTCGGAGCCGCGCAGGTGGCGCATGAGGTCGACGATGCGGTACAGCTCGTCGGCCTCGAAGGCCAGGACCCACTCGTAGTCGCCGAGCGAGAACGACGCGACCGTGTTGGCGCGCACGTCCGGGTAGCCGCGGGCCATCTTGCCGTGGTCGGCGAGCATGCGGCGGCGGTCCTCGTCGGGCAGCAGGTACCAGTCGTAGCTGCGCACGAAGGGGTAGACGCTGACGTAGTTGCGCGGCGTCTCGTCGGCGAGGAACGCCGGGATGTGAGAGCGGTTGAACTCGGCCGGGCGGTGCAGCGCCATGTTCGACCAGACCGGCTCCAGGGCGCGGCCGAGCTTCGTGCGGCGGAAGAGGTTGTACGCCTCCTGGAGCTGGTCGCTGGTCTCGGCGTGCCACCAGATCATGAGGTCGGCGTCGGCGCGCAGCCCGGAGAGGTCGTACGTGCCGCGGATGGTCACGTCCTTCGCGGCGAGCTGGTCGAACAGCTCCTGGACCTCGTCGGCGTAACCCGCGCGGTCCTCGGGCAGTACGTCCTTCAGCTTGAAGACGGACCACAGGGTGTAGCGGATGACCTCGTTGAGGTCCTTGGCCAGCTTGCCCTTGTTCGGGATCCGCTCGGAGGCGGTGGTGGGAGCGTCGTCACTCATACCGCTATTCTCCCGCTCCGCCGTGCAGGCTCTGCACCGGGTTGGCGGTGAGCTCCTGCACACCGCCGAGGTCCCCGCCCAGCTGGTCCACGGCCGCGTACGCGCTGGCGATGCACGCCGGGATGCCGACACCGTCGTACTGCGCGCCGCACACGGCGAGGCCCGGCAGCTTGGCGACGTGCTCGCGGACGCGGGCCACGCGCGCGTGGTGGCCGACGGGGTACTGGGGCAGGCCGTCGGTCCAGCGGATGACCCGGGTTTCCAGGGGAGTGGCGTCCAGGCCGGTGGCCTCGCGCAGGTCGCGGCGGGAGACCTCCACCAGGTCGGTGTCCTCGCGGCGGAGGATCTCCGTCTCGCCGTACCGCCCGACGGAGGTGCGCAGCACGATCACGTCCGGGTCCTCGTCGGCGATCCAGCCCCACTTCCGGGAGGCGAAGGTGGAGGCCTTGATGGTGCGCCCGTCGACGGGCGGGACGAGGAAGCCGCTGCCGTCCGGCAGGGCGGCCTCGGCGCGGCGGTAGGCGAGGGTGACCAGGGCCATGGAGGCGTACTCGACGGTGCGCAGCTCGGCGGCGGCCTCCGGGGACTCGGCGGCCAGCAGCCCGGCGGCGGCCGGGGCGGGGACGGCGACGACCACGGCGTCGGCGCGCAGCACACGGTCGCCGGCCGCCACCCGCCAGCCGCCGCCGGGTTCCCGGCGCAGTTCGCCCACCGGGGCCCCCGTGACGATCTCACCGCCCCGCCGGCGCACCGACTCCGCGACCGCGAGCGGCAGTTGGCCCACGCCGCCCTCGATGCCCATGAACACCGGGCCCGTCTGCCGACCGGCGACGGCCTTCGCCTGGATCTCGCGGACCGCCTCCGTCAGGGAGGTGTGGGTGCGGGCGGCCTGGAAGAGCTGGGGGACGGCCGAGCGGAGCGAGATGCGGTACGCGTCGCCCGCGTAGACCCCGCCCAGGAGCGGCTCGACCAGGCGGTCGACGACCTCTCGGCCCAGCCGCGCCGCCACGTACTCCCCCACGGCCACGTCCTCGCCGACCTCCGTGCGGGGCAGGTCGGCGTCGCGCTCGATGCGGGCGAGGCCCTCGTCGGACAGGACGCCGGTCAGGGCGGCGGCGGTGCCGGGGACGCCCATGACGTGGCCCTTGGGCATGGGGCGCAGGGCGCCCCGGGTCCAGATCGAGGCCGTCGCGGTGGCCGGCGGCTGGAGGCGGTCGGCCAGTCCGACCTCGCGCGCGAGGTCCACCGCCTCGGGGCGGCGCGCGAGCATCGACTCGGCGCCCAGGTCGACGCGCACGCCCGCGATCTCGCCGGGCAGCAGCTTGCCGCCGACCCGGTCGGAGGCCTCCAGCACGGTCACCCGGGTCCCGCGCTGAAGCAGCCGGTGCGCGGCGGCCAGCCCGGCGACGCCCGCTCCGATGACGACGACGTGACCTGGGCCCGTACGTGATCCGCTCATGGCTCCACCTTCTCAGACGCCACTGACAGCGGCGCCAGGGCCTTGTGGCCCCGGCGCGATGTGACCGTGACCTCATCGGAACCGTCCACCCCCCAACGCGCAGCGCCGTCCGGGCGTCGAAGGAACGTCAGTCGTCACGAACCCTCGGGGGGTACCGCCAGCATGCGCACACCACGATCCCTACGGCCCGTCCAGGCCCTGGCCGCCGTCCTGCTCGCCGCGTCCCTCGCCCTCGCCGGATGCAGCGGCGCGGACGACTCCGGCGGCGGCTCCGCCGGGGACAAGGCCGACTCCGGCAGCGTCGCCCAGGGCGGCGCCTCCGGCGGCAAGGCGCGCGACGCGGAGGCCACCACCAAGGCGCCCAGGCTCACCGCGAGCAGCATCATCCGCACCGCGTCCCTCACCGTGCAGGTCAAGGACGTGCCCGAGGCGCTGGACGAGGCCCGCGCCACCGCCGAGAACGCGGGCGGCTACGTCGGCGACGAGACCACCAGCCGGGACTCCGCGGGCCACGAGCGGACCCGGGTCGTACTGCGCGTGCCCACGGACAGGTACGACGCGGTCCTCACCGACCTGGAGGGCTCGGGCAGGCTGATCCACCGCACAGCCAAGGCACGGGACGTCACCGACCAGGTGGTGGACGTCGACAGCCGGATCAAGTCGCAGCGGGCCAGCGTGGCCCGGATCCGGGAGCTGATGGGCCGGGCCACCAAGCTCGGTGACGTGGTGACCCTCGAAGGGGAGTTGAGCAGCCGCGAGGCGGACCTGGAGGCGCTGCTCGCCCGGCAGGCGTCCCTGAAGGACCGCACGAGCCTGGCCACCATCACCCTGTCGCTGTCGCGGACACCGGCGAAGCAGGCCGCCGGGGACGACTCCCCCGGTTTCACGGACGCCCTGGCGGGCGGCTGGCACGCGTTCGTCACGCTGCTGCGCTGGTTCGCCCTGGCCATCGGCGCGGCGCTGCCGTTCGCGGCCCTGGCCGCGCTGCTGACGCTGCTGTGGCTGCGGGTGGTACGCCCCCGGCTGCCGCGCACCGCCGCCGCGCCGGCGACGACCGCCCTGGGCCCGCTGCCGACCGCCCGCCCGGCACCGCAGCCCGCGGCACCACAGCCGACAGCGCCCCACCCCACGGCCGAGCCGGACGACAAGGACTGAGCGAACCCGAAATCCGGCGTGCCCGTAGCGTGGCTGACGCTGCTGTGGCTGCGGGTCGTACGCCCCCGGCTGCCCCGCGCCGCCGCCGCGCCGGCGACGACCGCCCTGGGCCCGCTGCCGACAGCCCGCCCGGCACCGCAGCCCGCGGCACCACAGCCGACAGCGCCCCAGCCCACGGCCGAGCCCAACAACAAGGGCTGAGCGGGCCCGAAATCCGGCGTGCCCGTAGCGTGTTCGCATGAGCATGAACGGTGTGCGGGGCGGGACGGAACGACTGGTCGTGATCGGCGGCGACGCCGCGGGGATGTCCGCGGCGTCGCAGGCACGCCGGCTGCGGGGCCCGGAGGAGCTGGAGATCGTGGCCTTCGAGCGCGGCCACTTCACGTCCTACTCGGCGTGCGGGATCCCGTACTGGGTGGGTGGTGCCGTGCCCGAACGCGACCAGCTGATCGCCCGCACTCCCGAGGAGCACCGCGCGCGCGGGATCGACCTGCGCATGCGCACCGAGGTCGTGGAGGTCGACGTGGCCGGGCAGCGGGTACGCGCGCGTGACGTCGATTCCGGCGCCGAGTCCTGGACGTCGTACGACAAGCTCGTCATAGCCACGGGGGCCCGCCCGGTCCGCCCCGACATGCCGGGCGTGGACGCCCCCGGTGTGCACGGCGTGCAGACCCTGGACGACGGTCAGGCCCTCCTCGACACGCTGGCGGGCACGCGTGGCCGCCGTGCGGTGGTGGTGGGTGCCGGTTACATCGGTGTGGAGATGGCCGAGGCGATGATCGACCGCGGCTTCGAGGTGACGGTCGTCAACCGCGGCACGGAGCCCATGTCGACCCTGGACCCGGACATGGGCCGCCTGGTGCACCGGGCGATGGAGGGCCTCGGCATCACCATGGTCAACGACGCCGCGGTGACGAAGCTGCTCACCGGTGCGGACGGCCGGGTCCGCGCGGTGGCCACGGAGCAGGCCGAACACCCCGCCGACATCGTGGTCCTGGGCATCGGCGTCCGCCCGGAGACCACGCTCGCCGCCGCGGCGGGGCTCCCCCTCGGCGCCCGTGGCGGCCTGCTCACCGACCTCGCCATGCGCGTGCGCGGCCACGAGAACATCTGGGCCGGCGGTGACTGCGTCGAGGTGCTGAACCTGGTCTCCGGCCGGGAGCAGTACGTCCCGCTCGGCACCCACGCCAACAAGCACGGCCAGGTCATCGGCACCAACGCGGGCGGCGGCTACGCCACCTTCCCGGGCGTGGTCGGCACGGCCGTCAGCAAGGTCTGCGATCTGGAGATCGCCCGCACCGGTCTGCGTGAGAAGGACGCCCGCCGGGTCGGCCTGCGGTTCGAGACGGTCACCATCGAGTCGACCAGCCGCGCGGGCTACTACCCCGGTGCCTCCCCCATGACGGTCAAGATGCTCGCCGAGCACCGCACGGGGCGGCTGCTCGGCGTGCAGATCGTCGGCAGGGAGGGCGCGGGCAAGCGGGTCGACATCGCCGCGGTGGCCCTCACGGCGGGCATGACGGTGGAGCAGATGACGGCCCTGGACCTGGGCTACGCCCCGCCGTTCTCACCGGTGTGGGACCCGGTACTGGTGGCGGCGAGAAAGGCGGCGGCGAAGGTGCGCGCGAGCGCGGACTAGGCAGTGCCGCTGATCCTCGGGAGCGAGGTCACCGAGGTGTTGGACGTCACGGCCGCGGGCTGCTCGCCCGCCGGCTTGGCATGGGCCGCGGACGCCCTCGTGGACCGCAGCCGATGGCTGACCGCCTCGTCCAGCGTCACCGGCCGCTGCAACTGCGAGGCCAGCCGGCCCGCCTCCTGGCCGAGCCGTGCGACGTCCTCCCAGGGGAGCCGCACCACGAGGGAGATCTCCGCCTCGCCGTCGGGCGTGGCGTGCATCGGAGGGGTGATTCGGTCGTTCATCGCCTGATCCTCACGTCGGTTGAGGAGAGATACGCACACCCGCGGGGCGGCGTTCACCGATTCGTCCGGCGCATCGCGGGCAGTACTTTTGTGTGGTCATCCCCGTGCATGACGTGAACCCGGTGCGCCGTACCCCCTGGGTGACATACGCGCTCATCGCCGCGAACGTCCTCGTGTTCCTGTCCACGCCCGGCATAGCCGGCTCCGTGGCCGGGGGCAGCGATCTGGCCCAGCTGTGCCACCTCCAGGCCTTCACGGAGCACTACGCGGCCGTCCCCAGGGAGCTGATCCACCATCAGCTGCCGAGCATGGTCCCGACGGGGCGCGTGGGCGTGGGCCCGCACGGCCCGGGCTGCGTGGTGGGGGCGCCGGGTTACGACAAGTCGCCGCCGCTGTCGGTGTTCACCGCGATGTTCCTGCACGGCAGCTGGCTGCACCTGCTGGGCAACATGCTGTTCCTGCTGATCTTCGGCAACAACGTCGAGGACCGGATGGGCCACGTCCGGTACTTCCTCTTCTACGTCGTCTGCGGCTACGCGGCCGGGTACGGCTTCGCGCTGCTCAACGCCGACAGCGGCGACCCGCTGATCGGCGCGTCCGGGGCGATCGCCGGGGTGCTGGGCGCCTATCTGGTGCTGTACCCGAAGGCCCGGGTGTGGGTGCTGGTGCCGTTCCTGATCTTCCTGCCGCTGCGGCTGCCCGCCTGGCTGGTGCTGGGCTTCTGGTTCGGGCTACAGGCGGTGTACTCCTCCGGGCACGGCGTGTCCGGCGCCGGCACGGTGGCCTACTCGGCGCACGTCGTCGGCTTCCTCGCGGGCATGCTGCTCGCCTGGCCGCTCAAGCCCGGCACCCCGCCCCCGCCGGAGCCGGGCGGCCTGCTGTTCGGCAGGCGGGCCCGGCCCCGGCAGGCCTGGCAGACCTGGTAGGTCAGCGGGCGGTCCGCGTGTGCACGTACTCCACGAGCCGGGTCAGCGCGTCCGGGTCGGTGGACGGCATGACTCCGTGGCCGAGGTTGAAGACGTGGCCCTCCAGCTTCGCGGCCGTGTCGAGGACCTCGCGGGTCTTGGCCTCGACGGCCTCGGTGCCGGCGAACAGGACGGTCGGGTCGAGGTTGCCCTGGAGCGCCTTGCCGGGGCCGACCCGGCGGGCGGCCTCGTCCAGCGGGACGCGCCAGTCGACGCCGACGACGTCCGCGCCGGCCTCGCCCATGAGCCCCAGCAGCTCGCCGGTGCCGACGCCGAAGTGGATGCGCGGGACGCCGTACCCGGCGACGGCCTCGAAAACCTTCGCGGAGGCGGGCATCGCCGAGTGGCGGTAGTCGGCGGGGGCCAGCGCTCCGGCCCAGGAGTCGAACAGCTGCACCGCGGAGGCGCCCGCCTCGATCTGCACCTTCAGGAACGCGGCGGTGATGTCCGCGAGGCGGTCCAGCAGGTCGGCCCACAGCTCCGGGTCGCCGTACATCATCGCCTTGGCGTTCTCGAACGTACGGGACGGGCCGCCCTCGACGAGATAGCTGGCGAGGGTGAAGGGAGCGCCCGCGAAGCCGATGAGGGGCGTGCTGCCGAGCTCGCGGGTGAGCAGGCCGATCGCCTCGGTGACGTAGGAGACGTCCTCGGGGGTGAGGTCGCGCAGCCGGGCGAGGTCGGCGCGGGTGCGGATCGGCTGCTCGACGACCGGGCCGACGCCGGGCTTGATGTCGAGGTCGAGACCGATGGCCTTCAGCGGTACGACGATGTCGCTGAAGTAGATCGCCGCGTCCACGCCGTGCCGGCGCACCGGCTGGAGCGTGATCTCCGCGACCAGCTCGGGTCGCGTGCAGGACTCCAGCATCCCGATGCCCTCACGCACCTTGTGGTACTCCGGCAGGGAGCGCCCGGCCTGCCGCATGAACCACACGGGCGTGTGCGGCACGGGTTCGCGCCTGCACGCCTTGAGGAAGGCGGAGTCGTACGTCGCGGACGGCCGCGTCGGCTGCTGGCCCGCGGAAGTCCCGTGGGCGGTGTCGTTGGCACTCACGGGGAAAGTCTCGCACGGCGGTGACGGGAGCCCTGCCGGGGTCTGGCGACCGGCGGCGCGGGGTGTCTGCCCGGCACGACGGCCCGCTTCCCCTTACTCTTCCCCGCATGGCTGCGGCTCAGGGACGACTGTCGGACGGCGCTGGCGGGATGGACGACGAGAAGGAGACGGGGGAGGCGGACCGGCATGCCGGCAGTGCGGCTCCGCCGGTGTTCCGGGCCGCGGTGGAGGCGCTGCGGGCCGCCCGGCTGCGGCCGCAGATCGAGGTGGAGCCGACGCCCGCCCCACAGCGGCTGGCCCCCTTCGCGTACGCCGTGGAGGCCGCGGTCGTCGACGGCGACCAGGACCTCGCCGACGGCCGTCTGGTGCTGCTGCACGACCCGGCCGGGCACGACGCCTGGCGGGGTACCTTCCGGCTGGTGACGCTGGTGCGGGCCGAGCTGGAGCCGGAGATGGCCGCCGATCCGCTGCTGCCCGAGGTGTGCTGGTCGTGGCTGACCGGGGCACTCCAGGCGCGCGGGCTCGCGTACGGCGACCCGAGCGGCACCGTCACGCGGGCGAGCTCGCACTACTTCGGCGGGCTGTCCGAGCGGCCCGCCGCCTCGCAGATCGAGATCCGCGCCTCCTGGACGCCCCGCGAGGGTCTGGGCGGGGTCCCGGACACCGCCGCCCATCTGGCCTCCTGGTGCGATCTGCTGGCCCAGGTCGCGGGCCTGCCGCCGGCCGCCCCCGGTGACGCCTCCGTGGTGACCCTGCCGCAGCGCAGGGGGCCGCAGTCCCGCTGACCCCCGCAGCCCGCTTCCTCCGCCCCGCCGGCATCGCCGGCGGGGCGTTCTCGTCCACCGGCAGTCGCGCGACTCACCCTTCATTGACCATCTCTTTGTCGATACGGCCACTTCTGGAACCCGAATCGCACCCGCTCGAACCCACCCGATCTCCGAATGATCGACCGCGTGTCCGAATTGCACGGATTGTTACTCACCGGATCGTGATCATTCCCTAAAGGCGGACGGGTTTGGTGCCGAAGACGACTGTGACCTTGAAATCACGGTTCGTCCCGGCTTCATCCCCAGGAGCCGGCCCCGTCCCCGCACCCCAGGAGGCCTGGTGTCCGTTCTCCTCGAGCAGCCCGCAAGCCTGGTCGCCTACCGCCCGAACAAGCCGACCGCCATGGTGGTCGTGGCCGACCCGCGCGTCCGCTCCACCGTCACCCGCCACCTGTGGGCGCTCGGTGTGCGCGACGTCATCGAGGCCTCGTCCATCGCGGAGGCTCGTCCCCGCATCGGCAACCCCCGCGACATCTGCGTCGCCGACGTCCACCTTCCCGACGGCTCCGGCCTGACCCTGCTGTCCGAGACCCGCGCCGCGGGCTGGCCCAACGGCCTGGCGCTGTCCGCCGCCGACGACATCGGCGCCGTACGCAACGCCCTGGCCGGCGGGGTCAAGGGCTACGTCGTCACCGGCACCCGGACCAACATCGGGCTCCCCGCCCGACCGGGCGCCGCCCCCATCGGCGCCGCCTCCCGTATGCACCGCCGCCCCCCGGGTGCCCCGAGCCACCCGGGCGGCTACCGTGAGCTGTCCGGCCGCGAGGTCGAGGTGCTGCGCCTGGTCGCCGAGGGCCAGTCCAACAAGGCGATCGGCGTCTCGATGGGCCTGTCCGCCCTCACCGTCAAGAGCCACCTCGCCCGCATCGCCCGCAAGCTCGGCACCGGCGACCGGGCCGGAATGGTGGCGGTGGCCCTGCGCACCGGGATCATCCACTGACCGTCATCCACTGACCTCATAACGGTTCGCCCATGTGAACCAGGCATTTCACCCGCCTGACCGATTCCTGACTGGTTTACGACCCTCCGACGCCCGTCGACGGAACGTTCCGTCGACGGGCTCTGTCCACACACAGATACCCTTGACAGGTGACCGACGCCCAAGAGACCGCAGCAGACATGCCACTGCGCACCACCGGAGGAACCCCTCCGGATGACGGCGGATCTTCCGAGACGGCGGCGCCGGTCCCCTTGCTCGAGCCCCGCGAGGGCATTCCCCCGGTGATCGCCGACGAGGCCGCGCTCGCCGAGGTGGTCGTCGCCTTCGCCGCGGGCCGCGGCCCCGTCGCCGTCGACGCCGAGCGCGCCTCCGGCTACCGGTACGGACAGCGCGCCTACCTGGTGCAGCTGCGCCGCGAGGGGGCCGGGACCGCGCTGATCGACCCCGTCGCCTGCCCCGACCTGTCGGGCCTCGGTGAGGCGCTGTCCGGCACCGAGTGGGTGCTCCACGCGGCCACCCAGGACCTGCCCTGCCTGCGTGAGATAGGCATGGTCCCCAGCCGCCTGTTCGACACCGAGCTGGCCGGCCGGCTCGCCGGGTTCCCGCGGGTCGGCCTCGGCGCGATGGTCGAGGGCGTCCTGGGCTTCGTACTGGAGAAGGGCCACTCCGCCGTCGACTGGTCGACCCGGCCGCTGCCCGAGCCGTGGCTGAGGTACGCCGCGCTGGACGTCGAGCTGCTCGTCGACCTGCGCGACTCGCTGGAGAAGGAGCTCGACCGGCAGGGCAAGCTGGAGTGGGCCCGGCAGGAGTTCGACGCCATCGCGTCGGCGCCGCCCGCCGAGCCGCGCAAGGACCCCTGGCGCCGTACGTCGGGCATGCACAAGGTGCGGCGGCGCCGGCAGCTCGCCGTCGTGCGCGAGCTGTGGCAGACACGGGACCGCATCGCCCAGCGGCGGGACGTCTCGCCGGGCAAGGTGCTCAGCGACTCCGCCATCGTGGAGGCGGCGCTCTCCGTGCCGGCCAATGTGCACGCCCTGGCCGGGCTGAACGGTTTCGGTCACCGGATGGGGCGGCGGCAGCTGGAGCAGTGGCAGGCCGCGGTGGACCGCGCCAAGGCGCTCACCGAGGCGCAGCTGCCGCAGCCGGGGCAGCCGGTCGCGGGGCCGCCGCCGCCTCGGGCCTGGGCGGACAAGGACCCGTCCGCCGCGGCGCGCCTCTCGGCGGCTCGGGCGGGCGTCTCCTCGCTGGCCGAACGGCTCAACATGCCTCAGGAGAACCTGATCACGCCCGACACGGTACGGCGGCTCTGCTGGGAGCCGCCGAAGAGTGTGGACGAGGAGTCCGTGGGAGCCGCGCTGGCCGGGTACGGGGCGCGGGCTTGGCAGGTGGAGCTGGTGACGCCGGTGCTTGTCGCTGCGCTGGCTTCGGCGGGGAGCTAGTCGCCGTTGGCGGGGCTGTTGTGCGGTGGCTGCGGGTTATTCGTGGTTGCTCGCGCAGTTCCCCGCGCCCCTTCAGGGCGCGTCAGCGTGTCGCCCCTTTCATGAAGCCGTTGTAGATGAACCCTTGCAGGCACAGGAAGACGATCAGGGTCGGCAGGATCACCAGGACCGCTCCGGCCGAGATCGTCTCCCAGTGGGCGCCGAAGGGGCCGCGGAAGCGGAAGAGGGACGTCGAGATCACGCCAAGATCCTGGGACGGCATGTAGAGGAAGGGGATGTAGAAGTCGTTGTAGACGGTGATCCCCTTCACGATCACCACGGTCGCCGTCGCGGGTTTCAGCAGCGGGAAGATGATCTTGCGGTAGATCGTGAAGGCGTTGGCGCCGTCCAGGCGGGCGGCCTCGTCGAGGGAGACCGGGATCGACCGCACGAACTGCAGGAAGACGTAGATCGACACGATGTCCGTGCCCATGTAGAGCAGGATCGGGGCCCAGCGGGTGTCGAAGAGGCCGAAGCTGTTGACGATCTGGAAGGTGGCCACCTGGGTGGTCACGCCGGGGACCAGCGCGGCCAGCAGGAACAGCGCCACCACCGCCTTCTTGAAGCGGAAGGTGAAGCGGTCGATGGCGTACGCCGTCATCGAGCCGATCAGGACGGTGCCGCCGATGGCGAAGAGCAGGATGAAGGCCGTGTTGCCGAAGGCCTGGAGCATCCGGCCGTCCTGGAACGCGGTCACGTAGTTGTGGACGTTGAGCGGGTCGTGGGGTGCGGTGAGGGCGCCGCTGTCGTCCGCCATCTCGTCCGGGGTCTTCAGGGACGTCAGGAGGACGGCGCCCAGCGGGAGCAGGACGACCACCGTCGCGGTGATCAGCGACAGGTACACCAGGGTGCGGGCGACGATACGGCGTGTCATACGAGGTCCACCTTGTCGTCGGGCACGAGTCGCCGTTGCAGCCAGGTCACCGCCAGCACGATCAGCAGCAGGACGACCGCGGCCGCCGAGGCGAGCCCGGTCTTGTTGAACTGGAAGGCCAGCTTCACGGTCTGGATCACGAAGGTCTCGGTGCCGGTCGCGCCGCCGGTCATGATGTACGGGATGTCGAAGGCGGACAGCGAGCCGGACACCGAGAGGATCACGGTCAGGGTCACCACCGGCTTGATGCCGGGCGCGATGATGTGGCGGAACTGCTGCCAGCGGTTCGCGCCGTCCAGCTCGGCCGCCTCGTACAGCTCCCCCGGGACGGACTGGATCGCGCCGAGGAAGAGGACGAAGTTCAGGCCGAGGTAGCGCCAGACGGAGACGCCCGCGAGGGAGAGGTTCGCCGAGACGGGCGTGCCCAGCCAGGCGTGGTGGGAGTGCACGCCGAACAGGCGCAGCACCGAGTCCAGGGTGCCGCCGTCCTGGAAGAAGTAGAGGAACACGAAGCCGATGGCCACCCCGTTGATCAGGTACGGGAAGAAGAGCACGCCCTTGAAGAAGTTCCGGAAGCGGACGTCGAAGCTCAGGACGGTCGCGAAGTAGAGGGCGGCGACGATCTGCACGGCGGAGGCGGCCAGGTAGTAGCCGCTGACGAAGAAGACCTCGAAGAGGTCCGGGCGGGTGAAGAGTTCGGTGTAGTTCCCGGTGCCCGTGTAGTGCAGTTCGGGACTGACGCCGTCCCAGTCGGTGAAGCTGTACGCGACCATGTTGGCGATCGGCGCGTAGGTGAAGGTGATCAGGAGGCCGAGCGGGGCGAGCAGGAACAGCCAGGGGGTCGCCACCCGTGTGAGCCGTACCCGGCGCGGTGCGGGTTCCGGGGCGGGGGCCGGGCCGGCCGCGGCGGTGGTCTCCCGGTGGGCCGCCTTCCGCGTGGTGTCCGTCATCAGGACCCCGACCCCACGGTCTTCTGTGCGTCGGTCCACTTCTTGGCGAGGCCGTCCAGGAAGTCGTCGAGGTTGCCGCTCTTCGCGCCGCGGGCGAGGTCGACCAGGTCCTGGCGGTAGTCGGGTTTGTTGATGCCGACCTCGGACTGGTCGTCGATCAGCTTGACCTTGGCGCCCGCGGAGTCGTCCAGTTCGATCAGCTTCACGCCCGCGTCCTCGTACGGCTTCAGGACGGTGGGCAGGGGCGCGTCCTTCAGCGGGGAGATGGCCAGGTTGTCCTTGTCGTAGCCGGACTTGTCGGTGAACCAGTCGATCCAGGCGCGGGCCGCCTCCTTGTGCGCGGAGTGCACGTTGACGGCCTGGTTGTAGTCGGGGCCGACGACCGCGCAGAACTTGCCGCCCACCTGGGCGGGGAAGGGCATGAAGCCGATGTCGTCGGGGTTCACCCGGGCTTTGCGGGCCGCGTCCTGGAACTGGATGACCGCCCAGGTGCCGAGCCACTGCGTGGCGATCTTTCCCTTGGCCAACTGGGCTTTGGAGGCCTCCCAGTTGGTGGTGGTCGGGTCCTTCTCGGCGAGCCCGTCGTGCACGATGTCGTACAGGAGCTGGTCGCCGACGCGCAGGTCGGCGCCCTCGGCCCAGGGGTTGCCCTCGGCGATCTTGGTGGTCGCCCCGGTGTCGCAGTGCACCGAGCCGTTGACGAACGTCCAGGAGGTCAGCGGCCATTGGGCGGCGAAGTTGGTGTAGTACGGGGTCGCGCCGGTCTTCGACTTGATGGCCTTCAGGTCGTCGAGGAACTCGGCCGGGGTGGTGGGCCACCGGGTGACGCCGGCCTCCTTCCAGATCCGCTTGTTGTAGACGAAGCCGGGGGTCACGCCGATCGGGCTCTGGCCGTAGACCTTGCCGTCGACGGTGGTGAAGTCGGTGAACCGGTACTTCTTGGCACGCTCCGCCCGGGTGCCGAGCGAGGCGAAGAACTTCGGGTAGTCGCTCTTCTTGATCACCCCGGGGATCATCAGGACGTCGCCGTAGTTCTCCGTGTTCATACGGATCTTGACTTCGGACTCGTAGTCGGTGAGGGCCTGGAACTTGACGTTCACCTTCGGATACGTCCTGTTGAACTCGGCGGCGTACTTCTTCATCGTGCCGTCCTGCACGAGGTCGGTCCGCTGGGTGAGGACCGTGATGGTCCCGCTCACCTTCGACGGGTCGTCGGGCGCCTTGGCGTCGGCGCCCTTGGTCGAGCCTCCCGTGCCGGTGCAGCCCGCGAGCAGCAGGGCGGCTCCCGCGGCCGCGGCGAGGATGGGGCTTCGGTGCGTACGGCGGTTCATGTGCGTCAACTCCGTTCTCGGGACGGAAGAGCACGTGCGAGTTGGCTGATTCGGCACTCTGACAGCGCTTTCCTCAACCGGTAAAGTCCCAATCCCGCCAAGGATGCAGAAGTACGTCCAATCCCGCGTGTAGACCGGTTTAGGGAGTGCGCATGCTGGAGGCCACACCGCTCACCGAGGGCTGGATCCTGCGGCACGGAGGGGAGGCGCTGCCGGCCCGGGTGCCGGGGTGCGTGCACTCCGATCTGCTCGCGGCAGGGGTGATCCCGGACCCGTTCCTCGGGCGGAACGAGGTGGAGGTGGCCTGGGTCGGGCGGCGGGAGTGGACGTACGAGAGGGAGCTGCGGGAGGCGTCCGCGCACGAGCAGACCGATCTCGTCTTCGACGGCCTCGACACCGCCGCCGAGATCACCCTCGCCGGACAACTCCTCGGTCGAATAAGGAACATGCACCGCTCCTACCGCTTCGACGTCACGGGGGCGGCGGGTTTGCTGGTGGTGCGTTTCGCCTCCGCCCACACCGAGGCCGAGGCCGTCCGCGAGCGGCTGGGCGAGCGGCCCGCCGCCTATGCCGAGCCGTACCAGTACATCCGCAAGATGGCCTGCTCCTTCGGCTGGGACTGGGGGCCCACCCTGGTCACGGCGGGCATCTGGCGGCCGGTCCGGCTGGAGCGCTGGTCGACCGCGCGGATCAGCCGGGTGCGGCCCCTGGTGACCGTCGAACAGGGCACGGGCGTCGTCGAGTTGCGGGTGGACGTCGAGCGCACCCGGGTGGAGGCACGGCTCGCCGTTCAGGCCCGCGTGGACGGACGGACGGAGCGCGCCGAGGTCGACGGGGCGAGCGGGGTCGTACGGCTCCGGGTGCCGGGGGCGCGGCTGTGGTGGCCTCGGGGGTACGGGGAACAGCCGCTGTACGACCTGGAGTTGACGCTGACGCACAATGACGAGGTGCTCGACGCCTGGCACCGCCGGATCGGCTTCCGCACGGTCGGGCTGGACCGCCGGCCCGACGCCCACGGCACCGGCTTCACCCTCGTCGTCAACGGGGAGCGGCTGTTCGCACGCGGCGTGAACTGGATCCCGGACGACGCCCTCCCCTCCCGCGTCACCCGCGAGCGCTACCGGGAGCGGCTCGGGCAGGCCGCCGCGGCGGGCGTGGACCTGGTGCGGGTGTGGGGCGGCGGGATCTACGAGAGCGAGGACTTCTACGACGCCTGCGACGAGCTGGGCCTCATGGTCTGGCAGGACTTCCCGTTCGCCTGCGCGGCCTATCCGGAGGAGCAGCCGCTGCGCGGGGAGGTGGAGGCGGAGGCCCGGGAGAACGTCGTACGGCTGATGCCGCACCCCTCGCTGCTGCTGTGGAACGGCAACAACGAGAACCTGTGGGGCTTCCGGGACTGGGGCTGGGAGCGGCGGCTGGCCGGGGACTCCTGGGGCGAGGGGTACTACCTGGGGCTGCTGCCGCGCGTGGTGGCGGAGCTGGATCCGACGCGGCCGTACACGGCGGGCAGCCCGTGGTCGGGGTCCTGGGCGCACCACCCGAACGACCCGGCCCACGGCACGCACCACTCGTGGGAGGTGTGGAACCGGGAGGACTACGCGGACTACGGGCTGAGCGTGCCGCGGTTCGTGGCCGAGTTCGGCTGGCAGGCACCGCCCGCGTACGCGACGCTGCGACGCGCGCTGCCCGGTGAGGACCTCGCTCCGGACTCCCCCGGCGTGCTGCACCACCAGAAGGCGGACGACGGCAACGGGAAACTGGCGCGGGGGCTGGCCCGGCACTTCCGTGTGCCCGAGGGGGACTTCGACCGCTGGCACTACCTCACCCAGGTCAACCAGGCGCGTGCGGTGGCCGCCGGGATCGAGCACTGGCGGTCGCACTGGCCGGTGTGCGCGGGCACGGTGGTCTGGCAGCTCAACGACTGCTGGCCGGTGACCTCCTGGGCGGCCGTCGACGGCGACGGGCGGGAGAAGCCGCTCTACCACGAGCTGCGGAGGCTGTACGCCGACCGGCTGCTGACGCTGCGGCCGAGGGCGGACGGGCTGGTGCTGGCCGCCGTCAACCAGGCCGCCGAGGAGTGGACGGGGGCGGTGACGCTGCGCCGGATGACCGTCGACGGCGTGGTGGTCGGCGGGGCGAGCATGGCGCTGACGGCCGGGGCGCGGGCGGTGGCGGAGATCGGGGTGCCGAGGGAGCTCAGGCCGGCCGGCCCCAAGGAGTTCCTCGTCGCCGACGCGGCCGGGCTGCGGGCCCTGCACTTCCCGGCACCCGACCGCGAAATCCCGTACCCCCAACCGGAGTTCGAGGTGTCCGTGGCGCCGGGCGAGGTGACGGTGACGGCCCGTACCCTCGTACGGGACCTGCTGCTCCAGGCCGACCGGCTGGACCCGGGAGCGCGGGCGGACCGCGGGCTGGTCACGCTGCTTCCCGGGGAACGGGTCACGATCGGCGTGCGGGGCTGGAAGACTCCTGACGCGGCCGTCGCCCGGGCCGCCCTGTACTGCGTGGAGCCCGCCTGATGACAGCGACGCCGACCCCCCGCGTCACCATCAAGGACGTCGCCGCGCGCGCCGGGGTGTCCAAGGGCGCGGTGTCCCTGGCCTTCAACCACAAGCCGGGGCTGTCGGAGGCGACCCGGGACCGCATCTTCGCGGCCGCCCGGGAACTGGGCTGGGCGCCGAACCTCACCGCCCGGTCGCTCGCCGGGGCCCGGGTGGACGTGGTGGGGCTGGCGATCTGCCGGCCGGCGCAGATGCTGGGCCTCGAGCCCTTCTACATGGAGTTCATCTCGGGCGTGGAGAGCGTGCTGACCGAGCGGTCCTGCTCGCTGCTGCTGAGGCTCGTGCGGAACGTACGGGAGGAGGCCGGACTGCTGGAGTCCTGGTGGAAGGGACGGCAGATCGGCGGGTCGATCCTGGTGGACTTCGGGGCGGACGACCCCAGACCGGCGGTGGCCCAGCGGCTCGGCCTGCCGGTGGTGGCGGTCGGGCACCCGTCGCTGACCGGGGGGCTCACCTCCGTGTGGACGGACGACGCCACCGCCGTCACGGAGGCCGTGCGCTATCTGGCCGCGCTCGGGCACCGGCGGATCGCCCGGGTCGGCGGCGCGGCGGCCCTCGGGCACACGACGATGCGCACGGCCGCCTTCGACGAGGCGGCCCGGTCCCTGGACCTCGCCGGTGCCTGGCAGGTCACCACCGACTACTCGGGCGAGGCCGGTGCCCGGGCGACCCGCTCCCTGCTGACCGCCGCGCCGCCGGACCGGCCGACCGCGATCGTCTACGACAACGACATCATGGCGGTGGCCGGTCTTTCGGTGGCCGCCGAGATGGGCCTGAAGGTACCCGCCGACGTGTCCCTGCTGGCCTGGGACGACTCCCAGCTGTGCCGGCTGACCCACCCCACCCTCTCCGCGATGAGCCATGACGTGCACGGCTTCGGCGCGGAGGCGGCCCGTACGCTGTTCGGGGTGATCACAGGCGAGGGCCCGGAGTCGCATCCGGTCCCCACACCCGTGCTGACGCCGAGGGGGTCGACGGCACCGCCGCGGGCCCTCTTGGGCACCGCGCCGCCGGTGTGACGTTCACCGCTCCCCCCGGCAGGACTGGGCAGCTACGTTACCCATAAGTAGCATGGGTCCTGAGCGCGCGCTCAGCGCAACGCAGCAGTGCCATCCCGCACCCTGGAGGAGAGCCATCGTGCCTCGTACCGTCAGGGACGTCGTCTTCGTAGACGGCGTCCGCACCCCGTTCGGCAAGGCGGGCCCGAAGGGCATCTACCACGAGACCCGCGCCGACGACCTCGTCGTGAAGGCGATCCGGGAGCTGCTGCGCCGCAACCCCGGGCTCGACCCGAAGAAGATCGACGAGGTCGCGATCGCCGCGACCACCCAGATCGGCGACCAGGGCCTGACCCTGGGCCGCACGGCCGGCATCCTCGCCGGTCTGCCCCAGTCGGTCCCCGGCTACTCCATCGACCGCATGTGCGCCGGCGCCCTGACCGCCGTGACCACCACGGCCGGTTCGATCGCGTTCGGCGCGTACGACGCCGTCATCGCCGGTGGTGTCGAGCACATGGGCCGCCACCCGATGGGCGAGGGCGTCGACCCCAACCCGCGCTTCGTGTCGGAGAAGCTGGTCGACGAGTCCGCCCTGTTCATGGGCATGACCGCGGAGAACCTGCACGACCGGTACCCGCAGATCACCAAGCTGCGCGCCGACGAGTACGCCGTGCGCTCCCAGGAGAAGGCCGCCAAGGCGTACGCCAACGGCAAGATCCAGGCCGACCTGGTGCCGATCTCGGTGCGCCGCACCAACCCGGAGGGCGGCGAGACGGGCTGGGGCCTGGTCACCGCCGACGAGCCGATGCGCCCGGGCACGACCCTGGAGAACCTCTCCGGTCTCAAGACCCCGTTCCGCGTCCACGGCCGGGTCACCGCCGGCAACGCGGCCGGCCTGAACGACGGCGCCACCGCCTCGATCATCGCGTCCGAGGACTTCGCCCGCGAGAACGGCCTGCCGGTCAAGATGCGCCTGGTCTCCTACGCCTTCGCGGGCGTGGAGCCGGAGGTCATGGGCTACGGCCCGATCCCCGCCACGGAGAAGGCCCTCGCCAAGGCGGGCCTGTCGATCTCCGACATCGGTCTGTTCGAGATCAACGAGGCCTTCGCCGTCCAGGTCCTGGCCCTCCTCGACCACTACGGCATCGCCGACGACGACTCGCGCGTCAACCAGTACGGCGGCGCCATCGCCTACGGCCACCCGCTGGCCTCCTCCGGCGTCCGCCTGATGACGCAGCTGGCCCGCCAGTTCGAGGAGCAGCCGCACGTCCGCTACGGCCTGACCACCATGTGCGTCGGCTTCGGCATGGGCGCGACGGTCATCTGGGAGAACCCGCACTTCGACGGAGGCGACAAGTGAGCACCACCGCTGAACTCCTGAAGGGCGCGGCCGAGCTGTTCCCGGACGAGGTCGTCACGCAGGCGCACGTACGCCACTTCGACCTCCCCCTGGGCGCCGGGCGCTTCGCCCTCATCACGCTGGACAACGGCTTCGACCACACCAAGCCGACCACCTTCGGCCCGGCCTCGCTCGCGAACCTGGGCACCGCGATCGACCAGGTGGAGAAGGAGGCCGCGGACGGCGAGATCGTCGGCGTCGGCATCACCGGCAAGCCGTTCATCTTCGCCGTCGGCGCCGACCTCAAGGGCGTCGAGCTGCTGAAGGAGCACAAGGACGCGCTGGCCATCGGCAAGGGCGGCCACGAGGTCTTCAAGCGCCTGTCGGGCCTCGCGGTCCCCACCTTCGCCTACTACAACGGCGCGGCGATGGGCGGCGGCGTCGAGGTCGGCCTGCACTGCACCTACCGCACGGTGTCCGCGGCCCTCCCCGCCTTCTCCCTCCCCGAGGTCTTCCTCGGCCTGGTCCCCGGCTGGGGCGGCTGCGCGCTGCTGCCGAACCTGATCGGCGCCGAGAAGGCCGTCTCGGTCATCATCGAGAACAGCCTCAACCAGAACAAGCAGCTCAAGGGCAAGCAGGTCTACGAGCTGGGCATCGCGGACGCGATCTTCGAGGGCGCCGACTTCCTCGAGCAGTCCCTCATCTGGACGGCGACCGTCCTCAAGGGCGAGATCGTCGTCGAGCGCCCGGCGATCGACCGCGGTGAGGCCTGGGACCAGGCCGTCGCCAAGGGCCGCTTCATCGCGGACTCCAAGGTGCACGGCGCGGCCCCGGCCGCCTACCGCGCCCTCGACATCATCGCCGCCGCCAAGAACGGCGACCTCCAGCAGGGCTTCGACGCCGAGGACGTCGCGCTGGCCGACCTCATCATGGGCGGCGAACTGCGCGCGGGCATCTACGCGTTCAACCTCGTGCAGAAGCGCGGCAAGCGCCCGGCGGGCGCCCCGGACAAGAACCTGGCCCGCCCGGTGACGAAGGTCGGCGTGGTCGGCGCGGGCCTGATGGCCTCGCAGCTCGCCCTGCTGTTCCTGCGCCGCCTGGAGGTCCCGGTCGTCCTCACGGACATCGACCAGGAGCGCGTCGACAAGGGTGTGGGCTACGTCCACGCCGAGATCGACAAGCTGCTCGGCAAGGGCCGCGTCAACCAGGACAAGGCCAACCGCCTCAAGGCCCTGGTCACCGGTGTCCTGGACAAGGCCGAGGGCTTCGCCGACGCCGACTTCATCATTGAGGCGGTCTTCGAGGAGATCGGCGTCAAGCAGCAGGTGTTCGCGGAGGTCGAGGCGGTGGCCCCGGCGCACGCGATCTTCGCCACCAACACCTCCTCCCTCTCCGTGACGGAGATGGCGTCGAAGCTGAAGCACCCCGAGCGGGTCGTCGGCTTCCACTTCTTCAACCCGGTGGCCGTCCTCCCGCTCCTGGAGATCGTCCGCGGCGAGAAGACGGACGACGCCTCGCTCGCGACCGCCTTCGCGGTGGCCAAGAAGCTGAAGAAGACCGCGGTACTGGTCAAGGACGCCCCGGCGTTCGTCGTGAACCGCATCCTGACCCGCTTCATGGGCGAGATCCAGAACGTCATCGACGAGGGCACGCCGGTCGAGATCGCGGAGAAGGCGGTGGAGCCCCTCGGCCTGCCGATGTCTCCCCTCGTCCTCCTCGAGCTGGTCGGCCCGGCGATCGGCCTGCACGTCTCGGAGACCCTCAACCGGGCCTTCCCGGACCGCTTCACGGTCTCCGCGAACCTCGCCGCCGTCGTCAAGGCCGGCAAGCGCGGCTTCTACGTCTACGACAGCGGCAAGCCCGAGCTGGACCCGGAGGTCGCCGCGCTGCTCAAGCAGGGCGACACCGTCCTGACCGAGGAGCAGGTCCGCGCCCGCGTCCTCGACGCCGTGGCCCAGGAGATCGGCCTCATGCTCGACGAGGGTGTCGTCGCCGAGGCCCAGGACATCGACCTCTGCCTCATCACCGGCGCCGGCTGGCCCTTCCACCTGGGCGGCATCACGCCGTACCTGGACCGCGAGGGCGTCTCGGAGCGCGTGAACGGCAAGAAGTTCCTGGCGACGGGCGTGGCGAGCGTTCCGGCCTGACCGCCTCCGCGCAAACCCGATGCCCGGCACACCGACTGGTGTGCCGGGCATCGGCGTGTCGCCTGGTCAGAGGCGCTTGGCGCTGCGGAACAGCTGGGCGTAGAAGCCGTTGCCGTCGATGCGGGAGACGCCGCCCGTGTCCCCCATCGTGGGGCCGTTCTGCTCCTTGCGGCTGGAGATGAAGACCTTGTGGCCCTCGGTGTCCAGCCCCAGGTAGAGGGCCACGTGGTCGATGTGGTTGCCGGTGCGGTGGTCCATCTTGAAGAACAGCAGGTCGCCCGGCTGGAGCATGTCCGTGTTCTTCGGCCGGGTGTACCAGGGCGAGGGACCCTGGAGCTTGATGATGTCCACGCCGGCCTTGGAGCGGGCCATACCGTCGGCCGAGCGGGGCAGGCCGTCGCCCGAGGTGTTCGTGGCCATCAGCGGGTAGCGGGCGCGGTAGCCCCACACCATCCGCATGAAGCCGGAGCAGTCCAGCGCGCGGTAGCGCTCCTTGCGCGGATACATCGTGGTGCCGTTGCGGAAGGTGTACGAGATGCCGAGGTAGTCGTAGAAGTCGTTCTGCTCCAGACGGTCCACGCCGTCCGCCTTGTACGGGCCGAACACCGCGTCACCGGCGTACGGCACGCCCGCGGAGTCCTTCTTCACCGGCACGCCCTGCACGTACTGGAAGGCGATCGCGAAGATGTCGTCCTCCTGACTGCCCGAGTACTTCTTGAACCAGTCCTTGAACCACTGCTGGTTCTGGGCGCCCTTGACCCAGGGCTCCGGCATGAGGCGGACCCAGTCGTCGGTGACCACCTTGGTGCTGGTGTTGGCCGGTTCGCCGAAGGTCCGCGAAGGGCCCTTGAGCGTGGCCGTGCGGGCGCCGTCGGTGAAGGTGGCGATGACCGCGCCCTTGCCGTCGCGCAGTACCGAACGCGCCGGGTCGTTCAGCCGCTCCCAGGTCTGCTTGCCGGTCGCCTTGCCGGAGTTCTGCAGGGCGTTGTCGGTGACCGTCTGGGCGGCCGGGACCTTCGCCTGTTCGTCCTTGCGCAGTTCGTAGGTGAAGTACGCGCTGCCCGCGAGCAGCGACAGCACCGTCACCGTGTGGAGGACGGGCCGGCCTTTGCTTTTCGGCATGGTGAGGGCTCCAGGATTACGTCGGTAACGTGCGGGCTCAGGCGGACGGCAGAGCGCCCAGCAGGATGCCGGCGGTCAGCACCACATAGGTGGCGAGGGTGACCGATCCGACGGACAGCAGCGTCGCGCCCTTGGGCTGGCGGACCAGCTGGTAGCCGATCAGGCCCGGGACGATGAACCCGAGCGTCTGGTTGGCGTACAGCAGCGGGAACTCCATCTGCAGCACGATGATCACGGTGGCCTGGATGAGCACACCGCTGAGCACGACGGCCGCGAACAGCCGCTTGCCGTACAGGATCACGAACTTCTGCATCAGCAGCGTGACGAGGTACGTCAGCACGGTCACGCCGACCACCAGGGCGGCCCGCTGGAGGTCCTCGATGAGGGTGAGCGCGAGCCAGCCCGGGGTGATCATGCCGCCCGGCGACAGGTTGGTCGTCAGGTAGCACATCAGGGAGAACATCAGGCCCAGGCCGATGCCGATCGCGGCGATCTCGGGGGTGAGGACGGAGGGGATCAACGCTGTTCTCCTGGGCTGTGCCACTGCTGGCTGTCGTCGGCGGAGGGCTGGGGAGGAATGCGGGGCTCGAACAGCCCGCGCTGCGGGGCCTGACCGCGGTACTGCTGGGTCTGCGTCCAGTCGTCGTCCGGGTACGGCCGGTCGTATCCCGCCTGGCCCGCGGGCTGCTGCTCCGCGTACATGTTCGCGGCGTCCTGGTGCACGGTGTCCTGGTGCACGGGGGGCTGCTGGACGTACGGCTGCTGGACATAGGGTTGCTGAACGTACGGCTGCTGCGCGTAGCGCGACTCGTACGCCTCCGAATACCCCTGGTAGGGGTCGATGCGGGGCGCGTACAGCTGCACGGTCTCGACGTGCTCGACCACGGCGGACTCCGCTCCGGCCCGGCCGGCCGGGGCCACGGCCACCGGCTCGTCGGCGCTTTCGTCCGGGGGGAGTTCGGCCAGGTGCTCCAGCAGGATCTCGCCCTGACCGTGGATGTTGCCGATCGCCACCAGCGAGGAGTCCGGGGGGAGTGTCTCCAGCATCCGGGCCATGAACTCCGCCGGGTCACGTTTGTCGCCGCCGAGGTCGACGGCGCGCGAGCGGAACTCGGTCGGGATGGCGTCGATGGCGGACTTGGCCGGGTGGCCGATGACGAAGACGTGCTCGGGGTCGAGGTCGGGGATGATCTCGCCCATCTGACCGTTGCGTTCGACGCGGTCGGGGCGGCAGTTGATGACCACGTTGAGCGGGCGGTGGATGGCGCCGAGGTCGAGCAGCTGGTTGATGTTCATCAGCGTCGACTCGGGGTCGTTGGCCGCGAAGACGTTGGCGAAACGCAGCTTCTTCCCCTCGGGCGTCAGGTAGCGCTCGACGGAGAGGACACCCGGGTCCGGCGGAGCCTCGTACATGCCCTTCAGAGCCGTCGCCCGGTCGACGCCGAGGAGTTCGGCCACCGTCAGCGCGATGGCGACGTTCTCCTTGAAGGTGAACCAGCTGAAGCCGCGCAGTTCCTCGTCGGTGACCGTCTCCGGGTCGGCGTAGACGAGTCGGCAGTTCCGGGCGTCGGCCTCCTCCTGGAGGATGTGGAAGCGCTCCTTCTCCGCGGTGACGCAGATGCCGTCCTCGGGCATCGAGCGGCACAGCGACCGCGCCACGTCGTCCAGGGTGGGGCCCATCTCGGCGAGGTGGTCCTCGCGCACGTTGCACAGCACGCCGATCGTGGAGCGGATCAGCTTGGACTGGTTGATCTCCTGCAGGGCCGGCATGACGGCCATGCACTCGATGACGAGCGCGTCCGGCTGGTACGCGGCGGCGCGCCGCACGATGCCGATCTGTTCGACGACGTTGGCTATGCCGAACTTGCGGTAGACGGGCTCCTCGGTGGCGTCCGGGTGGATGAACCGGGCCGCGGTGCCGGTCGTCTTGGCTACGGTGGTCAGGCCACCGCCGCGCAGCGCGCCCGCGCACAGCCGGGTGATGGACGACTTGCCGCGAATGCCGTTGATCAGGACCCGGGTGGGTATGTGGTCCAGGTTGGTGAAGTGCCGGCGTTGCTCGACGACGCCCGCGACGACCATGAACGCGCAGCCCACCAGCAGCACGGTGTAGAGGAAGAGCACGAGTGATCAGTTCCTTGTGTACTGCTGCGGCGCGGAGGCCTGGGGCGGGATGCGGCGGGGCGCCTGCCGGCGCTGGTCGTGCAGCTGCTGCCGGATGAGTTCCAGGGAGCGGGTGACGGCGCCGACCTCGTCGTGGTGCTGCGGGAACAGCACGGTCTTGCGGTCGCCGCCGGCCAGCGCCTCGGAACGGCCGGCCAGCGAGCGCAGCGGCCGGGCCACGACGATGTGCAGCCAGCCCAGGCAGGCGACGGCCGCGGCGGTGCCGAGCAGTCCGGCGAGCACGGTGCGGTTCTGGGCGTCGTACTCGGGGATGGCGAGCCGGCTGGCGGGCTGCCAGCTGACCACGCTCCAGCCGAGGGCCTCGGCGGGGCCGCTGCCGGCGAACGGGGCGGCGGCGGCGATCCGTACGCCGTTCTCGCGGTAGAGCACCCCGTTCGCGCGGGCCTTCTTGCCCAGCCGCTGGGCGCTGGCGGCGACCAGGTCCTTCAGGTGGTCGTCGGGCAGCGACTGGAAGGCGAGGAAGCCGGTGTTGCCCGCGACGACCTTGCCGTGGTCGTCGACGAGGCGGACCACGCCCATACCCGGCCGGGTCAGCAGCGCGTTGAAGAACTCGACGCGGAACTCCCCGACGAGCTGGGCGCCGTCGCGTCCGGGGATCTCGGCGTTGGCGACGACGACGGGCTGCTTGCCGCCGCGGCCCAGCAGCCGGATCGCGGTGTCGGAGACCCGGTGGGAGCGGATCACCTTGGGTTCCTTGCCCTCGCGGGCCAGGATCTCGCCGGAGGAGTCGACAACGTAGAGGGAGCGGTAGCGCTGGTTCTCGTCGAGGGTGCGTTGCAGCACCTTCTCCATGGCCTCGGGTTCGGTGCGGTTGCCGATGAGGGAGCCGACCGAGTCCAGGTCCGCGCTGCCCTCGTTGAGCGCGCGGCGTACCCGGTCGCTGAGCGTGTCGGTGCGTTCGCGCTGGTCGCTGACGAGCTGCTGCGGTACGACGGCGGTGCCGTCGGCGCGGTTGATCAGCAGCATCAGCGGCACCGACCAGGCCAGCAGCAGTACCGCGCACACGAGAAGCAGGGCGCGGGTGCCCACCTTGCGCAGTCCGCGCGGGCGCGCGGCCGGGCCGGTGTCTTCGGCGCTCTCGCCGAGCAGCTGGCGGCGCAGCCGTTCCAGGGCGTGGCCGACGCGGTGCGCCTCGCCGTAGCCGGGGACGGTGACGGGCCGGGTCAGGTCGCCGCGGGTGAGCCGGCGGGACTCCAGGAACAGCCGGATCAGCGGGCGCTGCACGGTGCCGAGGAGCACGGCCACGGCGATGGAGCCGACGACGAGGAGCGCGGCGCCCGCCAGCAGGCCGAACACCGGGGAGTGGGCGCGGGCGGGGTCCTCTTGCACCTTGACCATGGCCACCACGGACAGGCCGAGCCCGGAGGCGGTGGTGGTCTCCCCCGGGGAGGGCGAGGCCAGCGTGGCGTATCCGGCGACGGACCGGTCGCTGAGCACCCGGCCGCCGACGGCGCTCCCGCTGACGCCCTGGTAGCCGCCCATCCCGGGTTCCTTGCTGCTGCGCGGGTCCTGCCGGGCCTTGCGGGCGGCGAGCCCGGCGAAGGCCTCCAGCTGCTTGCGGGAGAGCTTGATCTCCTCGCGATCGGTGCTGGTGCGCACCTGCTCGGGCTCGGGGATGCCGTCGCTGCTGAGGATCGTGCCGTCCCGGTCGGCCACGGCGATGGACCGGAACTGGCCGATGCTGATGCCGGGGAACGTCAGATTGCTGGACGCCACGAGCAGCAGCTGCGGTTTGCCCGGCCAGGACAGCAGCGCGAGGGACAGCAGCCGCGTCTCCCCGTTCTTCAGCCGGACCATGCGCGGCGCGAGGCCGCCCTCGTCGCCGAGGGTGGAGGTGTTCACCGAGGTCAGCGGCACGGTCTCACCGCGAGCCGCGACCAGCTTGCCGGTGCGGATCTCGACGACCGCGGTACCCGTCCACTTCTGGTAGGTGCTGCCGAGCTTGTCGAGGACGGCGTCGCCGGTGACCGGCTGGCCGGCGCTGAACAGCGCGGCGGACCGGGTGAGGTCGGTGACGGACTCGTCGATGGAGGCGCGCAGCGCGATGGCGCCGTCCTCCGCGAAGTGCTGCTGCGAGATCAGCACCGCCTTCGGCACCCCGGCGTTGTCGACCCGGCCCAGCACGAGTGCCGTGATGCCGGCGAGCGACAGCAGCAGCACCGAGAGAACCGCGATCGGCGGGCGGATGCCTCCGATCAGCGACATGTCGGCTCGTCGGCGGGCTCGGTGCTGCCGCGACGGGGGCGGTGACGCCAAGGGAGGGTCCTCTCGGGGCGTGCGGCGGTCGGTCCGCACGGAAGCAGTGACGATATTTCGGATGTACGTGCGCGTTTCAGGCACAGCTGTCTCTCAGGTGCACCCGCAGCACTCAGACGGGTAAGAGCCTTACTAAGTTGCACTCTTACTTATGTGAGCTGCACAACATCTGTGCCTATATGATCAAGAATGGGGAAGTACGCACGTCACGCCGCTGGCGGCCACCGGCCGACAGCCGCCGCCCGTCACGGCAGCGGGGTCAGCGGCTTCAGACCGTCCTCGGCCGCGCCGCGGTTGTAGAGAGTGCCCTCGGTGCGTTCGAAAGCGAGCCGCAGCCGTGACTTCTGCCGGTCCGTGAGGCCGTCGTCGTCGCGAAGCGCGGCCGGCACGTCCAGCAGGCGGTAGTCCCGGGCGTCGTCGTCGGTGTAGGTCGCCTTGCCGCCGTCCGTGGCGTTCACCGCGTCCGGCGGGATCTGCAGCATCGTCGGCTCGAAGCTCGGCTGGACGTCCCAGTGGCCCTTGCCTCGCTCGGTGAACTTGAACCAACCGATCACGCCCTCCTCGGTCAGACCCGTCGGCTGCGCGTGCCGGGCGATCTGGTTGCCCATGCCGTACGCGACCCAGAGGCCGTCGACCTTCTCCATCGGTTGCACGACGTGCGCGTGGTGGCCGATGACGAGGTTGATGCCGGTGTGCCGGGCGAGCTGCCGGGCGAAGGAGATCTGCGCGGCGGTGGGGGCCGGCTGGTGCTCGTGACCCCAGTGGATGGAGAGGATCACCACCTCGGCGCCGGCCTTGCGGGCGCGCTGCTCGGCGGCCTTGATCCCGGCGAGACTCTGCTGGCCTGCGACCCAGGGCTTGCCCTTCGGCACCGTGTGCGGCTCGTTGAAGCCGTACGCGAACGAAATCTGCGCGACCTTCACGCCCTTGACGTTCATGATCAGCGGAGTGAGCGATTCCTTCTTGGTACGGAAGGAGCCCGTGTGCTTCACGCCGGCGGCGTCCAGCGCGTCCAGGGTTCGCTTCACGCCCGCGTACCCGTGGTCGAGCGTGTGGTTGGAGGCGGTGGAGCAGGTGTCGTAGCCGAGGTCCTTGATCGTGTTCGCCGTCTGCGGCGGCACCTCGAAGTCCGGGAAGCCCTCGAACGGACCCTCCGCGGTGCCCATCACCGGCTCCTGGTGGCAGATCGCCAGGTCGGCCTTGCTGATCAGCGGCTTGACCCCGGCCATCATCGGCCCGAAGTCCAGCCCGTCCACACCCTTGCCCGTGCGCTTGGCGTCCTTGCGGGACTGGTCGACCAGTTCGGGGTGCATCAGGATGTCCCCGGCCGCCGCGACGGTGAAGGAACGTCCGCCGCCCTGGTCGGCCGCGTCGTCTCCGTCGTCCGAGACGATGCCGCAGCCGGTGACGGCGGCGACGAGGAGGAGCGGGCTCAGCAGGGCCAGCAGGGTGCGGCTACGGCATATTTTCACCGGTATATCTTGATACAACCATGAGAGCCACTCGCTCGCGAAGCATAACGATCGCAACAATTCTGCTGGTCATCGCTGGTCTCGCCGGTGCGCTGACCGCCGTGCTGCACGCCACCCGCGACGGCGGCGGGGATGCCGGCCCCCGCCCCGGCACGGGCGCCCAGCAGGTCGACCTGGCGCGCGAGGTGGCGGACTACACCAGCCGGTTCGGCCCGGACCACGGCTACCGGCAACCCGGCCGGGCGGACCGCACCGCCATCACCCAAGGCGTCGGCCTGCTCCTGGACGGCCACCGGGAACAAGCGGAACACTTGCTTTCCCAACGTGACTTCACGGTACGCACGGTCTTCGACCGGGTCTCCGGACACCGCTACGCCGAAGTGGCCGACCGCACCGACGCCGCCGTGGCACCGCGCGGCTGGGGCCGGGTCTACGTCGATCTGGACCACCCCGCACGCTGGTCGGTCCAGGTCCCGCACCCGGTCGCCGACCTTGGCACCGAGCAGCTGGGCGTGCGGGTCCTACGCGACTCGCCCGGCGGTGTCATGGTGCTCGCAGGCGCACATCGCAAAGCCGGGAGCGGGAATGCCGCGGACGTGGCGCACCGCCGGGACACCGTCTTCTACGCCATCTGCGCCGAGCTGGTCCGCCGTGGGATGCCCGGGGCCCAGCTGCACGGCATGGCCGCCTCCTCGGCCCCGGGCTACGACGTGGTCGCCTCCACCGGTGCCGGATCGGCGGGCCGCGCGGACGGCCGCAGACTGGCCGACGCCCTGGGCACCCACGGCTTCCACGTGTGCCGATCCTGGGTGCGGGACTGCCCGCTGGAGGGCCGGGAGAACATGGAGGGCCGCGCCGCCGACGCCGCGAACGTGCCTTTCCTGCACGTCGAGTTCGCCCCCGAGGCGCGCACCGACGGGGCGCCCGCCGACCGTGCGGCCACCGCGGTCAGCGAGGTCACACGCCGCTGGGCGCGCTCAGGCTGAAGCGGACGGCACGATCACGGTGAGCATCAGCGATGATGCCACGCCGGTGAACCGGGCTGCATGAGACGGAAACTGAGACGGGTGTGCCGTCCAGACGGGCCGGGTGTCGTCGGGCTACAGGCCGCGAAGTGCTTCGTAGAGGTTGCCGTAGACGCTCCAGCAGGTGACGCTGCCGTCGTCGTTCAGGCTGCCCATGTACCAGTCGTCGTCGTTGACGGCTTTCACCAGACAGAGTCCGCGGAAGCCCAGGACGATCTCGGGGTGGAGCCGCTCGCCTTGGGGCGGCCAGCCCGTCACGACGCGGTCGGTACCCAGAGGGGTGGCCTGACGGTCGCCGGAGACCTCACGGATCTCTTCCAGAGTCCAACCTGCCGGTAGCTGCCTGCCTGCCATTCCAAGATGATGACAGCCACCACGCACGCCGAGTGCGCCACCGCTTCTCAAGGCAACCGCTTCAGGAGTCGACGTGCTGGATTCGGCCCAGCGGCACCCGCCTCAGGCGGGCGGAGCGGCCTCCACATGGACGACCCGGAGTTCCGTGCCGTCGCTGTCGCGGCGGGAGCGGCCCAGCATGCCGACGGCCAGGTGCGAGGGGTCCTCCGGGTCGTCCCGCGGGACGAAGGTGACGACGTCCGGGTGGTGGCTCGTCACCAACCAGCCCTCGCCGGTGTTGAGTTCGAGCACACGGAAGTCACCGGCCGAGGTGGCGACCTGTACGGGGCCGAACTCGCGGAGGATGCCGGTGGCCTGCTCGGCGAGGTCACCGCTGGGGTGTTCGAGCACCACGCAGGTGCCGTGCTCGAACAGCACCCATGATTTTCCGGAGCCGGTGAGCAGACGCCGCCAGGCGTCGATGAGTGTCTCGGTGTCCACGATGGTCATCATGGCGCACCGACACCTGTCGCGACGCCCGAGGGCAGCGGTTTCCCTTCCACCCCGGCTCCCCCTTCTCAGCCCACCACCTGCCAGGGGCCGAAGCCGACCGACCCGCGGCCGGCCTGCCGGGCGATCGCCAGCCGGCCGTCCGGGCCGAGTACCGCGATCACGGCGTGGCCGAGAGAGTCGAAGGCCGCGGCGGGGGCGTGGGCCGGGGGGCCGCCGAGGTCGTCGGTGGGGAGTTCCTGCCAGGGGTGGTCGCCGGGGAGGAAGCGGTAGGCGATGCCGCCCGGGTCGCTGAGGGTGGCCACCAGGGTTCCGGTCTCCGGGTCGGGTCCCGGGGCGCAGGCGATGGCGCCGAAGCCGCCGCGGCCGCCGATGGGTACGGCCGGCTTGTTCCACTGACCGCCGGGCGCGTCCTCCTGGGCCATGAGCAGCCGTCCCGTCTCGGGCTGCCGGTAGACCGTCATGACCCGGCCGTTGGGCTGCACGGCGGCCGCGGGGGGTGAGGCGGGGACCGTGAGGCGGAAGCGGGGGCCGCGCCGCGGTGGCCGGTCGTACGAGGCCTGGGACCAGTGGAAGACCCCCTCCCGGCTGGCGGCGAAGACCTCCACCCGGCCGTTCGGTGCGGTCACCGCCGCGAGGCCCTCCTGGAGTTCGTGGCCGCGCAGGTCCGTCCACGCGCCCCAGACACCGTCCGTCTCCTGGACCCGGGTGTGCAGACCCTGCCCCCCGTTGCGCACGAAGAGGTGCGCTCGGCCCAGCGCGTCACGGGCGACGGCCGGCGTGCCCAGATGCCGGTCGCGCCCGGGGTTGCCGGCCGAGGGGTTGCCCAGGATGGTCCACCCGGTGAACCTGCCGTCCCGCTCGGCCTGTTCGAGCACCACGATCTCCCGCCGCTGGGAGTGGTCCGGCCCCAGGTGCGACATGCGCCGGGCGAAGACCTGCCAGCGGCCGTCCGGGGTCAGGCTCGCCGAGAGTCCCGGGGAGAGCGGGCCGCCGCCCAGGAAGAACGGTCCGCGCCACTGGCCGTTTCCGGGCTGGGTCTCCAGCCACACCGCGGCCTGCTGGTTGACCACGGCGAACGCCGTGAGGCGGCCGCGCGCGTCACGGCCCAGCCAGGCCCCGTGCGGATGGCGCGGGGTGGTGCTCTGCACCCAGCCCGTGGTGCGCGCGCTCCAGCCGACCGCGTAGTCGCCGCTGCCGGCGGGGTCCCCGCAGTCGTACCCGTCGGCCGCGCCGTAGACGTTGAGGAAGTACTCCTTGAGCGAGATGGCCCGTGGGCCGAGGATGTGCGGCCACCGCTCGTTGGAGTAGCCGCGGAAGGCCTCGACCACGAAGGTGCGGCCCTCGTCTGGGCCCTGGTAGCGGTCCAGCGCCAGCCACGAGAAGAGAGCGGTCGCGGTGTGGTCGCAGTGGTCCGCCAGATCGCCGAAGTCGTGGTGCTGCGGGAACCGTTCGTCGTGGACCAGGCGGTCCGGGTCCGGGTCCATGGTGCGTACGAGGGTCGGCCCGACGAGGTCGAGGACCTGGACCAGCGTGTCCACCAGTCCGGCGCGCGTGTACCAGTACCGCTCGTTCACCAGGCCGCCGCTCACCGCGAGCGTGGGGACCCGTTCGACCTCCTCCTGCCAGAGCACGTGCAGGCTGCGCGGCGCGCCGTCGGGCGTGCCGTGCTGGCAGATGTTGAGGAAGACCAGCTTCACCCAGGGCGCGTCGGTCAGGGTGTAGACCTCGGCGACGGCACCGCCCGCCGTGGACAGGGTGGACGGGGTCCAGGGCGCGGCGCGGTCACCGAGGGCCATCGCGCCGTACGCGGCCCTGATCCCGTTCTGCCGTGCCTTCGCGTAGGCCTCCCGGTCCTCGGCCGGGGGCGCGATCTGCCAGGGGCGGGGGTTGCGGCCGTCGGCGTCTCCGCTGGTCAGGTAGACCGTCGTGGTGGGCGTTCCCGCCTTGATCGCCTGGAAGGTCGCGGGGTTCATGAAGTACAGGTCGTCGTCCGGGTGGGCGACGATCTGCACGACGGAGGCGGGGCTGGACACGGTGGATCGTCTTTCGTCGCTCTGGTCGGGTTCTTCGGTCCGGTCGGGTTCCTCGGCCCGGTGGAAGTGGGTCACAGCGGCCATCCCGGCAGATAGCCGGCGTGAGCGCGCCGGTTGCGTACGGAGCCCGTCTCGAACTGGCTCGCCACCGGGAAGTAGCTCGGCAGGAAGGCCGCGAGGATGGCGTCCTGCTCCTCCTCCGACACGTCACCGTCGTGGTAGTCGTTGAGGCAGAACACGTCGTGGGGGCGTGCGGTCAGAATCCGGTTCAGCCGCGGACCGTGCTCGGCGAGCCCGACGTTGACGAAGCCGCAGGAGATGCTGCCGGGCACGCTGCGCTGGGTGAAGTAGCCGTAGTAGTGGTGCAGTGACGAGGCGACCGACACGTCGGTGCGACTGCGCAACTGGGCGCGCGACGTGGCCGCCATCTCCTCGGCGTAGTCGCGCTCGATGTCGGCGAGCACGCTGCGGCGCAGTGGGTACGGGGCATGCAGGAACGCGTGTGTCAGCGTGTGTCCGAAGGACCGCTCGATGAGGGCCCGGTTGTTCTTCGCCGCGGTGATGTTGAACTCGTCCTCTTGCGAGATCGGGGACATCGGCACGGCCGTGGGCGACAGGAAGTGTTTGGCCTGCCCGTTGCCCAGGAAGAACATGCCGGGCTGCACGGTCCGCCCGAGGATCATGTCGTCGTTGAAGTAGAGGAAGTGCTCGGCCAGCCCGTCGATGTAGTGCAACTGGCTCTCGATGGCGTGCGAGTTGTACGTGGGCAGCGCTCCGCGGTCGCCGAAGATCTCGGTGTGGTCGACGACGCGCACCCGGGGGTGGGAGACGTCCAGCCAGTGCGGGGTCTGCCGGTCGGTGACGATGTAGATGTTCCGGATCCACGGGGCGTACATGTCGATGGACCGCAGGGAGTAGCGCAGTTCGTCGCGGTCGCGGAAGCGGGCGGCGCTGGTGGCCGAGTCCTGGGTGTCCATGCCCTTGGCGGCCAGGACGGCGTTCTTCCGCTCCAGCCAGTCGATGTCGGCGCCGTTCACCCAGGTGTAGACGGCGTCCACGGGGAAGTCGACGTCGCCGACGATCGTCTGGTTGAAGGACACGAGGGTGGGGTAGCGACGGCCTCCCAGGGTCGTCGTGCTGCGCCGCATGGCGCTGTGCGGGACGCGGTCGCCGATCAGGGTCCGGGTGGGGGACTTGAGGTGGCCCTCGTCCTCCGGCTCGTCCTCCCAGAAGGTGATCGTGCAGCCGTAGACCGCGCCGAGGCGCAGCGTGCGGGACGGGGAGACGAGGCTCTGGTACACGCGGATGCCCGAGCAGGGGGTGCCGGAGTAGTCGCCCAGCAGGGCCACGAGGCCGGTCGCGATGGTCTTCTGGCCCTCGCTGAGCACGGAGGCGTAGACGGGCTCGTCCGCGTAGCGGTCGGCGAGCGTCTTGAAGACGGCCTCGCGGTGGTCCGCGTGCACGGCGACCGTGTGCCGCACCATGCGGTCGCGTACGACCATGTACGGGATGCCCGCGCCTTCAAGGGCGTTCGCGGCCAGTGCGAGGTTCGCCTGGACCACGTCCCACGGGGACTCCCACTCCAGCTGCCGGCACACCTGGCCGCCGTCGTGCACCAGGCCCCGTCGCTCCAGCAGGCGCTGCTCCAGCGCGCGCTGGCCGCCGTTGCGGACCGATCCGGGGGGTGCGGGCGCGGCTTTCGGCAGGGCGCCGTCCGGGCCGCTGAGGTAGACGTGGACCGCCTGGCGTTCCGCCTTCGCCAGGTCGCGCCGCCCGCTCTCCCGCTCCGCCACGAGCTCGTGGAAGAGCCGCTCCCAGTGGGAGGTGACCACGGCGGGCGAGAACCTGCTCGCGGAGGCGAGGGCCGCCGCGCCCATCCGGTGGCGCAGCTCGGAGTCCTCGATCAGCGATACGAGCGCGGAGGCCAGCGCGTCGGTGTCGCCGGCGGGGACCAGGAGGCCGGTGTGGCCGTCGATCACCACTTCCCGCGGGCCGTTGGGCGCGTCGTAGGAGACGACCGGGACGCCCGCCGCCTGCGCCTCCGCGAGCACCAGCCCGAACGCCTCGGTGCGCGAGGTGAGCAGGGCGATGCTGGCCTTGGCCCACTCCTCCGTCAGATAGCGCGAGTTGCTGTTGAGCTGCACGCAGTCGTGCAGGCCGAGCATGTCCATCTGCCGGCGCAGGGCGCCGCTGAGCGGCCCGTCCCCGAAGATGCGCAGCTGCCAGTCGGGGTGCAGCGCAGCCACCTTCGCCCAGGCGGTGAGGGCGTGGTCGATCTGCTTCTCCGCGACGAGCCGGCCGGCGATGACGACGGTGCGGGTCTGAAGGGTCGACCGGGGCCGGAATCCACTGGGCAGGGCGTTGGGTACCACCTCCAGGCGGGGAGCGGTCGCGCCGAGGGTCTCGGCGAACCACTCGCGGGTCCGCTCGCTCAGCACGGCCAGCGCGTCCAGCCGGGCGGCGTACCGCAGCAGCGGTTCACCGGTCGGGCCGCGCAGCTCGGAGACCCGGTGCTCCTGGTGCACGGTGATCACCCGGGCGGGGGTGAGCCGGACCGCCAGCGCCATCAGCGCGGGCGTCGTGGTGATCAGCACGTCGGTGTCGGTCTGCTGGAGGGCGTATTCGAGTTCGCCGTCGCTGAGCCGGCTGAAGACGGGCTCCCAGGACCGGTCGACGATGTCGCTGGGCAGGGCGGCCAGGGCGGACCACACCGTGTCGTCCACGGTGCTGGGCCGCAGCGGCCGGGGCGTGTCCCCGGTGAGGTCGACCAGGTAGTCGACCCGTACCCGTTCGTCCGGCTGGAAGAACTGCTCGGGCTTGCTCTTGAAGACGCTGAGGACGCGGACGTCGTGCCGGGCGGCGAGTTCGGACGCCTGGTTGAACACGGCCCGTTCGGTGCCGCCGACGGCATCGGCCGTGGTCAGCAGGAATGTGATTTTCACTTCTCGGGGTTCAGTCTGCCTCGGGCATGCGCGTGCAGGTGACCCGGAGGTTGCCTGCGGGGGTGTAGCGCGGTTGGACGATCATCGGGGTGCGGCCGGCCGGGGTCATCGCCATGCTGGGCATGGCGAAGACGCGCCGCGGGTTGCGGACGTCGTGGAGCCGTCTGCCGAACCGCAGTGACGGCCCGGTCTCCTGGCACAGCACGACGTCCCAGTGCTCCGGTCTGGAGGAGCGCGGCTCCATCCGGTCCAGCGGCACCTCGGCCCGGTAGGTGTCCGGCCCCAGCGGGTGGACGGGCTGGCGGATCCGGCGCCCGGCGGCGACGAACTCGGCCCACGGGGTGTCCACCCGGGTGCCCAGCACCCGGCAGTCGACGGTGGCCCCGGCGTGCGACATGTGCACCTTGACCACCTCGACGGCCGGCCTCGGTGCCGAGCTGACGATCCGGGCCGCGCCGGTGGCCGTGCGCCCGACGCGGTGGCGTGCGCCGGTGACCGGGGAGGCGTCCATGGGCTTGGTGGGGCCCTCGTACGGCACCGGCGGCTCGAGGAGCAGCAGGGCCACGGACCGCTTGCGTGACCCGGTGTAGGTGCGCAGCCGGAGCTTCCACCGTCCGGGGCCGGCGGGTACGCCGCCGAGTTCCGCCCCCATGAGGATCGCGGCGTCCATGAGGAGTTCGCCGTCCGGGCCCTGGTAGACGTGTGCTTCGACGAGATGCCGTGTGCGGCCGCGGCGCAGTACGACGTCGGCGCGGTCGGGCGGTCGGACGGAGCGGGGCAGCACGGCGTGCAGGTTGACCGTCTGGCCGTCGAGGACGGCCGCGTACCGCAGGCGCGCGGTGCGGCCCTGGCGCAGCGGCACGAACAGGCGCAGCATCAGCCACAGGCGCAGGGCCGCGAGCCGGTTGCGCGGACCGTGCGGCTCGGTGGCAAGGGTGGCGGGGGTCGCCGTGGAGGTGGTCATACCCGGGCACCGTCCAGCTCCGCGGCCGGGGCCACCCGCGGTGCGGGTATTCCGGTGGCGCGCTCGTAGGGGCTCGGTACGGGGAAGTAGGCGTTCAGGAAGTCCGCGACCATGCGGTCCTGGGCCGCCGGGTCGGCGGCCGTCACGGTGTCGTTCATGCAGAAGGTGTCGTAGTTGCGCCTGGCCAGCAGGGTGTTGAGGCGGCGCTGGGCGAGGTCGTCCGCGAGGTCGATGTACTGGTACCGGATGTCCCCGGCCGTCGCGCGTGCCGAGTGGTACGCGTAGTAGTGGTAGAGCGAGGAGACGACGGGTACGTCGCCCGGTGACCGGAAGCGGGAGTGCTGGGTGATCCGGTGCGCCTGGGCGTAGACCTGCTCGATCTCCGTCAGGACGCTGCGGCGCAGGGCGTGCGGGGTGTGCTTCATCTTCTGGGAGATGACGGTGCCGAACTGCTGGGCGATGAGTCCCCGGCTGTTCTTGCCGGCGGCGTTGACCGGCAGGTCCGTGGAGTCGGCGCGGCCCGACGGGATCAGCGCGTTCGACCGGAAGGACTTGGACAGGCCGTTGGGGTGGAAGAACTTGCCGGGCTGTACGGGCCGGCCGAGGAAGACGTCGTCGTTCAGGTAGAGGAAGTGCTCGGAGAGCTCTGGGATGTGGTGCAACTGACTCTCGATGGCGTGGGAGTTGAACGTCGGCAGCGCGGCCGGGTCCGAGAAGATCTCGCTGTGGTCGACGACCCTGATCCCGGGAAAGGCGGTGTCGAGCCAGGAGGGCACCTGCCCCGCGGTGACGAGGAAGATGGTCCGCACCCAGGGTGCGTACTGGTGGATCGACCGCAGCGAGTACCGCAGTTCGTCACGGCTGGTGTAGCGCGAGTCGTTCGCCGCCTGCTCGTGCAGGGTGTCGTCGCCGGTGCCCCGTTCGAGCACCCGCCGGGTCGCCTCCTTGCGGGCGCGCCAGACGGGGTCGGAGTCGTCGACCCAGGTGTAGACGACGTCGATCGGGAAGAGATGGTCGTCGGGCAGGGCGGCGGCGAACTCCGGCAGGGTGCGGGCCTGCCCGGTGGTGTACATGGCCGGCACTGCGCTGAATCGTTTCTGCTCGACCCGGCAGCGCCCCGCGTCCACCGGGACCTCGGCCACCACGCGGTTCGGGCGGGGTGCCACGAGCCGGCCCTCCTGCTCGGCCCAGAACTCGATGTCACAGCCGTACTCACGGCCGAAGACCAGGTTCCCGGTGGGGTCGCAGACGTTCCACGCCATGCGCAGCACGGGCTGCGCGCGCAGGGCACGCCAGCTCGCCGCCGAGGCGCCCGGCCGCACCGGGCCCGGGGAGACGCCACCGACGTAGCCGGGGTGGTGCCCGCAGGCGGTCCGCAGCATGTCCTCCACGTCGGACCGCAGGCGCTCGGGCACCGCCACGCAGGGGCTGGCCGACGCGGTGCCACGCACACAGAAGTAGTCGATCCCGGCCTCTTCCAGCAGGGTGACCAGGATGTGCAGGTTCCGCGCCCGAGCGGCCCAGGCGGTGATCCCGGGGACCTCGACGGCCCAGCGGTGCCTGCCGTCGACGGGTAGGACCCGCTGCGGACCGGCGGGAGTGTGCCGGACGCCGGCGCGGCGCCCGTTGCCGAGCGCCCCTGCCACCAGGGCGGAGCGCGCGGCGTCGGCGGCGGTCAGCGAGCGCATCACCGCGGCGCGCAACGGGCGCGGCACCCGCCGGACGATCTGACGCCGGGCTCCCACCGGCACGAGCGACCGATATGTCGACACGAGCGCGCTCGCCTCGGGATTGTTCCCACTCAACTGACTTCCGCACCATCCACGTCCACGCGGCAGCAGGCTGCCGGACACGGCTGTCGAGCCGCCGCCCGAGGCGCACACGACCACAGCCACCCCCCTTGCTCCTCACCCGTCGAGGACGGGTGAGCCCCCTCGGTCACGCACCCCCCTCGTCCCCAGACCCGGGTTCGCGACCGTCGGAACACTCCGGACGAATCCGGTAGGTTCCGTGCGGCAATAGTTTAATGTTCAAAGCCGCGCATATCTTCACCGTACATTCACTTGGCTGTCAACCGAGCGTCCACATGGCGAAAAACAGACGTTCCGTGGGTCTATAGTTCGGGCACGCCACGGCGTCAGAGCCGCGCAGGCCCGGTCCCTCCCCCACTCGTGCCCTGCCCACGTGCGAACCACGGCATCGAACAGGTGAGTTGAGGAAGGAACCGGTCATGACGCATGCCCCGACGGAGCCGGGCACCAGCAGCGGATCGAGACATGAGCCGGCGGATGCGCCGGCCGGCCCCCCGCCGCCTCGTCGCCGGCGGCGGCGCGTCGCGCGCTGGATCGCGGGCTGTGCCGTGGTACTGATCACAGCCGCGGGCGCGACGGGCTACTGGCTCTACCGCGACCTCGACTCCAACATCAAGGGTGTCGACCTCGACAAGGCCATCGGTGACGACCGGCCGCCGAGGCTGCCGACGTCCGGTCAGAACCTGCTGGTCCTCGGCTCGGACTCGCGGGCCGGCGCCAACGCCGCGCTCGGCACCGGCCATGTCTCCGGGGCGCGTTCGGACACCGCGCTGGTCGTCCACATACCCGAGGGCCGCGAGCGGGCCGTCGCGGTCAGCATTCCCCGCGACACCCTGGTGACCCGGCCCGAGTGCACCGGACGGGACGGGACGAAGCTGGCCGGGGCGAAGCGCGTGATGTTCAACTCCGTCTACTCGCTGGCCGGTCCGGCCTGTGTCGTCAAGACGGTGGAGCAGATGTCCGGGGTGCGGATGGACCACTTCATGGAGATCGACTTCGCGGGCTTCAAGGACCTCGTGGACGCGATAGGCGGCGTGACCGTCACCGTCGGCCAGGACATCCACGACACCTCCAGCGGTCTGGACATCACCGCCGGCACCCACCGGCTGAACGGCACTCAGGCCCTCCAGTTCGTCCGCACCCGGCACGGCATCGGAGACGGCAGCGACCTCGGACGCATCGGGCTCCAGCAGAAGTTCCTCATGGCCCTGCTCACCGAGATCAAGCACCAGGACCTGCTGGGCAGCCCCGCCAAGGCCTACACGATCGCCGACGAACTCACCGCGTCGCTGACCACCGACTCCGGGCTCGCCTCCCTCACCAAACTCGCCGAGTTCGGCCGCAGCGTGAACGGCATCGACCCGGCCGGCATGGAGACGATCATGCTCCCGGTGCGCTACGACACCCAGGACCCCAACCGGGTCGTGGCCGCCCAGCCCCGGGCGGACCAGCTGTGGCGGGCGCTGCGGAAGGACGAGACCATCCCGGCGTCGGCGCGGAAGTCCCCGGCGCGGGGCGGGCGTACGCCCTGAGGGGCGGCGGGCGTGGGGGGCACGCGGACGCGGGTCGTGCGGGCGCTGGCTGTGTCGGCGGCGCGCCGTACGGGCGACGGCCGTGTCAGCGACGCGGGCGCTGGCCGTGCCCACGGCGCGCCGGGCGGGCGGCGGCCGCTCAGATCTCCCGCCACGCCTCCAGCGCCAGCCCCGGCTCGTCCTTGCGGCGGGTGAGGAGGAGTTGGCCGGTGGAGGGGGACAACGTTGCCGCGACCACCCGGTCGTCGGCGTCGACCGCGAGGGACACCAGCGCGTCGACCGGGAGCCGCGGGCCGGACTCCGTCCACCAGGCGCCCGCCGACTCCTCCTGCGTGGGATACGCGGCGAACGCCACCCGACCGCTCGCCGAACGCTGGGCCAGCAGGGTGCAGTCGTGCCCGTCGAGGTCGCAGCGGACCGCGGTGACCGGCCCGGACCCGGCCGACGGCAGCAGGGCGACGGGCTCGCCGCCGGGGCGCCAGGCGCACAGGTCGCCCGCGTCGTCGGTGTAGAAGACCGTGGTGCTCTCGGGGGAGGTGGCCAGCGCGTGGAGGGTGCCGGGCCGGACGGCGGCCTTCACCGTCTCCTCCAGCACCGGCTGTCTCCCGGGCTCCTCCTGGTGCCAGCGCAGGATGCCGCCCGGGACGGCCGCGTACGCCTCCACCCGCCCGGACTCCCCCGTCACCGCCACCGGTCCGCCCTGGACGTCCCGGCCCTCGATGTCGCGCCAGGGCTCCCAGCCGCCCTTCTCCTTCTGGGCGAGCATGCTCACCCCGCCGCCTTTGTTGCGTACGAAGACATGGGCGCGGCCCTGCGCGTCGACGGCGACGGCGGGGGTGCCGGTGCGCTCGCCCTTCTTGTCGGGATGGCCGACGGGGTTCCAGTCCAGGGCGGCCAGGAGCGGGCGGAAGTGCGTGGAGTGCACGAGACCCGACTCGCCGTTGGTGGTGGGCCGCCAGGAGACCAGGTGGGCGTAGCCGTCGGCGCCCTGCCCCACGGCGAGGACGGGGTGCAGCTTCTGGTCGCCGCCCACTTTGCGCGGGGTGCCCCAGGGGCCACCGGGTGCGCGCTCCGCCCGGCACAGGACGGCGTCGCCGGACGGGAGGTAGACGCTGAGGCGGCCGTCCGAGCCGCGTAGGAGCCAGTCGCCGTTCACCGGTTCACTTTAAGCCGGGGCGGTCGGCCGTCGTGGACCGGCCCCTCGCCGGGCGGTGGCCGTGGGACCCTGGTCGCATGGAAGCGGAAGCCCCCGTGCTGGTGATCGTCGACGCCGCGAATGTCGTCGGGTCGGTGCCCGACGGCTGGTGGCGGGACCGGAAGGGGGCCGCCGAACGGCTGCGTGACCGGCTGGCCGAGCAGGGGCTGCCCGGCCGTCCGAGCCCGGTGGAGATCCTGCTGGTGGTCGAGGGGGCGGCCCGTGGTGTGGAGTCCGTGCCCGGTGTACGGGTGGACTCGGCGCCCGGCAGCGGCGACGACCGGATCGTCGAGCTGGTCGCCCAGGACCCGCACCGCCCCAGGCTGGTCGTCACGGCCGACCGGGAACTGAGGGCCCGGGTCACCGAGTTGGGGGCGGAGGTCACGGGCCCGCGGACGGTGCTCGGCGGGCCCGTCTGACGGTCGGGCCCGGCCGGGCCCCGCGCCCCCTGACCCGGGCGTACAGACCGGCTGCGGACAGTTCTCGTGCAGGGCCGCGGTCTGGCGGTTTCCGTCCCCCGCCCGGAGGACGCCCCCGGCGCCCGCCGAGCAGCAGCCCCGCTGCCCCGGGCGTACGAACCGGCCGCGGACGGTGCTCGGCCAGGGCCCCTCTGGCAGTTTCCGTCCTCCGCCCGGAGGACGGCCCCGGCGCCCGCCGAACAGCAGCCCCGCTGCCGCGGGCGTCGCCGGGCCGGTGCGCATCCCGGTCGAAGGCCGGCGGGCTTCGGGCTTGCGCGGCAGACCGCGGCCGGGCCCCGCGCTACTCCCCCGTCACCCTGGCGTACAGCACCGCCCCGTCCACCTTCTGCACCGGCTCGTAGCGGGCCGCGAGCAGTCGTTCGAGGGCCGGTACGCGGTGGGGGGCGTACGGCTTGCCGCGGGAGTCGTCGACCACCAGGGCCGGGGCGTGGGCGGCCAGCTCCGCGCGGAAGACGGGCCAGGCACCCGCGACGGCGTACTTCTCGCCGACCTGGGGGCCGTCCCGGCCGCCGCTGTAGTTGGTGAGGAGGCCCGCGGTGAGGTAGCGGCTGGCGGGGGCGCGGTCGGCGAGCCAGTACGTCTCCGGGTGTATGCCCCACAGCAGGACACGGTCGGCGGGCCCGGTGCGCCGGTCGACGGCGGCGGCGAGACGCTGGGCATGGGCGAGCTCGGGCCGGGGCGCGAGCAGGCCCCAGGTGAGGAACAGGGCGCAGCAGCCGGCCGAGGTGAGGACGGCGGCGGTCAGCCGGGCAGGGGGCAGGTGCCGCAGCGCGGCCGTCGCCGACAGGACGAGCGGCGGGATGAGTTGCAGGTAGTAGTGGCCGAAGAAGTGGAAGCCGAGTACCACCGCCGCCGCCGAGGAGGCCGCCCACAGCCACAGGTCCGCCGGTCCCGTGCGGGCCATGCGCCTCGCCCGCACCACCGGCGGGACCAGGCCCGCGCAGGCGATGCCCAGGATCGCCGTGTTGGTCAGGCCCCGGACGAGGACGTGGAGTTCGGAGCCGGTGAAGGAGGCGTACGCCCCCGAGCCGGTGACCGTCCAGAACAGGAAGCCCGCCGGGTCGGTGACCAGGGCGGCGCCCAGCACCGGCAGGGTCAGCCCGGCGGCGAGTCGTGGCAGCGCGGTGCGCGGGGTGCCGTACCGGTGCAGCAGCCAGGCCACCGGCACCAGCACCGCCCCGCCGGTCTGCTTGGCGAGGAAGGCACAGGCCACGGCCAGCCCGGCGGCGCCCCAGCGGCGGCGGTCCGCGCACCACATGGCGGCGGCCGTGCAGGGCAGCATGAACACCTCGAAGCCGGCGGCCTGCGCGTCCTCGGGGTTGAGCCCGACGGAGACCAGCAGGTACAGCACCCCGGCCGTACGGCCCGCCCGGTCGCCCCAGCGCCGCCGGGCCAGCGAGGCCAGCAGTGCCGCGGTGAGCAGCTGCGCGAGGACCGCGAGCACCCGGACCGGGGTGAGCGTCGCAGAGCCGTGGACCGCGAAGGCGGCCTCGTACAGCCACGGCACGAGCGGCGGCTTGCGGTCCACGACCGTCTCGTACAGCCGGCCGCCGTGCGCCAGTATCCGGGCCTGCACGGCGAGATAGCCCTCGTCCGGGTTCCACAGCGGCCGGGCGAAGGAGGGGACCCTGGTGACGCAGGCCAGCGCGGCCAGCAGGGGCAGCAGCCGCGTCCAGTACCCCGGGCGGGCGACTGCGGACCGTGGCGGGGCGAACGGCGCGGCGACCATGCACGGCACGCTATCCGGAGCCGCGGCCTCCGACAGGGCAGGACATACGGTACGGATCAGGACGAGAGCGGCGAGGTGTCGGTCAGGGCGTGTTCCCGTTCGGGTGCGCCACCTCGTCGGCGGTGGTCTCCGCGCGCCGGCCGAGGCGGCTGTGCGAGCGGCTGTACAGGAAGTACACGACGAAGCCGACCGCCATCCAGATGGCGAACCGGAGCCAGGTCTCGGCCGGCAGGTTCACCATCAGCCACAGCGACGCGCACACCGACAGGATCGGGATGAGGGGCACCAGCGGGGTCCGGAAGGACCTCGGCAGGTCGGGGCGGGTCCGGCGCAGGATGACCACGCTGATCGCGACGACGACGAAGGCGAAGAGCGTGCCGATGTTCACCAGTTCGGCGAGCTGGCTGAGGCTGGTGAACCCTGCGACGACGGCGATGACCACGCCGAGCAGGATGGTCGGCCGGTACGGGGTGCGGAACCTCGGATGGGTGTGGGAGAAGAACCGGGGCAGCAGTCCGTCACGGCTCATCGCGAAGAAGATCCGGGACTGGCCGAGCAGCAGGATCATGCAGACGGTGGTCAGCCCGATGGCGGCACCGAAGCTGATCAGGCCCGCGTACCACGGGTGCCCGGTGGCCTTGAAGGCGTCGGCGAGCGGCGCGTCCACGGAGAGCGCGCTGTACTTCTGCATGCCGGTCACGACGATCGACACGGCGACGTACAGCGCGGTGCAGATGATCAGGGAGCCGAGGATGCCGCGCGGGACGTCGCGCTGCGGGTTGCGGGTCTCCTCGGCGGCGGTGGCCACGACGTCGAAGCCGATGAACGCGAAGAACACGACCGAGGCCGCGGTGAAGATGCCCATGACGCCGAAGTTGGAGGGCGCCCAGCCGAACATCAGCTGGATCAGCGGTGCCTGGAGGTTGCCGCCCGCCGCCACGGGCTGCGACTTCGGGATGAACGGGTGGTAGTTGGAGCTGTTGACGAAGAAGGCACCCGCGATGATGACGACGAGGACGACGGCCACCTTGATGGCGACGACGACCGAGGTGACCCGCGCGGAGAGCTTCATGCCGAGGACGAGGATGGCGGTGAGCACCAGCACGAGGGCGGCGGCGAGGATGTCGAAGCCGAAACCGGGGTTGGTGTCCCTGCCGCTGAGCACCGCGGGCAGATGCCAGCCGGCGTTGTCCAGCAGCGAGTGGATGTAGCCGGACCATCCGACGGCCACCACCGCCGTACCGAGCGCCAGCTCCAGCACCAGGTCCCAGCCGATGATCCAGGCGGGGAGCTCGCCGAGCGAGGCGTAGGAGAAGGTGTAGGCGGAGCCCGCGACCGGCACCGTGGAGGCGAACTCGGCGTAGCACAGGGCGGCGAGCGCGCAGACGACGCCGGCCGCGACGAAGGCCAGGGAGACGGCGGGGCCCGCGGTGTTCTTGGCCGCGGCTCCGGTCAGGACGAAGATGCCGGTGCCGATGATGACGCCGACACCGAAGACGGTGAGGTCGAGCGCGGACAGGGACTTTCTGAGCGCGTGTTCGGGTTCCTCCGTGTCGAGGATCGACTGTTCGACCTTCTTCGTACGGAAGAGGGTGCTGCTCACGGGCCTACCTCCCACACGCTCGTCGTCCTCGACATGATCGAGAGGGCTGGGGATGCGTATGCCCCGACAAAGGCAGGTTCACGCAAAAGAGCCGGTTCCGCCACCGGGAAGGCGGGGAACCGGCCCTCGGCCGTGACTGGTCCGTGCTGCCTAGTCGCGCGCGGGCTCCACCGAGTCGACCTCGGCGGCGGGGCGGTCGAACCTGCCGTCCAGCTTCGAGACCAGGCCGGTGACCTGACGGGCGATGTCGGGGGCGGTCAGCCCGATCTCGGTCATCACCTCGGCACGGGAGGCGTGGTCGAGGAAGCGCGGCGGGATGCCGAAGTCGCGCAGCGGCACGTCGACGCCGGCGTCCCGCAGGGCCTGGGCGATCGCCGAGCCGACACCGCCCGCGCGGCTGTTGTCCTCGACGGTGACGACCACGCGGTGGCGCTCGGCGAGCGGGGCCATGGCCTCGTCGACGGGCTTGACCCAGCGCGGGTCGACGACGGTGGTGGTGATGCCCTGCCGGTCGAGCAGGCCGGCGATCTCCAGGCACATGGGGGCCAGGGCGCCGACGGAGACGAGCAGCACGTCGGGCCGGTCGGTGCCGGGCTCGCGCAGCACGTCCATGCCGCCGACGCGGCCGACGGCCGGGACGGCGGGGCCGACTGCGCCTTTGGAGAAGCGGACCACGGTCGGCGCGTCCGTGACCTCGACGGCCTCGCGCAGCTGGGCGCGCACCTGGTCGGCGTCGCGCGGCGCGGCCAGCCGGAGCCCCGGCACGACCTGGAGGATCGACATGTCCCACATGCCGTTGTGCGAGGCGCCGTCGGTACCGGTGACACCGGCCCGGTCCAGTACGAACGTCACACCGCACTTGTGCAGGGCGACGTCCATCAGCACCTGGTCGAAGGCACGGTTGAGGAAGGTGGCGTACACCGCGAAGACCGGGTGCAGACCGCCGGTGGCGAGGCCGGCCGCGGACACCGCGCCGTGCTGCTCGGCGATGCCGACGTCGAACACCCGCTCGGGGAAGGCCTTGGCGAACTTGTCGAGGCCGACCGGCTGGAGCATCGCGGCCGTGATGGCGACGATGTCCCCCCGCTCCTCGCCCAGCCTGACCATCTCGTCGCCGAAGACCGAGGTCCAGTCGGCGCCGGAGCTGGCGATGGGCAGACCGGTGTCCGGGTGGATCTTGCCGACGGCGTGGAAGCGGTCGGCCTCGTCCTGGAGGGCGGGCTGGTAGCCGCGGCCCTTCTCGGTGAGGCAGTGCACGATCACCGGGCCGCCGAAGCGCTTGGCCCGGGCCAGCGCGGACTCCAGTGCCTCGATGTCGTGGCCGTCGATGGGGCCGACGTACTTCAGTCCGAGGTCCTCGAACATGCCCTGTGGGGCAATGAAGTCCTTGAGCCCCTTCTTGGCGCCGTGCAGCGTCTCGTACAGCGGCTTTCCGACGACCGGGGTCCGGTCGAGGATCTCCTTGGTCCGCGCGAGGAAGCGCTCGTACCCGTCGGTCGTCCGCAGCGTGGCCAGGTGGTTGGCGAGACCGCCGATGGTCGGCGCGTACGACCGCTCGTTGTCGTTGACGACGATGACGAGCGGGCGGTCCTTGGCCTCGGCGATGTTGTTGAGCGCCTCCCAGGCCATGCCGCCGGTCAGCGCGCCGTCACCGATGACCGCGACGACGTGGCTGTCGCGTTCGAGGATCTGGTTGGCCTTCGCGAGGCCGTCGGCCCAGCCGAGGACCGTCGAGGCGTGGCTGTTCTCGATGACGTCGTGCTCGGACTCGGCCTGCGAGGGGTAGCCCGACAGGCCGCCCTTCATCTTCAGCCTGGAGAAGTCCTGCCGACCGGTGAGCAGCTTGTGCACGTAGGACTGGTGCCCGGTGTCCCACAGCACCTTGTCCTTCGGGGATTCGAAGACACGGTGCAGGGCGATGGTGAGCTCCACCACGCCCAGGTTGGGGCCGAGGTGGCCGCCGGTCTTGGAGACGGCGTCGACGAGGAAGGTCCGGATCTCCTCTGCCAGCTGGTCCAGCTCCTCCAGGCTGAGCCGGTCCAGATCGCGCGGTCCCCTGATGCGGGTCAGCAGCGGCACCCGTGCCTCCTTGCAGTAAAAGCTGATCGAGCTGTTGCCGGGCTCGTCGAGTCTAATGTTCCGATGTTGCGCACGGCGTCCGGGCGGTGCGTGATGCGTCACGCGAAGGGCGGTACCCATCTGACACGCCCCCAAGACACGACAGTGCCCGGCACCTTGAGGGCACCGGGCAACTGGAGCGCCCGAAAAGGACGCGGGGATACTTCGCAAGGGGCGGGACCGCAACGCCGCCAGGGGCGCGGGGAACTGCGCGACCAGCCACAACGGATCCGGCACCCGCAGAACCACCGCACCCCTACGGCGACTAGGCGAACCGTTTACGCACGGCCGGCGGCCTTCTGGCTGCGACGCGACACCGAGTCGATGACCACCGCACCCAGCAGCACCGCACCGGTGATCATGTACTGGATCGACGTGTTCATGTTCAGCAGGTCCAGACCCGTCTGGATCGACTGGATCACCAGCATGCCCAGCAGCGCGGACCACACCGACCCACGGCCACCGAAGAGGCTCGTACCGCCGATGACGGCCGCCGCGATGGCGAGCATCAGGGTGTTGCCGCCACCCGCGTTCAGCGTCGCGCTCGCGGTCTGGCCCGCGAAGAACATGCCGCCGATCGCGGCGAACCCGCCGGAGATGGCGAACACGGTGATACGGACCATCGGCACGCTGATACCGGCACGGCGGGCCGCCTCGATGCCGCCACCGACCGCGAAGACCTTGCGGCCGTAGGTCGTGCGGCGCAGCACGAAGTCGACGACGACCAGCGCCGCGAGGAAGATCACCAGCGCGTTGGAGACACCCTCGGCGTTGTTCAGCACGGCCGCGGCGACGAAGGACGCGACAGCGAGCAGACCGACGCGGATGAGGATCTCGCTGGTGGGCCGGAAGGGCACACCGGCCGCGCGGCGGCGGCGCTGCTCGTTGAACGAGCCCACGGCCGTCAGCACTACGCCGAGGCCGGCCAGCAGGTAGGCGCCGATGATGGCCTGGTCCATGAAGAAGGAGCTCTGGCCGAGGAGGTGCACCGGGCCGGAGTCGGCCGGGATGTTGATCGTGCCGCTGTCGCCCAGCAGCCACAACATCAGACCGTTCCAGCCGAGGAAGCCGGCCAGTGTCACGACGAACGCGGGTACGCCTATCTTGGCGAAGAACCAGCCGTGCAGCGCGCCGATGCCGATGCCGGTGACGATCGTGAGGACGAGCGCCAGCCATTCGTTCATGCCGTGGTTGACGACGAACACGGCGAACACCGTGGACGCCAGACCGCTGACCGAGCCGACGGAGAGGTCGATCTCGCCGAGCAGCAGCACGAACACCAGGCCGATGGCGAGCATGCCGGTGGCCGAGAGGAAGTAGCTGATGCTGGAGAGGTTGTCGGCGCTGAGGAAGCGGTCGTTCTTCGCCTGGAAGATGGTCCAGATGATGATCAGGCCGATGACGACCGGCAGCGAGCCCAGCTCGCCGCCCTTGATCTTCCGCTTGAACTCGGTGATGTAGCCCTTGAAGCCCTCCTCGCGGACCAGCAGGCGCGGGTCGACGACGGGGACGGCAGCGGACGTGGGGTCCTCGACGGAGGCGACGGTGTCCTTGGACACGACGGGCTCCGGGTCCTTCTTCACGGTGTTCGACGTCTCGCTCACTTGGCCGCCTCCGCGGTGCGACGCCCCGCACGACGGGTCACGGCGTTGTCCGTGGCACCGGTGATCGCGGCGATGATCTCTTCGTGGCTGGTGTCCTTCACGGAGAAGGAGCCGTTGTTCTTGCCCAGGCGCAGCACGGCGACGGTGTCCGCGACGGCCTTGACGTCCGCCATGTTGTGGCTGATGAGGATGACGCCGAGGTTGCGCTCGCGCAGCCGCTCGACCAGGTCGAGGACCTGCGCGGTCTGCTCGACACCGAGGGCGGCGGTGGGCTCGTCGAGGATGACCACCTTCGGGTCACCGATCAGGGCGCGCGCGATGGCCACGACCTGGCGCTGACCGCCGGAGAGGCTGGCGATCGGGATGCGGACGCTCGGGATGCGGATCGAGAGCGTGCTCAGCAGCTCACGGGCCTGCTTCTCCATCGACACCTCGTCGATGACGCCCCGGTGCAGCAGCTCGCGCCCGAGGAAGAGGTTGCCCACCACGTCGAGGTTGTCGCACAGCGCGAGGTCCTGGTAGACCGTCGCGACGCCGAGCCCCTGGGCGTCGTGCGGCTTGCTGATGCTGACCGGGTTGCCCTCCCATTCGATGACGCCCTCATCGATGGGGTGGACACCCGCGATCGTCTTGACCAGGGTGGACTTACCTGCGCCGTTGTCGCCCACCAGGGCGACCACTTCTCCGGCGTGGACCTCCAGCTCGACGTCGGTGAGGGCCTGGACCGCACCGAATCGCTTGGAGACTCCGCGCAACGCCAGCACGGGCGTAGCGGACACGTGAACCATCTCCTTCGCCGCCTGACCGGCGGGGATGCCGCGCTTGGGGGACAGGCGCGGAGGGACGTGCGAATGCACGTGGTCAACAAGATGAACATGCGCGAATCCGCTGCCCTTGGCAACGGGTCCGTCCGACGCCCGCCCGGCAGCGGGGTATGTAGGCCGGGGCGGGCGCCGGAGGAGTTTCGCGGTTTCGCCGGGCTGTCACCGGCCGCCCGGGGGCGGCCGGTACCGGCGGTGGGTCACTCCTGCGAGCGGGTGACTACTGGAGGCCGGCGGCCTTGCAGGCCTTGGCGAACTCGGCGGTGCAGATGTCCTGGACGGTGTAGACCTTGTCCTTGAGGACCGTGTCCTTGATGTTGGCCTTGGTGACCGACACCGGGGTCAGCAGCTGCGAGGGCACCTTGTCGCCGGACTTGCTGGTCTGCGTGGTGGTGGCCAGGGACTTGATGTCCTTGCCCTCGAGCAGGTTGACCGCGAGCTGGGCGGCGGCGTCGGCCTCGGGCTTGAACGCCTTGTAGACCGTGCTGGACTGGGTGCCCGCGATGATGCGCTGGATACCCGCGAGCTCCGCGTCCTGACCGGTCAGCGGGATGCCGCTGATGCCGGCGCCCTTGAGGGTGGTGGCGATACCACCGGCCATGCCGTCGTTGGCGGAGTAGACGCCCGCGATCTTCTTGGCGCCCAGCTGCGTGATGGCGGCCTTCATCTTCTGCGCGGCGACGGAGTCCTTCCACAGGCCGGACTGCTCGTAGGCGATGTCGACCTTGCCGTCGAGGGCCTTGTGCGCGCCCTCCTTGAACTGACCGGCGTTCGGGTCGGCGTCGTCACCGTTGATCATGACGATCTTCGACTTCTTGGCCTTGGAGCCGAGCGCGTCGACCAGCGCCTGGCCCTGGAGCTCGCCCACCTTGACGTTGTCGAAGGAGACGTACGCGGAGACCGGGCCCTGGGCGAGGCGGTCGTACGCGACGACCTTGATGCCCTTGTTGACGGCGGTCTGGATGGAGGACTTGATGGCGGCCGAGTCCTGGGCGCTGATCACGATGACCTTGACACCCTTGGTGATCATGCTGCTCACCTGCTGGGCCTGCTTGGCGGCGTCACCGGCGGCGTTCGCGTACTCGACCTTGCAGTCGGCGCAGAGCTCCTTGACCTTCGCGTCGAAGAGCGGGTGGTCGAACTTCTCGTAACGCGCGGTGACGCTGTCGGGAAGCAGCAGACCGATGGTCTTGCTGCCGCCGCCGGAGGAGCTGCTGCCGGAGTCGTCCTTCTTGTCGCCGGCCTTGCCACAGGCGGCCATCGACAGGGCCATCGAGACCGCCGCGGTCCCGATCACGACTCGACGCATGGTTGCGTTCATTTGGGGGTGCCTCCCTGACAGGGCCGCAACGCTGCGGCCGAGGTGGCTCGAAGTCAACTCGGCCGCAAGTTCGACGTCAAGAAGTAAATACTTAACGAGATGGCAACGGCGTCATGCGTTCTCTAAGTGAAGGCGGGTGTTGCGACCGCCAAAGTGCTGTCCAAAAGGGTTGAATCGCCCATTTCGCTGAGGGCGAGAGCGAGCGCCCCGAGCACCTCCGCGCGGCCCCCGAGGGCCCCCGGGAGCACCGACAGCTGCCGGGCGGCGCTGGGGATGGCGTAGCGGCCCACGGACTCCCTGATCGGCCCCAGGACCAGCTCTCCGGCCTCGGCCAGGTCGCCGCCGAGGACCACCCGGCTCGGGTTCAGCAGATTGCAGAGGTTGGCCACGCCGCTGCCGATGTGGCGGCCGACGTCCGCGATCACCCGGCGGCAGCCCGGGTCCCCGTCCCTGGCCAGCCGTACGACGCCTTCCATGGTCAGGTCGGTGCCGTGGCTGGACTGGAGGAGCGGGAGCACGTAGCGGGCGGCCGCGAAGGTCTCCAGGCAGCCGCGGTTGCCGCAGCGGCAGACCGGTCCGGCCTCGTCGAGCGTGATGTGTCCGATCTCGCCCGCCGTGCCACCTGGGCCGCGGTAGATCATCCCGTTGATCACCAGGCCGGCGCCGACACCGCTGGCGACCTTGATGTAAGCGAGATCACGCACGCCGCGCCCGCTGCCCCAGACCAGTTCACCGAGGGCGCCGAGGTTGGCGTCGTTGTCCACGTGCACGGGCACGCCGAGCCGGGCCCTGAGCTCCTCGGCCGGGCGGGCGCCGGTCCAGCCCGGCAGGATCGCGGTCGAGCCCAGCGTCCCGGACTCGACGTCGATCGGACCGGGCACGCCGACACCGACGCCGGCGATCTTGGAACGGTCCACGCCGGTCGCCTCGACCAGGCGGTTGACCAGTTCCTCCGCCCGGTCGAAGCCCTGGGTCGCGGAGGAGTCCACGTCCAGCGGCTCGGACTCCTCGGCGAGCACCTGGTGCGCGAGGTTCCCGATCGCGACGCGCAGGTGGGTGTGCCCGAAGTCGACCCCGATGACGATCCCCGCGTCACCGCTGAGGGAGACGCTGCGGGCCCGTCGGCCGCCGGCCGAGGTGGGGGTGACCTCGACGGTTCCGCCGTCCTTCAGTTCCCGCACGATGTTGGAGACCGTCGCGGCGGACAGCCCGGTCGTCCTCGCGATCTCGGCCTGCGTGAGCGACCCGGCCAGCCGCACCGCCCGTACGACCCGTTCCAGGTTGGCTCGGTGCAGCGACGACTGCGACCCCGGAGTCTCCATCGACCCATCCACTCCCGCCATCGGCCGGGCGGCCCCTGCGCCGCCCGTGGCCCAGGTCACATCTACGGAACCGGGCCACTTACAAGTTATGAACTCCAAGCTCTGCTGAACGGCTTGCCGCAGTCAAGTCCTTGACGGAAATCGCTCTCGCTTGTTCTGTTCCGTCCGGGACACCCCCCGGACACGCGGAGGCCACCCCCGAGCAGGGCGGAGCCGTCCGCAGCGGGGGATCCCGGCGAGCCGGCGGCGGGGCCGGCGGGGCGCTCCAGGGGTGGCTCGGGGGGTGCGCGGAGTCGTTCAGGCGTGGAATGCTCAGGGGCGCCGAGCGGTGGCCCCCGGGGCCGGGATAGCGAATCGCGAACGCGAATTCGAGAAGGTTGCCCGCAGGTGCGCGCCGCAAGGAGCGAGCGCGAGCACCCAAGGGGCAGGCGGTACCCGGTGCCTTCCCGTCCGGGCGCACCCCGCCGCGCCCGCACCCCGGCGGGTCGGCGCCGCGCCGGACGGCACGACCGGACCGCCGCCCCGGGCCAGAGCCGCCACGGTCCCCTGCCCGCGGCGTTCCGAACCGGAACACCGGCCCGGCCCGCCGGCCCGCTCCGGGCGGGCACACGGACCCATGGGCGGAGACGCGACACGGACCCGTCACCGACGGCCCCGTCAGGCCGGCCCACCGAGCCGGCAGCCCACCGAGCCGGCAGCCCACCGTGCCGCCGAGACCGCTGCCTCACCGGCCCGGCCCCGCACCGACCGCCCCCCGACGGCCCCGCTGGAGCGCAGGCGGCGGCCGTCGGGCGGGGAAAGCCCTTTCCCCGCAGCTCGCGGCTACTTCAGCGCGCCCGCGGTGAGCCCCTGCACCACCTGCCGCTGGAAGACGATGTACGCGGCGAGCACCGGCAGCATCGCCATCACCAGGCCCGCGAACAGGCCCGACCAGTCACCCTTGTAGCCCTGGCTGGCGGCGAGCTGGACCAGGCCCTGGGTGAGGACGCGTTTGTCGGGGTCGGTGTTGAGGACCGTGGGGAGCATGTACTGGTTCCACTGGCCCAGGAAGTTGAAGATGCCGACGCTGATCAGGCCGGGCTTGGCCATCGGCAGCATGATCTGGAAGAACGTGCGGGAGTGGGAGGCCCCGTCGACGAAGGCCGCCTCCGCCACCGAGGTCGGCAGCGTGCGGAAGAACGCGGTCAGGAAGAACACCGTGAACGGCAGCGAGTACGCGATGTAGACCAGGATCAGGCCGTGGATGGTGTTCAGCAGGCCCATGTTGTTCACGACGTAGAACAACGGGACCAGCGCCAGCATGATCGGGAAGCTCATGCCGCCGATGAACAGGTAGTAGATGAACCGGTTGCCCGGGAAGTCGAAGCGGGCCAGGACGTACGCCGCCATGGAGCCGAGCACCAGCGTGCCGATGAGCGAACCGCCGACCACCAGGATGGTGTTGAGGAAGTAGTCGCTCATGTTGGCGTCGGTCCAGGCCCGCGCCCAGTTGTCGAAGTGCAGCTTGTCCGGGAGCGACCAGGGCGAGCCGAAGATGGAGCTGTCGTCCTTGAAGGACGTCATCACCGCCCACAGCAGCGGCATGACCACCATGATCGCCCAGATGACCAGGATGCCGTGCGAGAAGGCGTTGAGGACGCCGCCGTCCGTCTTCCGCTCGGGCCCCGCTGCGGCCGGCACGTCCACCTTCACCACGGGGACACCGGACCGGGCCGTGGCGGAGTCGGGGGTCCCCGGGGTGTCGGGAGATTCCGTCGTCTTCATGTGCTCAGAACTCCAGCCGCTCGCGACGGCCCAGCCGCATCACGACCGCGGCGAAGGCCAGCGTGACGACGAGCAGGGCGACGCCGATGGTGGTGGCGTAGGCGGCCTGACCGTCCCGGAACGCCTTCTGGTACACGTACAGGACCATCACGGTGGTCGAGTAGTCGGGGCCGCCCGGCCCGGTCGTCATGATCTGCACGACCGCGAACGACTCGGCGCCCAGGGCGAGGATGCCCATGTAGACCCAGCCGGACTGCACGGTGTCCCACAGCAGCGGCAGGGTGATGCGGAAGAAGGTGCTGGCGCGGCCGGCGCCGTCCAGCAGCGCCGCCTCGTACAGGTCCGCCGGGATGGAGGCCATGCCCGCCGAGAACAGGACCACGAAGAAGCCGACCGTGGACCAGACGAGCACCGCCATCACGCACCACAGGGCCAGATTCGGGTCGCCCAGCCACAGCGGCTGGAGGTGGTCGAGGCCGATCCCGCGCAGCAGCGAGTTGATCGCGCCGCTGTCGGGGTTGTACGCGAAGGCGAACAGGAGCGAGACGATCGCGATCGACAGCACCTGGGGGAAGAAGTAGACGATCTTGTAGAAGGAGGAGCCCCGGACCCCGGAGACCACCGGGCCGCCCCTCCTTCCGCGTCCGCCCACATTGATCATGAAGGCGAAGAACAGCGCCAGACTGATCGTCACCAGCGGCAGCACGACCGCGAACATCAAGCTGTGCCGCAAGGACTTCCAGAAGATCTCGTCGTCCAGCATCCTCCGGTAATTGTCCAGGCCGACCATCTTGAAATCGGGGCTCAGGCCGGTCCAGTCCGTGAACGAGTAGTAGATGGACTGGATGAACGGCCAGACCACGAAGAGCGCGTACAGTCCCAGGGGGAGCGCCAGGAACCCCACGATGAACCGGTACTTGCCGTGCTGCATCGCCACTCCGGTGCCGATATGGAATACGGGCTGTACGGACTACTGGTGCTTGTAGTGCTTGATCGACGAGTCCTTCGCGGCCGCGTCGGCGAAACCCTGGATCTTCTTGATGGTCTCCGCCGGGGTGGCCCGTCCGGCCATCATCTCGCCGAGACCGGCCACACCGATCTGCTCCTTCTGCAGCTGGACGTACCAGTCCTGGAGCCGCGGATTGACCACATTGTCGCCCGCCTTCTCCAGCGCGGCCACGCCCGACTTCAGGCCGGGGGTGAGGGGGATGCCGGAGGTGCCGCCGTTGTAGGCGGTCAGGGACTTCACCTTGGTGGTGAAGTTCTTCGAGGACGCCTCGCTGAGCATGATGCGCAGCTGCTCCATGCCGCCCTCGGGGTTGGCGGCCTTGGCCGGGACGACGAAGGGCTCGCCGCCGGAGGCCCAGATGGTGCCGAAGGGCATCTTGTCGGAGGCGTCGATGCCGGTCGGCGCGGAGACGGCCAGGTTGAAGTCCTTGGGGATGACGTTCGCCGACTCGTTCTCCACCCAGGAGCCGTTCGGGATGAACAGCGCCTTGCCCTTGGCCCACGCGGTCTGTGACTGGATGTGGTCAAGGCCCGGGGTCCCCTGAAGGATGTAACCCTTCTTGAAGAGCTCGTAGTACGCCTCGAAACAGGCCTTGACGGCCGGGTGCTTCCAGGCGTTCGGCTCGAGGTTGTCGATGGCGTCGAGCACCTCACGGCCGCCGACCTTGCCGATCATCGGGTAGAGCGAGAAGGGGATGTAGTACGGGTACTTGCCGGCGTACGTCCAGCCCGCCATGCCCTTCTTCTTCGCCTTGGCGCACACGGCGAGCATCTGGTCCCAGGTCTCGGGGTACTTCTCGTCCAGCGAGTCCAGGGCCTTCTGGGAGTACCAGACGCCGTACACCGTGTAGGCGTAGTACATGATCCAGACCGGTTTGCCGTCGAACTGGCCCATCTCGACGATGCCGGGGCGCAGCGTGTCGCGGACCTTCTTGTTCGGGTCGTCGTACGACGGGGCGTCCAGCAGCGGGGTGAGGTCGGCCAGCTGCTTCTTGCCGACCAGGACGCCCATGTCCATCTGCTCGGCGCCGGAGTTGTCGATGAGGTCGGGCGGGTTGCCCTGGTTGAAGCGGGGCTGGAGCGTGGACTGGATCTTCTGGGTGGCGGAGAACTTCACCTTCGCCTTGGGGAAGTCCTTCTCGTAGATCTTCACGGCGTCCTGGGCGTACTCCTTGCCGAAGCCGCCGTCGAACAGGACGAATTCCATCTGCGCGCCGTCGTTGACGCCGAGCGGGTTCTTCGTGGTCTTCTTGCCCGTCTTGGCCTTGTCCTGGCCGCCGCCGCCACTGCTGGCGCACGCGGACAGGAAACCCGCCGCGGGCACGCTCAGCAGACCGAGGGCCGCGGATCGCTTGATCAGATCCCGGCGGCCGACGCCGTCGGTACCGTGGTTCGCTGCGGAAGTGGATCCCATGCTCAAGTCCTCGCCTTCTCCAGGACTCAGGCGGTGAACCGGATCCTCCCGGCACCGCGGTCGGGTAGCGCTGGGTCGTGCAGGAAACGCCGAGTCGTGCAGGAAACGCCGACAGGTATAGTCCACTTCTCGGCGGCGAAGCAAGATCGAATGCAAGCTTGGTCATCGGTCTTTTCCGAGTTGAGACCTCGCGGAAATATGAGCCTCCTGTGCGTTCCACACCGGAGAAATCCGCGCCATTAGGCCTGAATGCCACGCCCAACACCCTTGACATCACGGGCCACTTGACTCCCTACTGGTTCTTGCGTTCCGCAGTTGACAACGTTGTCCGGTGATCGGGCGCAGGGAGGGTTTCCGTAGATGCAGCGGAGAACTCGGCACAGATGGGGTCCGGCGGTCGTGCTTACGGCCGCCTTCGTCATGACGGTCGGATCGCAGGGGGCCGCGGTCGCTCTGCCCGCCAAGGCAGCGGCCGTCGACCGGGAGTTCGCATCCTCGTTCGAACCGGGTGATCCGGCTCCGGACTGGCTGAACACCGTCGACACCGCACCGGACGGCACCAAGCGCGCCTCGGGTGTGGACGGCGGGTACAGCACCGGCATTCCGGGCAATGTGACCGACCATGTCACCGAGGTGCGGGCCAGCGGCGAGAACACGGGCGCGGGCGAGGTGAAGGAGAACCTGGTCGACGGCGAGCCCGGCACCAAATGGCTGACCTTCGAGCCCACCGGCTGGGCCGAGTTCGACCTCGACAAACCCATCAAGCTGGTGACATACGCGCTCACCTCCGCCAATGACTTCGCCGAACGCGACCCGCAGGACTGGACCCTGAAGGGTTCCACCGACGGCAAGGACTGGAAGACCGTCGACACCCGATCGGGCGAGTCCTTCTCCGAGCGGTTCCAGACCAAGTCCTACGACCTCGCCGAACCGGCCGAGTACCAGCACTTCCGCCTCGAGATCACGAGGAACAGCGGCGCCCCGGACATCGTGCAACTCGCCGACGTGCAGTTCTCCACGGGCGGCGGGGGCGGCCCGGTGCCGCAGGACATGCTCTCGCTGGTCGACCGCGGCCCGAGCGGCTCGCCGACCGCGAAGGCCCGGGCCGGGTTCACCGGAAAGCGGGCACTGCGCTACGCCGGACGGCATACGGCGGCCGGCCGGGCGTACTCGTACAACAAGATCTTCGACGTGAACGTGAAGGTGAGCCGCGACACCCAGTTGTCGTACCGCCTCTTCCCCTCCATGGCCGACGGCGACCGCGACTACGACGCCACCAACGTCTCCGTGGACCTGGCCTTCACCGACGGCACCTGTCTGAGCGACCTGGGCGCGAACGACCAGCACGGCTTCCCGCTGTCGCCGCGGGGGCAGGGCGCGGCCAAGGTGCTCTACGCGAACCAGTGGAACGACGTGGTCTCCCGGATCGGCTCGGTGGCCGCCGGTAAGACGGTCGACCGGATCCTGCTGGCGTACGACTCCCCGGGCGGCCCGGCGAAGTTCCGCGGCTGGCTCGACGACGTGGCGATAAAGCCCGTCGCCCCGGAGAAACCCAAGGCACACCTGTCCGACTACGCGCTGACGACCCGCGGCACCAACTCAACCGGCAGCTTCTCGCGCGGCAACGACTTCCCGGCGACGGCACTGCCGCACGGCTTCAACTTCTGGACGCCGGTGACCAACGCGTCGTCGATGAGCTGGCTGTACGAGTACGCGCGGGCGAACAACGACGACAACCTGCCGACGATCCAGGCGTTCAGCGCGAGCCACGAGCCCAGTCCCTGGATGGGTGACCGGCAGACCTTCCAGCTGATGCCGTCCGCCGCGGCGGGCACCCCGGACACCGGCCGCGAGGCGCGGGCACTGGCCTTCCGGCACGAGAACGAGACCGCGCGGCCGTACTACTACGGGGTGCGGTTCGAGGACGGGCTCGAGGCGGAGATGACGCCGACCGACCACGCGGCGGCACTGCGCTTCACCTACCCGGGCGCGGACGCGAGCGTGCTCTTCGACAACGTCACCGAGCAGGCGGGCCTCACCCTCGACAGGGAGCACGGTGTCGTCACCGGCTACTCCGACGTGAAGTCGGGCCTGTCGACCGGGGCGACCCGGCTGTTCGTGTACGGCGAGTTCGACAAGCCGGTGACGGGCGGCGACACGAGCGGGGTCAAGGGCTGGCTCCGCTTCGACGCGGGCGCCGACCACACGGTCACCCTGCGCCTGGCCACCTCCCTGATCAGCGTCGACCAGGCGAAGGACAACCTGCGCCAGGAGATCCCGGACGGCACCTCCTTCGGCACGATCGAGGCGCGCGCCCAGCGGACCTGGGACGAGCTGCTCGGCCGGGTCGAGGTCGAGGGCGCGACCCCCGACCAGCTGACCACCCTCTACTCGGGCCTGTACCGGCTGTACCTGTACCCCAACTCGGGCTTCGAGAAAGTCGGCGGCAAGGACCAGTACGCCTCCCCCTTCTCCCCCATGCCGGGCCCGGACACGCCGACGCACACCAGCGCGAAGATCGTGGACGGCAAGGTGTACGTCAACAACGGCTTCTGGGACACCTACCGCACGACGTGGCCGGCGTACTCCCTGCTGACTCCCTCTCAGGCGGGCGAGATGGTGGACGGGTTCGTCCAGCAGTACAAGGACGGCGGCTGGACGTCGCGCTGGTCCTCCCCCGGCTACGCCGACCTGATGACCGGCACCTCCTCGGACGTGGCCTTCGCCGACGCGTACGTCAAGGGCATCGGCTTCGACGCGAAGGCGGCGTACGACGCGGCCCTGAAGAACGCGACCGTCGTGCCGCCGATGTCGGGCGTGGGCCGCAAGGGCATGAGCACCTCGCCCTTCCTCGGCTACACCAGCACCGACACCCACGAGGGCCTGTCGTGGGCGATGGAGGGCTACGTCAACGACTACGGCATCGCGAGGATGGGCGAGGCCCTGTACCGGAAGACGGGCGAGAAGCACTACAAGGAGGAGTCGGAGTACTTCCTCAACCGCGCCCAGGACTACGTCGGCCTCTTCGACTCCAAGGCGGGCTTCTTCCAGGGCCGCGACGAGAGGGGCGCCTGGCGGGTCGACTCCTCGACGTACGACCCGCGCGTGTGGGGCTACGACTACACCGAGACCAACGGCTGGGGCTACGCCTTCAGCGTCCCGCAGGACAGCAGGGGCCTGGCCAACCTGTACGGCGGCCGTGACGCCCTCGCCGACAAGCTCGACAAGTACTTCGCCACCCCCGAGACGGCCTCCCCCGACTTCGTCGGCTCCTACGGCGGTGTCATCCACGAGATGACCGAGGCGCGGGACGTCCGGATGGGCATGTACGGCCACTCCAACCAGGTCGCGCACCACGTGATCTACATGTACGACGCGGCCGGCCAGCCCTGGAAGGCGCAGGCCGCCGTCCGTGAGGCGCTGTCCCGCCTCTACACCGGCAGCGAGATCGGGCAGGGCTACCACGGCGACGAGGACAACGGCGAGCAGTCCGCCTGGTACCTGTTCTCCTCGCTCGGCCTCTACCCGCTGGTCATGGGCAGCGGCGAGTACGCCATCGGGTCCCCGCTGTTCAAGAAGGCGACCGTCCACCTGGAGAACGGCCGGGACCTGGTGATACGGGCGCCGCGCAACAGCGCGAAGAACGTCTACGTCCAGGGCCTGACCGTCAACGGCCGCCCCTGGACCTCCACCTCGCTCCCCCACTCCCTGCTCGCCAAGGGCGCGGTCCTGGACTTCCACATGGGTCCCAAGCCCTCCACCTGGGGCTCGGGCCGGAACGCGGGCCCGGTCTCCATCACCCGGGACGACGAGGTCCCGACGCCCCGCGCGGACGTCCTCAAGGGCGACGGCCCGCTGTTCGACAACACCTCGGCGACGGACGCGACGGTCACCTCGGTGGACCTGCCGGTCAGCGGCCCGGCCAGGCCCGTCCAGTACACGCTGACGTCGTCGGCCGACCGCACGAAGGCCCCGACCGCCTGGACCCTCCAGGGCTCCGACGACGGCGTGACCTGGCGGACCGTGGACCGCCGCTCGGGCGAGTCCTTCCGGTGGGACCACCAGACCCGGGCGTTCAGCATCCCGAAGCCGGTCGGCCACGCGCGATACCGGCTGGTGCTCGACGGGGAGTCGACGTTGGCGGAGGTGGAGCTGCTGGCCTGACCCGCCCGAATCATCACGCTGGCCGGCCCCCGGGGAATCCCTCCGGGGGCCGGCCATGTTCGGAGGTCCTCAGCCCGGCACGCGTTCCAGCGCCGCCTCCAGCTCCGCCACACGGCGCGGGGCGTCGATGGAACGAACCAGTTCCAGCGCCTCTGCGTAGGCCTCGCGGGCGAGGGCCGGCCGCTCGGCGTGGAGGTGGATGTCACCGAGGATGGTTAGCATGGTCGCGAGACCCGCCTGATCACCCCGGTCCCGGTGGAACCCGACCGCGGGCCCGAGGACCTCCTCGGCGTCGGCGTAGCGGCCCATCTGGTCGTACGCCAGGGCAAGGTGCCAACGGCACCAGACGGTCTCCGCTTCGTCCCCGCGTCGGCGGCTCTCCGCCAGCGCGTCCGCCATCACGCGGACCGCGTCCTGCGGGCGGTCCAGCTGCCGGTACGCGTCCGCTATGTGCGCCGCGAGCCAGATCTCGGCACCCTTGTCGCCGCGTTGCCGCTGGATCGCCTGGGCCTCGGCGTACCGTCGCAAGGCGTCCCCGGGACGGTTCAGATCGCACTGGAGGTCGCCGAAGTGCGTCAGGATCCAGCCTTCCTTTTCCTTGTCGCCCGCGCCGCGTGCGATCTCCAGGGCCCGCTCGTACAGCCCGGTGGTCTCCTGCCGCCGCCCCAGGGCGCGCCGTGCCTCGGCGAGGTGGATGAGGGAGCCGAGTTCGGCGGGCTGGTCGTCCAGTCGCCGTGCCGCTTCCACGGCCATGGCCTTGACCGCCTCCATCTCCTCCCAGTGGCTCCGGTGGAAGAGCAGCCCGTACAGCGAGCCCACCAGCCGTACGACCAGGTCCCACTCCTGGGCGTCGTACGCCTGGCGCACGGCTGCCTGCACGTTCAGGTGTTCCTCGGAGAACCAGCCGATCGCGGCCTCGGGCGGCAGTTCGTGTGCCCCCGGCACACTCATCCACCGTTCGAGCCGGTCCGCGTACCACCCGAGGCAGCGCCGGACGGCCGCGCGCCTCTCGGCCTCCGGTTCCGTGCTCTCGGCGTGCTCCCTCGCGTACAGGCGCAGCAAGTCGTGCAGCCGGTAGCGTCCGCCGGTGATGTCGACGACCTCGACCAGTTGCCGGTCGGCGAGTTCGCCGAGCAGCCGTTCGGCCTCCTCCGGCCCGGTGTCCGAGCAGCTCGCGGCCAGCTCGGGCACGAAGTCCGCTCCGGGGAGCAGGCCGAGGTGCCGGAACAAGCGGCGGGTGTCCGCCCGCAGGGCCCGGTAGCTGATCTCGAAGGTGCTCCGTACCCCTATGTCCTCGCCGTCCAGTTGCCCCTCCAACTGCGAGATGCGCTGTCGCTCGTCGGCCAACAACGTAGCGTGCGCGCTCAGCGGCTTGCGCTGTGCGAGGACGTTCCCTCCGGTGATGCGGATGGCGAGGGGCAGGCCGCCCAGGAGGGTGACGATGGCGTTCGCCGCATCCGGCTCGTGGGCGATGCGTTCGGCACCGACGATCCGTTCGAAGAGCCGCAGCGCCTCCACGGCGGGCAGCGGCTCGACCGGCAGCCGGTTCACGCCCGTGACGGAGGGCAGCTCGGAGCGGCTGGTGAGGAGGGCGGCACTGCCCGGTGCCACGGGGAGCAGCGGTACGATCCGGGCCACTTCGGCGACGTTGTCCAGTACGAGCAGGCTGGGTCCTTCTTCGAGCCGTTTCTGCAGTTCCGCGCGCCGGGACGGAGCATCGGGCGGCAGCCTGTCAGCGGCCAGCCCGAAAGCCTGCAGTACCTGGATCATCGCGGCGTCGGTGGACACGTCGAAGTGCCCTCCGCCGAGGTCGACCTGAATGCGCGCGTGCCGGAACGTGGGCGCCAGCCGGTGGGCGATCTGTGTGGCCAGCTGTGTCTTTCCGACGCCGGCCATACCGTGCAGGACCACGACGGGGGCGCTGTCCGCCAGCCGGTCGGTGAGCAGCACGGCCGCCTTCGCGATCAACCGCTCCCGGTCGGTGAAGTCCGACACGGCGCGGCCCAGATGCGTGTGCCGGGTCGGCCGACGTCCGGTGCCCGTGCCGACTCGTGGCAGGGTGACCCAGTTGCCGAGTTTCAGTTCCCGCCACCACGGTGCGCCCTCTCCGAGTGCCGTCAGTCCTGTCACCGGAGCAACGGTGAGGGCCGACGCCCCTTCCGGAAGGTGGTGCTGGACGATGACGCCCAAGGCCAGCGCACCGAATTCCGGATCCTCGCTGAACACCACTGCCCCGGACATTCCGCGCCACTGTGAGCCGTGTCCCGTGCGGGGGCGCAGCGGCTCGGGGGTCGACGTCGTCCGCAGTTCCAGCAGTCCGCGCCGCACATGGGAGCCCGGCGGGACGACGCCCTGGATCTGGGCACTGTCCCGCAGGGGGATGTCGGCCCGTTCCTCCGCATGTTCGTTCCACCCCGGGTAGCCGATCGCCCAGCAGTTCTCCACCAGCCTGGTCTGACGGCGGTCGACACGGGCGAACCGGACGGCCGGCAGGTCGTCCAGGGACGGATCGGCGGGCAGCCGCAGCAAGGCGATGTCCTGGCTCCCGTCCGCGGCGACCAGGTCCGCGGGCAGTTCGGAGCCGTCCGCGCGCCGCGCGATGACCAGGTCGTCGGTACGGCCGTCCGTCAGGACGTTGTGCGCGGCGGTGAGGACCAGCCTGCCGCCCACGAGATAGCCGGAACCGACGCTCCATGCGCCGGACACCCGTCTGCACAGCACTTCGACCGCGCGATCGACCGGATTGATCATCGGTGCCGTCCGGGGCGGCCGGTCAGGGCTTGACGAAGGAGTCACGCGTCACCCGGACGGCCCGCCCGGTGCGGTCGGTCGGTGCCTCCAGGACGACCGTGATCCGCTGGACCTCCTCCCTGCGGTACGCGCCGTCGCCGCCCAGCTCCAGCACCCAGAACTTGGCGCGCCCGGTGCCGGACGCCTCACGCGTGATGCCGACACTGAACTCCAGCTGCACTTGGCCGAGGCCGAACTGGAAGTCGGCGTCCGAGCCGGCCGCGACGGCCTCGGTGAGCTCCTCTCGCAGCGCCGCGATGGTCTCGGCCAGCCCAAGGTTCCCCACAGTGATTCCCCCCCGTGTCCGTCTGGGACGCGCGCCCCCGGCGTGCGGGACGATTCTTCCCGGCATCCCGGACAGCCACGCGGGAATCCGTGGAACGCCCCGGCACACGAAGTACCGTGGCATCCTGACAGATTCACCCGGGAAACCCTGGGCGGTCGCCGCTCAGCCGGTGGCGAGGGTGAAGACGTGCAGGTCCGCGTCGTCCGGGAGGCGGACGCTCCTGATGCTCCTGCCGGACGGGGCCTGGAACGGCTTGGTGGCGAAGACGTAGGTGGCCACCGGGTCCTTGTCCGCTCCCGCGACGTTGCGGTACGCGGTCCTCGCGACGGTCTCGTTGCCGTACTGGACGGTGCCGGCGCCGCCGCCGACAGTCCAGTCGGTGAAGGAGAGGTCGACGGTGTCGGTGCTGCCGTCGGTGTAGGTGACGGTCGCCTCGGTCTGCTGGTTGCCGTTGACCGCGCTGCCGATGAAGGACAGCTCGGTGGCCGGGGCGGTCAGTTCGATCGTCTGGCCGGCCGCGGAGGCGTTGTCGGGGCGGCCGGGCGGTGAGTCGGGCCAGGTGAAGGTGAGGCCGTCGACCGTGCTCCGGTGGCCGGGGGTCAGGCCGGCCGCGGCGAGGGCCTGGCGGGAGTAGCTCCAGCCGCCGCCGTCGTAGTCGGCCTCGTCGTGGTCGCCGGTGTCGTCCGAGACACCGGTGTTGTCGTAGGCGGCGAGGAGGGTGCCGGGGGCGGCCACGGTGAGGGAGACCGGCTGCTCGTACGAGGTGTCGCCGGAGGTCACCGTGATCTTCACGTCGTAGAAGCCCTGCCGGATGCCGTCGGCCGCGGTGAGCGTGATCTCCTGGGCGCCGTCGGTCACCGTGCCCTCGGCGGGCGTGGCCCGGATGCCGTCCGGGGTCTCGACGCGGAAGCGGACCTCGGGGCCGGTGCCGCCGTTCAGGGACAGGGCACGGATGTCGGCCTGTGCACTGCCGCCCGGGGCGAGGGTGACCGCGGTGGGGCCGACGCCGATCTGGTACGGCTGCTCGCCCGCCCGGAAGGACGGCGGGGCGTCGGTCGTGCCCCAGGCGCGGTTCGGGGTGCCGGAGAGGGTGTAGTCGAGCCGGCCGCCGTCCCGGACGAAGGAGGCGGGCAGCCAGGGCCGGTCACTGCCACGGCCGTCGACCTTCAGGGACTGGACGTACGGCGCGTCGGCGGCCGCCCCCCGTGCCCGGATGGAGATGTCGTTGCCGTGCGGCCGGTCGATCTCGATGCGCTCGAACAGCGGTGAGGCGAGGACCAGTTCGGCCCGGGAGGGCACCTGGGGGTACATGCCGAGCGCGGAGAAGACGTACCAGGACGACATGGCGCCCAGGTCGTCGTTGCCGGGGATGCCGCCCGGCTCCGTCGACCACAGCCGCCGCATCGCCGCGCGGACGGTCTCCTGTGTCTTGTAGGGGGCGCCCGCGTAGTCGTACAGGTAGGGGACGTTGATCGACGGCTCGTTGTCCAGTTCGGACTTGGTGCCGCCGCTGCCGCTGAAGGCCCAGCCGCCGTCGGCGTCGTGGAAGAAGTCGTCCAGCCGGGTCAGCGCCTTGTCCGTGCCGCCCATCGCCGCGAACAGGCCCGCCGGGTCGTGCTGGACCATCCAGGTGTACTGGGCCGCCGTGCCCTCCACGAAGCCGTTGCCGGTGTCCGGGGTGAAGCCGGTGACCCAGCTGCCGTCGGCCTTGCGGTTGGCGACGTAGCCGCCACCGGGGTCGGCCGCGATGTTGAAGTTGTTCTGCCACCACTGGGCACGGCGCGCGAAGGTGTTGGCGGTCTCCTTCTCCCCGGCCGCGGCGGCCAGTTGGGAGAGGGAGAAGTCGGCGGTGGACATCTCCAGCGTCTCGGCGGCGCCGCCCCAGGCGTTGGAGACGCTGGGCGTGTAGTGCAGCTTCAGGTACTTGTCGAGGGAGGGGCGCTGGCCCACCGACAGCACCGGCTTGCCCGCCGCCGACAGGTCCTGTGCGGTGGGTACGGTGGCCGCCTTCACCAGGGAGTCGAGGGCGCCGCGCAGATCGAAGCGGGTGCCGCCGAAGGCGCGGATGCCGGCCAGCGCGGTGGGCGAGGGGTCGCCGTTCATCACGTGCGTGCCGCTCGCGCCGTGCAGCCAGCGGTCCCAGACACCGCCGTTCTGCCGGGCCAGTTCGTACAGCGACTGGGCGATGTCGGAACCGGTGCGCGGGTCGAGGAGGGTGAGCAGCTGCACCTGGTCGCGGTAGACGTCCCAGCCGGAGAAGGTGCCGTACTGGGCCCGGTGGCCGTGGCCGACCTCGTGCACCTCGCCGTCGCCGCCCCGGTAGCGGCGGTCGGCGTCGCTGATGACGTTGGGGTGCAGCAGGGAGTGGTACAGGGCGGTGTAGAAAGTGGTGCGGTCGGTGTCCGTACCGCCGCCGGTCCGGATCGCGCCGAGCCGGTCGCGCCAGGCGGTGCGGGCCGCGTCCCGCACCGCCTCGAAGGAACGTCGTGGTGGGTTCTCGGCCGCGAGGTTGGCCTCGGCGCCCGCCTGGCTGACGTAGGAGATGCCGACCTTCATGTTCACCGGACCGGTGCCGGGCGCGAACTCGACGTATCCGCCCGCCCCCTTGCCCGCGACGGGCCGGCCGCCGTGCGAGAAGCCGCCCGTGCCGCCGGAGGCACTCGTCGCGCCGGGGTTCAGGACATCGTCCTGCCAGGTGCCGGTGGCCTTGAAGGCATGGTCGAAGCGGGCGGTGAAGTAGAGGGTGTAGTAGGCGCGTTGACCCTCGGGGTCGAGGTAGCCGCAGAAGTCGCCGGAGGTCACCGAGCCGGAGATCGTACGGGCCTGTGGGTCGATGGTCACCCTGGAATCGGCCGAGCCGACCTCGGAGTTGGCGGTGCGCACCAGCAGCGAGGCCGGCTTGTCGGCCGGGAAGGCGAAGCGGGCCGAGCCGGTGCGTGCGGTCGCTGTGAGGTCGGCGGTGACGCCGGAGGCGAGACCGACCTCGTAGTGGCCGGGTTCGGCTCTCTCGTCGGTGTGGCTGAGGTCGGAGGCGTAGACGGCGTCCTTGGTGTCGCTCGCCGGGGAGGAGGTGACCTCGCCGGCGTAGGGGAAGAACGGGATGTCGCCGCTGCCGCCCGCGCAGCCCGTACCGGACATGTGGGTGAGGCTGAAGCCGCGGATGCGGGTGGCGTCGTACTGGTAGCCGCCGGGCGCGGCCGTTCTGGTGGCGTCGCCGCGGGTGTTCTCCGGGCTGAAGGAGAGCATGCCGAACGGCACGACGGCGCCCGGGAAGACGTTGCCGCCGTTCTTGGTGCCGATCAGCGGATCGACGTATGCCGTGGGGTCCTTGACGAGATCCGGCGGGGCGGCGGTCGCCGCGAGGGCAGGGGTGGCTCCGCCGGCCGCGAGCGCGGCGGCCAGCAGCAGGGACATGGGACGGAAACGCATGACGCGGCCCTTCCTCCTGACGGACGGGTCGCGCACTACAGGTCGCACAAGCCGCAGGGACAGTAACGTGCGCCACCGGTACCACGGAAGACCGCGTGCACCTGGCAGACGTGCACCGGCATCACCCCTCCGGACGATTCCAAGTGGACTGACATCGTTGTCCGTTGAGCAGCCGAGCGGGTAGAGTCATGTACAGACCAGAAAAGACAACGTTGTCGCGCTCTGCTTCGCCGCCACAAGCCATCCGGAATCGCCTGGAATCGTCTGGAACCAACACACTTCCGGGCGGGCCCCTCCCCCTTCGGGGCCCGCCCGGAGCGGTCGTTCAGCCGACCCGACAGGGCAGGGTCGTCGTACTGTCACCGCCGGAGCCCTGGACGACGTATCCGAACGTCGTGCTCTGCCCCGGACTCAGCGAGCCGTTCCAGTCGACGTTGTGGACCATCACGTCCTGCCCGCTGTAGGTCGCGTTGCCGCTCCACAGGCTGGCCACCGACTGCCCGCTCGGCAGCGTCCAGTCGACCATCCAGCCGAGCATCGGCACGTCACCGCTGTTGGTGACGGTCACCTCGGACTGGTAGCCACCGGGCCAGCTGTTGGTGGTCTTCCGGGTGGCCGTGCAGGTTCCGGGCGGCGGCTCGGTGGGGTTGCCCGGGTCGTGGATGCCGGTGACCTCGCCGTTGCCGCCGTCGAAGACGACGTCGGAGCAGGAGTAGAAGGTCTCCGTGCTGTCCGAGCGCTGCCACACCATGTAGATGATGTGCCGCCCCGACTTGTCGGCCGGCAGCTTGCCGGACCAGGAGTAGTTGGCCTCGACCGTACCCGGGGTGCCGTTGAGCGGCGGGTGGTCGACGGTGAGGAAGGGCTGGTCCTCCATCTCGTCCCAGGTGAGCGGCTTGGTCGGGTCGTAGCCGTCCTTGGTGACGTAGACGTGGAACCAACCGGGGTGCGCCGCCCACGCGTTGTACGAGAAGTCGACGGTCGCGCCGGAGGTCAGGTGGGTGACCGGCCAGTCGGCGCGGGCGGCGTTGAAGCCGGTGAAGTTGGGGTTGCCGCCGCTGCACAGTTCACCGTCGGGCACGAAGCCGCGGGTGCGGCCGGCGCCGTCCGAGCGCAGCACGGAGAACCAGTTGTAGAAGGGTGTGGTGCCGCTGACCTGCTGGGCCGCCTTGCAGGCGGGGTTGACGGGCTTGATCTCACCGGTGCTGGTGAGCGCGTCCTGCCAGCACAGGAAGGTACGGCTGCCCGGCTTCATCGGGGTCCCGTGCGCCTCCGCGCGGCCGCCGGCGGCGAGGATGAGGCCGAGGGCGGGGACGGTGGCGAGGAGGGCCAGGAGGACGAGGAAGAGGGCGTTGCGACGAGTGGGGTGGGGTAAGCGGGGGTGCTCCGCTCCGAGCGTTGTCGGCCTTTTTGGCATATGCATGACACATACCTCTGGGTTGACGGTCGTGCGGGGGCTGTGGGTGCGTGCGGGATCCGAGGCACCGGGGGTACCCGCGGGTGCCGGAGGTGCCGGACGTCCTGGGGCGAGGTGGGAGCGAACCCAGCGGCGGGTTCCGGTCCATCGATGGGAGCGCTCCCACCTCACTTACTCCGGAAGCTAGCTCGCGACGCGTCAGATGTAAACGGTGTGCGTCGGGTTCGTGGACATTCTGATCTTGATGTCTCGTTCGCCGTGCCGAGTGACTTCGTGCAGGCCCAGTCGGCGATAGAGGGCCTGGGCCCGCCGGTTGACGGCGAGGACGTCCAGGGTGAGGTCCCGGCCTTGCCGCTGGGCCTGGTCCAGGAGGCCGCGGACGAGCTCGCTGCCGATGCCGCGGCCCTGGTGGTCGGGGTGGAGCTCGATCCGCGCGAGGTAGATCTCCGTCGGCCGGTGTTCGACGTGGAGCATGCCGGCGTCCGTTCCGTCGGCGGTGACGATCTGCCAGCTGCCCGGGGCGAACGCGCGGGCGTGGAAGCCGCGTTGCTCCTGATCGTCCCAGCCCCAGACGGCCGCGACGTAGCAACCCATGGCGGCTTTGTGCAGCTGGAAGCAGTACTCGCCGTCCGCCGAGGTGGCCGGCCGCAGGCCGATGTCGGTCACCCGGGCTGGTACGTCCTTCACGTGCGCCTCCTGCGACAATGCCGCGGTGCGACGCGCGTCGCGGGTTGGAGAACGAAGCGGTGTCGGTCTTTCTCGGGGTGCTCGCACTGCTGGCGAGCGGCACGTTCATGGTGGTGGCAGCAGGCTACCGCGGTGTCGACGTGTGGGTCTGGGACTGGGCGGACGTGGTGGTCACACGGCGCACCCGGTACGGAGCGCCTTTCAGGAGCCTCACCGTCATGCGGATCCAGTTCGGGATCATGGGAGCCCTCGCCCTGGCGGCCGCCCTGCGCTTCCTGGCGCGCTGACCGCGGTCCCCTGCGAGACCCCCGCCGGTCAGTTACCCGCTGGGACCACGGGGCCGAAGGAGGCCGCGGCTATCCGCTGGACGTAGCGGATCTCGGTGCCGTCGAGGTTGGTGGGGTTGAGGGAGTAGACGATCTTGCGGGAGAGGTCGCGGGTGGCGAACACACCGCTGGTGTAGCCGGGGCGGGAGCCGGTCTTGCCCCAGACCACGACGCCGTTGGAGGACTCGACCCGCATCAGGCCCATGGTCATACAGGCCCGCCCGGCGTCCGCCTCGGTGCGGCACTGGCTGCTGTGGAAGCTGGGGACGTCGGGAACCTCGAAGAGCTCGGCCTGCTGGGCCGGCGGGAGGAAACGGCCGCGGAAGAGCCCGGTCACGAAGCGGTCGAGATCGGCGGGGGTGGAAATCATGCCGCCCTCGGCCCACGGCCAAGGGCTCTGCTCGGTGACGTCCACCGGGTGCGACGTGCCGTCCGGGGACTTGACCGTCAGGTAGCCGTGCGAGTGCGGGCCGGGCAGGCGCGGGTCGTCGGCGTCGGGCACGTAGGTGTCGTGCAGGCCGAGGGGCCGCGTGATCCGGGACCGCACCTCATGGGCGAAGGTGTGCCCGGTGACCTTCTCGACGAGCAGTCCGGCGACGTAGTAGTTCATCCCGTTGTACTGCTGGGCCGTGCCCGGCGCGAACTGCATCGGCTGGCCCGCCATCAGGTCGATCACCTGCTGCGGGGTGAAGCTCTTCATACGGTTGGCGGCGAACCATTCGGGGCTGCCGTCACCGAAGTCCGGGGTCTGGGCGCCGCGCGGCAGGCCGCTGGTGTGGTTCAGCAGTTGGCCGACCGTGACCGGCGGCAGACCGGCGGGCAGGACGCCCGGCAGGTAGCGCTGGACGGGTGTGTCCAGGTCTATCCGGTGCTCGGCGACGAGTTGGAGAACGACGGTGGCGGTGAAGACCTTGGAGATGCTGCCGATCCGGATGTGCCCGTCGCTCGAGACGCCCTGACCGGTCTGGAGGTCGCCCACGCCCGAGGTGCCCGCCCAGTGGCCGGCGCTGCCGGTGATCCGAAGCAGCGCGCCGGTGACGTCCGCGTCGGGCAGGCCGCCGATGGCCGCCCTGAGCGTCGCCGGGTCGAGCCCGGGCAGCGGCGCGTCCGTCGCGGTGGCGGCGGGCGGCGAGGCGGTGGCAGGGGCCGGGGTGGCGGATGGGGCCGCGGAGGCCGGAGCCGCCGCACCCGCGGCCAGAGCGGCGAATAAGGCGCCGGAGACGGCGAGGGCGGACCAACGGGTTCGGCGCGCAAGGTGGTTCACGGTGGGGCTCTCCAAGCGGTGGCGGTCGGACCGGTGGTCGACCGGCCCGATCACGAGTCTCGTGCACACCGGCGGCACCCCTCATCAGGGAAGGCCCCTGAGCGGACCCTGAACGCACCCTGACGTCCGGCCCCGAGATGAGGCCGGCCGGTGTCGTCCGAAGCGCGTCACCAGCCCCGCCCGGTGAGGCCCCGCATCTCCGTCATGCCGCTGCCTGTGAGGTTGGGGGCCAGCATGGGCACCCAGAGGACGGTGATCGCGAGCGCGAGCGAGACGAGGCCGACGACGCGGGCGACGAGCGGCCCCCGCGGCATGCGCTTCTCGGCGGCGACGACGGCGGCCAGGCCCGCCATGGCCCAGAGGTTCATCACGCCGAACGCGGTGAGCAGCAGCATCAGGGACCAGCAGCATCCCAGGCAGAACGCGCCGTGATGGGCTCCGGCCCGTACGTGGCGAGTGGGGCCGCGGTACGACGCGTAGCGCAGCAGCAGGCCGATCGGTGAGCGGCACCTGGTGAGGCAGAAGTCCTTGAACGGGGTGAGCTGGTAGAGACCGTTTACCGCGAAGACGGCGGCGGCCACCGCTGTCCCCGCGGTGGGGTGGGTGGTCGCGACCTGATGCGCACCGACGGCCAGGGCGTATGCGGGCAGTCCGGCGGCGGCCCAGACCAGCACGTAGCCGGCGGTGAACGCGATCATGCGCGGCGCCTGGTGGACGGGAGCCGTCCGCGCGTACAGCGAGGCCACGGGTGCCGTGGCAGGCAGCATCATCGCGGCCATCATGATCGTCCAGGCCACCATGAAGGGCAGCAGGTCCCCCGCCATGGCTCCTGGCCCCATGTCGCCCGACCGAAGGGCCACCCACGCCCAGGCAGCGGCCGCCGTGAGCAGGAGGAGCCCGGTGTGACGCGCCCTGTGGCGGACGGTGATCGTCGTTCTGGTCACGCCGACCATGAGAAGGGCGCGGAGTGCGCGTTGCTGCCGGTGAAGTCCCAGGAGCGGCCGTGGACGCCGTCGCCGACGGCCCGCGTCGACCGGGCGATGGTCAGCGTGCTGTTCGCCGGGTGGAACATGCCGGTGAGCCCCATCACGGGACCGTCCTCACCGAACTGCGGGGCCACCTGGTCCTCGATCGCGATGTCGATGGCGTCCGCCACCCGCACCGTGTGGCGGCGGCCGTCGTCGTGGTAGTCGATGGGGGCGCGTTCGACGCCGAGGACCTTGCCGATGAGGGGGACGAGCGCCGCCATCGGTCCGCCCGCCTGCCCGGAGAAGACCTTGCCCAGCGCGTCCGCCTGGCTGTCGTCGGCGGAGGCGTCGATGTACAGCGCCACCTGCCAGTCGCCGTCGGTCATCACGCGGGGTGCGTCCACGAAGACGACGACGCTGTGGTCCGAGACGTCCACGTCGTCGACCTCTCCCCGTGCGACGTGGAACGCGAAGGTCACCTGGCAGCGCTCGTTGTCGGCGGGGGCCGTGAGGCCCGAGGTGGTGCACGGGCAGACGCTGTCGCAGTTGCAGCTCTCGAAGTACGTACCGTTCACGTTCCAAGCCATGGTTGTTCTCCTGCCTGGTTCACATGCCTGTCAGCGCTGCGGAGCGGCGCCCGGCCGGCAGAACGAGAGGCCTGGTGCGGGCGCCGGCCTGATGCGGCGCCTCGGTGACACGGGGTAAGGGGGCCGCGGACGCGTGACGCGCGCCCGCTCGGCCACGGGATCGACAGCGGGGAAGTTCCTCGGCACGGAAGGCCGCCCCGGTACCTCCCAGGCTAGTCCTCAGGCCGACGCCGTGCCCCGGCAGGCCAGAGGGGTGGGGAGGCCTGCGGTTTCCGGTGCCGCCGGGAGCCGGATGGTGAACTCCGTGCGGCCGGGGGCGCTGGTGGCGTCGATGCGGCCGTCGTGGGCCGTGGTGATCGCCGCCGCGACGGCCAGGCCGAGTCCGGAGCCGCCCTCGGCGCCCGAGGAACGGGCGCGGGAGGTGTCCGCGCGGGTGAAGCGTTCGAAGACGGCGGGGAGGAGGCCGGGCGGGATGCCGGGGCCGTTGTCGCGGACGCGGATGACGTGGTGGGTGTCCGTGGACTCGACGGAGGCCACCACCGCCGTGCCCACCGGAGTGTGCACCCGGGCGTTGATCAGCACGTTGGCCACCACCTGGTGCAGACGGGCCTCGTCGCCGACGACCAGGGCCGGAGCGTCCAGCCGGAGCTCGAGCTGCCAGACGTGTTCGCCGCCCGCCGCCCGCGCGTCCCACACGGCCTCGGCGACGAGCCTGGCGAGGTCCACCTCCGCGGAGTGCAGCGGGCGTCCCTCGTCGAGGCGGGCGAGCAGGAGGAGGTCCTCCACGAGTCCCGTCATCCGCGCCGACTCGGCCGACACCCGGCGCCAGGCCAGCACGGGCTCGATCCGGCCCGCGCCGCGGTTCATCAGCTCGGCGTATCCGGCGATGGAGGCGAGCGGGGTGCGCAGCTCGTGGCTGGCGTCGGCCAAGAAGCGCCGCGTGCGCTCCTCGCTGCGCCGGCGTTCGGCGAGGGAGGCCTCGACATGGTCGATCATGCGGTTGAGGGCGGCGCCCACCTGGCCGGCCTCGGTGCCGGGGTCGGTGTCCTGTTCGGGCACCCTGGTCAGGCCGGTGACCTCGCCGCGGCCGAGCGGTGCGCGGGAGACCTCCACGGCGGTGGCGGCGACCCGGCCGAGCGGGCGCAGCTGGCGCCGGATGACGACCGCGCAGACGCAGCCGGCCAGCGTCAGGCCGACGGCCGCGACGGCGGCCTCGACCTCCACCAGCCCGCCGATCGTGTCCAGTACGTCGTCCATGGGCAGGCCGGTGAGGACCCGGATGCCGCTGGCGTTCAGGGCGGTGACCCGGTAGGTGCCGAGGCCGGGCACGGTGCGGGTGTACGCCGAACCGTCGACGGCGACACCCGCCAGGGACGTGCGCTGGGCCGAGGTGAGGGCGCGGGGGGCGGCGTCCCGGCTGACGACCGCCGCGTCAAGGATCCTGCCGTCGGTGTCGAGACGGGCGGCAAGCATTCCGGCGGGGTGGCCGCGCTCGTTGAGGAAGGTCAGGTCGTCGGGGTCGGCCGGACGGAGCGCGGCACCGCCCACACTGTGTTCGGCCGCGTCGTTCAGCTGGTCGTCCAGGTTGCCCAGCAGGTAGGCGCGTTGGGCGAACACAGTGGTGAGGGCCATTACGGCGCACACGGCTACCAGGACGGCGGTGATGAGGACCAGCAGGCGGGCGCGGAGCGTGCGTCCCCGCGGCCGGGCCGGGATCCGGGCGGTCATCTCCCGTCCACCACCGGCCGGGTGACGCGGCCCTCGACGAGGCCGCCGCCGTCGAGGGAGCGGGCCTCCTCCACGGAGAGGACCGTCGGCGTCCCGCACGGCGGCGTCCCCTGCAGCGGCGTCCCGTTCGACGGCACTTCGTCCGGCACCACGGCGTACGGCGCGCGGCCGCGAGCGCATCGCGGCGCGCGCCGCCCGTCCGCGGCCGGGCAGGGCCGCCGGCCCGCCACGGTGACCGCCACGGACAGCGGCTCGGCGGGTCCGGGCTCGACGTCGACGATCAGTGCGCGGACTCGGCCGGTTCGGGACCCCAGGGTGCCAGTCATGTCCCGATCCTGTCCCGGCCCGCTGAGAGAACCCTGTGTTCCGACTGAGCCGCAGCCGTGCGACCTGGCGCGCACCACCGCCCCCGACCCCGGACAGCCCGCCAACCGCCGTGGCCGAAGGGGGCATTGGCACTCCCCGGCCACAGCGTTCCCTTGAGTCGCCTCCCCCACGGCACTCACTCTGATCTCTGGCTTCCGCTCACCGGGCGTGAAGCTTCTTCAGTGTTCAGGGGAGGAAGTCCACACATGCGAAGACTCCACGCCCTCTGGGCCGTGGCGGGAACGGCCGGACTGCTCGCGGGGGTCGTCACGCCCGCGACGGCCGGCCCCGGTTCCCCGGCCACCGAGTCGCGCGCCACGAGCACGCAGGCCTCCGTCGGTTCAGGTGCCACCCGTACGCAGACCGTCACTCTCATCACCGGCGACACCGTGTCGCTCACCACCGGACCGGACGGCAGGTACGCCGTCGACGTCCGGCACGGCAAGGGCCGAGAGGCCGCCACCTTCGTGTCCAGCGAGCGCGACGGCGAGGTCAGCGTCCTGCCGACGGACGCGATCCCCCTGGTGAAGGCGGGGCGTCTGGACCCGGCGCTGTTCAACGTCACCCAGTTGGTCAAGCAGGGCTACTCGGACGCGAAGACCGGCGCCGTCCCCCTGATCGCCAGGTACGAGAAGGGCGCCGAGATCCCCGACGGCGCGCGCCGGACCCTGGCGCTGCCCGGGATCGGCGGCGCCGCGCTCAGCGCGAAGAAGTCGACCGCCTTCTGGTCGGACATCGCCCCGGCGCTGGGCACCGAGCCCACCTCGAAAGCGGCGAAGAAGCTCGGCGACGGCATCGACAAGATCTGGCTCGACGCCAAGGTACAGGTGTCGCTCGACGTGAGCGTGCCCCAGATCGGCGCGCCCGAGGTGTGGAAGTCGGGTTACGACGGCAAGGGCGTCGAGGTCGCGGTCCTGGACACGGGCGTGGACGCCGGGCACCCGGACCTCGCGGGGAAGATCGCGGACTCGAAGAGTTTCGTGCCGGACGGGACGGTGCGGGACGGGTTCGGCCACGGCACCCATGTGGCGTCCACGATCGTCGGGTCGGGCGCGGCCTCGGACGGCAGGCGCAAGGGCGTGGCGCCGGGCGCGAAGCTGGTCGTCGGCAAGGTGCTGGACGACACCGGCCACGGCCAGGACTCCTGGATCCTCGCGGGCATGGACTGGGCGGCGCACTCCGGCGCGAAGATCGTGTCGATGTCGCTGGGCGGTACGGCGTCGGGCTCCTCCGACGTGCTCAGCGAGACCGTCGACGAACTCTCCGCGGCCACGGGCACCCTCTTCGTGATCGCGGCCGGCAACACCGGCCCCTCCGACCAGACCGTCGGCACCCCGGGCATCGCCGACTCGGCGCTGACGGTGGGCGCCGTGGACAAGTCCGACAAGCTGGCCTCCTTCTCCAGCCGCGGCCCGCGGCTCGGTGACTCCGCGGTCAAGCCGGAGATCACCGCGCCGGGCGTGAACATCACAGCGGCGCGCGCCGCCGGTACCACGATGGGCACTCCCGTCGACGACTACTACACGACGTCGAGCGGGACCTCGATGGCGACCCCGCACGTCGCGGGCGCGGCGGCACTGGTCGCTCAGGCTCACCCCGACTGGACGGGGCAGCAGATCAAGGCGGATCTGGCGAGCACCGCGAAGACCATGCCGGACGCCACCGTCTTCGAGCAGGGCGACGGCCGGGTCGACGCCGTACGGGCGGTCCAGCAGGGCGTCTTCGCCACGCCGACGCTGAGCTTCGGCACATACGAGGACAGCGACACCCAGGCCGACAGCAAGGACATCACCTACACCAACACCACCGACAAGCAGGTGGAGTTGAAGCTGTCGTCGACCCTCGGCGCGGCCGTCCCCGGCGCGGACACCGTGACCGTCCCGGCACGGGGCAGCGCCGCCGTCGCGGTCAAGGTGGACCCGGCCGCTCAGGCGAAGGGCCGGTACACCGGACACATCGTCGCGAGCGCCGACGGCCTCCAGGTCACCACGGGCGTCGGCTTCGAGAAGCGACCGAAGACGTACAACCTGAAGGTCTCGCTGGTGGGCCGCGACGGCAACCCGTCCACCTCTGCCTCGCTCTTCATGCTGCAGGAGCTGAACGGCGCCTACCCGGACACCTACGGGTACATCGGCAGCGGCTACACCTTCCAGGTGCCGGCCGGCACGTACAACACGGCGTCCTGGATCGCCGAGCGGGACGGGGCCGGGCTGGAGAGGAGCACCTCGGTCGTCGGCGACCCCGAGATCAAGGTCGACAAGGACACGGAGGTGGTCCTCGACGCCCGCAAGGCCGTCGAGATCAAGCCGAAGACCAAGCAGGACTCCGAGTTCAACGGGTTCACCACCAGCTGGCACCGCGAAGGGCCGGGCAGCGGCTGGGGGCTGACGTACAGCGAGGGTTTCTGGACCGACCACGTCTACGTCGCGCCGACCGAGAAGGTCACCGAGGGCACCTTCGAGTTCTCCGCCAAGTTCCGGCTCTACGCCAAGGAGCTCACGGCGAGCGTCACCAGCCCGGAGAAGTACGCGCTGCCCCTCGACTACGCGCAGACCTACACCGGGTTCCCGGTCAGGATCAGCGGCAGGCACACGGTGCGGGCGGTGGACGCGGGCGGCGGCACCGCGGCCGACTTCGCCGGGCTCGACGTCAGGGGCAAGGTCGCGGTCGTCGGACTGGACGCCAAGGAGACGCCGGACGCGGCACTTGCCAACGCGACTGCGGCGGGCGCCGGTTACGTCATCGCGTACCACAAGTCGCCCGGGTACTGGATCGCCGGCGTGAAGAGCACGACGATTCCGCTGATGATCGCCACGGGCGAGGACGGCGCCAGGCTCGCCGGCCTGCTGGGCACCGGCAGGAAGGTGAAGCTGAAGCTGGACGGGACTCCGGTCAGCCCGTACGTCTACAACGTGATGTTCCCGCAGTCCGGCTCCGTCTCGCCGAACCAGACGTATCTCCTGGACAGTGCCGACACGGTGCGGCAGACGGTCCAGTACTACGGGAACAGCGCCGGTGAGATGGCCAAGGACTCCGTGTACCGGTACCGCCCCGCGCAGCTCGCCGACATCGAGACCACCAACGACCTCCACCTCGGCACGACACGCACCGAGTACTACAACGTCGCCGCAGACACCCGTATCTGGCACGCCGTCTATCCGGACTGGCAGTCGAACAGGCCGCAGTGGAATTCGCTGCGGACCTTCGACGCGGCGGGCAGGGTCGCCCCCGAGGACTGGCTGCGCCAGGTCGTCCGCCCGGCCACCGCCACGCAGTACGGCCTCTCCGCCCGCACCGGCGACAAATTGACCTTCCGCATACCGGAGATGAGCGACTCGACGCCGGGGCATTACGCCTCCGTGGACAACGTCCAGGACACCGCGAAGGGCACGCTGTACGCGAACGGACAGCCCGTCGGCGACACCACGCTCGGTGGCTACGGCACCTTCGACGTCCCGGCTGCCGAGGGCGCGTACCGCTTCGTGCTCGACGCGCGGCGCACGGCCGGCTGGGCGGCGTACTCCACCAGCAGCCACACCGAGTGGACGTTCGCCTCGGCGCACACGGACCAGGCGACCACGCTGCCCGTGCTCTCCGTCGACTACGGTCTGCCCGGGCTCGACCTCCTCGACCGGTCCGGCGCCGGGCGTACCTCGAAGCTCTCCCTCTCCGTCCGGAACCAGGAAGGCGGCGTCACGGCCGGTGCCCTGAAGGCCTGGGTCTCCTACGACGACGGCACGTCCTGGAAGGAGGTGAAGGTCCGGCACGGCAAGGCCGAGATCAGGCATCCGAAGGGCGCTCGGTTCGTGTCGCTGCGCGTGCGGGCCGCCGACCGGGACGGCAACACGGTGGACCAGACCGTGCTGCGGGCGTTCGGTCTGAAGTAGCCATTCGGTCTGAAACAGCCGACGGCCGGGGCCGGTCCGCCGACGCCGGCCGTCGCGCAGCCTTAACAGAGATCCCTTACGGTGCCGGGCATGGCGAACTCGGCATATGACATGGCAAGACAGACCCCTTCCGCGAGCCCGTGGGCCGCGGTGGGGGTCTCCGCCTTCGACGAGGTGCTGTACCAGGCGATCCTGCACCAGCCGGACGCCGGTGCGGGGGGCTGGGCCCGGCTGACAGGAGCCTCGCCGGCGCAGGTGCGTGAGTCCTGCAACCGGCTGCTCGAGTTCGGGCTGCTCCAGCCACCGGACTCCATGGGCGGGTTACGGGCAGTCGACCCGCGGGTGGCGATCCGCGCGTTGATCAGGCGACGCGAGACCGAGTCGGAACTCCTCGCGGCCACCGCCGAGGAGATGGCCACCGCGTACGAGGCCGGGCTGCTGCGCGAGGAGCCGTCCCGGCTGGTCGAGGTCGCCTCCGGCGAGGGTGCCATCGCGGCCCGGCTGGGAGAGCTGTACGCGCGCGCCGAGCACGAGGTGTGCCTCTTCGACACACCGCCGTATCTCGCGCCGCCGACCCCGCAGGTGGATCTCCAGGCCGGTCTGCTGCGCCGTGGGATCATCTCCCGCGGGATCTACGCGGCGACCGCCCTGGAGGATCCGGCCACCCTGTCCCGGGCCTGGAAGATGATGGAACTCGGTGAGCAGGCACGGGTGTTGCCGTCCGTGCCGCTCAAGCTGCTGGTGGTCGACGGACGTCGGGCGATGCTCCCGCTGACCGCGTCCGAGGCGGGCGGATACTGCGCCGTCGTGGTGTGGCACTCGGCGGTGACCGAGGCCCTGCAGAAGCTGTTCGAGCTGGCCTGGCAGCAGGCCACGCCCCTCGGCCAGGCGGCCGGCGACGGTGAACTCTCCGAGGGCGAAAGCACGTTGACACGGCTGCTGGCGTCCGGGATGAAGGACGAGGCGGTGGCCCGCCATCTCGGCGTGAGCCTCAGGACGCTGCGGCGGCGGGTGAGCGAACTGCAGGACCGGCTGGGGGCGGCGAGCCGGTTCCAGCTGGGGGTACGGGCCTCACAGCGCGGCTGGGTCTAGGGCCGGGACGGCGAAGGGCCGCGCCCCCCTGACGAGGAACGCGGCCCTGACCGCCGTACCGGATCCGCTACTTGCGGATCAGGCTGCGCAGCACGTACTGCATGATGCCGCCGTTGCGGTAGTAGTCGGCCTCACCGGGGGTGTCGATGCGGACGACCGCGTCGAAGTCGACACCGGTGTCGGTGGTGACCTTCACCGTGCGCGGCGTGGTGCCGTTGTTGAGCTCCTCGACGCCGGTGAAGGAGAAGGTCTCCTCGCCGGTCAGACCGAGGGACTCGGCGGAGGCGCCCTCCGGGAACTGCAGCGGGAGGACACCCATGCCGATGAGGTTCGAGCGGTGGATGCGCTCGTACGACTCGGCGATGACGGCCTTGACGCCGAGCAGCGCGGTGCCCTTGGCCGCCCAGTCACGGGACGAGCCGGAGCCGTACTCCTTGCCGGCCAGGACGACCAGCGGGATGCCCTGCTCGATGTAGTTGCGCGAGGCGTCGTAGATGAAGGAGACGGGGGCGTCGGCCTGGGTGAAGTCGCGGGTGTAGCCGCCCTCGGTGCCCGGCGCGATCTGGTTGCGCAGGCGGATGTTGGCGAACGTGCCGCGGATCATGACCTCGTGGTTGCCGCGGCGGGAGCCGTAGCTGTTGAAGTCGCGGCGCTCGACGCCGTGCTCCGTGAGGTACTTGCCGGCCGGGGTGTCGGCCTTGATGGCGCCGGCCGGGGAGATGTGGTCGGTGGTGACCGAGTCGCCCAGCTTGGCCAGGACGCGGGCGCCGGAGATGTCGGAGACCGGCTCCGGGTCCATGCCCATGCCCTCGAAGTACGGGGGCTTGCGGACGTACGTCGACTCGGCGTCCCACTCGAAGGTGTTGCCGGTCGGGATGGGCAGCGCCTGCCACTGGGCGTCGCCCGCGAAGACGTCCTGGTAGGACTTGTTGAACATGTCCTCGCCGATGGCGTTCGCCACGACGTCGTTGACCTCGGCCTCGGAGGGCCAGATGTCCTTCAGGTAGACCGGGTTGCCGTCCTGGTCGGTGCCCAGGGCGTCACGCGTGATGTCCACCTTCATGGAGCCCGCGATGGCGTACGCGACGACCAGCGGCGGGGAGGCCAGGTAGTTCATCTTGACGTCGGGGTTGATACGGCCCTCGAAGTTCCGGTTGCCGGAGAGGACCGAGGTGACCGCGAGGTCGTGGTCGTTGACGGCCTTGGAGACCTCCTCCGGCAGCGGGCCGGAGTTGCCGATGCAGGTGGTGCAGCCGTAGCCGACCAGGTTGAAGCCGACCTTGTCGAGGTACGGGGTCAGGCCCGCCTTGTCGAAGTAGTCGGTGACGACCTTGGAACCCGGGGCGAGGGTGGTCTTGACCCACGGCTTGCGGGTCAGGCCCTTCTCCACGGCCTTCTTCGCGACGAGCGCGGCGGCGACCATGACGTACGGGTTGGACGTGTTGGTGCAGGAGGTGATGGCCGCGACCGTCACCGCGCCGTGGTCGATCTCGTACGACGAGCCGTCGGGGGCGGTCACGGTGACCGGGTTGGACGGGGCGCCGTTCGGGGCGACGGCCGGGGCGTCGGAGGCCGGGAAGGACTCCTGGCCCGCCTCGTCCACGGCGTCGACGTAGTTGCGTACGTCCGTCTTGAACTGCTCGGCGGCGTTGGCGAGGACGATGCGGTCCTGCGGGCGCTTGGGGCCGGCGATGGACGGGACGACCGTGGAGAGGTCCAGCTCGAGCTTCTCGGAGAAGTCCGGCTCGGCCTTCGGGTCCAGCCAGAGGCCCTGCTCCTTGGCGTAGGCCTCGACGAGCGCGACCTGCTGCTCGGAGCGGCCGGTGAGCTTGAGGTACTTCAGGGTCTCGTCGTCGATCGGGAAGATCGCGGCGGTGGAGCCGAACTCCGGCGACATGTTGCCGATGGTGGCGCGGTTGGCCAGGGAGGTGGCGGCGACGCCCTCGCCGTAGAACTCGACGAACTTGCCGACGACGCCGTGCTTGCGCAGCATCTCGGTGATGGTGAGCACGAGGTCGGTGGCGGTGGTGCCGGTGGGCAGCTCGCCGGTCAGCTTGAAGCCGACGACGCGCGGGATGAGCATGGAGACCGGCTGGCCGAGCATGGCGGCCTCGGCCTCGATGCCGCCGACGCCCCAGCCGAGGACACCGAGGCCGTTGACCATGGTGGTGTGCGAGTCGGTGCCGACCAGGGTGTCGGGGTACGCCTGGCCGCCCCGGACCATGACGGTACGGGCCAGGTGCTCGATGTTCACCTGGTGGACGATGCCGGTGCCGGGCGGGACGACCTTGAACTCGTCGAAGGCGGTCTGGCCCCAGCGCAGGAACTGGTAGCGCTCCTTGTTGCGGCCGTACTCGAGCTCGACGTTCTGCTTGAAGGCGTCGTTGGTGCCGAACTTGTCGGCGATCACGGAGTGGTCGATGACCAGCTCGGCCGGGGCGAGCGGGTTGATCTTCGCCGGGTCGCCGCCGAGCTCCTTGACGGCCTCGCGCATGGTGGCCAGGTCCACGACGCAGGGCACGCCGGTGAAGTCCTGCATGATCACGCGGGCCGGCGTGAACTGGATCTCCTGGCTGGGCTGCGCCTGGGAGTCCCAGCTGCCGAGGGCGCGGATGTGGTCGGCGGTGATGTTCGCGCCGTCCTCCGTGCGGAGCAGGTTCTCCAGCAGGACCTTGAGGCTGTACGGCAGCCGGGCCGAGCCCTCCACCTTGTCCAGCCGGAAGATCTCGTACGACTCGTCGCCCACCTGCAGCGTGCTGCGGGCGTCGAAGCTGTTCGCCGACACGACAGTCTCCTTCATTGATGTGCGCGTACCACCGTCAATCCTGCCGCCACGCCGGCTGGGCCGATCCAATAAGGTAAGGCTAAGTTAGGTATCCCTTACCGGAGTGGCGGCTACGGTGCGCCTCGGCAGTTATCTCGATGTCGAGATAACTCTAGTACATGGGGGCGGGATGGTCATGCCCGGACCACCCAGGGGTATCCGAGTGGAGCGGCACCCAGTCCGGCGATCGTCGAAGGAGGCAGACATGCCGCTCACGTTCCGCAAGAGTTTCCGGATCCTGCCCGGCGTACGACTGAACATCAACCGGCACTCCTGGTCCATCACGACGGGCAGCAGGAACGGCCCGCACCACACACACAGCAGTACCGGACGTAGTACGACATCAATGGACTTGCCGGGACCTTTCGGGTGGCGTCGCACCCGTTCGCACAGGGACCATTGACGGGGTGTCACCCGAACGGACCCCCCAAGAGGCGCCATCTCATATCTGAGATAACCTCAACCCCATGGCAGACGACTACCTCGTACGCATCGGCAAGCTCATCCGTGACGCCCGGCAACACCGAGGCTGGACACAGGCGCAGCTCGCGGAGGCGCTCGGCACCAGCCAGAGCGCTGTCAATCGCATCGAGCGCGGCAATCAAAACATCAGCCTTGAGATGATCGCCCGAATCGGTGAAGCCCTGGACAGCGAGATCGTGTCGCTGGGCTACGCGGGTCCGATGCATCTGCGCGTGGTCGGCGGCCGCCGGCTCTCCGGCGCCATCGACGTGAAGACCAGCAAGAACGCCTGCGTGGCCCTGCTGTGCGCCTCACTGCTCAACAAGGGGCGCACGGTGCTGCGCCGGGTGGCGCGGATCGAGGAGGTGTACCGCCTTCTGGAGGTGCTCAACTCCATCGGGGTGCGCAGCCGCTGGATCAACGACGGCGTCGACCTGGAGCTGGTCCCGCCGGCCGAGCTGGACATCGCGGCGATCGACGCCGAGGCCGCCGTCCGCACGCGGTCCATCATCATGTTCTTCGGCCCCCTGCTGCACCGCATGGACCGCTTCAAGCTGCCCTACGCCGGCGGCTGCGACCTGGGCACCCGGACCATCGAGCCGCACATGATCGCGCTGCGCCGGTTCGGTCTTGACATCGCGGCCACCGAGGGCCAGTACCACGCGCAGGTCGACCGCGCGATCCGCCCGGACCGGCCGATCGTGCTGACCGAACGCGGGGACACCGTCACCGAGAACGCGCTGCTGGCCGCCGCCCGGCACGACGGCGTCACGGTCATCCGCAACGCGTCCTCCAACTACATGGTCCAGGACCTCTGCTTCTTCCTTGAGGCCCTGGGCGTCAAGGTCGAGGGCATCGGCACCACCACGCTCACCGTGCACGGCGTTCCGGACATCGACGTCGACGTGGACTACTCCCCCTCCGAGGACCCGGTCGAGGCGATGAGCCTGCTGGCCGCCGCCGTGGTCACCGAGTCGGAGCTGACGGTGCGCCGGGTGCCGATCGAGTTCCTGGAGATCGAGCTGGCCGTGCTGGAGGAGATGGGCCTCGACCACGACCGCAGCCCGGAGTACGTCGCCGACAACGGCCGCACCCGCCTGGTGGACCTGACCGTGCGGCCCTCCAAGCTGGAGGCGCCCATCGACAAGATCCACCCGATGCCGTTCCCCGGCCTGAACATCGACAACGTCCCGTTCTTCGCGGCCATCGCGGCGGTCGCCCAGGGCAAGACGCTGATCCACGACTGGGTCTACGACAACCGCGCGATCTACCTGACCGACCTCAACCGCCTCGGCGGCCGGCTCCAACTCCTCGACCCGCACCGCGTCCTGGTCGAGGGCCCCACCCGCTGGCGCGCCGCCGAGATGATGTGCCCGCCCGCACTGCGCCCCGCCGTGGTCGTACTGCTGGCGATGATGGCCGCCGAGGGTACGTCGGTGCTGCGCAACGTGTACGTCATCAACCGGGGTTACGAGGACCTCGCGGAGCGGCTGAACTCGATCGGGGCGCAGATCGAGATCTTCCGGGACATCTGACCCCTGCTGGAGGCGTGCCGCCCGTGACATGGCGGGCGGCACACCAAGCCACTCAGCGGTCCGAGGTGAACCGCACGAACCGCCCCCAGCCTTCGCGGCCGATCGCGAAGGCCGGCCGAGTTACGTCCTTGGAGTCCCTTACGTGGACGGCCTGTTCGGCGACCGCGACCTCAACGCAGTCATCGCCCTGGGTGCCGCTGTAGCTGGACTTGAACCAGGCGAGTTCCGTCGTACCGCTGCTCATAGCTCTCCTCGGAGTCGCTCCAGCAGGTCCCGGGTTTCTCTCGGGTTGAGGGCCTGCGAGCGCAGTGTGTCATAGCGTCGGCAGAGCAGAATCATCTCTTTCGGGTCGGAGATCAGCCGCCCGTTCTGCTGCCCCTCGGAGTACCCGAGCCGTCGCCCCTCCGGGGTCTCCAAGATCCGCACAGGCCCATCCAGACACCCGTGGAACTCCAGCTCCAGAGGCACCACTTGCAGCGTCACGTTGCGCGGCGCAGTGAGTTCAAGGACATGGTCCAGCATGCTCACCTGCACCTGCGCCCCGCCCAACCCGCGCCGGAAAACGGACTCCTCCACGATGAAACTGAACGGCACCGTGGGCCGCTCCCACATCATCGTCTGTCGCTCAAGCCGCGCAGCGAGCTGAGCCTCCGTCTGCTCATCGGTCAGCAACGGAATGCTGTTGTCGAACACCGCCCGCGCATACGCCTCCGACTGCAACAGCCCCGGCACCAACCGGCACTCGTACGTGCACAGGCTCACCGCCTCCCGCTCCAGCCGAGCCCACCGCCGAAACCAAGCCGCGAGACCCGCCTCGCCCCGACTCAGATGCCGGGCGGCCTTCCGGAGTGCACCCGTGTTGCCGAGGGCTTCCTCCGCGCGCTCCACGAAGGCCTGGTCCGGCATGCGGCGACCCAACTCCACCGATTCCACGGTGTGTTTGGAGTACTGGACGCGAGCGCTGAGGTCGACCCGGCTGAGCCCCGCGTGTTCACGTAACGCCTGGACGACCGCGCCGAACGTGCGCAGACTGTCCGACGGGTGGGGCTCCCGCTCCCACTCCCCCGCAGGGACCGCCCGCGCACCGACGTCCCCGGCCACGTCCGCTTCGACGATGTCCATTCGCCGCCCCTCGTTCCGTACCGCGCCGCGACAGACCCTCGCGCCTCCGCGCCACCTGCATCGCTCAGCGTGACGGAACACCTCACGTACCGTCCACCCAATGTGCCCGTACGCTCACTGCGCGTACGGGGTCACATACTCGCTCACGCCCTCCCCGACGGCCACGCTGGCGTCATGAACCACCCCTCCCCCCAACTCGACGCCCCCACCCGCACCTTTACGCAACTGCTGTCCTCCACGCGGCGCGGCGCCCGGCTCGCCCGGCTTCTCGCCGTCACGGAGTTGCGTTCCTGGGGCACCTCGCAGGACCTCACGGAGCGTGCCGAAGTCGTCGTCGCGGAGCTGGCCGCCAACGCCCTCTTCCACGGCCGCGTGCCTGGCCGCTGCTTCCGACTGACGCTCGTCTTCGAATCGTCGACCGGCCGCCTGCGGGTGGAGGTCAGCGACGCCCGAGGGGACCTCTACCCGCAGAGGGTGACAGGCGCCGCCGAACCCGAGGCACTCCACCTCGGCGGGCGCGGCCTCGCGCTCGTCACCGCCCTCGCCGACCGCTGGGACTGCGTCCCCTACCCACCCAGCGGCAAGACCGTCCGGGCCGTGCTCCGGACACCGTGAGGGCAGCTACCCCTGCGCAGTGAGCTTGGAGATCGGCCTCTTCCGCAAACCGCCAGGAACTCGCCGACGGGTCCGAACGCACGCTTTCGGGTTGTCAGCCGTGAGGGACCCCTACTCACCTGGGCCCGCCGCGCGCCCCTCTCGGACCTGCCGACGCTGGCGTCTCGGCTGCACGGTCTGGCCGTCAGGGCCGGGCAGTCAGCGGCCGCAGACCGTCTGACCCTTCTGTTCGGCCGCACGGCGTGCCCGGACTGTGCTGCAGACTTCTCGGTGCCGGACCATGTCGTGTCCTTCCAGGCGTAGCAGGAACCTGACGCTCGCGCGCTTCGGCCGGTCACCCGGTTGAGGCGCGCGTGTCTCGATTCAAGGAGAAACCGCGTCCATCGAGCAGTACCTGTCGGCCCTTCTGAAAGTGAGACAGCAGCATGCACGTTCATTTTGACGCAGTAGACCCAGAGAAAATGATCAGGTTCTGGGGCGGCATCCCGGGTTCGGGCGGGTACAGCGTCGGCGAAGCGGACTCTCCGGCTGTGCTACCGGTCGTCACCGTCCTTGTCGGAACGATCGCCGAACAGGTTCGGACGCTGATCGCCAAGGGCGCCTCTCTCGTGCAACCTCACGATGGCGTGCACGCCTTGATGACGGATCCGGAAGGCAACAGGTTCATGGTGGTGCTCGACCCCGATCACGAAGCATGACGTTCTCAGTACCTCGAGAACTGACGGGCACTCACCAAGCTCCGCAGCGACCTCGCCCGCGCCACCCGCCTCCTGCGAGCCTTGCTCGTTCTGACGACTTCAAGTTGGCGGGGGCCCAGTGAACCGTGGAACCGGAGGGGTGTTGCACAGGTTACTGGCGCGACTGGAGCCCGGTGAACGGGTCGAGCTGCAGCGCGGGGAACACCACCACCGAGCCGTCCTTGTCGCGGGCGATCTCGATCGCCACGTCTGTCGGGCGGCTGTTGAACGCGACGCCGTCGCCCAGCTGGTGAATCCGGTGGGCCGCGCTCATGAGGCGATCGACTTCACCGGTCGTGAAGACGGGTAGCAAACCGTTCGGGCGTGCCAGCTCAAGCACCGACAGGCGTACCAGGACACCGGCGATGCCCGATTCCAGTTCGTCGAGGCGCTGCTGATCGCGCTTGAGTGCGCGGGTGAAGTTCTCGAACGGGTTGCCGGGGTCGCTCTGGGCGTGGTCGACGGCCTGGAGGACGACCACCCGCCGCTTCAGCGCGACAGCCAGGGAAGCGAGTTCGAGGTGGGTGCGGAACGTGCCGCCATGGTCGTCGACGCCGGGGAACGACTTGGTCAACGTGCCAAGCTCGACGGCCTCGCCCTCGGGCAGTCTGTCGAGCGCGCTCTGCCATCGGGCAAGGCGGCGGTCGGCTTTGCCCAGCGCCGTGTTGATGGCATGCACCGCCGAGTCGAGTCCCAGCGAGACACCGAGCTTTCCCTGGTCAAGCAGGATGGCAGTGGCCTTGTCGATGGCGTCGCGGCAGCCGTCGAGTTCGCCGTGCTCGTCGTCGAGCTTCTCCTCGTGAAGCTGCTCCAGCAGTTCCGTGATGTGTTCGATGGCCTGCCGGCGCTTGTGGTCGGCGTGCGCACTCACCCCCACTGCCACGGCCATGAGCACGAGCGGAGCGGCCACGGTGAGCGCCGTGCCGCCGGCGGCCGCGGCACCGGCGGTCGCACCGGCCCCGCCGACCGTGCCCGCCGCTGCCGCTCCTCCGACCGGCACGAACCTCGCACCGGCGGCGATTTTACCCGTTGTGTCCACGAGCGGACCTCGGATGCCACCGACCGCGCCCTTCGCCACCATCGGGCGAACGATGCCCTGCCCGAACTGGGCGGCGACCTTCGCCGGGACCACCATGCGATACAGGTTCTCGCCGGAGGCGGTCGCTCTCGCCGCCGTGAGGGAACTTCGCGTCGATTGCGTGATGAACCGCGCCAGTTGCTGCGCCAGGGGGCTCGCGGCGTCGAGCGGGATGCCACGGCCGCGGTCGATCTTCTCGGGCAGCGGATGTACCTCGAGTGTGACGATCGGCTCGTCGGCCAGGACGGCCAGCACTCCGCGCATTTCAGCCAGGCGCTCAGCCGTCATCGACTCGCCCGCGGTCAACCCTGGCACCCGGACGTCAGCGGTCGCCAGCGTCCACACGGGCACGGTCGTCTTGCGGTCGTCAGTCATCGTCTCCCTTAGTTCTCCCGCAACAGCCTATGGCTGACGTTCCACATGAACGGTGGCTTTCCTCGGGTTCACGCGGGGGCGACCCTGAGCGCCCGGTCCGCGACTGCGACGGGGAGTGCTGCAGGGCTACCGGGAAGTGGAGGCGTGTAGGTGCCACGGCTCCCGTCAGCCCGTCCGGCGCAACCCGGCGATGAGGAGGGCGACCAGTCGGCGTGCGTCGTAGCGGGGGTCGGTGTCCGCGCCGATGCAGAGGTTCCCCACGCCGCGCATGAGTTCGAGGGCCGTCACCTCGCAGCGGATCTCGCCGGAGGCGGTCGCGGCTTCGAGCAGTTGGGTGCAGACGGGCACGAGGCGGTCGAGGAAATAGGCGTGCAGCGTGTCGAAACCGGCGTCGCCGGACTGGAGCACGGCGGCGAGGCCGTGCTTGGTGACCAGGAAGTCGACGAAGAGGTCGATCCACTGCCCCAGTGCGGTGTAAGGAGTCGCGCCGGTCGCCAGCAGGGCCGGGCCGGCCTCGGCGCAGGCCTCGACCTGGTGCCGGTAGACGGCGATGATGAGCTCCGCCCGGGTCGGGAAGTGGCGGTATATCGTGCCCGTGCCGACACCGGCCTCGGCGGCGATGTCACGTACCGGCGCGTTCACGCCCGACCTGACGAAGACCGCGGCGGCCGCGTCGAGCAGCGTCTTCTCGTTGCGCCGGGCGTCCGCCCGCTTGGACCGGGCCGCCCGCCCCGCGCCCTCGCCGCCGTCGTTCACCGCACCGCTCCCTTCGCCACCACGCCTGCCAAGGAGCAGTGTTCCTCATCGCCCTGCCGACTCTTTCGGAACATCGTTCCGTTTTGCCCCATGATGCCAGAACCCGGATGGTCGGCCAAGCCGGCCAAGTCGGTCAAGCCCCGAGGCGCGCCGCCCCCCTCTGTGGCGATGACGACCGTTTTGCTGGCATATGCCATCCTGTTTTTCTAGTGAGGAGGCCGGACGGATGGCAGGAATCGGGGAAGGGGGACCAGTCAAGCAGCCTCAGCTTCCCGACCTGCACCAGCGCCTGCGCGCCGAGCTGGGCCGGATCGACGACCAGCTGCGCGCCCTCCTGGACGCCATGGACCGGTTGCAGGGCCTGCTGGACGCGGTGGTGGCCATCAGCCGGGAGGTCGAGCTGCCCGCGGTGCTGCACCGCATCGTGACCACCGCCATGGAGCTGGTCGGCGCCCGCTACGGAGCCCTGGGCGTGCTCGACACGTCCGGAGACCGCCTGCAGCAGTTCATCCCCGCCGGGCTGTCAGAGCAGGAGCACACCGCTCTCGCCAACACCGCCTTCCCGCGCGGCCTGGGAGTCCTCGGACACCTGATCCACCACCCCGGGCCGCTGCGGTTGGAGAACATCCCGGCCCATGCGGCGTCCGCCGGGTTCCCGCCCGGCCACCCGCTCCTGCGCACCCTGCTCGGCGTCGCCATCACCGTCCGGGGCGAGATCTACGGCGACCTCTATCTCTCCGAGCGGCGCGACGGCCGGCCCTTCGACGCCCACGACGAGAACGTGGTCGTCGCCCTGGCGGGGGCCGCCGGCATCGCGATCGAGAACGTACGCCTGTTCGAGCAGGTGCGGGTCGGAGCCGAGCAGTTCCAGCGGCTCCTGCTGCCGACGCTGCCCGACCTGCGGCCTTTCACCGCCGCCGCCATCTACCGGCCCGCCGCCGAGCCCAGCAGGCTCGGCGGGGACTGGTACGACGCCATTCCACTGCCCGAGGGCGTCGTGGCGGTCGTCATCGGTGACGTGGTCGGTCACGATCTGAAGGCCGCGGCCGCCATGGCCTCCACCCGCAACATGCTGCGCGCTCTGCTGTTCGAACGCGGCGGTCCCCCCGGCGCGGTCCTCACCCAGCTCGACCGCACGGTGCAGACCATCACGAACCACCCGGTCACCACCACGACCCTGGCACGCATGGAACCGGCCGGACCGGGCTGGCGCCTCCACTGGAGCAGCGCCGGCCACGTGCCCCCGCTCTTGATCGTTCCCGGGCGGCAGGCGGAGTACCTGTTCGCCGAACCCGGGCTGCCGCTCGGGGTCGACGCCGAACAGCCCCGCCCCGACCACTCCCGCTTCGTGCCCCCGGGCGCCACCGTGGTCTTCTTCACGGACGGGCTGATCGAACATCCCGAGCGGCCCATCGACGAGAGCCTCGACGAGCTCACCGGCCTCGCCACCGAACACGCGGCCCTGCCACTCCAGGAGTTCGTTCAGGCACTGGCCGATCACCACCCCAGCGACGGTCACGACGACATGGCCGTACTGGCCCTGCGCGCCCCGCCCGTCTGACCTCGTGTCCCCCTCGGACGTCCGGCTCGGCCGAGCCCTGGAGGATGGGGCGGATCCGGCGGAAGATGGATTCCGGGGCGATGTCGATGCGGAGGTCGCCCGATGACTGGCGCACAGCGTGAACGGCTCCGGCGCGCTGGTGTGGCCGCCCTGGACATCTGCGTCGTCGCCGCGCTGTACTACGGCTCGGCCGAGATGGGCCTGATCCAACAGCTGGTGCGCGGCCAGGTCACCCCGCTGTGGCCGCCGACCGGTATCGCCCTGGCGAGCCTGCTCGTGCGCGGCATCCGGGTCTGGCCCGGGATCGCCCTCGGCGCGCTCCTGGCCAACGTCTCCCTCGGGCCGTCGGTCCTGGGCGTGCTCGTGATCATGGCGGGGAACACCCTCGCGCCCGTCTGCTCCTACGCCCTGCTGCGCCGTACCGGGTTCCGGGTCGAACTGGACCGGTTGCGGGACGCGCTCGCACTGATCTTCCTCGGTGCGTTCGCCGGGATGCTGGTCAGCTCGACGACGGGCAGCGTGACCCTGGCCCTCTCCGGCGCGCTGAACGCGGGCAAGTTCTGGTCCACCTGGTCGGTCTGGTGGACCGGGGACGCGATGGGCGTCCTGGTGGTGACGCCGGTCCTGCTCGTCATCCTCGCGGCGCGCCGGCCGAAGGGGGCTCCGCTGTCCCGTTGGGTGGAGGGGCTGCTGCTCGTCGCGGCCACCGTCTGCGTCGGCTTCGTCGAGACCGGCGGCACACCCCTGCTGTTCCTCGGCTTCCCGCTGCTGACCTGGGCGGCCTTCCGCTTCCAGCTGGCCGGGGCCGCGCCCTGCGCCCTGGTCGTGTCGACCTTCGCGATCGTCGCCGCGGTCCGGGGGACGGGCCCGTTCGCCGGTCACGACCTGCTCAGCAACATGATCACCCTTCAGGCGTTCAACGGTTCCGCGGCGCTGACCGCCCTGCTCCTCGCGGCGGCCGTCAGCGAACGCAACCAGTCGCAGAAGGAGATCGCGCGAGCCTGCGGGCAGCTCGCCGAGATGGTGGCCAAGGTCGCCACGGGCGCCCACCTGGCCCCGCTCCCCGACGGTGCCGGCCACGAGGACGGGATCGGTCACGAGGAGGGGGCCGGTCACAAGCAGGGCGAGGAGGAGCGCGGGGGACGGACCAGAGGACCGAGGTGAGTCACGGTCAGCGCCGGACCAGGGTCACGTCCCGCTGCCGGACGGCATGGAAGTGCGGCAGCGGGAGGCCGCCGTGGGGGCGCAGCTCCAGGACGGTGGCCTCCACGTGGGCCACACCGGGCCGGACCGTGTCCCCCAGGATCCGGCCGGAGTTCTTCCAGCGGTGATCGGCGCCGTCGCAGCGGGCGACGGTCCTGCCGATGCCGTGGGTGACGGACAGCGCGCTCTGGCTGCCGGATGAGCTGACGGAGGAGACGACGGAGGAGCTGACGGACGAGCTGACGAAGACCGGGCCCGTGCCGGCGGTGCAGCGGTAGGTGCCGGAGAGGCTGACGGTGCCGTCCGCGGCGACGCGGCCCGTCGGGTCGACCGTGACGGTCTCGTACGGGCGGGCGGCCGCGGGGGCGACGGCCTCGGCGAACAGCAGGGCCGGGGCGGCGGCCGCGGTGAGCAGCAGCACGGCGGCACCGGCGGCCGCGCCGAGGACAGGGCGTACGGGCATGGGCTGACTCCCGGATCGTGCGGTGGGGCTTCCACTGGTACCGGCACCGGGTGGGCCCGGGCGTGACCGTCACCCCATCGGTGGCGCGTCACGACGGTCGTGGAACGGTCCCGGAGTCGTCCGCGTGTCGACACACTTCGCGGCGGGCCGTTCCGGCCGGGCCCGGTAAGGGCGCATGGTCTCTCGTACCGGGAGGTGGATGTGCCGCCCCGGCACCCGTTCCGTCCGATGCGGAGGCGCGCCATGTGTTCCCACCAGTGCCCGTCCCACGACAGCGGTGTCCCCCATGTGGTGGCCGCACACCCGGAGCAGGGCTGGACTCTGCTGTGCGACGGCAAGATCGTCTTCGACGACACCGGTGAGCTGCTGCCCGACGGCCGGATCGTAGCGCCCCACCGGGTGCCGGCCGAGCGGCTCGCCGCGGCGGCCTGACCGGCTCGGTCCCGTCATGGGAGCACGGCGAACCCGTCGAGTTCCACCGTCGCCCGTTCGTCCCACAGTCGTACGACCTCCACGACGGCCATCGCGGGGTAGTCGCGGCCGGCCAGCCTCCGCCAGACGCGTCCCAGTTCGGGCGCGTGGCGGCGGTAGGCGGCGACGTCGGTGGTGTAGACGGTGACGCGGGCGAGGCGGTCGGGGGTGCCGCCGGCCGCGCGCAGGGCGGTGAACAGGTTGCCGAGGGCCTGCTCGAACTGTTCGGGGAGGGTGTCGCCGAGGACCTTGCCGTCGGGGTCGAGCGCGGTCTGGCCCGCGAGGAAGACGATCCGGCTCCCGGTGGCGACGACCGCGTGGGAGAAGCCGGTGGGCGGGGAGAGCTCGGGCGGGTTGACGCGCTCGACGGTCATCGGGCCTCCACGTGGGCGTACAGCTCCTTGGCGATGATCCCGCGTTGCACCTCGCTGGCGCCCTCGTAGACGCGCGGGGCGCGCACCTCGCGGTAGAGGTGTTCGAGGAGGTGGCCGCGGCGCAGGGCGCGGGCGCCGTGCAGCTGGACGGCCGCGTCGACGACGTACTGCGCGGTCTCGGTGGCGAGCAGTTTCGCCATCGCCGAGCGCTTGGGGACGTCAGGGTCGCCGGCGTCGTACGCGGTCGCCGCCGCGTACACCATCAGGCGTGCCGCGTCCGTGCGCAGCGCCATCTCCGCGACCCGGTGGGCGACCGTCTGGAGGTCGCCGAGTCTGCCGCCGAAGGCCTCGCGGCGCGCGGTATGGGCGAGGGCGGCGTCCAGCGCCGCCTGTGCCATGCCGACCGCGAAGGCGCCCACGCTGGGCCGGAAGAGGTTGAGGGTGCCCATGGCCACCCGGAAGCCGCGGTCCGGCTCGCCGAGGACGTCGTCCGCGGTGACGGGTACGGCGTCGAAGTCCAGGCTGCCGATGGGGTGCGGGGAGAGCATCTCCAGCGCGGCGCCGGTCAGTCCGGGGCGGTCGGCGGGCACCAGGAAGGCGGTCACGCCGCGGGCGCCCGCTCCGGGGGTGGTGCGCGCGAACACGGTGTAGAGGTCGGCCTCGGGTGCGTTGGAGATCCAGCACTTCTCGCCGGTGAGCCGCCAGCGCCCGGGCCCGTCGGGCCGGGCCGTGAGCGACAGGGCCGCCGCGTCCGACCCCGCCCCGGGCTCGCTCAGGGCGAAGGCGGCCACCGCGCCGCCGTCGGCCACCCGGGGCAGCCAGTGCTCCCGCTGGGCCGGGGTGCCGTGGGCGTGGACCGGGTGGGCGCCCAGGCCCTGGAGGGCCAGGGCGGTCTCGGCCTCGGTGCAGGTCTGGGCGAGCGACTCGCGCATCAGGCACAGGTCGAGCGCGCCGGAGGTGAACAGGCGGGCCAGGAGACCGAGGCGGCCGAGTTCGGCGACGAGCGGGCGGTTGACGCGGCCCGGCTCGCCCTTCTCGGCGAGCGGGCGCAGCCGTTCGGCGGCCAGGGTGCGCAGTTCGGCACACCAGGCCGTCTGCTCCGGTTCGAGTGAGAATGCGGGCATTCGCCGGTCCCCTCTCCCGTGTCACTCCTCGGGTCTTGCTTCGTGTCTCTCCTCGCCTCTCCCCCGACGGTATCGCGTCAGGTTGACTGTCGTCACCAACGCGATACGCTCGCTTGCGCGAGCCCACCGTCAAGGCCTGTCCGGCAAGGGGGCGAACCGCCATGCATGTCTCGGCCCACGTCGACACCTTCGCGCGCGACCACCTCCCGCCGCCCGGCGAATGGCCCGAACTGCGCTTCGACCTGCCTGAGCTGCGTTACCCCGACCGGGTGAACTGCGCGGCCGAGCTGCTGGACCACGCCGACCCCGGCCGTCCGGTGTTCCACACCGCCGAGGGCCCGTCGTGGACGTACGGCGACCTGCGCGCCCGCGTCGACCATGTGGCCCACGTCCTCACCCGCGACCTCGGGGTGGTCCCGGGCAACCGCGTCCTGCTGCGCGGCCCGACCACGCCGTGGCTCGCCGCCTGCTGGCTGGCGGTGCTGAAGGCGGGCGCGGTCGCGGTCACCGTGCTGGCCCAGCAGCGGCCGCACGAGCTGGCGACGATGTGTGAGATCGCCCGGGTGGGGCACGCCCTGTGCGACATCCGGGCCGTGGACGACCTGGCGAAGGCCGAGATACCGGGCCTCAGGATCACGACGTACGGCGGGGACGCGCCGGACGACCTCCTCAACCGTGCGACGCCCGCGGCGCCGTACCGGGCCGTGGACACCGCCTGCGACGACGTGGCGCTGATCGCGTTCACCTCCGGCACCACCGGTCGGCCCAAGGGATGCATGCACTTCCACCGCGACGTGCTCGCGATCGCCGACACCTTCTCCCGGCATGTGCTCAGACCCCGGGCGGACGACGTCTTCACCGGCAGTCCCCCGCTGGGCTTCACCTTCGGCCTCGGCGGGCTGGTCGTCTTCCCGATGCGGGCCGGGGCCAGCTCCCTGCTCCTCGAACAGGCCGGACCCAGGCAGTTGCTGCCCGCGATCGCCGCGCACCGCGTGTCGGTGCTGTTCACCGCGCCGACCGCGTACCGGGCGATGCTCCAGGAGCCCGCCGGCCACGACCTGTCGTCCCTGCGGCGCTGTGTCTCCGCCGGCGAGAACCTGCCCGCCGCCACCTGGCAGGCCTGGCACGAGCGCACCGGCCTGCGCGTCATCAACGGCATCGGCGCCACCGAGCTGCTGCACATCTTCGTCTCGGCCGCCGACGAACACATCCGGCCCGGGACGACCGGACTGCCGGTACCGGGCTGGCAGGCCCGCGTGCAGGACGGGCACGGCAACCCGCTGCCCGACGGTGAGCCCGGTCTGCTGGCGGTACGCGGACCGATCGGCTGCCGCTATCTCGCCGACCCGCGGCAACGGGAGTACGTCCGCGACGGCTGGAACCTCACCGGTGACACGTACGTCCGGGACGGCGACGGGTACTTCCGCTACGTGGCCCGCGCCGACGACATGATCATCTCCGCGGGTTACAACATCGCCGGCCCGGAGGTGGAGGACGCGCTGCTGCGCCACCCGGACGTGGTGGAGGCGGCGGTCGTGGGACGGCCGGACGAGGCGCGCGGACAGATCGTGGTGGCGTACGCCGTGGTGCGGGAGGGCGCGGCGCGGGACGCGGAGGCGCTGCGCGCCTTCGTCAGGTCCGAGCTGGCGCCGTACAAGTGCCCGCGCGAGTTCGTCTTCCTGGACGCGCTGCCACGCACCGCCACCGGCAAGCTCCAGCGATTCCGGCTGCGCACCAAAAGTGACCAGCAGTGATGCCGAAGACCTAAAATGATCAACGTGTCCGAGCAGCACGCCCCCCGGTCCCTCATCGTCACGCTCTACGGCGCGTACGGCCGCTTCATGCCCGGCCCGGTGCCCGTCGCCGAGCTGATCAGACTGCTGGCCGCGGTCGGCGTGGACGCGCCCTCCGTGCGCTCGTCGGTGTCGCGTCTGAAACGGCGCGGGCTGCTGCTGCCGGCCCGCACCGCCCAGGGCGCGGCCGGGTACGCGCTCTCACCCGAGGCCGTGCAGCTGCTGGACGACGGCGACCGGCGCATCTACGCCACGGCGGCCCCGCAGGACGAGGGCTGGGTGCTCGCGGTGTTCTCGGTGCCGGAGTCGGAGCGGCAGAAGCGGCACGTGCTGCGTTCCCGGCTGGCCGGCCTGGGCTTCGGCACGGCGGCCCCGGGGGTGTGGATCGCACCGGCCCGGCTGCACGAGGAGACCCGGCACACCCTCCAGCGCCTCGGGCTCGATCCGTACGTCGACTTCTTCCGCGGCGACCACCTGGGCTTCGCGCCCACCGTCGAGGCGGTCGCCCGCTGGTGGGACCTGGCGGCGATCGCCAAGGCGCACGAGGCGTTCCTCGATGTGCACGCCCCCGTGCTGCACGCCTGGGAGCGCCGCTCGGACACCCCGCCCGAGGAGGCCTACCGCGACTACCTCCTCGCCCTCGACTCCTGGCGCCACCTGCCCTACACCGACCCCGGCCTGCCCGCCCGGCTGCTGCCCGCCGACTGGCCGGGGGCGCGCTCCGCGGCGGTGTTCCAGGGGCTGCACGAGCGGCTCAGGGAGGCCGGGGCGGCCTTCGCCGAAGTGTGACCGTCGCGGCCGGGGCAGGGGTCAGCGGCCCAGGGTGAGCCGGGGTCTGGGGGCGTCCGTGCGTCCGGTCTGCGGGCGCCGGCTGCCCGCCCGGTAGGGCGCGGGCCAGACCACGCCCGGGCCCTCGTAGCCCTGCTCGGCCGCCGCGTGCAGCGTCCAGTGCGGGTCGTACAGGTGCGGGCGGGCCAGCGCGCACAGGTCCGTGCGGCCCGCCAGGATCAGGGAGTTGACGTCGTCCCAGGAGGAGATCGCGCCGACCGCGATCACCGGGACGCCCGCCGAGTTCCGGATGCGGTCCGCGAACGGTGTCTGGTACGAGCGCCCGTACTCCGGCCGCTCCTCGGCGACCACCTGTCCGGTCGAGACGTCGATCGCGTCGGCGCCGTGCGCGGCGAAGGCGCGGGCGATCCGGACGGCGTCCTCGGCGGTGACGCCGCCCTCGGCCCAGTCGGTGGCGGAGATCCGCACGGTCATGGGCTTCTCCGCCGGCCACACCCCGCGGACCGCGTCGAAGACCTCCAGCGGGAAACGGAGCCGTTTCTCCGGTGAGCCGCCGTAGGCGTCCGTGCGCAGGTTGGTCAGCGGGGAGAGGAAACCGGAGAGCAGATAGCCGTGCGCGCAGTGCAGTTCGAGCAGGTCGAAACCGGCGCGGGCGGCCCGCCAGGCGGCGGCCGCGAACTGCTCGCGGATGTCGGTCAGTTGCGCGCGGGAGAGCTGGCGCGGGATCTGGCTGCCCGCCTTGTACGGCAGCGGGGAGGCGGCCACGACCGGCCAGTTGCCGTCGGGCAGCGGTTCGTCGATGCCCTCCCACATCAGCCGGGTCGAGCCCTTGCGGCCGGAGTGGCCGAGCTGCACGCCGACCGCGGTACCCGGGGCCTGCGCGTGCACGAAGTCGGTGATCCGCCGCCAGGCCTCGGCCTGCCTGCCGGTGTACAGGCCGGTGCAGCCGGGGGTGATCCTGCCCTCCTCGCTCACGCACACCATCTCGGTCATCACCAGCCCGGCGCCGCCGAGGGCCCGGGAGCCGAGGTGGACGAGGTGGAAGTCACCGGGGACGCCGTCCTTCGCCGAGTACATGTCCATGGGTGAGACGACGACCCGGTTGCGCAGGGTCAGGCCGCGCAGCCGGAACGGGGTGAACATGGGGGGCGTGCCGGGCGGGCAGCCGAACTCGTGCTCCACGGCCCCGGTGAAGCGGGCGTCGCGCAGCCGGAGGTTGTCGTGGGTGACCCGGCGGCTGCGGGTGAGCAGGTTGAAGGCGAACTGGCGGGGCGGCTGGCCGAGGTACAGCCGGAGGTTCTCGAACCATTCGAGGCTGGCGCGGGCGGCGCGCTGGGTCGAGGCGACGACGGGCCTGCGCTCCGCCTCGTACGCGGTCAGCGCCTCGGCCAGGGTGGGCTGTTCCGTCAGGCAGGCGGCGAGCGCGAGGGCGTCCTCGACGGCGAGCTTGGTGCCGGAGCCGATGGAGAAGTGGGCGGTGTGGGCGGCGTCGCCGAGGAGGACGACGTTGCCGCAGGACCAGCGGTCGTTGACGACCGTGCGGAAGGTGGTCCAGGCGGAGTTGTTGGAGCGCAGCGGGCGCCCGCCGAGTGCGTCGGCGAAGAGCTTGGCGCAGCGCTCGACGGACTGCTGCTCGTCCATCTCCTCGAAACCGGCGGCCCGCCACACCTCCTCGCGCATCTCGACGATCACGGTGGAGGCGCCGAATTGATTCTGCGGCCCGGAGGGCCTCGTTGAGGGGTGGTGGTCGGGAGACGGGTGGGCATAGGGGTAGCCGTGCAGCTGCATCACGCCGTGCTCGGTCTCGGCGATCTCGAAGCGGAAGGCGTCGAACGCGAAGTCGGCGGCGAGCCAGATGTAACGGCAGCGGTGCGTGGCCACATGGGGCCGGAACACATGGGCGTAGGCCTCGCGGGTGGTGCTGTGCACACCGTCGGCGGCGATGACGAGGTCGTACGCCTCGGAGAGCCAGGCCGGGTAGGGGGCCTCGCTGCGGAAGCGCAGTTCCACGCCGAGGTCTCGGCACCGCTGGTGCAGGATCTCCAGGAGGCGCTTCCTGCCGAGGGCGGCGAAGCCGTGTCCTGAGGAGGTCTGGCGGGTGGTGCGGTGGACGATGTCTATGTCGTCCCAGCGGACGAAGTCCCTCTGGAGGGCCTCGTAGACCACGGGGTCGGCGTGTTCTATGCCGCCGAGGGTCTCGTCGGAGAGGACCACTCCGAAGCCGAAGGTGTCGTCGGGGGCGTTGCGTTCCCAGAGGGTGATCTCGCGGGTGGGGTCGAGGCGCTTGAGCAACGCGGCGGCGTACAGGCCGCCGGGGCCACCACCGATCACGGCGACCTTCATGTCACCTCCCGCGCCACTTCGGGGAGCGCTTCTCGGTGAACGCCGCGTGGAACTCCGCATAGTCCTCGCCGTTCATCAGCAGCGCCTGTGTCGAGGCGTCCAGCTCGACCGCTGCCGCGAGGGGCATGTCCAGTTCGGCCGTGAGGAGGGCCTTGGTCTGGGCGTGTGCCAGGGCGGGGCCGTCGGCGAGGCGGCGGGCCAGGGCCTGCGCCGCTTCGTCCGCGCGGCCCTCCTCGGTCATCTGGCTGACCAGGCCGATCCGCTCGGCCTCGGGTGCCCGTACGGGCTCGCCCAGCATCAGCAGGCGGGTGGCGTGGCCGAGGCCGACCACGCGGGGCAGCAGGTAGGCCGCCCCCATGTCGCCGCCGGACAGGCCGACCCGGGTGAAGAGGAACGCGAACCGGGCGCTCGGGTCGGCCACCCGGAAGTCCGCCGCCAGGGCCAGGACCGCTCCCGCCCCCGCCGCGACCCCGTGCACGGCCGCGATCACCGGGAAGGGGCACTCCCGTACGGCCCGCACGACCTGCCCGGTCATCCGGTTGAAGTCGAGCAGCTGGGCGGTGTCCATGGCGAGGGTGGCGCCGATGATCTCGTCGACGTCGCCGCCGGAGCAGAACCCGCGGCCCTCGCCGGCCAGCACCAGGGCCCGGACCGACCGTTCGCGGGACAGCTCGGCGAGCAGGTCGCGCAGGTCGGCGTAGGCGCCGAAGGTGAGGGCGTTGAGCTTGTCGGGACGGGCCAGGGTGACGGTGGCGACCCCGTCCGCGAGCGCGACGCTCAGGTGCTCCCAGTGGGCGGTGCGGGCGGCGGAGCCGGTGAAGGGACTCATGACGTGCGGCCTCCCTGGGCAGCGGTGCCACGTGACTCATGCTGGCTCTACCCCACGAAGCTATCACCTGTTTGTGACTGTCGTCATGAGTACGCGACAGAGCGGGTGGGCACGACACGGACAGGGGTGGGCATGAGCCCGGTCACATCGGTCACATCGGTCACAGGAAGTCGACACTCCGGTAACAGCGGGACCTCGTGCGAGAGGCGGGGCGTTGGCCTGGGTAAGCCGCCGGTACCGGGGGCCGAAGCTCCCTGCGGTGCCCGTCGAGGGACTCTGTGGTCGGGCCCCGTACCATGCATACGGTTGAAAGCAGGATTGCCTGCTCCATGAACGGATCCGCCTTGTACGAACGCCCCTCAGCCCCCGCCTCCTGGCGCGTCGCGCTGCCGCACACCGCCGCCGCGGTGCCGGTGGCCCGTGCGCTGGTCCGCACGGCGCTGGCCGAGCAGGAGCACGCGGCCGACTGCGACACCGCGGAGCTGCTCACGGCGGAGCTGGTGGCCAACGCGGTGGAGCACACCGCGGGCACCGGCCCGATCGAGCTGGTGGTGGAGCTCGCGCCCACCGGTTGCCGGGTCGAGGTGCACGACCCGGACCCCGCGCCGCCCGGCCATCTCACCCGTGCCGTCGTCGAGCCCCCCGACCCCTGGCAGGAGGGCGGGCGCGGTCTGCTGCTGATCCGCGCCCTCAGCTCGGCCTGCGGGCACCGGCCCACCGAGGCGGGCAAGGCGGTGTGGTTCAGACTGCCTGTGGTGCCCGCTCAGCGGCGTCCCGTGTGACCCCGGCCGGGGCCTCGCCGACGGCCAGCCGGGACTTCCGGCGCCCGTAGCCGGCGTACACACCGAAGCCCACCGCCAGGAACACCGCGAACTGGATCCAGGTCGTCCAGCCCGTCTCGTACATCAGGTACAGGCAGAAGCCGACGCCGAGCAGCGGGACGACCGGGTACAGCGGCACCCGGAAGCTGCGGGCGAGGCCGGGCTCACGGCGGCGCAGGGCGATCACCGAGACGTTGACGACGGCCATGATGGCGAGCGTGCCGATGGTGCACAGGTTCATCACGGCGTCCAGCGAGGCGAAGGCCGCCGGGACCGCGAAGACGCCTGCGACGATCAGCGTGCCGGCGACCGGGGTGGCGGTCTTCGGCGACACCTTCTCGAAGACGCCCGGGATCAGCCCGTCCCGGGACATCGACATCAGGATGCGGGTCTGGCCGTACATCACGGCGAGCACCACGGAGGCGATGGCGACGACCGCGCCGAAGGCGATCACCCCGCCGCCGACGGCCGAACCCGTGACCTCGCCCACGACGTACGACAGCGCGGCGGGCCGGCCGGCGACCTGGTCGCCGCCGATGGCGCCGGTCGCGGCGAGCGCGACCGCGCAGTACAGCAGGGTGACCACGCCCATGCAGACGAGGATCGCCACCGGGATGTCCCGGCGGGGGTTCTTCGCCTCCTCGCCGGCGGTGGTGATCGCGTCGAAGCCGATGTACGAGAAGAACGCGGCCGTGGTGCCCGCGCCGATGCCGCCGAGGCCGGCGGGCGCGAACGGCGTGAGGTTGCCGTCCTTGAAGGCGCTGAAGCCGATGGCGCAGAAGGCGACGAGGATGGCGATCTTGACGGCGGCCATGACGGCGGTGGCCCCGGCGCTCTCCCTGACGCCGCGCACCAGCAGCACACAGCCCATGGCGATGACGATCACGGCGGGCAGGTTGACCACTCCGCCGTCGCCCGGTCCGGCGCTGAGGGCGACGGGCAGCTGGAGGCCGGTGAGGCTGTGCAGGAGTTCGTTGACGTACTGGCTCCAGCCGACGGCGACCGCCGAGATGGAGATGCCGTACTCCAGCAGCAGGCACCAGCCGACCAGGAAGGCGGTCGACTCGCCGAGCCCGGCGTAGGCGAAGGAGTACGACGAACCGGAGACCGGGATGGCCCCGCCCAGCTCGGCGAAGGAGAAGGCGGTGAAGACGCAGGTGATCGCCGCGAGGACGAAGGAGACGACGACGGCCGGACCGGCCTGGGCGACCGAGTCGGACAGGCCGACGAAGATTCCGGTGCCGACGATCGCGCCGACGCCGAAGCAGATCAGCTGGAAGAGGCCCATGGTGCGCTTGAGGCCGTGGCCTTGGCGGTCGGCGCCGGATTCGGCGACGAGGAGCGCGGGGGGCTTGATACGGGGAGCGGGCATGCGGGTGGTGCTCGTTTCTGGTGGTGCGGGGTGCGACCGGGTTCGTCGCGACGGTGGCCCTGGAAGGGGTGGCTCCGGGCCGCCGGTCAGGATAAGGCCTGGTGGGACGGGTGGGAAAAGCCTGGCGAAGTGGATCAGGCCAGGGTGGCGACGAGGACCGCCTTGATGGTGTGCAGCCGGTTCTCGGCCTCGTCGAAGACGACCGAGTGCTTCGACTCGAAGACCTCGTCCGTCACCTCCAGCGAGGTCAGGCCGTAGGTCTCGTGGATCTCGCGCCCGACCTTGGTGCCGAGGTCGTGGAAGGCCGGCAGGCAGTGCAGGAACTTCACGTCCGGGTTGCCGGTGGCGCGCAGCACGTCCATGGTCACCGCGTACGGCTTCAGTGCGGCGATGCGCTCGGCCCAGACCTCCTTGGGCTCGCCCATGGAGACCCAGACGTCGGTGGCGACGAAGTCCGCGCCGGCGACGCCCTCGGTGACCTGCTCGGTGAGGGTGATGCGGGCGCCGCTGCCCTCGGCGAGCTTGCGGGCGTGGCCGACGACGTCCTCGGCGGGCCAGTACTCCCTGGGCGCCACGATCCGCACGTCCATGCCGAGCAGGGCACCGGTGACCAGGTAGGAGTTGCCCATGTTGAAGCGGGCGTCACCGAGGTAGGCGAAGGCGGTCCCGCCGAGCGGCCCCGCGCAGTGCTCGGTCATGGTGAGCACGTCGGCGAGCATCTGGGTGGGGTGCCAGTCGTCGGTGAGCCCGTTGTAGACGGGGACGCCGGCGTACGCGGCCAGCTCCTCGACATTGGCCTGGCTGTCGCCCCGGTACTCGATGGCGTCGAACATGCGGCCGAGGACGCGCGCGGTGTCCTTCACGGACTCCTTGTGCCCGATCTGCGAGCCGGAGGGGTCGAGGTACGTCGTGGCGGCGCCCTGGTCGGCGGCGGCGACCTCGAAGGCGCAGCGGGTGCGCGTCGAGGTCTTCTCGAAGATCAGCGCGATGTTCCTGCCCCGCAGGTACCGCGGCTCACTCCCCGCCTTCTTGGCGGCCTTCAGCTCGGCGGCCAGCTCGACCAGGCCGCGGAACTCCTCGTCGGTGAAGTCCAGCTCCTTGAGGAAGTGGCGGCCGGCGAGGGCGGTCGGGACTGTCGCCATGGGGGCGCTCCGGGGGGACGGGAACAGGAACCCTGGAAGTCTATACGATGTTACACATTTCTATACACCCATCCATGTCTTTACAGCCACCCATGTCTATACGGCCGCCCGTTCGACGGGGCAGCTCATGCAGCGCGGCCCGCCCCTGCCCCGCCCCAGCTCGCTGCCTGGGATCTCTATCACCTCGATGCCTTGTTTGCGCAGATGGGTGTTGGTGGTGGAGTTGCGCTCGTAGGCGACGACGACCCCGGGCTCGACCGCCAGCACGTTGCAGCCGTCGTCCCACTGCTCGCGCTCGGCCGCGTGCACGTCCTGGGTGGCGGTGAGCACCCGGATCTCGCTCAGCCCCAGCGCGGCGGCGATCGCGCGGTGCATGTGTTCGGCAGGGTGGTCGGTGACCTTGAGCTCCTTGTCCCCGGCGCCCGGTTCGATCGTGTACGAGCGGAGCATGCCGAGCCCGGCGTACTGGGTGAACGTGTCGCCGTCCACCATGGTCATCACGGTGTCCAGGTGCATGAAGGCGCGCCGCTTGGGCATGTCCAGGGCCACGATCGTGCTCGCCGAGCCGGCGGCGAACAGCTTGTGCGCGAGCATCTCCACGGCCTGCGGGGTGGTGCGCTCGCTCATGCCGATGAGGACCGCGCCGTTGCCGATCACCAGGACGTCGCCGCCCTCGATGGTGGACGGGTAGTCGGCCTGTCCCCGGGACCAGACGCGGAACGCCTCGTCGCGGAACAGCGGGTGGTGCCGGTAGATCGCCTCGAAGTGCACGGTCTCGCGCTGCCGGGCGGGCAGCCGCATGGCGTTGATGGCGACCCCGTCGTAGATCCAGGCGGAGGTGTCCCGGGTGAACAGGTGGTTGGGCAGGGGCTCCAGGAGGAAGTCGTCGAGGTCCATCACATGGAAGCGGACGGAGGTGGGCTCCGCGTGCGCCTCCAGGAACTCCCGCTTGGTCATGCCGCCGATCAGCGCCTCGGCCAGCTCGGGCGTGGGCAGGGTCTCGAACGCGGCACGGAGGTGGTCGGTGGCGAGGGGGCCGTACTCCTTCTCGTCGAAGACCCGGTCCAGGACGAGCGACCTGGCCTCGGGGACGTCCAGGGCCTCGGCCAGCAGATCGCCGAAGAGGTGGACGGTGACCCCGCGGTCGCGCAGCACGTCCGCGAACCCGTCGTGTTCGGCGCGCGCCCGGCGGACCCAGAGCACGTCGTCGAAGAGGAGGGCGTCCTTGTTGCTGGGGGTGAGCCTTTTGAGCTCCAGATCCGGCCGGTGCAGGATGACGCGGCGCAGCCGCCCGGCCTCGGAGTCGACGTGGAATCCCATGCCTCCATCCTGACCATCACCTTCTCGTTTCACCCTCGCATTGCGGTTTCTCGTTCTCGTCCCATTGACGACAAGTGGCACCAACGGTTATCGTCCTCATGACGAAAAGGAACGAGGGGATCCGATGGCCGACATCACCCGGCGCCTGGGCTGGCGCCACCTGCGCGGCGCTCCGACGGCGCACATCCGGCACCACCGGTCGGGCACGCTGGCGCACGACGGCCCGGGGCTCAGCTTCTGGTACCGCTCGCTGACCGCCGCGCTGTCCGAGGTTCCGGTGGACGACCGGGAGCTGGCGATGACCTTCCACGCCCGCACGGCCGACTTCCAGGACGTGGCGGTGCAGGCGACGGTGACCTACCGGATCAGCGACCCGGCCGTGGCCGCCGCCCGGATGGACTTCTCCATAGACCCGGACACCGGTGTGTGGCGGGGCACCCCGCTGGAGCAGCTGGGCACACTGCTGACCGAGACGGCCCAGCAGCACGCCCTGGACGTGCTGGCCCGTACTCCCCTGGCGGCCGCTCTGGTGGACGGCGTGACGGCGGTGCGCGAGCGGATCGCGGCGGGACTGGGCGCGGAGCCGCGGCTCCCCGCGACCGGCATCGAGGTCGTCGCCGTCCGGGTGGTGGCGCTGCGGCCCGAACCGGAGGTGGAGCGGGCCCTGCGGACGCCGGCGCGCGAGCAGATCCAGCAGGAGGCCGACCGGGCGACCTACGAGCGGCGGGCGGTGGCCGTCGAGCGGGAGCGGGCGATCGCCGAGAACGAACTCGCCAGCCAGATCGAACTCGCCCGCCGCGAGGAGCAGTTGGTCGAGCAGCGCGGCACCAACACCCGCCGCGAGGCCGAGGAGCACGCGGCGGCGGACGCGGTACGGGCCCAGGCGGAGGCGGCGCGCACCGTCAAGCTCGCGGAGGCGGAGGCCACGCGGTCGGTACGGCTGGCCCGTGCCGAGGCCGAGGGTGCGCGGGAGGTCGGCGCGGCGCGGGCCGAGACGCAGGCGGCCTGGCTGCGGGTGCACGCGGAGGTCGACGTCGAGACGCTGCACGCCCTCACGGGGACCCGGCTGGCCGAGAACCTGCCGCGGATCGACAGCCTGACGGTGTCGCCGGACGTGCTGACGGGGCTGCTCGCGAAGCTGGGCACCGGGGAGCCGGCGTGAGCCTCGCCCCGCGTGCCGTGCTGGTCCACCGGAGAACGGAGTACGAGGAGTTGCTGGCCCGGCACGGCACGCACGGGCAGGCCGCCTTCTTCCTCGCCTCCCGGGGCCGGGCCGTGGAGGAGGTGGCCGGCCGCCACCACCGCACCCGGCGGGCGCTCGCCGAGGTCGCCTCGGCGGTGCCGCTGACCTGGCGGCAGACCACGGTCGAGCGGGGCGATCTGGACCGTTTCCTGTTCGGACCGGAGGACGTGGTCGTGGTGGTCGGCCAGGACGGGCTGGTGGCGAACGTGGCCAAGTACCTCACGGGCCAGCCGGTGGTGGGCATCGACACCGACCCCGGCCGCAATCCGGGCGTGCTGGTGCGGCACCGGCCCGAGGACGCCGCGGCCCTGCTGCCGGCCGTCCCGGCCCGGGGCACCGGTGCCGAGGAGCTCACGATGGTCGAGGCCGTCGCCGACGACACCCAGCGGCTGGTCGCGCTCAACGAGATCTACCTCGGCGCGGCCGGCCACCAGACGGCCCGCTACCGCCTGGGCCTCGACGGCGACGGGGGTGTCGTCGAGGCCCAGGCCTCCTCCGGGGTGCTGGTGGGCACGGGGACGGGGGCGACGGGGTGGCTGCGGTCGGTGTGGCAGGAGCGGGGCAGCCGCCTCGCCCTGCCCGGGCCGGCCGAGGACCGCCTGGTGTGGTTCGTCCGCGAGGCCTGGCCGTCACCCGCCACGGGGACCTCCCTGGTCGCCGGGGAACTGGGGGCCTCGGCCGTTCTGTCGGTCACCGTCGAGTCCGACCGCCTCATCGCGTTCGGCGACGGCATCGAGAGCGACGCGCTGGAGCTCACCTGGGGGCAGACGGTCCGGGTGGGCGTCTGCGGGCGGCGGCTGCGGCTGGTGGGCTGACGGCGGTCCTCAGATGGCGGTGCAGGGGACGGGCCAGCGCCGGATGCGGGGCGGCAGGGTCACCGCCCAGCCGTCGGTGACCAGGGCCAGCCGCTCGGCGGCCAGGAGGTCGGCGGCCGTCCGCCGGCCGGGGGGCAGCGCGTCGAGGGGGGCGGGTTCCAGGAGCGCGTGGAAGGCGGCGACCAGTTCGGGGTGGTCCAGGGTGAGCCGGGCCGCGCCGCCGGGCTCCCTGCGGTCCAGCACGGTGACGAAGTCCGGGCCGCGCCGGTGGTAGAGCAGCCCGAGGGAGTGACGCGCCCGCCAGTCGGTCAATTCGGGCCGCTCGTAGGGGTGTTCGACCGGAGGGGGCAGGTGGCGCAGGCTCCGGACGTCGTACGGGATCTCCGGGCCGGCCGCCTCCCAGGTGACGGTGAGCCCCAGCCCCAGGCAGTCGCGCAGGAACCGCACCGCCTCCGCGGTCTCGCGGCCGTCCGCGCCCAGCCGCAGCGGCTCGGTCACCTGGACCCGGCGGCCGGTGACGCGGTGCGGGACGGTGGTGGGCGGCCCGGTCATCCGGTCACCCCCGCGCCGTCGGGCAGCCGGACCGGCGCGTCCCAGGTGGGCAGCGAGACGTACGTCCGGCCGTCGCGGAACAGCAGGCCCAGGGCGAAGGCCTGCCGGAGCCAGGCGGTGAGCGCGTCGGCGGGGACCTCGTGGCCGTCCGCCGTCAGCAGCCGGTGCAGGGCGGGTTCGGTGCGGCCGTCCTCCAGCAGGCGCAGGGCGGTCGCGGCCCAGCCGGTGTAGCGGTGGGTGGTGTGCGGGCGGCCGTGCCGGCGGTCGTGGACCAGGAGGACCCCCTCCTCGTCGCCGGCCTCCTCGTACTCCAGGCGGGAGTGCGGGTGCCCGGCCCGCCACGCGGCGACCGCCTCCTTCAGACGCCGCTCGACCGGGCCGCCGATGCCCGCGTCCTCGGTGTCGAACAGGTAGACGAGATCGGTGAGTTCTTCCTCGGGCAGGTCGTAGACGTGCTGGTACATCTGCGCCGGGCGCCGCTTGCCGAAGCCCAGCTCCGGGTCGGTGAAGTGCGGGCTGAACCGCTCCAGCTGGATCCGGTGGGCGCCGCTGGGCGGCTGGAGGTGGACGAGGTTCGGGAGCTGGTCGATCACCGGGTCGTAGTCCTCGGCGGTCTCGCCCGGGAAGCCGTACAGGAGGTTCCAGGAGCAGGTGAGCGAGTGGTTCTCGCACTCCCTGAGGGTGCGGACGTTGCGGGCGCCGGTGACGCCCTTGTCCATGAGGTCGAGGACCCTGCTGCCCAGGCTCTCGATGCCGGGCTGGATGTGCACCGTGCCGGAGCGGCCGAGGAGGCCGAGCTGGTCGCGGGTGAGGTTGGACTTGACCTCGTAGTGCAGCCGCAGGTCCCAGCCGCTGTCGACGACACGGGGCAGGAAGTCCCGGAAGTACGCCATGTCGATGATGTTGTCGACCGTGACGACGTCGAGGAGGCGGTGGCGCCGGACCAGGTGGTCGATCTCGCCCCACAGCCGCTCCCCCGGTTTGGCACGGAAGGCCATGGAGGTGCCGTTGAGCCCGCAGAAGGTGCAGTGGTGCTTCTCGCCCCACCAGCAGCCCCGCGCCCCCTCGACGACCAGCTTCGGGTGGACGTACTCCACGACCGGGGAGGCATCCAGGGCGGCCTGCCACTGGTCGTAGTCCGGCGAGGGGATGTCGGCCGGGGCCACCGTCCGCCGGGTCTCCGGGTTGGCGCGCGACGTGTGGCCGTCCCACCAGCACAGGCCGGGGACGTCCACGGGCTGTGTGCCGTCGTCCAGGTGACGTAAGAGGGCGGGGAAGGCGTACTCGCCCTCCCCGCGTACCACCTGGTCCACGAACGGGTGATTGCGGTGCAGCGCGTGCCCCATGGGGCCGTCGCAGTTGCTGCCGCCGAAGACCACGACGAGCCCGGGGCGGCGGCGCTTGAGCTCACGCGCGAGGGCCAGCGAGGCCACGTTCTGCATGAAGGTGCTGGTGAACCCGACGACGTCGGGCTCCGCCGCCAGCACCTCGGCCGCGGCCTCGGCGATGAACTCCGCCGCGTACGGACGCATGGCGAGGGCGGTGTCGATGAAGACACCCCGCGCGGCCGCGTAGTCCCGCAGCCGTGCCGTCCCCCAGCCGGGGTCGTCGTACAGGACGCCCGAGAAGACGAAGTCGCCGAGGCCGTGGAAGATCGAGTCGCTGCCGACCTCCACGTAGTCGCCGGGCCGCAGCCGGCCGCCGGAGCGCTCCAGCAGGAACTCCGCCCAGCGCAGCGAGCCGTGGAACTCCGTCACCTCGTCACGCGGCCGGGCCTGCCGCACCAGCTGGTGCAGCAGGCCCAGTTGCAGTGATGGGAGGTCGATCGGATGCCACGGCATCGTCACCAAGTGAACACGCATGCCGTTCGCCGCCGTTTCCTACCGTCTTCCGGTCAGCGGGTCGGCCGTTTCTCCAGGATGGCCGGCCGGCGGCTGGTGCTCCGGTCCTCGCGCACGACGACCTTCTTGATCTCCATGTCCACTCCCCAGAGACGCGTCACATCGAACACCCTTGCGCCTTACGGAAGTCCACCATATGGACGGATACCTGTGTGACACAAGGGTGTTCCGGGACACTCACAGCCGGGGGTCCACCGGCTCCGACTCCAGCGCGAGCACGCCGAACACGGCCTCGTGCACCCGCCACAGCGGCTCACCGTCCCCGAGCCGGTCCAGCGCCTCCAGGCCCAGCGCGTACTCGCGGATCGCCAGCGACCGCTTGTGGTTCAGGAAGCGGGTGCGCAGTCGGGCGAGGACGTCGGGGCGCGTGTAGTCCGGACCGTAGATGATCCGCAGGTACTCACGGCCCCGGCACTTGATCCCGGGCTGGACGAGCCGGCCCTCTGCGTTCCTGACCAGCGCACCGACCGGCTTGACGACCATGCCCTCGCCGCCGCGACCGGTCATCTCCAGCCACCAGTCGATGCCCGCCCGGACCGACTCCGGGTCCCCGGTGTCGACGTGGAGCCGCCGGGTGGTCTGGAGCAGGCCGCTGCCGTCGTGTTCCACCAGCCGGTCCAGCAGGGCGAGCTGCTCGTCGTGCGGCAGGGCGGCGAGGCTGCGGCCCTGGACCGCCAGGATCTGGAAGGGCGCCAGGCGTACGCCGTCCAGGCCCTCGGTGGTCCAGCAGTAGCGCCGGTACGCGTCGGTGAACGCGCCCGCGTTCGAGGCCCGTTCGCGCTGGCGGGCCAGCAGGTCGGTCACCTCGACGCCCCGCGCGGCGGCACCCTCCAGCGCGGCGAGCACACCCGGGAACACCGCGCCCGAGGCGGCGCCGACCGCCGCGTACTGCGACCGCAGCAGCCCGGACGCCTTCAGCGACCACGGCATCAGCTCGGCGTCGAGCAGCAGCCAGTCGGTGGCGAGTTCCTCCCACAGACCGGCCGCGTCGGCGGCCGACCGCAGGCGTCCGAGGATCTCCTCGGTCACCTCCTGGTCGTCGAAGAACGGACGGCCGGTACGGGTGTAGAGCGAGCCCGTGGGGCCGTCCACGCCGAACCTCTTGCGCGCCGCGTCCGCGTCCCGGCACACCAGCGCCACCGCCCGCGAGCCCATGTGCTTCTCCTCGCACACGACCCGGGCGACCCCGTCGGCCGCGTACTGCGCGAAGGCCTCGGCCGGGTGCTCCAAGTAGCCGTCCACGTTCGAGGTCGCCGTCGGTGCCATGGTCGGCGGCAGGTACGGCAGCAGGCGCGGGTCGACCGCGAAGCGGCTCATGACCTCCAGGGCCGCGGCCGCGTTCTCCTCGCGGACGGACACCCGGCCCGAGTGCCGGGTCTCCACCACCCGGCGGCCGTGCACGTCGTTGAGGTCGAGGGGCCGGCCGTCGTGCCCGCCGGGGGCCTCGGTCCGCAGCGGCCTCGCCGGCTCGTACCAGACCCGCTCGGCCGGTACGTCGACCAGCTCGCGCTCCGGCCAGCGCAGCGCGGTGAGCTTGCCGCCGAAGACGGCGCCGGTGTCCAGGCAGATGGTGTTGTTCAGCCATGTGGCCTCGGGTACCGGGGTGTGACCGTAGACGACCGCCGCCCGGCCCCGGTAGTCCTCCGCCCACGGGTAGCGCACCGGCAGCCCGAACTCGTCGGTCTCGCCGGTCGTGTCCCCGTACAGGGCGTGCGAGCGGACCCGGCCGGAGGTGCGGCCGTGGTACTTCTCGGGCAGACCCGCGTGGCAGACGACCAGCCGGCCGCCGTCGAGGACGTAGTGGCTGACGAGACCGTCGATGAACTCGCGTACCTCCCGCGTGAACTCCTCGCTCTCGCCCTCCATCTGCTCGATGGTCTCGGCGAGTCCGTGGGTGTGCTGGACCTTGCGGCCCTTGAGGTGGCGGCCGTACTTGTTCTCGTGGTTGCCGGGCACGCACAGCGCGTTGCCCGACTTCACCATCGACATCACGCGGCGCAGTACCCCCGGGCTGTCCGGGCCGCGGTCGACGAGGTCACCGACGAAGACGGCCGTACGGCCCTCCGGGTGGACGCCGTCGGTGTAGCCCAGCTTGCCCAGCAGCGACTCCAGCTCCGAGGCGCAGCCGTGGATGTCGCCGATGATGTCGAAGGGACCGGTGAGGTGGGTGAGGTCGTTGAAGCGCTTCTCGGTGACGACGGTGGCGTGCTCGACGTCCTCCACGCCACGCAGGATGTGCACCTTGCGGAAGCCCTCGCGCTCCAGGTGGCGTATCGACCGGCGCAGTTCGCGGATGTGCCGCTGGATGACCCGGCGCGGCATGTCGGCCCGGTCGGTGCGGGCCGCGTTGCGCGCGGCGCAGACGTCCTCCGGGACGTCCAGCACGATGGCGATGGGCAGCACGTCGTACCGCTTGGCCAGGTCGATCAGCTGCCGCCGGGCGTCCTGCTGCACGCTGGTCGCGTCGACGACCGTGCGGCGGCCCGCGGCGAGGCGCTTGCCCGCGATGTAGTGCAGGACGTCGAAGGCGTCCCCGGTCGCGCTCTGGTCGTTCTCGTCGTCGGAGACCAGGCCCCGGCAGAAGTCGGAGGAGATCACCTCGGTCGGCCTGAAGTGCCGGCGGGCGAAGGTCGACTTGCCGGAGCCGGAGGCGCCGACGAGCACGACGAGGGAGAGGTCGGTGACGGGGAGGACCCGCCCCTTGTGCTCCGTCGCCCCGCTTGCCCCACTTGCCTCACTCATGCTGCCTTCGCCTCCTTCTTCTCCGTCGTCAGGCGGAACACGGCCATCTGCGTGGGCGGCCCGACCTCGGGGTCGTCCGGCCCGACGGGTACGAACTCCACGCCGTAGCCGTGCCGTTCGGCCACCGCGTGCGCCCACGCCCGGAACTCCTCCCGCGTCCACTCGAAGCGGTGGTCACCGTGCCGGACGTGGCCGGCCGGGAGGCTCTCCCAGCGGACGTTGTACTCGACGTTCGGGGTGGTCACGAGGACCGTGCGCGGGCGGGCCGCGCCGAACACCGCGTACTCCAGGGCGGGCAGCCGGGGCAGGTCGAGGTGCTCGACGACCTCGCTGAGCACGGCGGCGTCGTAGCCCTTGAGGCGGTTGTCGGTGTACGCGAGCGAGCTCTGGAAGAGCTTGACGCGCGAGGCCTGCCGCTCCCCCATGCGGTCCAGCTTGAGACGCCGGGAGGCGATGGTCAGCGCGCGCATCGACACGTCGACGCCGACGATCTCGGTGAACCGCGCGTCCTTCAGCAGCGCCTGCACCAGCTGGCCCTGGCCGCAGCCGAGGTCGAGGACGCGGGCGGCGCCGGACTCCTTCAGCGCGGCGATGATCGCGTCCCGGCGCTGCACGGCGAGGGGGGTCGGCTTCTCCTCCGTCTCGGTCTCGGCCTCGACGGCGTTGTCGATGTCCTCGACCTCGCTGTCGTCGGCCTCCGCGAGCCGCACCAGCTCCAGCCGCTCCATCGCCTGCCGGGTCAGCGACCAGCGGCGCGACAGATAGCGGCTGGTGATCAGCTTCTGCTCCGGGTGCTCCGGCAGCCAGCCCTCACCGGCGCGCAGCAGCTTGTCGACCTCGTCGGAGGAGACCCAGTAGTGCTTGGCGTCGTCGAGGACGGGGAGCAGGACGTAGAGGTGACGCAGGGCCTCGGCGAGGGTGAGCCGTGAGGACTCCAGCACGAGCCGCACGTAACGCGAGTCGCCCCACTCGGGGAATTCGGCGTCCAGGGCGACCGGCTCGGCGGTCACCGCCCAGCCCAGCGGCTCGAAGAGGGCGCGCACGAGGTCGGGGCCGCCGCGGGCGGGCAGCGCGGGGACCTCGATGCGCAGCGGCAGCGGCTCGGCGGCCCGCTCGGGCCGGGCGTTGCACACCCCGCGCATCGCGCTGGAGAAGACGCTGCTCAGCGCCACCGCGAGCAGTGAGGATGCGGCGTACGGCCGGTCGTTGACGTACTGCGCGAGCGCCGCGTCGGGAGCCCCGCCGCGCCCCTTGCCCTTCCCGCGCCGCACCAGCGCCACCGCGTCCACCTCCAGCAGCAGCGCCGCCGTGCAGCGCTCGGCGTCCGCCTCGGGGTAGAGGACGTGCGCCCTGCCGTAGGAGGTGGAGAACGCCTGCGCCTTCTCGGGATGCTTGTGCAGCAGGAAGCCGAGGTCGGTGGCGGGGCGTTCCGAGGTGCCGGTTGTGCCGATGGTCAGGAACATGCCCCGAGTCTCCCCGCCCGGAGCCGCGCTGACCACATGTTTTACGCCCTCGGCTGCTCGCTCAGGACGCGTCGTCGATGATCTTCCGGGCGTTGGCCATGGCCCGCTCGACGGCGGCGCGCCGGTCGTCCAGCGCCTTCTTGTTCCTGGCGATGGCGGTCTTCTGCGCGCGGGTCTCGACGGCGTGCGCGGCCTGGATGTAGCCGGTGTCGAGTTTGCACCGGGCGTCGGCGGCCGCGGTCTTCTTCTCCTTGCCCGACGGCTCGTCCGTGCCGTACCAGTCGGTGTCGGTGGACGCCGCGTCCGGGTCGGGGTAGTGCAGGCCCTTGTGCTTCATGCAGTCCGACCAGGCCCGGTCGGCCTTCTTCCAGGCGGGGTCCTTCGCCGCTTGCTTGTGCGCCTCGTACCAGAGCTCCATGGCGATCGAGTAGTAGCCGCTGAGCTTCACGGCGCCGACCTTCACCGGCTTCGGATCGGGGCCGAAGATCTTCCGGGTCGCCTCCCCCGTGCAGCCTCCCTTGGGGATGGGGTTGCCGTGCGCCTGGTGACTGTCGCCGGCCTCGAAGACGCCGGTCAGGGCCGTGTACTGGTCGGCGGCCCACTCCCTGGGCTGATCGCCGGACCCCTGCTGCCGGTTGTGGTAGCCGTGCTCGGCCGCCAGGTCGGGATCGTCCACGCCGTACGGGCTGTCGTCGCCGACCTTGATGCTGCTCGTGACGGTGCCCTCGCGGACCGGGTACGTCGACTCCACCGTCCTGATGTCGAGCGACTTGAAGCCGCTGAACCCGAGTCGGACCATGCACTGCTTGGCCAGGATCCACTGCGCCTCGCCGACGGCCTTTGCGTCCCGGGACGTCGGGTCCGGAATGTAGGCCTGTAGCGGGAGCGCCTTCATGGTGTTGAGGCGGTGGGCCCCGCCGTCGGCGTCGTCGGCGTCGTCGCCGGCGAACTGGCATGCCGACACGGCGAGCAGGCCGGTGAGAGCGAGCGGGAGGAGTTTACGCACCGGCTCATACGACCAGCCCTGGATCATGCGCGCCGTGATGGAGCCCACAGTTCCGGCACAAGCCGTTCACAGAAGGGTCATGTGATCTCCGTTATGGCCGTCCGGGCCCGGTTCTGATGAACTGACTGCTCGTCAACTGACCACTGACAGAAGGGGGAACCATGACCATCGGCCAGGGAGCCCGGGTACGCAGGAGAGCCGCCGTCGCGGTGGCGGCCGGTGCCGTCCTGGGCGCGGGGGTCCTCGCGACCGCTCCCGCCCAGGCGGCCACGGCGCCGTCCGTCGCCACCGCGCGGACCGCCACGGCGGCGCCGCAGGTGTCGGCCCAGGGCGCGTACGCCATGAACTCGGCCACCGGCAGGCAGCTCTTCGGCAAGGCGCCGGACGGACGGCTGCGGACCGGCTCCACCACGAAGATCATGACGGCGCTCGTGGTGCTGTCGCAGCGGAACGTGGACCTCGACAAGAAGATCAAGATCAAGAAGGAGTACACCGACTACGTCATCGACCCGGCGACGGGCGCCCAGCGCTACTCCAGTGCGCACCTGATCCTCGGCGACTCGATGAAGACGCGCGACCTGCTGTACGGCCTGCTGCTCCCGTCGGGCTGCGACGCGGCCTACGCGCTGGCGGACACGTACGGCACGGGTTCGACGACGGCCCAGCGGACCAAGTCGTTCATCGGCAAGATGAACAGCAAGGCACGCGAACTGGGCCTGACGAACACCCACTTCGACGGCTTCGACGGGGTGTCCAACGGGAACAACTACTCTTCGCCGCGTGATCTGGCCAGGCTGGCCGGGGTCGCTCTGAAGAACAAGACGTTCAAGAAGGTCGTCGGTACCAAGGTCAAGGACGACATGCAGTCGTACCGGCCCGGCGGCGGAACGCACGCCATGGCACCGTGGACGAACTCCAACACGCTCCTGAGCACCTACCGGGGCGCGTTCGGAGTGAAGACCGGCTCCGGACCGGAGGCGAAGTTCTGCCTGGTGTTCGCGGCCACCCGCGGCTCCAAGACGGTCGTGGGCGCCATCCTCGCGGACACCTCCGCGGACCAGCGGTTCAAGGACGCGACGAAGATCCTCGACTACGGCTTCGCACAGCGCGGCTGACGTCCGGGACACCGGCGCCGCCCGGGACCTGACCGTCGTCACCCGGGGCGGGGAACGTCTCCCGCCCCGGGCTCCACGACCGGCGCGTCCGGCTCCGGTCCGCGGCCGGACGTCCTCGCGGCCGACACCGCGAGGACCACGGCGGCGAGACCCAGGCCGACGACGAAGGCGTTGATCCAGAAGTAGGCAGGGCTGCTCGGGTGGGTGCTGCCGTCGGCGAGGACGCAGTCGAAGCGGAGCGGCACCCAGGAGGCCGTCTGGCCCACGAGCACGCCGGGCGGGAAGTCGTCGCGGCACTCGAGGGCCGGTGTGGAGTCAGCTCCGGAGGAGGACTCGTGCACGGAGAACGCGACCGCTCCGGCGCCCAGCAGATACAGGATGACGGCGGCCCAGCCCGCCATCCACGCCGACCAGCGCAGCAGGCCCGGCCGCCGGTCCGGGCGCCTGCCGGGGAGCACCACGGACACGAGCTTGACGATGACGGCGATCACCCAGAGGGGGACCGCGAGCCAGACCGCGATGCTCAGCAGGCCGAAGAAGACGCTGAGAAGGGAATCGTCGTCCATCGGGCGATCTCAGCAGGGCAGAGGGGGCGAGGCGGTGACGGAAGCCATAGTTCCGGTCACAGGCTCGTCACGGCTGCGGCCGGCGGGTCCCGGGGCTCGTGAGCCGGGCACCGGCACCCGCCGGCCGGGGCGCTACGACAGCTGGGACTGGACCTGGCCGGCGATCAGCTCCAGGTGGTCCAGGTCGGTGAGGTCGAGGATCTGGAGGTAGATGCGCCGGGAGCCGATCGCGGCGTACCGGCCGATCTTGTCGACGACCTCGGCGGGGGTGCCCGCCAGACCGTTGGCCTTCAGCTCGTCCACCTCACGGCCGATCGCGGCGGCCCGGCGGGCGACCTCCTGGTCGTCCTTGCCGACGCAGACGACGAGCGCGTTGGAGTACGTCAGCTCGTCGGGGCCGCGGCCGGCCGCCTCGGCGGCGGCGCGCACCCGGCCGAACTGCCGCTCGCTGTCCTCGACCGAGGAGAAGGGCATGTTGAACTCGTCGCCGTACTGAGCGGCCAGCCTCGGGGTGCGGGTCGCACCCTGTCCGCCGATCAGCACCGGGATCCTCTGCTGGGCGGGCTTGGGCAGCGCGGGTGAGTCGGTGAGGTCGTAGTACGTGCCGTGGAAGTCGAAGGTGTCGCCGAGCTTGGTCTGCCACAGCCCGGTGACGATCGCCAGCTGCTCCTCCAGGCGGGCGAACTTCTCCTTCGGGAACGGGATGCCGTACGCCTTGTGCTCCTCCTCGAACCAGCCCGCGCCGAGGCCGAGTTCGACCCGGCCGCCGGACATCTGGTCCACCTGGGCGACCTGGATGGCGAGCACACCGGGCAGCCGGAAGGTGCCGGCGGTCATCAGTGTGCCGAGGCGGATCCGCTTGGTCTCGCGGGCCAGACCGGCCAGGGTGATCCAGGCGTCCGTGGGGCCGGGGAGGCCGTCCACGTCGCCCATGCTGAGGTAGTGGTCGGAGCGGAAGAAGGCGTCGAAGCCGAGGTCCTCGGTGGCCTTCGCCACGGTGAGCAGGGTGTCGTAGGAGGCGCCCTGCTGGGGCTCGGTGAAGATTCGAAGGTCCATGCGTCCATCCTGCACGCCGGTGGTCCCGCCGGCCGCACCGGTACCCGGACCTTCAGCCGGCGGTCACCCGGCCTCTCTCTCCGGCAGCGCCGCCTCCCTCGCCGCCAGCTTCCGGAGCATCTCCAGGACGCGGTCCCGGGACTCGTCCGCCGCGTCGATCGCCTCCATGCACTGCCAGTACGTCGCCTCGTCGGCCGCGGCACTGGCGATGCCGACGAGGGCGATACCGACCTCGCCCAGCAGGCCGCCGAGGCAGAGCAGGGCCTGGCGGGCGTCGTCCAGCTCGGTCAGCTGGGCGGCGCGCAGGTCGCCGGGGTCCAGGGCCGGCGTGTCCAGGACGCCGCAGCCCCGACCCGCCAGCTCGGTCAAACCCAGGGCCTCGCCCCGCAGTTCGGGTGGGCCGGAGACCGCGAGACGGCTGCCGATCGCCTGGGCGAGGGCCTGCGCCTGCCACACCTCGGTCAGGGCCTGCGCCACCTCACTGCTGGCCGCCAGGGCACGCCTGCTTGTCACGATGAGTCGCACCGCGTCCATACGCTGCCCCCGTCCGTCCGCCGGAACTCATCTTGTTCACTACCCAGAGTGAGGGCGTGTGAGACGTAAAGCCAGAGGAAGACGGAAATTCCTGGACAACAATTCGGATTCGACGAGCTTTTTGACTCCGTAGAGTAATAGTGGAGAACGATCTTCCGCAGGGGCGTTACGGGTTGCCGTCCTCCTCCCGCACCGGGAACCTCCGCTCGTTCCGGTCGATCTTGGCGTCCAGCGCGGCCAGCGGGTCGATGCCGAGCACCTCGCACAGCTGGAGCAGATAGGCGAGCACGTCGGCGACCTCGTCCGTGACGCGGTGCGCGGTGCCGGGGTCGTCCATGACGCGGGCCGACTCCTCGGGCGTCAGCCACTGGAAGATCTCGACCAGTTCGGAGGCCTCCACGCTGAGGGCGGCCACGAGGTTCTTGGGGGTGTGGTAGGGCTGCCAGTTCCGGGCGGCCGCGAACTCGGCCAGTCGGCGCTGCAGTTTCGCCACGTCCAGGTGTTCCGTCACGGCGTCAGGTGTACCACCGTCACGCCCTCCGCCCCGGCGGCCCACGAGGCGTCCCCGACCGTCCCGAGGAGCCGGATGTGTCCGGCTCCGCAGGTCCACTCCGCCAGCCGCAGCAGCTCCGCCCGTTGCCGGGGGTCCAGCGCCCGGTCCAGGCCGTCGGCGAGGACGGTGAGCGAGCGCAGCGCCGCGGGGACCTCGCCGGGCGGGTCGACGTCCAGGACGCTCGGGCCGGTGAGCAGGACCAACGCCAGCGCCACGTACCTGAGCTCGCCGTCGCCGAGCCGGCCGAGCGCCGTGCGGATGCCGTCGCCCCGGTCGAGCACCGCGCGTACGGTCCCATCGCCCAGCGGTTCGGCCAGCAGGTCGGCGACGGGGCCCGCGCAGCCGGCGCGTACCGAAGCGACGAGCTGCGCGTGCCGCCGGCCGCACTCCGCGCGGGTGCGCCACAGGACGTCGGCGAGGTTGTCGCAGCCGGACAGGAGCCGTCCGGAGCCCAGGGGGACGGCGGCGCGCATCCCGTCGGGCCGGGGATCGCAGGCGAAGACCGAGCGCAGGGCGACGACCATCTGCTCGGCGGCGGCGAGCACCTGGCGCTGCCCGTCCGTCTTGCCGGCCACCCGCAGCGGGAGGAGCGGGGTGCCGAGCCGGTCGTCGGGGAGCGGGGCGCGGGTCACCGGTGCCGAGCCCGCCGTGTGCCAGGCGGCCTGCACCGTCCTGCGGCCCGGGTCGCGCAGGGCCGTCTCGAGCAGCACCAGCCCGCCCGCGGTCAACCGCTCCCCCACGATGCGCAACTCCGGCTCCGCCTGCACCGCGACGTCGAGCCGGACCGGGCCCTCGGCGCCGTCGGCCGTACAGCCGATACGGAAGCCGCGGCGCCGCTGGGCATCGGGCCGGGCCCGCTCCGGCACGCAGGCGACCGGGTCCGGGAACGCCTCCGCGAGCTCGGCGCCGCCCCCGAGCCGGGCCAGCGCCTCGTACGCCTGGAGCGCCGTCGACTTCCCGCTGCCGCTCGGCCCGGCGAACAGGGTCAGCGGCCCGAGCGGAAACCCGGCCCGCCGGTGCCCGGCGAACGCGGAGAGCCGCAACTCGGTGATCCGCGGCCGCTCCCACGCCCCCGCCCTGGCGGCCGGAACAGCCCCCGGCACCGGTACCGGCCGCCCGCTCACGACGCCCGCGAGGGGCTCCGGCGACGATTCACCCCCACCGGCCTCGGCGACGGAACCCGACGGAACGCCCCCGGCACCGGCCCCGACGACAGAACCCGACGGAACGACCCCCGCACCGGCCCCGACGACAGGACCCGACGGAACGGCCCCGGCACCGGCCCTGACAACAGGACCCGACGGAACGGCCCCGGCCCGGTCAACGACCGACGCTCCCCGCGACCGGACCCCGGTGGCCAGGAGACCCTCGGCCCGTGGTTCAGGAGCGGCGCTCCCGGACGGCGGGACCGAGGCGGGCGGCACGGAGGCCGACGACGCGGGCGACGACCCCGCCCCGGCGGCGCCCACCGACCCCGTCGGTGACTCGCGACGGCCGGGCTCGGCGGGCCAGGCCGCCCCGGCCCGAGGTGTGGGAGCGGCGCTCCCGGACGGCGGGGCCGAGGCGGGCGGCACGGAGGCCGACGACGCGGGCGACGACCCCGCACCGGTGGGCCGGGGCGTCCCGGTCCGGGGTTCGGGGGCGGCGGTCCCGGTGTGCGGGACGGAGGGGGGTGGCGGTGATGCGGACGGCGGCTGCGAGAGGGGCATGTCCGGACCGTAGGGCTCCGCGGGTACGGCGAACCGTTCCCTCCCGCGGACCTTCCTACGATCGGGGGACCGGCCGGGCTCACGTGCCCGACACGCCCGCGCCCTCCATGAGCCCGCTGACCTCGGTGCCGGGCGGGGTGAGCAGGAAGACGTTCCGGTCGACGCGGTGCATCCCGCTGCCCAGACCGAAGACGACCCCGGTGCTGAAGTCCAGGACGCGCTTGGCGACCTCGGTCTCGGCGCCCGACAGGTCGAGCAGCACGGGCGCGCCCGCCATGATCGTCTCGGCCACGTCGCGGGCGTCGGCGAACACGTTGACCCGGAGCACCACAAACCGGCGGCGGGTCTCGGTCTCCGCGTCCGGCAGCGAGCGGTGGTTCACCGCGGACGGCCAGGCGTCCCGGCCCCGCAGCGGCACGACCTGGGCGAGCCCTTCCCACTGTTCATCGGTGACGTCGTATCGGTTCACCGGCTCCCCCCGACCTGACTCGCACTCATTGCCTGCACCGGTCAATTCTTACGCCAAGTCACCCGTTCGGCCCAACAACGACACGAAGCGCGACCGCCCCGTCTGTTTCTGCGTGCTCGAAAACAAGATATGTACGACATCACCGGTCAGCGCCGAACTCCACCGATTCCTGCCGGATCAGGGCTTCTTACCGCCCTCACACCGGACTCTTCACCTCCACCCGCGCCCCGCTCACCGCCCCGGATTAGCGTCCGGTCTCGTGCACTTGGCAGAAACCCAACGAGTGACACCCAGCCGGCGGACACTGTCGGCGGTGTCCGCCGCCCTGGACCCACCCGCGCAATGGCACCGCGTACTCACCGTCCTGGCCAATGTGAGCCTCTTCATCGGCACCCGGACGGTGTGGACGCAGGCGGCCACGCACCGCCTGGTCCTCGCGGCCGTCATCTCCGTCTGCTACGCGTCGATCCTGGCGACCGGCGTGCTCGCGCTGACGGTCCGCCGGGCCCGCTCACTGGCCCGCCTGGACCTGCTGGTGCTGGTGACGGCGGTGACGCTCACCCTGTGCACCTGGGCGCTGAACCACAGCGGCGGCGACGAGGCGGCCCTGACCACGCAGGCCGCGAAGGAACTGGTCCACGGCCACCAGGTCTACGACCACCCCTGGCCCTGGCTCTTCGACCACGGCGTCGCCCGGACCCCGACCATAGACGGCGGCTACGACTACACGTACGGCTATCCGCCGCTGGCCCCGCTGCTGGCCGCGCCGCTGCTGTGGCTGGGGCACGCCGGTTCCGCCGCGACGGCCGCGAGCACCGGCGCACTGATCGCCGGCGCGGTCGTGCTGTGGCGCATGCTGCCGGTGCCGTGGCGGTCGGCGGCGACGATGGCCTGCCTGGGCTTCGGCTTCCTGCCGACGTACGCCCGGCTCGGCTATCCCGCGATCATGGGCCTGGCCCTGCTCATCCCGGTCGCGGTGCGCTGGCCCCGGATCGGGCGGGGCGGGCGGCTCGGCCCGGCGGGGATCGCGCGGGCCGCGTGCCTGGGGGCGGCCTGCGCGGCGCAGCAGTTGCCCTGGTTCGTCGCGCCGTTCCTGCTGGCCGGGATCTACGCGGTGCGCCGCGGCGAACTGGGCGGCCGGGCGGCGACGCTGGTGCTGCTGCGCATCGCCGGGATCGCGGCCACGGCCTGGCTGCTGATCAACACGTACTTCATCGTGAGCGAGCCGGGCCCGTGGCTGGCCGGGATCGCGCTGCCGCTGACCCAGGGCGCGGTGCTGCACGGGCAGGGCCTGGTGGACGTCTCGCTGTACTTCACCGACGGCAGCGACCGGCTGGACTGGTACGGCTACGCGAGCATGCTGCTGGCGGCGGCCTTGCTCACGCTGTTCGTGCTGTTCATCAGGCGGCTCGGCCCGGCGGCGACGGTCCTGCCCTGGTGCGCGTTCTACCTGGCGACCCGTTCGCAGGACGGCTACTACCTGATGATGACCCCGCTGTGGCTGGCGGCGGCGGTCACCGTGCCCCTCTCGGACTTCGGCCGTGCCTGGCAGCCCTGGCCCGGGGCGCTGTCCGGGCTGCGGCGGCGCCCCGCCCGGATCGCCGCGGCCGCGCTGCTGCTCACCCCGGCGCTGGCGAGCGCGGCCATGGCGGTGACCGGCGCGCCGCCGCTGCGGATGGAGCTCGCCTCGGTGCAGCGGGGCTCGGGGCGCGCGGTGTCGGGGGTGACCGTGCGGGTGACCAACACGGCGGACGCCGCCCTCACCCCGCACTTCATGTTCACCACGGGCCAGGGGATGAGCAAGTACTGGTCGCAGGTGGGAGGCCCGGCCACGATCCCCGCGCACTCCACGGCGACGGTGAAACTCCGGGCACCCGACGGGCGGTTCCCTCTGCCCCGCCCGAACGTCCGGATCCGGCTGCGCGCGTTCACAGCCGTACCGCAGACCCTGACCAGCCAGGACGTGCGGCTGACCGGGGTCCGCCGCACGGGCTGAGGTCAGGCCCCGGCGCGGGTGAACCGGAGCGTGGCGGTCACCGTGGTCAGACCGCGCATCATGCCCAGCTGGTTCCAGCCCATGCCGAACTGGTCGCGGTCCACGGTGAACTCCGCCTCCAGCGTGAGCGCGTCGGCGGCCACGCCCGTCAGGCGGGCGGTGAGGGTCTGCGGCCGGCTGATGCCGCGGACGGTCAGCTGACCGGTGACGTGCGCGGTGTCGTCGGCGCGGAGTTCGGCGCCGCGCACGGCGAAGGTGACCTCCGGGTGGTGGTCGGCGTCGAAGAAGTCGGAGCCGCGCAGGTGGGTGTCGCGCTTGGCGTTCCCGGTGTCGAGGGAGGCGGCGTCCAGGGTGACGGTCCCGGTGGCGGAGCCGTCGGCCGCGACCTCACCCCGGCCGGCGACGGCGGCGAAGGTGCCCTTGACGGTGACCAGGCCCCAGAAGGTCTTGTGCCGTACGGCCACGGCGGAGGCGGTCGGGTCGAGCTGCCAGAGGCCTGTTTCCACGGCGACGGTCATGGTCGTACTCCCAATGAGTGATCAGGGCGAGGTGGTTCAAATTTGGATGACACCACGCTAGCCCCTCATCCAAATTTGAACAACAGGTAGACTCAAAACCATGGCAGCCTCCGCCGAGCACCCCGCCGACCAGCCCGAATGCCCGTCCATGAACGGCACCGGTCTCCTCCCGCCGGAGCTGCGCGCCTGGATGGTCCTGCTGGCCGCGACCGGCGCGGTGGAACAGCGCCTGCGGACCGTCGTGAAGGACACCCTCGACGTCTCCCACGACGAGTTCCTGATCCTGTGCCTGCTGGCCGAACAGCCCGGCGGCCTGCGCATGACCCGGATGGCCGACCTCCTGGGCCGCCCGAAGACCCGGCTCACCTACCAGATCGCCTGCCTCCAGCACGCCGGCCTGGTCACCCGCAAGTCCGTCTGCGGCGACAAACGCGGCATCGAGGTCGCCCTCACCGAGAAGGCCCGCGAACGGCTGAGGGAGACCTCCGTCCTGCTGGCCGGGACCGTGAAACAGGCCCTCGCCGACTCCATGGGCGCCGACCAGCGGGCGGCCATGTGCGCGCTGGTCCCGGACCTCGAGGACGACCCTTCCGGGGGCTGAGAGGCGCAGGTCACAGCCAGCGCGAGGGAAACGTCACAGCCCCCGCTCTGCTACCACTTGAGCGCCCTGCCCTAGCATCCGAGCATGACGGTCCTGCCTGACGACGGGCTCCCACTGGCCGCCGAGTTCCCTGACGCGACACACGAGCAGTGGCAACGCCTGGTCGAGGGTGTGCTGCGCAAGTCGGGCAAGGAAGTCTCGGGCGCGGCAGCTGAGGACGCTCTGTCCACGACGCTGGAGGACGGGCTGCGCACCCGGCCCCTGTACACGGCGCGCGATGCCGCGCCCGATCCCGGCCTGCCCGGTTTCGCCCCGTTCGTACGCGGCGGCCGCCCCGAAGGCAACACGGGGGGCGGCTGGGACGTGCGCCAGCGGCACTCGGTGGCCGAGGACGGCGCGGTCCTGACCGACCTGGAGAACGGCGTGACCTCGCTCTGGCTCGTGCTGGGCGAGGGCGGTATCCCGGTGGCCTCGCTCGGCCGCGTGCTCGACGGCGTCTACCTCGACCTGGCGCCGGTCGTGCTCGACGCGGGCCGGGACGTCCAGGCCACGGCCGAGGCACTGCTGCGACTGTACGAGGAGCGGGGCGTGGACCCCAAGGCGGTGCGCGGCAGCCTCGGCGCCGACCCGCTCGGGTACCGGGCCCGCACCGGCTCGTCCCTGGACTTCGCGCCGGTCGCCGCGCTCGCCGCGCGCTGCGCCGAGTCGTACCCGGGACTGCGCGCGCTGACCGTGGACGCGCTGCCGTACCACGAGGCGGGCGGTTCGGCCGCGCAGGAGTTGGGCCTGTCGCTGGCCACCGGCGTGGCCTACCTGCGGGAGCTGACCGAGGCCGGCCTCACCGTGGAACAGGCCGCGGGACAGCTGGAGTTCCGGTACGCGGCCACCGCCGACCAGTTCCTGACGATCGCCAAGCTGCGGGCGGCGCGCCGGCTGTGGGCGCGGGTGGCCGAGGTGTGCGGGGCACCGGGCGCGGGCGCACAGGTGCAGCACGCCGTGACCTCGCCGGTGATGATGACCCGCCGCGACCCGTGGGTGAACATGCTGCGCACGACGGTGGCCACGCTGGCCGCCGGGGTCGGCGGCGCGGACGCCGTCACCGTGCTGCCGTTCGACCACGACCTCGGCCTGCCCGACGCGTTCGCCCGCCGTATCGCGCGCAACACCTCCACGATCCTGGTCGAGGAGTCGCACCTGGCCCGGGTGATCGACCCGGCGGGCGGCTCCTGGTACGTGGAACGGCTGACCGACGAACTCGCCGAGGCGAGCTGGAAGTACTTCCGTTCGATCGAGGGCGACGGCGGCCCGGCGGCCGCCCTGCGCTCCGGCCGGATCCGCACGGACCTGGCGACGACCTGGGCGGAGCGCTCGAAGAGGCTCGCCAAGCGGCGTGAACCCATCACGGGTGTCAGCGAGTTCCCGCTCCTCGCGGAGAAGCCGGTGGAGCGCGAGCCCGCCCCCGAGCCGCCGTCCGGCGGGCTGCCTCGGGTGCGCCGCGACGAGGCGTACGAAACCCTGCGCGCCCGCTCGGACGCCCACCTCGCGGCGACCGGCGCCCGCCCCCGGGTCTTCCTCGCCACGATCGGACCGGCCGCCGCGTACACGGCGCGCTCGACCTTCGCCGCCAACCTCTTCCAGGCGGGCGGCATCGAGCCGGTCACCGAGGGCCGTTTCGAGGACAGCGGCGCCACCGAGGCCGTGCTGTGCTCCAGTGACGCGCTGTACGGGGAGCAGGCCGAACAGACCGCCGAGTTCCTCAAGGCCTCCGGTGCCCGCCACGTGTTCCTCGCGGGCCGCCCCGCCGAGTACGCGGGCGTCGACAGTTACGTCTTCGCGGGCTGCGACGCCGTCGACGTCCTGTCCGCGACCCTGGACCGCATGGGAGTGTCCTGATGGGAATCCCCGACTTCTCCGGCATCGAGCTGGGGACACCCGTCGCCGACGGCAGTGCCGAGGAGTGGCGCACGGCCGTCAAGCGGGCGACCGGGAGCGAAGAGCCGCTGTGGGAGACCCCGGAGGGCATCGGCGTCAAGCCGCTGTACACCGGGCGTGACCTGGAGGGCCTGGACTTCCTGGGGACGTACCCGGGCGTCGCCCCTTACCTGCGCGGCCCGTACCCGACGATGTACGTCAACCAGCCCTGGACGATCCGCCAGTACGCGGGCTTCTCCACCGCCGAGGAGTCCAACGCGTTCTACCGGCGCAACCTGGCGGCCGGTCAGAAGGGCCTGTCGGTCGCCTTCGACCTGCCCACGCACCGGGGTTACGACAGCGACCACCCGCGGGTGACCGGCGACGTCGGCATGGCGGGCGTGGCGATCGACTCGATCTACGACATGCGGCAGCTGTTCGACGGCATCCCGCTGGACAAGATGACCGTGTCGATGACGATGAACGGCGCCGTGCTGCCGATCCTGGCGCTGTACATCGTGGCCGCGGAGGAACAGGGCGTACCGCCCGAGAAGCTGGCCGGGACCATCCAGAACGACATCCTCAAGGAGTTCATGGTCCGCAACACCTACATCTATCCGCCGAAGCCGTCGATGCGGATCATCTCCGACATCTTCGCGTACACCTCGCAGCGGATGCCCCGCTACAACTCGATCTCCATCTCCGGCTACCACATCCAGGAGGCGGGCGCGACGGCCGACCTGGAGCTGGCGTACACCCTCGCCGACGGCGTGGAGTACATCCGGGCCGGGCGGGAGGCGGGCCTGGACGTGGACGCGTTCGCGCCGCGGCTGTCGTTCTTCTGGGCGATCGGCATGAACTTCTTCATGGAGATCGCGAAGCTCAGGGCGGCCCGGCTGCTGTGGGCCAAGCTGGTCTCGCAGTTCGAGCCGAAGAACTCCAAGTCCCTCTCCCTGCGCACCCATTCGCAGACCTCCGGCTGGTCGCTGACCGCGCAGGACGTGTTCAACAACGTCACGCGCACCTGCGTGGAGGCGATGGCGGCGACCCAGGGCCACACCCAGTCGCTGCACACCAACGCCCTGGACGAGGCCCTCGCGCTGCCCACCGACTTCTCGGCGCGCATCGCCCGCAACACCCAGCTGCTGATCCAGCAGGAGTCCGGCACCACCCGGGTCATCGACCCGTGGGGCGGCAGCGCGTACGTGGAGAAGCTCACGTACGACCTCGCCCGCAAGGCCTGGCAGCACATCCAGGAGGTCGAGCAGGCGGGCGGCATGGCGCAGGCCATCGACGCCGGCATCCCGAAGCTGCGCGTGGAGGAGGCCGCGGCCCGCACCCAGGCCCGGATCGACTCGGGGCGCCAGCCGGTGATCGGCGTGAACAAGTACCGCGTCGAGAGTGACGAGGCGATCGAGGTCCTCAAGGTCGACAACTCCTCCGTGCGCGCCCAGCAGATCGAGAAGCTGCGGCGGCTGCGCGCGGAGCGGGACGAGACCGCCTGCCGGGACGCGCTGGACGCGCTCACCCGGGCCGCCGACGGCAAGGACAACCTGCTGGAGCTGGCCGTGCACGCGGCCCGCGCCAAGGCGACCGTGGGCGAGATCTCCGACGCCCTGGAGAAGGTGTACGGCCGGCACGCGAGCCAGATCCGTACGATCTCCGGGGTGTACCGCAACGAAGCAGGGGAGTCCCCGAACGTGGACCGCACCCGTGCCCTGGTGGACGCCTTCGAGGAGGCCGAGGGACGCCGGCCACGCATCCTGGTCGCCAAGATGGGCCAGGACGGCCACGACCGCGGCCAGAAGGTGATCGCGACCGGCTTCGCCGACCTGGGCTTCGACGTCGACGTCGGCCCGCTGTTCCAGACGCCGGAGGAGGTCGCCCGCCAGGCGGTCGAGGCGGACGTGCACGTGGTCGGCGTGTCCTCGCTGGCCGCCGGTCACCTCACCCTCGTACCGGCGCTGCGCGAGAAGCTCGCCGAGGAGGGCCGTGAGGACATCACGATCGTCGTCGGCGGGGTGATCCCGCCGCAGGACGTGCCGGTGCTGCTGGAGATGGGCGCGGCGGCCGTGTTCCTGCCCGGGACGGTGATCCCGGACGCGGCGTACGACCTGGTGAAGCGGCTGGCGGCCGACCTCGGCCACGACCTGTAGCCCCCATGGCAGCGATCGATCTCGACACGTATGTGAAGGGTGTGCTCGACGGGAAGCGGGCGATCGTGGCCCGCGCGATCACGCTCGTCGAGTCCACCCGTCCGCAGCACCGGGCGCTGGCGCAGGAGCTGCTCACCGAGCTGCTCCCGCACAGCGGCCGGGCGCGGCGGATCGGCATCAGCGGAGTGCCGGGCGTGGGCAAGTCGACGTTCATCGACGCGTTCGGCACGATGCTGACCTCGCTGGGGCACCGGGTGGCGGTGCTGGCCGTGGACCCGTCCTCGACCCGCACCGGGGGCTCGATCCTGGGCGACAAGACCCGGATGGACCGGCTGGCGGTGGACCCGGCGGCGTTCGTGCGGCCCTCCCCCAGCGCGGGCACGCTGGGCGGGGTGGCGAAGGCGACCCGTGAGTCCATGGTCGTGATGGAGGCGGCGGGCTACGACGTGATCCTGGTGGAGACCGTCGGCGTGGGCCAGTCGGAGACCGCGGTGGCCGACATGGTCGACTCCTTCCTCCTGCTGACCCTGGCCCGTACCGGCGACCAGTTGCAGGGCATCAAGAAGGGCGTCCTGGAGCTGGCCGACGTGATCGCCGTCAACAAGGCGGACGGCCCGCACGAGCGCGACGCCCGCGCCGCCGCCCGTGAACTGGCGGGCGCGCTCAGGCTGATGCACGGCAAGGACGCCTTCTGGACGCCGCCCGTGCTCAGTTGCAGCGCGCGTGAGTCGGCCGGCCTGGACACCGTCTGGGAGCGGCTCGAACAGCACCGCACGCTGCTGGACTCCACCGGACGGCTCACCGCCAAACGCCGTGACCAGCAGGTCGACTGGGCCTGGGCGATGGTCCGCGACGAACTCCTCGGCCGGCTGCACGCGGATCCGGCGGTGCGCGAGATCGCGCCCGGTCTGGAACAGGCGGTCAGGGACGGCTCCTTGACGGCGACGCTGGCGGCCGAACGGATCCTGGGGGCGTTCGAGGGGACGGCCGGCGAGTCCTGACGACGACGGGATCCCGGTGGTGCCACGCCCGCACGACGGCCGCGTGCCGGTCAGCCCCGCTCGGCCCGTACCGGCGTGCCGGCCGGGGCGCGGTGGCCGGTGAGCTGCTTGAGGGCGGCCGCGGAGGCGGAGCCGGGTTCGGCGGTGTACAGGCAGATGATCTGGTCGGGGTGTACCCACCCTGATGGCGCGGGTGGCGCCGGCCCGCTACGGGCGCGGCTTCACGGTCTTCATCGTGAAGTGCGAGGTGACGTTCTTGATCCGGGGGATCGTCATGACCCGTCGGCTGAGGAACGTCTCGTACGCGGGCAGATCGGCGACGGCCACACGGACGAAGTAGTCGGGGCTGCCGAACAGCCGCCGCAGCTCCAGCACCTCCTCGGCCCGCGCCAGGGTCTCCTCGAAGCGCTCGACCGTCTCCGCGTCCTGCGCCTCGAGACTGAGGTCGATCAGGACCTCGAAGGAACGGCCCACGGAAGCGGGGTCGATCACGGCCCGGTAGCCCTGGATGACACCGTCCGCCTCCAGCCGCTGCACCCGGCGCAGACACGGCCCGGTGGTCAGCCCGACCCGCTGGGCCAGCTCCACGTTGGTCAGCCGCCCGTCCCGCTCCAGCTCGGCAATGATTGCTTTGTCGATCGCGTCCACAGAGAAAATATTGCACGCCAGTCGCGCGGCGGGGCAATATTCGCAACCACATGTCACGGCTTCTGCGGGACGATGGACCTGTGCAACAAGACGTGCTCCCCCGCTCGACGGCACCGGAGGCCACGGCCACCCGCCGGACACGGATATCCGAGGGCGTCCGCGACTCCTTCTCGGCGGGCCTCGGCATCTTCCCCCTGGGCATCGCCCTCGGCCTGCTGATCATCCAGGCCGGACTGCCCTGGTGGCTCGCCCCCGCCCTGTCCCTGGCCGCGTTCGCCGGCTCTCTGGAGCTGCTGCTGGTGGGCATGATGGCCACCGTCACGCCGCTCGCCGCGGTCGCGCTGACCGTGCTCGTGGTCAACTTCCGGCACGTCTTCTACGCCTTCTCCTTCCCGCTCCACCTGGTCAGGCATCCGGTGGCCAAGGCGTACGCCGTCTACGGGATGATCGACGAGGCGTACGCCGTCAGCACCGCCCTGCCCGAGTCGGAACGCTCCGCACCCCGCCTGCTGGCCATGCAGATCGCCTGCGAGGCCTACTGGGTCGGCGGCGGGCTGGTCGGCGTCGCCCTGGGCTCGGCCCTGCCGACGCCCGTCAAGGGCCTGGAGTTCGCGCTGTGCGCCCTGTTCACCGTGCTCACCCTGGACGCGTTCCGCTCCCGCGCGGAGCTTCCCTCGCTGCTGCTCGCGGGCGCGAGCGTCACCGTCGCGCTCGTCCTCACCCCGGGCACGGCCATGTTCACCGCGCTGTTGCTGTTCGCCGGCCTGCTCCTGGCCCGCCACTTCACCACGCACACCGCGGACCGGAACGTCGCCGATGCCTAGCACCTCGTACCTGATCTCCGTCCTGGCGATCGTGTTCACCATCACCCTCGCCCTGCGCGCGGTGCCCTTCGCCCTGCTCGGCAGGCTGCGCGACTCGGCGATCGTGCGACGGCTGGCCGTGTGGATGCCGGTGGGCATCCTCGCGATCCTCGCGGTGACCGCGCTGCACGGCACGATCACGACCGACCGGCACGGCACCTGGTACGCGCTGCTCGCCATCGCCGTCACGATCGCCGTCCACCTGTCCTTCGGCCGGCGCACCATCCTCAGCGTCGGGGCCGGCACGGCCCTGTACGTCGTACTGCTCAACGCCCTCTGACCCGCACGCTCTGAACCACCAGGAGAAGCGCCGTTGCACCCCGGAAGCTACTTCGAGCCCATCGACGAGCACCGCTACAAGCCGACGCCGCACGCGGGCGGTGCCTGGGACCCGGACGAGCAGCACTTCAGCCCGCTGGGCGGACTCGTCGTCCACGCCATCGACCGCCACCGCGCCGCCGGTCCGGACGACGGCCTGCTCCTCTCCCGGATCAGCTACGACATCCTCGGCCGGCTCGCCCTCGACGAGTGCGAGATCGAGGTGGACACCATCCGCCCCGGACGGACCATCGAGCTCCTCGAAGCGGTCGTCCGGATCGCCGGCCGGCCGGTCGTCCGGGCCCGCGCCTGGTTCCTGGCCGGCCTGGACACCGCCGCCGTCGCGGGCGGCCCGGACAACCGACTCCCCGCGCCGGAGTCGCTCGCCTCCTGGCCGATGTCCGAGGTCTGGCCCGGCGGCTACATCGCCTCCCTGGACGTCCGCCCGGTCCAACCGCCCAGGCCGGGCCGTACGACCGCCTGGGTCTCCACGCCCCTCGACCTGGTCACCGGCGTCCCGGCCGGCCCGCTCGCGTCGTACCTCGCCCTCGTCGACACCGCCAACGGCATAGCCGTCCGCCAGCCACCCACCGCGTGGATGTTCCCCAACGTCGACCTGACGGTCCACCTCCACCGCCGACCACGGGGCCCCTGGACGGGCCTGGACACCACGGTCACCTTCGGCCCCACCGGCCAGGGCCTCACCAGCACGGTCCTGCACGACGTCGACGGCCCGGTCGGGCAGGCGCAGCAGATCCCCACGGTCCGGCCCGCGCCGGGGTCCTGACGAGCCCGGCGGGCCGCCACAGCGGAGGACTGGAGTAAGACGGTGCCCGCCGGGCATCTGCTTGTTCGGGCTCGTCCGGCAGCCCGAGGCGTTCTGCTCCTGGTCGCAGTGGGGGGATTCGGCTTGATACTCGACGGTGTACCGGCACCCCCTGCTGACGGCGCCACCCCTGACACGGCAGCACGCAAGCAGCGCCTGCGCCGCCGCCTGGAGCGACTGATAGGCGTGGCCGCCACCGAAGGCAATGACCTGGTGCCGTTGCGCAACGGTGACGAGATCTTTCCCGCGATGCTCGGGGCGATCGGTTCGGCCCGGCACACCATCGACTTGATGACGTTCGTGTACTGGCGGGGCCAGATCGCCCACGACTTCGCCGTCGCCCTGGCCGACCGCGCCCGCGCGGGGGTGCGCGTGCGACTGCTGCTCGACGGCTTCGGCGCCAAGGAGATAGAGCGGCGGTTGCTCGATCTCATGAGCGCCGCGGGCGTACACGTGGCCTGGTTCCGCAAACCCGTGTGGCTGTCACCGTTCAAACAGAACCACCGCTGCCACCGAAAGGCCCTCATCGTCGATGAGGAGACCGCTTTCACCGGGGGCGTCGGCATCGCGGAGGAATGGTGCGGCGACGCCCGCAACCCCGCCGAGTGGCGCGACACCCACGTCCAGGTGCGCGGTCCGGCCGTGGACGGCATCGCAGCGGCGTTCGCCCAGAACTGGGCCGAGTGCCACGACGAACTCTTCGACGACCGTGACCGCTTCACGGAACACCCGCAGGCAGGCTCGTCGGTGGTGCAGGTCGTCCGCGGCTCCGCGAGCCTCGGCTGGCAGGACATGCAGACGCTCATCCGCGTCATGCTCACTTCCGCCGAGGAACGCTTCCGGCTGGCCACCGCGTACTTCGCTCCCGACACCTATTTCATCGACCTGCTGTGCGAGACCGCTCGGCGCGGCGTGCGGGTCGAGATCCTCCTGCCCGGCCCCCACACCGACCAGCGCGCCTGCCAACTGGCCGGTCAGCACCACTACACGCGTCTGCTGCGGGCGGGTGTGCACATCCGTCAGTACCAGCCGACCATGATGCACGCCAAGATCATCACCGTGGACTCGGTCGCGTCCCTCATCGGATCCACCAACTTCAACCGCCGGTCCATGGACCACGACGAGGAGGTCATGCTCGCCGTCCTGGACGAGACGTTCACCGCCACACTCGACCGCGACTACGAAGCGGACCTGAAGCACAGCGTGGACATCGACCTCACTCGGTGGAGACGACGGGCACTCCTGCAACGCGCCGGAGAAACGGCAGTCGCACCGCTCCGCCGCTTCCTGTGAGCCGATTGGCGCGCCCGGCGCGAAGGAGTCGGGTGCCGCGGTCGGGACCCGCCGACGCTCTTGCCGAATCGCGGGTCAAGCCCCCTTTACGGCCGGCTCCGGAATCGCCACGCACTCCACATGATGCGTCATCGGAAACACGTCACAAGGTGTGTGGACGGGAGAATCTGCGGGTCACATGGGCCTGCCTTGGGCGCGGGCTGTGAGGCGGCCGGAGCGTCAAATGAGCGTCATCTCTGACGAACTTTTTCTCCTCCTTTGGCGGGTACACCGGGCTGTCCGCGTTTCTGATGCCCGTGGCCGTCATGTTGCTGCTCGGGCGGCAGGTCAGCTGCTGGAGGCGCTGCGGGATGCCCGGCGCAGCGCTCGCCACCGGGCCGCCCGGGCCGACCCGGTGGGCCGGTGGGCCGGTGGGCCGGTGGGCCGGTGGGCCGGTGGGCCGGTGATGGGGCTGGACATCAGGACCGACTCGTAGACGAGTTTCACCTCGTGCACATCGGCGTCCGCCCCGGACGCCTGCCCGGGTGTGGCTCAGGCGTCGATGATGACCGGGATGATGAGGGGCTTGCGGCGGTGGGTGCGGAACGCCCAGTTCGCCACGGCCCGGGCGAGGAGCTGTTCGAGTTGGCGCGCGTCCCCGACGCCTTCCTCGGCCGCGGTGGCCAGGGTCTTCTCGATGACGGGGACGACCGGCTCGAAGGTGGCGTCGTCGTGGACGAAGCCCCGGGCCAGGAAGTCGGGGGCCTCGGCGAGCGCGCCGGTGTCCGCGTCGACGATCGCCACCACCGTCACCACGCCTTCGGAGGCGAGGGTGAGGCGGTCCTTGAGGGAGGCTTCGGTGGCGCCGCCGACCTCCATGCCGTCTACGTAGACGTTGCCGGCGGGGACCTTGCCGGTGATGGACGCGCGTCCGTCGACCAGGTCGACGACGACGCCGTCCTCGGCGATGACGACCCGGTCGGGGCCGACACCGGTGCGGATGGCGAGGTCGGCGTTGGCCCGCAGGTGGCGCCATTCGCCGTGCACGGGCATGACGTGGCGACGAAGACGGCGTCCTGCTCCTTGGCCTGCCGGTACGCCACTTTGAAGGCCGCCATGCCCGTCGCGTCGGGAATGAGGCCGACGGGGTAGGGAGCCGGCAGCGGCTGCATGAGAACCATCGTGCCAAGCGCGGGACGGCACGGACGTCGACACGGCAGGCGTGTGCCTCACTGGGCCTGGCGGGCCGCCGATGGGCAACCGGCGCGCTGGCAGGGCTCCGGCCCGGGACTGGTGGAACCGTTTCGGACAGAGAAGGACCCCAGCGTGGTGATCGCCGGGGTCCTTGCCCTGTGGGAGTCAGGGGCGCTCGTTTCAGGGACCGATGGTGGGGTCCAGTCGGTGGCGGGCCGGGAGCGTCGTCCGTGTCTTTGTGCCGGCTTCCGGTCAGGCTGAGGTTTTCGACTGCGGCTCGGGGCCTTGTGTGCGCATTTGCTCGTTGATGCGCTGCGCTTCTTCGAGTTGGTCTTCGAGGACGATGATGCGGCAGGCAGCTTCGATGGGGGTGCCCTGGTCGACGAGTTCGCGGGCACGGGCAGCGATGCGCAGCTGGTAGCGGGAGTAGCGGCGGTGGCCGCCTTCGGAGCGCAGAGGTGTGATCAGGCGGTGTTCGCCGAGGGCGCGCAGGAAGGCGGGGGTGGTGCCGAGCATGTCGGCGGCCCGGCCCATGGTGTAGGCGGGGTAGTCGTCGTCATCGAGAGGGGTGACGGCGCGGGAACTGCCAGGGGGCATAGACCTCTTCTTCCGGGGGACACGTCGGGGGGCCCGGGCGCCGTACTGGCACCCGGGCCCCGAGCTTTCAACACCATCTACCGGCGAACTGCGCCGGCCTTGTATGTCCGCAGGGTCCGCCTGGGAGGGCTGGACTGCGGGGATCGCGGATGCGTGACCGGGGACCACCTTCCAATCCGGGGCCTGCGGTACCCGGGCGGACTGCTTCCTCGCCCGGGCGATCCTGATGGCGTCTCGCTCCTTACCTTCGGTTACTCGGTGATACTGCTGGATACCGCGGGTACTGCTCACGACCCTCTTGGGCCGTGTCCTGCTTGACCTGCCGGCATGGCAGTTCGTGTCTGCCGTGCCCACTTCGACTTCCTGGGGTACGACAAAGACAATACCCCCGCGACGGGCCAACGTCTACTGTCGTCACGACAGGTTTTCTCCATGGTCAGTGCCTGGACTTCTTGCGTAGTCACACTCGGAAGAGTGCTGTCCCGGGTTGCCTCCCGGTTCGGCGATCACATGCTGAGCCTGGAGGCACAAAACCGGTCCAGGGTGGGGTGACAGCGCATGACCGCCATGGAGACCGGCCTTTACATCGGTACAGCCGTTGGCGCTGAGATTGCTCATGGCCCTGAGTTGAGGGCTGCCGCCGCCCCTGGCCGCCGAGGTACGCGTCAAACGGGCCATGGGATGTTCTTGTCCCGTGAATGATCCGCGGGGTTCCGGTGTGCGCGGAGGCTGGCTGGCCCGCTTCCATGAACGACGGCGGGAGCTCGTCGCAGCATGGGGCCGCGGCGGCGGTCGTTGGAGGAGGCTGCTCAGCGGGCGGCCGACTACCTGGAGGGAAGGTAGACACCTGCGCCAGGTTCCGGCGCCCAGGGACGGTCACAGCAGGCGGCCGGCCGGATCTCCGCCGGGGTCGTCGGCCAGCACGATGGCGGCCCTGACTCGCTTGCCCACCGGCTCCCCAGCCCCCTCCGGCGAGCACGGTGGCTCGGGCGGGTTGGCGGGCGGGGCGCAGGGTCGGGTAGGCAAGGGCCGGGCATGAACGATCCGCAGAGGAGGGTGACCCTGATGAACACAATGTTCGCAAACGCCACATCTGCCCAGTCCCACGCGGCCGTTGCCGACGCACGCGACACCGCACAAGCGTTCATCGAAGACCTGCGGCAGTCGACCAATGCCTCGAAGCACGCCCCTGGCTCGCAGCCGCCGCACATGCGCACCCCCGGCCTGCAGTGCGGCACTAGGGGAGCCGTATGCGCCCGTCTCGCCCGGTTGCGCCATCGTCCAAGCCGCCCGTGCGGGCCGGTGCATAGAATCCGATCCCATGTCGAAGCCTGACGAGCTGCTCGTTGCGATAGCCGCCCTTGTGGAGTCCGGGCAGAGCAATCAGATGTCCCTGACCGTGGTCACCAGTGGTGCTGTCATCACCGGTCGGCTGGCTCCGGAAGCCATGTGGAGTCAGAGGGTGTCGGAGGTGCTGACGGACTCCGCCGACCTGGGCGAGTTCTCCGCCGTCTTCGACAACCCCGCGAGGAAGGACGGACCGCCCACGCATCTGCATTTCCACGTCGCCCGGATCCTGCAGGGTACGGTGGGGATCCCGGAGACAGGCGGGATGTACCGCGTCGCGATCGAGGACGTCGGTGCCTGGACCGTGGGCGACTTCAGCTACTCCGACCATTGACTCACCGACCCACGGCACACAGAGGCCCCACCGACACGCTTCCGTTCTAGTGGTCGTCGCAGCACCCCGGTCCAAGGGGTGCTGCGATGGACTTCGAGATCCGGAAGGATCGGCGGCCTCAGGGGCTCAGGAGGTCGGACCCTGAGCGGGAGCTCTGATCGGAGAGCACCGCCTCGGCGATGCCGCACTCGGAGGCCCGGAGTCTCTGATCAGCGTGGCCAGCCATGTCCGGTCGCCGCCCGACTCGACGCACGGACCGCACAGTCCACCCCTCACCCACAACCTGACGCACCATCAGAGCGAGCGTCACATGAGCGTCAGAACTGCCTGGCGCGGACCCTGCGAAGACCGGGAGCACCACGCGCCCACCTCCCCCGTCACTGATCGAAGCCGCGGTCAGGGGCGTACGTCCGGCACGCGACCTGCTCCACGTCATGTACTTCGGAAAACAGGTCGAGCAGCACCGTCCACGCCTGAGAAACCCAAGAAAACCGCAGCTCAGAGCCTCTTCGTGGCCGGTTCCAAAATCGCCACGCACTCCACGTGCGACGTCATCGGGAACAGGTCGAACGCCCGCAGCGTCCGCACCCGGTATCCGCCCTCCCGGAAGTACGCGATGTCCCGGGCCAGCGCGGCCGGATCGCAGGCCACGTACGCGATCCTCCGCGCGCCCAGCGAGGCCAGATGGGCCACCGTTCCGCGGCCCGCGCCCGCGCGTGGGGGGTCGAGGACGATCAGGTCGACCTCCGTGATGCCCGTACGCGGGAGGACCGACTCGACCTTGCCCTGTTCGATGCGGACGCGGGGGAAGTCGGCGAGGTTGTGGCGGGCGTCCTCGACCGCGCGCTTGCCGGACTCGATGCCGAGGACCGCGCCCGTCTCGCCGAGGCGGTCGGCGAGGGCGCCGGCGAAGAGGCCGACGCCGCAGTAGAGGTCGAGGGCCATCTCGCCCTTGCGGGGCAGCAGGCCCTGCATGACCGCCGTGACCAGGGTGTCCGCGGCCTTGGGGTGGACCTGCCAGAAGCCGCCGGCTCCGACGCGGTGGGTACGGCCGTCCGCGCGTTCGCGGACGAAGGGGCGTCCGTGGACGCGGTGGACGCCGCCGGACCTCTCGTCGACCCGGAGGACGGAGACGGGCTTGTCGAGTTCGACCAGTGGGAGGCGGGCGCCGGGGCGCGGGGTGAGGACCACCTGGCGGTCCTGGGAGCCGGTCGCCGCGATCGCCTCGACCACGTCCATGCCGGTCCAGTCGCGCTTCTCGATGCCCAGCTCGCTGACGCCTGCCGCGGCGATCATGCAGTGGTCGATCCGCTCGACCTCGTGCGAGCGGTGGCGGCGCAGACCGGCGTGGCCGTCGGGGGCCACCGCGTACTGCACCCGCGTCCGCCACTGCGGCACCTCGCCGGCGGGCAGCTTGTCGCCCTCGGCGGGTACGACGGTGCCGTCCCAGCCGGCCTCCTGAGGGGTGAGTCCGGCCAGCCGCTGGAGCTGTTCGGCGATCACCTCGCCCTTGAGACGGCGCTGGGCGCCCGGCTTGGCGTGCTGCCAGTCGCAGCCGCCGCAGCGGCCGGGGCCGGCGTAGGGGCAGGGGGCGTCGATGCGGTCCTTGGAGGCCTCGATGACCTCGACGGCATCCGCGCGGAGGAAGCGTGCGCCCTCCTCGCCCTCCGTCACCCGGGCCACGACGCGCTCGCCGGGCAGCGCGTGCCGGACGAACAGGACCTGGCCCTCGGCGGTGCGGGCGATGCAGTGACCGCCGTGGGCGACGGGGCCGATCTCGACCTCGTACTCCTCCCCCACCAGCGACTTCTTCGGTTCTGCCTGCATGGTGGGGTGACTCCAGATCGGGGAGGGGCGGGGCGGCCCGCGGCGGGGGCCTGACAACAGCCCACCAGTCTACGTGCCGCCGCCCGGTCCCCGGCGCCCGCGTCAGTCCCTCGCGCTGGGCTGCTTCTCCGCGTGCGCCCGCTGCTCGGCCGGACCGCGGCGCACCGCACCCGGCGCGTTCCAGTCCTGCCGCCTGCGGGCCCGGAGCTTCGCCGCCTCGGAGGACTGCAACTGGTACGGGACCGAGGTCACCATGATGCCCGGCGTGAACAGCAGGCGGCCCTTGAGGCGCAGCGCGCTCTGGTTGTGCAGCAGGTGCTCGTACCAGTGGCCGACCACGTACTCGGGGATGATCACCGAGACCGCGTCGCGCGGGGACTCCTTCCGCAGCCCCTTGACGTACTCGATGATCGGGCGGGTGATCTCGCGGTAGGGCGAGTCCAGCACCTTCAGCGGTACGTCGATGCCGCGCCGCTCCCACTCCTCGCGCAGCGCCTTCGTCTCCGCCGGGTCGACGTTGACGGTGAGCGCCTCCAGGGAGTCCGAGCGCATCAGCTTGGCGTAGGCGAGGGCACGCAGCGCCGGGCGGTGAATCTTCGAGATCAGCACGACCGAGTGGACACGGGACGGCCTCAGGCTGTCGTCGCTCGGGCCCTCGGGAGCCGCGAGCTCCTCGGACACCCGGTCGTAGTGCTTACGGATCGCCGTCATCGTCACGTAGAAGATGCACATGCCGAGCAGCGCCACCCAGGCGCCGTGCGTGAACTTCGTGACGAGGACGACGACCAGCACCAGGCCGGTGAAGAAGGCGCCGAAGGCGTTGATCGCGCGGGAGCGCATCATGTGGCGGCGCTTGTTCGGGTCCTGCTCGGTGGTCAGGTGGCGGTTCCAGTGCCGGACCATGCCGGTCTGGCTGAGCGTGAAGGACACGAACACGCCGACGATGTAGAGCTGGATCAGGCGGGTGGAGTCGGCGCCGTAGATGACGACGAGCAGGGCCGCCGCGCCGGCGAGCAGGACGATGCCGTTGGAGAAGGCCAGGCGGTCGCCGCGGGTGTGCAGCTGGCGCGGGAGGTAGCGGTCCTGAGCGAGGATCGAGCCGAGGAGCGGGAAGCCGTTGTAGGCCGTGTTCGCGGCCAGGAACAGCACCAGTGCGGTGGCGGCGGCGAGCACGATGAACAGGAAGCTGCCCTTGCCGAACACCGCCTCGGCGACCTGGGAGATCACCGGGTTCTGGACGTAGCCGGAGCCGAGGGCGACGCCGTTGTGGATCAGGTCGGTGGCCGGGTTCTCGGCCATGCGGACGTTGGTCGCCATGGCCAGGGCGATGATGCCGCAGAACATGGTGACCGCGAGCAGGCCCATCATGGCCAGCGTGGTCGCCGCGTTCTTCGACTTGGGCTTGCGGAAGGCCGGTACGCCGTTGGAGATCGCCTCGACGCCGGTGAGCGCGGCACAGCCGGAGGAGAAGGCGCGCAGCAGCAGGAAGACGAGGGCGAAGCCCGCCAGCCCCTGGTGCTCGGCCTTGATGTGGTAGTCGGCGGTGGGGGCGCGCATGGTGTCGCCGAGGACCAGGCCGCGGAAGGCGCCCCACGCGATCATGATGAAGACGCCGCCGACGAAGACGTACGTCGGGATCGCGAAGAGCTTCCCGGACTCCTTCACGCCGCGCAGGTTCATCAGGGTCAGCAGCACGATCACCGCGGTCGCGCAGAACACCTTGTGCTCGACGACGAAGGGGACCGCGGAGCCGAGGTTCTCGATGCCGGAGGCGATGGAGACGGCGACGGTGAGGACGTAGTCGACGAGGAGCGCGCTGGCGACGGTGAGGCCGGCCTTGGGACCGAGGTTGGTGGTGGCCACCTCGTAGTCGCCGCCGCCGCTGGGGTAGGCGTGCACGTTCTGCCGGTAGGAGGCGACCACGGTGAACATCAGCACGACGACCGCGACCGCGATCCAGGGGCTGAAGTGGTACGCCGACACGCCCGCGATGGAGAGGACCAGCAGCACCTCGCCGGGGGCGTACGCCACGGAGGACAGCGGGTCGGAGGCGAAGACGGGGAGTGCGATGCGCTTCGGCAGGAGTGTTTCGCCCAGCCGGTCACTGCGCAGTGCGCGCCCGATCAGGATCCGTTTGGGCACGTCGGTCAGTTTGGACACGAGAGAGGATCGTAAGCCTTCGAACTGGCTGTCGCCCACCCGCCGTCTCGGTTATTCCCGACGAGTGAACTCACAGACGGTTGGAACTGCGGATTCCGTGGTCCGGTTGCCCACCGTGTCCGGATGGCAAACCCCCGCCTGCTCGCCGACCCTCGGAGGTTCAATGCCCGCGACCGCAGAGCTGATCGGTGCCGTGACCGCCCTCGCCGGCCTCGGAATCCTGACGCTGTGGAGCGTGCGCAGCATCACGCGACGGTGAGCGACACCTTGGCCGTTCCTTGGGTCAATTCTTGGGACGCCTTTGCCGAACGGCCTACTGTCGGCGCCTGCGGCTACGGTGGATGCGGGCACTGGAGAGTCGCGATCGGTACCCACGGGGGATCACCGGCGGGAATCCCCGGCATGATGTTGCCCGGCGGACCCGGCACGGGTCCCCCACCCGTTGCCCGGCGAGCCCGAGAGAAGGATATGAGCACGACGTTCACGCAAGTCAGCGGCCTAGCGAGGAGTGCGGAGTAGAACCGTGCACATCGTCATCATGGGCTGCGGGAGAGTGGGCTCCGCTCTTGCCCAGACCCTGGAGCAACAGGGCCATACGGTCGCCGTGATCGACCAGGACCCCACCGCCTTCCGCCGGCTCGGCCCGGGATTCGGCGGGCGCCGGGTCACCGGGGTCGGATTCGACCAGGACACGCTGCGCGAGGCGGGCATCGAGGAGGCCGGCGCCTTCGCCGCCGTCTCCAGCGGTGACAACTCGAACATCATCTCCGCGCGGGTGGCCCGCGAGATGTTCGGCGTGGAGAACGTGGCGGCCCGCATCTACGACCCCCGCCGCGCGGAGGTCTACCAGCGCCTGGGCATCCCCACCGTGGCCACGGTCCGCTGGACCGCCGACCAGATGCTGCGCCGCCTGCTGCCCTCGGGCGCGGAGCCGCTGTGGCGCGACCCCACCGGCGGGGTGCAGCTCGCCGAGGTGCACGCCTCGCCGAAGTGGGTCGGGCACAAGATCAGCAAGATGCAGGAGGAGACGGGCGTCCGCGTGGCGTTCCTGACCCGCCTGGGCGAGGCCATCCTGCCCACCTCGCAGACGGTGCTCCAGGAGGGCGACCTGGTGCACGTGATGATGCGGTCGGACGACGTCGAGAAGGTCGAGGCGGCGTTCGCCGAGGGCCCGGAAGAGGAGGGCGGTCACTGATGAGGGTCGCCATTGCCGGTGCCGGCGCGGTCGGCCGCTCGATCGCGGGCGAGCTGCTGGAGAACGGCCACGAGGTCCTGCTGATCGACAAGGCCCCGACCGCCATCTCGGTGGAGCGGGTGCCACAGGCGGAGTGGCTGCTCGCCGACGCCTGTGAGATCACGTCCCTGGACGAGGCGGCGCTCCAGCGCTGCAACGTCGTCATCGCCGCGACCGGCGACGACAAGGTCAACCTGGTCGTGTCGCTGCTCGCGAAGACGGAGTACGGCGTTCCGCGCGTCGTGGCCCGGGTGAACAACCCCAAGAACGAGTGGCTGTTCAACGAGTCCTGGGGCGTCGACGTCGCCGTCTCCACCCCGCGCCTGATGTCCGCCCTGGTCGAGGAGGCGGTGAGCGTCGGCGACCTGGTCCGGCTGCTCCGCTTCAGCCACGGTGACGCCAACCTCGTCGAGCTCACCCTGCCCGAGGAGTCGGCCCTGGCCGGCACCCAGGTCGGCGATGTCGAGTGGCCGCAGGACACCTCCCTGGTCACCATCATCCGCGGCAACCGTGTCCTCACCCCGTCCAAGGAGGACTCCCTGGAGCCGGGCGACGAGCTGCTGTTCGTGGCCGCGCAGGCCCGGGAGGAGCAGCTGGAGGACCTGCTGTCGGTGCGGCGGGAGGACGGCTGACGGTCTCGGGGAGAACCTCGAGCGACACGACGGTGGGGGCGCCCGGAGATTCCGGGCGCCCCCACCGTCGTGTCGCAGCCGTCCAGGGCCCGGCGTACCGCCGTCAGGCCTCGCGCCGGTGCCGGCCTCCGCTCGCCGCCTCGCCGCGCTCCGCGGCCGCCGCGGCCTGCCGCTCCTTCTCGGCCTGCTCCTCGGCCTCCATCTCCGCGAACACGTCGATCGGCGCGGGCGCCTTCGCGAGGAAGACCCAGGTGAGCCAGACGGCCAGCAGGAAGGGCGGGATCTTCAGGGCGATCAGCACCCAGCCGAGCTGCGCCGTGTTGGCCCACCAGTACAGCGGGAAGAGGATCGCGCACTTGGCCAGCAGGATCAGGCCCCAGGCCCAGCTGGCCTTGGCGTAGGCCCTCTTGCGGCCGGGATTGCGGGTACGCCAGGAGAGGTTCTCCTTGAAGACCGGGCCGAGGATCAGGCCGATCAGGGGCACTCCGGCGAGGGTCGTGACGATGTACGCCAGGGCCAGGCCCAGGGTGTACAGCATGCCGGGGAGGTAGAAGTCCTTGGCGTTGCCCGTGAACATCGCGAAGACGACACCGAAGGCGACGCCGAAGACACCGCTGAAGGCGTGCTTCACGGTGTCCTTCATGGCCAGCCGGACCACGACCAGGACCAGGGACACGGCCAGCGCGGCGATCGCGGACCAGTGCAGGTCCTTGTTGATCGTGAAGATGGTGACGAAGAGGAGACCGGGCAGGACGGTCTCGACCATGCCCCGGACACCGCCGAACGCCTCGAACAGCGCGGCCTCGGTCACCGCCCGCGCGTCGTCCGTCCGAGCCTCGTCCGCCTGTGTGTCTTCGGTCGGCTTGTCGAGTGACGTCACCGGCTACTCCCGTCCGAGGGGTCGCAGTTCGTACTTCGGGTTGAACAGCACGCGGCGGCCCCGGCTCATCGAGATCCGGCCCGACGCGATGAGCCTGCGCCCCGGTTCTATGCCCACGATGGAGCGCCTGCCCAGCCACACCACGTCCAGCGCGGCGGAGCCGTCGAACAGTTCGGCCTCCAGGGCCGGGACTCCGGCGCGCGGCCGCAGGGTGACCGTGCGCAACGTACCAGTTACGGTGACGATCTGCCGGTCCTGGCAGTCACCGATCCGGGTGCAGCCCGCGGTCTCGGCGTCCTCCCTGAGCTCCTCGGACTCCAGGTCCTCCTGGGACGAGGAAAGCCGGTCGAGCATGCGCCGGAACCGGCCGGCCGGCTTTTCGGAACGAGGAACAGCACTCATGCCAGAAAGCGTACCGGGGCCCACTGACGCCCACGTAATCCCGGCGGCGCCGCACCTCCCGCCGCACTTCTCGAAGCGGTGGCCCATCCCGGCCCGGTGATACCGCCTCCCCTGGGGGCGACCCCCGGGCCCCCGGCAGCGCGCGCCGCGACCGCGCCGCACCTCGCGAAGCGGCAGCCCGTCCCAGCCCCCTCACACCCCCCGGGCACCCCCAGCCCAGCAGCACCGCTGCCGCGCCTCACTTCTCGAAGCGGTAGCCCATCCCCGGCTCCGTTATGAAGTGCTTCGGGTGGGAGGGGTCCGCCTCGAGTTTCCGGCGGAGTTGGGCCATGTAGACGCGCAGGTAGTTCGTCTCCGTCCCGTAGGACGGGCCCCAGACCTCCTGGAGCAGCTGCTTCTGGCCGACCAGCCGGCCGGTGTTGCGGACCAGCACCTCCAGCAGGTGCCACTCGGTGGGCGTGAGACGGACGTCCTTGCCGCCGCGGTTGACCTTCTTCGCGGCCAGGTCGACGGTGAACTGCCCGGTCTCCACGGTGGTCACGTCGTCCTCGCCGGAGCCGACCGGCTCGGCCCGGCGGACGGCGGCCCGCAGCCGGGCGAGCAGCTCGTCCATCCCGAACGGCTTGGTGACGTAGTCGTCGGCACCCGCGTCCAGCGCCTCGACCTTCTCGTCGGAGGAGTGCCGGGCGGACAGCACCAGGATCGGCACCCGGGTCCAGCCCCGCAGGCCCCTGATGACCTCGACGCCGTCCATGTCGGGCAGGCCAAGATCCAGGACGACCACGTCGGGGTGGCGGGAGGCGGCGAGGTCGAGCGCGGTCCGGCCGTCGGGGGCGGCGTCGACCTCGTACTTGCGCGCCTTGAGGTTGATCACGAGCGCGCGTGTGATCTGCGGCTCGTCGTCGACCACCAGGACACGGGTCATGAAATCCGCCTTTCGCGGTGTGTGGTGCCTTCCCCCGCGGGGAGGAGCTCGGGACGCGGTCCTGCCGCGCGGAGGGTGAGGACCATGGTGAGGCCGCCGCCGGGTGTGTCCTCGGCGTTCAGGACGCCGCCCATCGCCTCGGCGAAGCCGCGCGCGACCGCGAGGCCGAGGCCGACGCCGGCGCCGCGCGGAGCGTCTCCGTACCGCTGGAAGGGTTCGAAGATGCGGTCCTTGGCCTCGTCGGGGACCCCGGGCCCGCGGTCCACCACCCGTACCTCCACCCGGTCGGCGATGGCACTGGCGGCGACCAGGACGGGCCGCTCCGGGGGGCTGTACTTGACGGCGTTCTCCACCAGGTTCGCCACCGCCCGCTCCAGCAGCCCGGGGTCGACGGCGACCATGGGCAGGGTCTCGGGGACGTCCAGCTCGGCGCTGCCCTCCGGGACGCCGCCCAGCGCCACCGGGACCACCTCGTCGAGGTCGATCTCGCGGATGAGCGGGGTGACCGTGCCGGTCTGGAGGCGGGACATGTCGAGCAGGTTGCCCACCAGATGGTCGAGCCGGTCGGCGCCCTCCTCGATGCCCGCGAGCAGCTCCGCCCGGTCCTCCTCGGACCACGCCACGTCGTCCGACCGCAGCGAGGAGACCGCCGCCTTGATGCCGGCCAGCGGGGTGCGCAGGTCGTGGCTGACGGCGGCCAGCAGCGCGGTGCGGATGCGGTTGCCCTCCGCCAGTTCCTTGGCCTGGTCGGCCTCCTCCTTCAGGCGCCTGCGGTCCAGCACGACGGCGGCCTGCGCGGCGAAGGCGGCCAGCACCCGGCGGTCCTCGGCGGGCAGCACCCGGCCGGTCAGCGCGAGCGCCATGTGGTCCCCGACCGGCATGTCCACGTCCGCCTCGTCCGGCCGCGCCACGGGCCGCCCGGCGCCCACCCGGCCCGCGCACGTCCACGGGTCGACGTCGCCGGCCCGTTCCAGCAGGGCCGCAGACTCCATCCCGAAGGTCTCCCGGACCCGCTCCAGCAGCTCCTCCAGGCCCGTCTCGCCGCGCAGCACGTTGCCCGCGAGGAAGGAGAGGATCTCCGACTCGGCGCGCAGCCGCGCCGCCTGGTGGGTGCGCCGGGCCGCGAGGTCCACGACGGAGGCCACGGAGACGCCGACGGACACGAAGATCACGATGGCGACGATGTTCTTCGGGTCGGCGATCGTCCAGCGGTGCAGCGGCGGCGTGTAGAAGTAGTTCAGCAGCAGGGAGCCCACCGCCGCCGAGGCCAGGGCGGGGAAGAGGCCGCCGAGCAGGGCCGCGGCCACCGTCACCGTCAGGAACAGCAGCATGTCGTTGGCGAGGCCCAGGTGGACGGTGTTGAGCAGTACCGCGAGGACCGCCGGGCCGACCACGCCGACCAGCCAGCCCCACACCAGCCGGGAGCGGCCGAGGCGGGCACCGCGGGCCACGGGCAGCCCGCGTCCCCTGGCGACCTCCTCGTGGGTGACGATGTGCACGTCGAGGTCGGGGCCGGAGTCCCGGGCGACCGTGGTGCCGACACCGGGTCCGAAGACGTACTGCCAGGTCTTGCGCCGGGAGGAGCCGAGCACGATCTGGGTGGCGTTGACCCCGCGCGCGAAGTCCAGCAGGGCGGCGGGGATGTCGTCGCCGACGACGTGGTGGAAGGTGCCGCCGAGGTCCTCGACGAGGGTGCGCTGGACGGCAAGTTCCTTGGGGGAGGCGGAGGTGAGCCCGTCGCTGCGGGAGATGTAGACGGCGAGCACCTCGCCGCCGGCGCCCTTCTCGGCCAGCCGTGCGGCGCGCCGGATCAGGGTCCGGCCCTCGGGGCCGCCGGTCAGGCCGACCACGATCCGCTCCCGCGAGCCCCATATCGCCGAGACCCGGTGCTCGCTGCGGTACTGCTTCAGGTACTCGTCGACCCGGTCGGCCACCCACAGCAGCGCCAGTTCGCGCAGGGCGGTCAGGTTGCCCGGCCGGAAGTAGTTGGAGAGTGCGGCGTCCACCTTGTCGGACTTGTAGATGTTGCCGTGCGCCATGCGGCGGCGCAGCGCCTCCGGGGACATGTCGACCAGCTCGATCTGGGCCGCCCGCCGTACCACCTCGTCCGGTACGGTCTCCTGCTGCCGTACGCCCGTTATGGACTCCACGACGTCGCCGAGCGACTCCAGGTGCTGGATGTTGACCGTCGAGACCACGTCGATCCCGGCGGCGAGCAGTTCCTCCACGTCCTGCCAGCGTTTGGCGTTGCGGGAGCCGGGGACGTTCGTGTGGGCCAGCTCGTCGACCAGGGCGACGGCGGGGGCCCGTCGCAGGACGGCGTCCACGTCCATCTCGGTGAAGCGGCCGCCCCGGTACTCCAGCTCCTGGCGCGGCACCCGTTCGAGCCCGTGCAGCATCACCTCGGTGCGCGGCCGCTCGTGGTGCTCGACGAAGCCCACCACGCAGTCGGTGCCCCGCTCGATCCGGCGGTGCGCCTCGGACAGCATGGCGTACGTCTTGCCCACGCCCGGCGCCGCGCCGAGATAGATCCGAAGCTTGCCGCGTGCCATGGCCCCATTGTCTTCCGGTGACTACCGCCTACGCAGCGTCGACCCTACGGCCATCGGTCCGGCGAACGGCGGGAGAACCGGTACGGGTGAGCATCCTTGACGCAACCCTGATGGGTGAACCGGCGCGTTCACCGTGCCCGGCGCACCGGTACGTGCGAGGGGCCGCACCCCGACCGGGATGCGGCCCCTCGCATGTCCGTACAGGGGCACCGCGGACGCGGGGCAAGGCCTGCCCTCTTCGCGCTGTCCCGCCGGAAGGCCCTAGCGGACCTCGGTGATCTCCGGCCCGCGCTGCAACTGCCCCATGCCGCCGGAGAAGCGGGAGCCGCCCTCGTCCTGCTGGAGGCCCTCGGGCACCATCTGGGCGTCGTTCGGCAGCTTCAGGACGATCGGGTCGCGAGGCGCCATCGGGCCCTCGCCACGCACCACGACGGTGTCCCGGAAGATCTGCTCGAGCAGCCCGGCCGCCTGCGGCTGCACCGCGCCCTGGCCCGAGATCACGCCGCGCAGGAACCAGCGGGGGCCGTCCACGCCGACGAAGCGGACGACCTGGAAACCGCCCGTGCCGTCCGGCAGCTGCACCGGCACCTGGGCGCGCAGCTCCCAGCCGAGCGGCCCCTCGACCTCGTCGATGATGCCACCCTGCTGGGTGATACCGGTCCCGATCTCCTCGCGTACCTCGCCCCAGATGCCCTCGCGCTTGGGCGCGGCGAAGGCCTGGAGCTGGATGGCGCTGTCGCGCAGTACGACGGTCGCCGCGACGATCGCGTCGCCCGCGACCTCGACCCTGAGCTCCATGCCGTCGACGCCCGGTACGAACAGGCCGCCCAGGTCCACCCGGCCCTCGGCCGGGTCGCGCACCTCGGAGCTGTCCCAGGGCCCGTCGGGCCGCGGCTCCGGCTCGAGCCGGACGCGCTCGCGCTCGGCCTCTTCGACTTCCTCGTCCGCCTCGGTGTCGACGTTGTCGACGACCTGCTCGGTCTCGCCGGCCGCGTCCTCGGCGGCACCCTTCTTCTTGCGACGTCCGAACACGTCACTGTCCTTCCCGGTCGGATACGACCGAAGCGTATCGATTCCCACCCGTCCGGCCGCCCTCGGCGGCCCGACCGTTTGTGCCGCTCACGTCGCCCACCGCGGCATGACCGCCGGTGGACCCGAAGCCCCCCTCGGCCCGCGCCGAGTCGGGAAGCTCCGCCACTTCCTGGAAGCGGACCCTCTCGACCTGCTGGACGACCAGTTGGGCGATCCGGTCGAAGCGCTCGAACCGTACGCTCTCGCGCGGGTCGAGATTCACCACGATCACCTTGATCTCCCCACGGTACCCGGCATCAACCGTCCCCGGGGCATTCACGAGGGCGACACCGCAGCGGGCGGCGAGACCGGATCGCGGGTGCACGAAGGCCGCGTACCCCTCCGGGAGGGCGATGGACACTCCCGTGGGCAGGACGGCGCGTTCACCGGGAGCCAGTTCGCACGCCTCGGTGGTGCGCAGATCGGCTCCCGCATCCCCGGGGTGCGCGTACGTCGGGAGCGGTACGTCGGGGTCGACGCGGCGGATCAACACGTGGACGGGGTCGCGGCCGGCGGGGGGCTCGGGGCTCACGGGGGTCACGGGTTCACCTCGAAGGCGCGGGCGCGCCGGATCCGGTCGGGGTCGTCCATGGCGGCCCGGATCTCCTCGGGCCGGCCGTTGTCGACGAAGTGCTGGACCTCGACCTCGATGAAGAGCGCGTCGGCGCGGACGGCGACGGGGCCGTCGGGGCCGTCGATCCGGCCGGTGGCGGTGGAGTAGATCTTCCGCCCGGCGACGGCGGTCACCTCGGCCTCCAGGTGGAGCGTGGTCCCCACGGGCACGGGCCGTACGAAGTCCGTCTCCAGCCGTCCGGTCACGGCGATGGTGCGCAGCAGCCAGTTCAGCGAGCCGAGGGTCTCGTCGAGGGCGGTGGCGAGTACCCCGCCGTGCGCGAGGCCCGGGGCGCCCTGGTGGGCCGGCTGCACGGTGAACTCGGCGGTCAGGGACACGCCCTCGCCCGCGCGGGCCGCCAGGCGCAGCCCGTGCGGCTGCTCGCCGCCGCAGCCGAAGCACTGGCCGTAGTGGGCACCGAGGAGCTCGCCGGGTGCGGGAGCCTCGGGGTGCCGGACGGGTTTCACGGCGTCGGCCGGGGGCTGAAGGACTGCGGAACCACCACTCACAGCCGCAGACCTTACCCGCGCGTCGGGGGTGTCCGTTCACCGTGCCAAGCTTGGCTCCATGCAGCTCTCCGCCGCCCCGTACGACGAACGTCTCACCGCTCCCCGCTCCTGGTGGCTGATCAGCTTCCTGGTGGGCGTCTCCTTCGCCCTGATCCTGCTGCCCTTCGGGCCCCTGCCGCTGCTCGGCGGCCTGGTCGGCGGCACGGCCGCGGCGGCCGTCGTCGCGAGCTCCTACGGCTCGGTCCGGATCCGTGTCGTGGGTGACTCGCTGATCGCGGGCGAGGCGAAGATCCCGGTGACGGCGCTGGGCGACGCGGAGGTCCTGGACCCGGAGGAGGCCCGGGCCTGGCGCACCTACAAGGCCGACACCCGCGCCTTCCTGCTGCTGCGCGCCTACATCCCCCGGGCCCTGCGCGTCGAGGTCACCGACCCGGCGGACCCGACGCCTTACCTGTACCTGTCGACCCGGGACCCGGAAGGGCTCGCGGCCGCGATCGCGGCCGCGCGGGAGGCCGTGGCGTAGGTCGCCCGGTCAGGCCCGGTCAGTCTTCGAGTTCCTTGGCGATGTCCCCGATCGCCAGCGGTTCCGCGGGCGGCTCGAGCGGGGGCAGCGCGGTCAGCTCGTCCCACGGCACCTGGATCTTGCGCAGGTCGGTCCGGATCCGTGCCGCCAGTCTCCTGGTGTCGCGGCGGTTCATGACCGCCCCGACGGCGGCGCCGACCATGAAGGGCATCAGGTTGGGCAGGTCGCGCACCGTCCGCTTCATGACCTGCTGGCGCAGGCGGCGTTTCATCGGGCCCCCGAGGGCCGTGTTGATCGTCGACGGCTTCATCACGTCGATGCCGCGCTCGTCCGACCAGGAGGCCAGATACGCGGTGCTGCGGGTCTTGAGACCGCCCGCCGGTCGTACGCCGTAGACGTCGTGGAGTTCGGCGATGAGCTTGAGCTCGATCGCCGCGACCCCGGTGATCTCCGCGGCCAGTTCGGTGGGCATCGCGGGCGGCACCGGCAGCATCGCCGCCGCACCGATCCCGGCCCCGACCGTGGAGGTCGCGTTCGCGGCGCCCGCCACGAGCTTGTCGGCGAGCTGCTCGGGCCCGAGGCCCGGGAATTGCCGGCGCAGCGTCGCGAGGTCCCGCACGGGGATCCGCGGGGCGATCTCGATGATCCGGTCGGTGACGTAGGCAAGCCCCGCTCTGGCGCGGCTGCCGCCCTTGCGGGTGCCTTCCCGGGCCCTTTCCCGGGCCTTCTCCCGGATCGCCGCGGCCCGTCGCAGAGCGACGGCCGCGGTTCGCCGTGCGGACGCCGGGAGGTCACTCCGGTCGGCCACCGGTTCGAGCGAGGCTCCCGTTCCGGGCGAGCCCCGCTCGTCGTCACGCGCGTCGTGCGGGCCGTCGGACGGCCCCTGGTCCGCTCCCGGCAGGCGGAAACGGCGCTTCCGAGGTGGGGTCGAGCCAGTCACGGCCGACCCCGCCTCAGTCGCAGTCGCGGCAGATCGGCTGACCGTTCTTCTCGCGGGCCAGCTGGCTGCGGTGATGCACCAGGAAGCAGCTCATGCACGTGAACTCGTCCTGCTGCTTGGGCAGGACCCGGACGGCCAGCTCCTCGTTGGAGAGGTCTGCGCCGGGCAGCTCCAGGCCTTCCGCGGCCTCGAACTCGTCGACGTCCACGGCCGACGCGCTCTTGTCGTTGCGCCGGGCCTTCAGTTCTTCGAGGCTGTCCGAATCGACGTCGTCGTCGGTCTTGCGTGGGGTGTCGTAGTCGGTTGCCATGTCGCTCTCCCCCTCTGGGTGTCTGCGGTGTCTCCAGCGCACGTAACGCGTGAGAGGCCGGACTTGTGCCCGACCCGAGGCGGAGATTTTGCCTCACATCAAGGTCTGTTACTCAATCGACACCCAACCGGACCCCTCAAGAGTGATCGGCTGGGATGGCGATGGGGACCGTACACGGTCCGGGTGCCGCACCTCAAAGGCATCTCACCGTGTACTTCCCGTGATCAGGACCCCCGAAAACCCGGATTTTCCCGGCTTTCCGCCAAGGTTCTTGATCACGGAGAGTAGATGGCCGGAATGTGGCCCATGTGATCGATCACACACGGTGATGTGCGCGGGGCTGTCGGAAAATTCAGCGCAAAGCGAACATCACCGGGTGTGTCACGAGCCCGGTCAGATCGGCAGCGTGACCCGCATCACGAGACCACCGCCCTCCCTCGGTGTCGCCGCGATGTGGCCGCCGTGCGCGCGGGCCACGGACCGGGCGATCGACAGGCCGAGGCCCACGCCCTTGTCGCTGCCCGTGCGCTCCGTACGCAGCCGTCTGAAGGGCTCGAAGAGGTTGTCGATCTCGTACGCGGGCACGACCGGCCCGGTGTTCGAGACGGTCAGCACCGCCTGCCCGTGCTGCACCTCGGTGACGACCTCGACCCAGCCGTCCTCGGGGATGTTGTACCGCACGGCGTTCTGCACCAGGTTCAGCGCGATCCGTTCCAGCAGGACGCCGTTGCCCTGGACGACGGCCGGTTTGCACCCGCCCCGGATCCCGACGCCCTTGGCCTCGGCCTCGGCGTGCACCTGGTCGATGGCCTGCGAGGCGACCTCGGCCAGGTCCACGGGCTTGCGCTCGATGATCTGGTTGTCGCTGCGGGCGAGCAGCAGCAGGCCCTCCACGAGCTGCTCGCTGCGCTCGTTGGTGGCCAACAGTGTCTTGCCCAGCTGTTGCAGCTCCACGGGCGCGCCCGGGTCCGAGAGGTGCACCTCCAGGAGCGTGCGGTTGATCGCCAGGGGCGTGCGCAGCTCGTGCGAGGCGTTGCCGACGAAGCGCTGCTGCGCCGTGAAGGCCCGCTGGAGCCGCTCCAGCATGTCGTCGAAGGTGTCCGCGAGCTCCTTGAGCTCGTCGTCCGGGCCGTCCAGCTCGATCCGGCGGGACAGGTCGGAGCCGGCCACCGCGCGCGCGGTACGGGTGATCCGGCCGAGCGGCGACAGCACGCGGCCGGCCATGGCGTAGCCGAACGCGAAGGCGATCACTGCGAGGCCCAGCAGGGCCAGCAGCGAGCGGCTGAGCAGGTTGTCCAGGGCGGCCTGGCGCGAGTGGTCGATGCAGTCGCTGACCGCCGAGTTGAACTGGGTGAGCGTCAGGCCGGAGGCGTTGTTGACCGCGGGGCAGTCGGGGCTGGTGACCTTGATCTCGTTGCTGGCGCTGACGATCTTGAAGGGCGGCTGGTTGCCCGTGCTGATGGCCTGCGCGGCCAGCAGGTAGATGATCGACAGTAGCAGGATGCCGGCGATCAGGAACATGCCGCCGTACAGCAGCGTCAGCCGTATCCGGATGGTCGGGCGCAGCCAGGGGAACGGGGGCTCCGGCCGCCTGGGGTCCCAGGTGGGCTTCGGGGGCGCCTGTGTGGTCGCGGGCGTGGTGGCCACGGCCATCAGATCCGGTAGCCGGAGCCGGGGACGGTGACGATGACGGGCGGCTCGCCCAGCTTGCGCCGCAGCGTCATCACGGTCACACGCACCACGTTGGTGAACGGGTCGGTGTTCTCGTCCCAGGCCTTCTCCAGCAGCTGCTCGGCGGAGACGACGGCACCCTCGCTGCGCATCAGCACCTCCAGGACGGCGAACTCCTTCGGCGCGAGCTGGACCTCCTTGCCGTCGCGGAAGACCTCGCGGCGGTTGGGGTCCAGCTTGATGCCGGCGCGCTCCAGGACCGGCGGCAGCGGCACGCTGGTGCGCCGGCCGAGGGCGCGCACGCGCGCGATGAGCTCGCTGAACGCGAACGGCTTGGGCAGGTAGTCGTCGGCGCCGATCTCCAGGCCCTCGACGCGGTCGCTGACGTCACCGGAGGCGGTGAGCATCAGCACACGGGTGGGCATGCCGAGCTCGACGATCTTCCGGCAGACGTCGTCGCCGTGCACCAGCGGAAGGTCGCGGTCGAGGACGACCACGTCGTAGTCGTTGACGCCGATGCGTTCCAGGGCCGCCGCACCGTCGTACACGACGTCGACGGCCATGGCCTCCCGGCGCAGTCCGGTGGCCACCGCATCGGCGAGCAGCTGCTCGTCCTCGACGACGAGTACGCGCACGTCGCTTGTCCTTCCTGTGTCCACCCGCGTAGCGCGCCTGAGCGCGCGCGGGCAGGGGTCTTGACGGGATTGTGTGACCTCCATCCTGCCCTTTTCCGCCATAAGTCGGCTGTAAGACAGCGGTGGTCCCGGTGGACCACGGGCTCCGGACGGGAATGCGAGATTTTCTCCTCCGGTTGAGGTTTCCACGGAAGGGAGTGGGGGGAGGACGGCTTTACACCCCGCGATCACGCTCTGCATGTGCCGCAGCACCATGTGGTACGCCGCTGTCCGCTCATCAGCAGAGTGGGCGTGGGTGTCCGGCACCGTCGCCGCCCAGCCCGGGCAGCGCTGGGCACCCGCAGGAGACGTGATCGCCCCTTCCTCAACGGCACACCCCCGTGCCACCGACCCACGACCCAGGACGAGGGGGCCGCAGCATGGACGCTTTCACCGCAGGACTTCTGCAGCGCATAAAGACGACCGAGTCCGACCTGACGCGGGCTCGCGACGAGGGCGACGACTTCCTCGTCGAGGTGGAGCTGGCAGAGCTCGACGACCTGCGCCGCCTCGCCGCCGAACACGGTGTGGAGGTCGGCGCGCCCAGCGTCTGATCGGCCTGTGACACCCGTACGGCCACACTGACCCGTACGACAGCGGGGCCCCGGCGAATCCAGCGCCGGGGCCCTGCCGCGTCTGCCGGTCGGTCCGGCGGGCGGTCAGTCGTGCCACGCCCCGAAGTCCTCCAGCAGCCGCTGGAGGGGCTCGAAGACCCCCGGGGTGCCGGCGACGGTCAGGTCGCGTGACGGGCGCTCTCCGGGCCGTCCACCGGTCAGCGCGCCCGCCTCCCGGGCGACCAGGTCACCCGCGGCGACGTCCCAGGCGTTGAGCCCGCGCTCGTAGTACCCGTCCAGCCGGCCGCAGGCCACGTCGCACAGGTCCACCGCCGCCGAGCCGCCGCGCCGGATGTCGCGGAGCCGCGGGATCAGCCTCGCGGCCACCTCGGCCTGGTGGGCGCGGACCTCGGCGACGTAGTTGAAGCCGGTGGAGACGAGCGCCTGGTCCAGGGGCGGCGCGGGCCGGCAGGCCAGCCGGCGCTCACCGTCCCAGGCGCCGGTGGCCCAGGCCCCGCCGCCGCGTACCGCGTGGTACGTCTCGCCGCGCATCGGGGCGGCCACGACGCCGGCCACGGTCTCGCCGTCCTGTTCGGCCGCGATGGACACCGACCAGGTGGGCAGCCCGTAGAGGTAGTTGACCGTGCCGTCGAGCGGGTCGATCACCCAGCGGATGCCACTCGTGCCCTCGGTGGCGGCGCCCTCCTCGCCGAGGAAGCCGTCGTCGGGGCGGTGGGCCGAGATCAGGTCGGTGATCAGCTTCTCCGCCGCGATGTCCATCTCGGTGACGACGTCGATCGGGCTCGACTTGGTCGCGGCGACCGCGAGGTCCGCGGGACGGCCGTCCCGCAGCAGCTCCCCCGCCCGGCGAGCGGCATCCTGGGCGAGTGCCAGCAGGTCCGTGTGCAGGCTGTCGGTCACGGGGCTCCTCATGCGTAGGGGCTGTCGGCGCCCGCGGCTGCCGGGCGGGCGGCGCGGGCCGGGCAGCAGCCGACCGGGCAGACGTCGTGGCTCGCCCCGAGGGCGCCCAGGGCGCAGGGCGCGGTCTCCTGGCCGCGCTCGGCGGCGGCGCGCTCCACGATCAGGTCGCGGACCGCGGCGGCGAACCGCGGGTCGGCGCCGACGGTGGCCGAGCGGCGCACCGGCAGGCCCAGCTCCTCGGCCTTGGCCCTGGCCTCCGTGTCGAGGTCGTAGAGGACCTCCATGTGGTCGGAGACGAAGCCGATGGGCGCCATGACGACGGCCGGGACCCCCGACCCGTGCAGCTCCTCGAGGTGGTCGCAGATGTCCGGCTCCAGCCAGGGGATGTGGGGGGCACCGGAGCGGGACTGGTAGACGAGCCGCCAGGGGTGGTCGACGCCGGTGCGCTCGCGGACCGCGTCCGCGATCAGCTGGGCCACGTCCAGATGCTGCTCGACGTACGCGCCGCCCTCGCCGTGGGCCTCGACGGGGCCCGAGGTGTCGGCGGCCGCGGTCGGGATGGAGTGGGTGGTGAAGGCGAGGTGGGCGCCGGCCCGGACGTCCTCGGGGAGGTCGGCGAGGGATTCGAGCACCCCGTCGATCATGGGCTGGAGGAAGCCCGGGTGGTTGAAGTAGTGGCGCAGCTTGTCGATCTTCGGCAGCTCCAGGCCCTCGGCCTCCAGCGCGGCCAGGGAGTCGGCGAGGTTCTCGCGGTACTGGCGGCAGCCCGAGTACGAGGCGTAGGCGCTGGTGGCGAGCACCAGGATGCGGCGGCGGCCGTCGGCGACCATCTCGCGCAGGGTGTCCGTCAGGTACGGGGCCCAGTTGCGGTTGCCCCAGTAGACCGGCAGGTCCAGGCCGTGCTCGGCGAAGTCCTTGCGCAGGGCGTCCAGCAGGGCGCGGTTCTGGCCGTTGATGGGGCTGACCCCGCCGAACAGGAAGTAGTGCTGCCCGACTTCCTTGAGGCGTTCCTTGGGGATGCCGCGCCCGCGGGTCACGTTCTCCAGGAAGGGGACCACGTCGTCCGGGCCCTCGGGGCCTCCGAACGAGAGCAGGAGCAGGGCGTCGTAGGGGGTGGCATCGAGCACGTCTGGCATGGCTCGATCCTGCCACCCGGCACCGACAGCCCGGAAACAGCGGAGTGAAGAGTCGGGTTCCGGCCGGTTTTCGGCTGGTTTCACCTCGCGAATTCCCGGGTGCGTTAGGGTCACCTAACTCGTAAGCTGTATCAGCCGCATTGGCGCCTTACGTCCGAGACCGGAGACCCGCGTGCCCAGCCCCTACCGCGCCCTGTTCGCCGTCCCCGGCACCAAGGGCTTCTCCGCCGCGGGCTTCCTCGGCCGGATGCCGCTGTCGATGATGGGCATCGGCGTGGTCACGATGATCTCGCAGCTCACCGGGCGGTACGGGCTCGCGGGCGCCCTGTCGGCCGCCATCGCGCTGTCCGCCGCCGCGATAGGGCCGCAGATATCCCGGCTGGTGGACCAGTACGGCCAGCGCAGGGTGTTGCGCCCGGCGACGCTGGGAGCGCTCGCCTCGACCGCCGGGCTGCTGCTGGCGGCGCACCTGGGGTGGCCGGACCCGGTGCTGTTCGTCTGCGCGGCCGGCATCGGCTGTGTGCCGAGCCTGGGCGCGATGATCCGGGCCCGCTGGGCCGCTCTGTACCGGGGCACTCCCCAGCTGCACACGGCGTACTCGTTCGAGTCCGTGGTGGACGAGGTCTGCTTCATCTTCGGGCCGATCGTCTCCATCGGCCTGTCCTCGGCATGGTTCCCGGAGGCGGGCCCGCTGCTGGCCGGCTGTTTCCTGGCGGCCGGGGTCTTCTGGCTGACCGCCCAGCGCGCCACCGAGCCCGAGCCGCACCCGCGTGCGCACCAGGGCGGCGGCAGCGCCCTGCGCTCGCCGGGCCTGCGGGTGCTGGTGGCCACCTTCGTCGCCACGGGAGCGATCTTCGGGGCGGTCGACGTGGTCACCGTCGCCTTCGCCGACGAGCGCGGTCACAAGGCCGCGGCCAGCGTGGTCCTGGCGCTGTACGCGGCGGGTTCCTGCGCGGCCGGAGTGGTGTTCGGGCTGCTGCGCTTCGCGGGGGCGCCGGAACGCAGGTGGCTGCTGGGCATATGCGCGATGGCCGTGAGTATGATCCCCCTCCTACTGGTCGGAAACTTGTCGCTTCTGGCCGTGGCGCTGTTCGTTGCGGGCCTGTCCATCGCGCCGACGATGATCACGACGATGTCCCTCATCGAAGAGCACGTACCTCGCGCGCAGCTCACCGAGGGGATGACCTGGGTGAGCACCGGCCTGGCGGTCGGGGTCGCGCTCGGCTCGTCCGCGGCCGGCTGGGTGATCGACGCAGCCGGCGCGCACGCCGGGTACGGGGTTCCGGCGGTGTCCGGGGCCGTCGCGGTCGCGGTCGGTTTCCTCGGGTACCGCCGGCTCAGCAGGCCGGCTCCGGGTCGGGGAGGCACCCTTGAGCACCACAGCGAGCGGGAAGAACGGCACGTGGCGTAACTGGGGAGGCAACGTCGTCGCCCGTCCCGCGCGGGAGGTGACTCCCGCCTCCGTTGAGGAGCTGGCCGCGGCGGTGCGCCGGGCCGCCGAGGACGGTCTGAAGGTGAAGGCCGTCGGTACCGGGCACTCCTTCACCGCCATCGCGGCCACCGACGGGGTGTTGATCCGCCCTCAACTGTTGACCGGCATCCGCGACATCGACCGCGAGGCCATGACGGTCACCGTCGAGGCGGGCACCCCGCTCAAGAGACTCAACGTCGCCCTGGCCCGTGAGGGCCTGTCGCTGACCAACATGGGCGACATCATGGAGCAGACGGTCTCGGGCGCCACCAGCACCGGGACGCACGGCACCGGCCGGGAGTCGGCCTCCATAGCCGCCCAGATCAAGGGACTCGAACTGGTCACGGCGGACGGGTCGGTGCTCACCTGTTCCGAGAAGGGGACCGAGGAAGAACGCGCGGTGTTCGCGGCCGCCCGCATCGGTCTGGGCGCCCTGGGCATCGTCACCGCGATCACCTTCGCCGTGGAGCCGATCTTCCTGCTCACGGCCCGCGAGGAACCGATGTCCTTCGACCGGGTGTTGGCCGAGTTCGACCAACACTGGGCGGAGAACGAACACTTCGAGTTCTACTGGTTCCCGCACACCGGGAACACCAACACCAAGCGCAACAACCGCAGCGCCGGACCGGAGAAGCCGATCGGGCAGCTGTCGGGCTGGTTCGAGGACGAGTTCCTCTCCAACGGCGTCTTCCAGGCGGCCAACTGGGTGGGCCGCGCGGTGCCCGCGACCGTCCCGGCCATCGCCCGGATATCCAGCCGGGCGCTGTCGGCGCGGACGTACACCGACATCCCCTACAAGGTCTACACCTCGCCCCGCCGGGTGCGGTTCGTGGAGATGGAGTACGCCGTCCCGCGCGCGGCCCTGGTCGACACGCTGCGCGAACTCAAGGCGATGGTCGACCGTTCGAACCTCAGGATCAGCTTCCCGGTCGAGGTGCGCACCGCCCCGGCCGACGACATCACCCTGTCCACCGCCTCCGGACGGGACAGCGCCTACGTCGCCGTCCACATGTTCAAGGGCACCCCCTATCAGGCGTACTTCACCGCCGCCGAGCGCATCTTCACCGCGCACGAGGGGCGGCCGCACTGGGGCAAGGTGCACACGCGGGACGCCGCGTACTTCGCCGAGGTCTACCCCCGCTTCGGCGAGTTCACCACCCTGCGGGACCGGCTGGACCCGGATCGGCGGTTCCAGAACGACTACCTGCGGCGGGTGCTGGGGGCGTAGGCGTACGCCGGCAGGGGCGCACGTCGGAATCACCGGTTCCACTTCCGGGGATCATGTGAAACATGCCACTCTCATGATCGCGAAAACCGCTTGCGGACGGCGGACTCCTGCCCCTTGCCTGAAGTTGGGCGGCGCGCCCATCCACGCACATGGTCCAAATGGAGTACTGTTGCGAGCCCTGGGACCGGTCTCCCGCCAGGGTGTCCGGGGCCTTGCAGGACCGCCGGGAGGGGGGCTAGTTGCACAGGGTGACGGAGTTGGTCACTTAGCGTTGCGAACAGGTAACCGTGCCATAACGGCGTTCGCGGGCCCGTGCCCGACACGCCGGGCAACTCGGCAAGGTTGTGGCAGGCTGCACCCGGGCAGGCCACACTCGACTAGCGGAAGCAGCGACGCACGTGACGTCGGCAGGCACCACCCGGGAGGTCCCCATGCCCGAACTGCGTGTCGTGGCCGTCTCGAATGACGGCACACGGCTGGTGCTGAAGGCTGCCGACTCTACGGAGTACACGCTTCCGATCGACGAACGCCTGCGCGCCGCCGTGCGCGGCGACCGGCCCCGCCTCGGCCAGATCGAGATCGAGGTGGAGAGCCATCTCCGCCCCCGTGACATCCAGGCGCGGATACGTGCGGGCGCGACCGCGGAAGAGGTCGCGCAGCTCGCCGGCATCCCCGTCGACCGGGTGCGGCGCTTCGAGGGTCCGGTACTGGCCGAACGCGCCTTCATGGCCGAGCGGGCCCGCAAGACCCCGGTCCGCCGGCCCGGCGAGAACTCCGGTCCGCTGCTCGGCGAGGCCGTCCAGGAGCGCCTGTTGCTGCGCGGTGCCGAGAAGGACACCGTGCAGTGGGACTCCTGGCGCCGCGACGACGGCACCTGGGAGGTCCTGCTGGTCTACCGGGTCGCGGGCGAGCCGCACTCGGCGAGCTGGACGTACGACCCGCCCCGGCGGCTCGTCCAGGCCTTCGACGACGAGGCGCGCTCCCTGATCGGGGAGTCCGACGACCTCGGCTCGCCCGAGCCGAGCTTCCCCTTCGTGCCGCGCATCGCCCGGCTGCCGCGTGACCGCCCGCTGGACCGCGCCCTGGAGCGGGGACCCAGCCTGCCGTCGCAGGCGCCCGAGCCGGCCGAGGAGAGCACGGGCGAGCGCGACTCGCTGACCAGCCTCCTGGAGGCGGTGCCCAGCTTCCGGGGCGACCTGGTGGTCCCGGAGCGGCCCGCGGAGTCCACCGAGGAGCCGCCGGAGACCGAACCGGAGGCGGAGGAACCGCCCGCCCCGGCGGCCTCGGCCGGTTCCGCCTACGCGGACGTCCTCATGCCCCGCTCGGTCGCCAGCCACCGCGACCGCCTGGTCGGCGCCACCGACCGCCAGGCCGAGGCCGACGGGGTCCGCCCCGGACGCCGGGCCGCCGTTCCCAGCTGGGACGAGATCGTGTTCGGGACCCGGCGCAAGAAGCAGGAGTAGCGGACCGTACGGCCGTACAGGAGGGGGCTTCCGCACCGGAAGCCCCCTCCGTCCGCCGGCCGCTCCGCCCGCGGCCTCCCGTTACTGCGGGTCGGGCCCCGTCGCCACCGGCCGGGACGGGTCCGAGGACCACTCCGACCAGGAACCCACGTACAGCGCCGCCGGGATGCCCGCGACCGCGAGGGCCAGTGCCTCATGGGCCGCGGAGACACCGGAGCCGCAGTAGACACCGACCTCGGCATCCTGCGTCGCGCCGAGGTTCTTGAAACGGGCCCGCAGCTCCTCGGCGGGCAGGAACCGGCCGTCCGCCGTCACGTTCTCGGTCGTCGGCGCGGACACGGCACCCGGGATGTGCCCGCCGACCCGGTCGATGGGCTCCACGTCCCCCCGGTACCGCTCCGCCGCCCGGGCGTCGAGCAGCACGCCGGAGCGGGCCAGCGCGGCGGCGGCGTCCGCGTCGAGGAGCCCCCCGGGACCCGGCACCGGCTCGAAGTCACCCTGGGCCGGGGCGGGTACGTCCGTCGAAAGCGTGCCCTCCCAGGCCGGCAACCCGCCGTCGAGGACCCGCACGTCCGGGTGACCCGTCCAGCGCAGCAGCCACCACGCACGCGCGGCCGCCCAGCCCTGTCCCCCGTCGTACACGACCACCGGCCGGCCCGGCGACACGCCCGCCCGGCGCATCGCGGCGCCGAACTCCTTCAGATCCGGCAGGGGATGACGGCCGCGCTCCCCCGGCGCAGAGGCGAGTTCCGCGTCCAGGTCGACGAACACGGCACCGGGCAGGTGCCCGGCCGCGTACTCGGCCCGCCCGTCGAAGGCCGGCGCCCCGGCCGCCTTGGCCATGCTGAGCTGCCAGCGGACGTCCAGCAGCACGGGCGGATTGGCCCCGGTCAAGTCGTGCGCGAGTTCCGTTGCGGTGATGATGGCTTTCATGGCGTCCATCCATACGTCAGGGGTGGCCGCGTCGTCCAGGTCCGACTACTCTGCTCCGCCGGACAGGCTCGATCACCAGGCGTACGGGATCGGGCACATGCTGTACATCCGATGAACACCTGGCGGCGCCGCCGTGGCTCCGGGGGGCCACGCACGGGGCGGGCATCGGCACGGGGCGTGCGCGCGGTCTGTGCACGTGGATGCGGGAAGCGGAAGCGACACGGCCACCGCGAGGGGCCGGGGAGAGAGTGACGATGACCGAGGCACGGGGGTCGGCCGGCCCGAACGGCGGCACGCACGGTCGGCGCGCGCCCGGCACACCCTGCTGGGTGAGTCTCATGGTGCACGGGCTGACGACGACCGAGGAGTTCTACGGGGAGCTCTTCGGCTGGGAGTTCGAGCCCGGTCCCGAGCAGCTCGGCCCGTGTGTGCGGGCCCTGCTCGACGGGCGTTGGGTGGCAGGCATCGGCGAGCTGGCGCCGGGCCTCGCGCTGCCCATCGCCTGGACGCCGTACTTCGCCTCGGACGACGTGGGCCTGACGGCCGAAACGGTACGGCTGTGCGGCGGCACCGTGGGCGTGGGCCCCCTGGACGCGGCCGACGAAGGACGGCTTCTCCTCGCCTCCGACACCTCGGGCGCCGTGTTCGGCGTCTGGCAGGGAATGCCGGGTCACCCCGTCACCGGCGTCCACGGCACACCGGCCTGGAACAAACTGCTGACCTTCGAGACCGAGAGCGTCTCCAAGTTCTACAAGACGGTGTTCGGCTACGAGGAGGAGCCGGTGGTCACCGCCGACTTCGACGACTATGTGACCCTGTGCCTGGCGGACGGTCCGGTCGCCGGCATCCACGGTGTCGGCCAATCCCTGCCCCGGGGCCGGGGCTCGCACTGGCTGACGTACTTCCAGGTCGACGACGCCGACGGCGCGCTGCGGCGGGTGGCCGAGCTGGGCGGCCGGGTCCTCGAACCGGCCCACGACACCGCGCACGGCCGGGTCGCGACGGTGACGGATCCGGAGGGGGCGCCGTTCTCGGTGGTCCAGGATCCTCGCTAGCGCGGGCCGTCCAGCGGTCCGGTCGGGTGTCCGGGCAGATGTCGGGGCAGCGGTCCGGTCAGTGGTGTGTTCAGGGGGAGGAGACGGGCAGGACGTCCGGGGACAGGGCCGCCGCGCGGGACGTCGCCGCGGTCATGCGACGGCGGTGGTGGCGGCGGCAGAGCACCTCGTAGCCGATCTCGTCCGCGGAGCCGGTGACATCGCCGATGACGACCTGGGCGCCCTCGACGACCATGACGCCGCCCACCGTGCGGGCGTTGTGCGTGGCGCGGGCGCCGCACCAGCACAGGGCCTCGACCTGGAGGACCTCGACGCGGTCGGCGAGCTCCACCAGCCGCTGGGAGCCGGGGAACAGCTTGGAGCGGAAGTCGGTGGTGATGCCGAAGGCGTACACGTCCAGGCCCAGGTCGTCGACGACACGGGCGAGCTGGTCTATCTGCTCGGGCGCCAGGAACTGCGCCTCGTCCGCGATGACGTAGTCGGCGCGGCGGCCCTGGGAGAGGTGGTCGACGAGGTACGCGTACAGGTCCTGTCCGTCCTCCACCTCGACGGCGTCGGTGACCAGGCCGAGGCGGCTGGACAGCTTGCCCTCGCCCGCGCGGTCGTCGCGGGTGAAGATCATGCCGACGAGGCCGCGCGCGGAGCGGTTGTGCTCGATCTGCAGAGCCAGCGTCGACTTCCCGCAGTCCATGGTTCCGGAGAAGAACACCAGCTCGGGCATGGCGAGTTGAACACCTTTCGGTGAAGGGGTAAGGGGCGGGACGTCAGGAGCGTACTTCGAGCAGGGGAACGAGCTGCTCGGCAGGGGTCATGGAACCGTGGTTGCCGACCATCGACGACTCCTTCGGCTCCCGCTCGGAGGCGATGAGCAGCACGTCGTCGTGCGCGGCCGCGACCACGTCACCGATGCGCGGGTACACGCGGTCGTCGATCCGCGGACCGAACCAGCCCGCCGCGACCGCCTCGTCCCGCGAGGCCACCCAGAACTGCTCGCCGAGCACCTCGCGCCAGACGGTCAGGACGTCGTTCTCGGCGCCCGGCACCGCGTACACGTGGCGGGCCCGTCCCTCGCCGCCCAGCAGGGCGACCCCGGCGCGCAGTTCCCAGTCCTCGTCGAAGTCGATGCGGTGCTGCTCGTCGAACGGGATGTCGACCATGCCGTGGTCGGCGGTGATGTAAAGCGCGCTCCGCGGGGGCAGTTGCTCGGCCAGGCGCTGGGCCAGCCGGTCGACGCACATCAGCTGGCCGCGCCAGGTGTCGGACGCGATGCCGTAGCGGTGCCCGGCGCCGTCCAGTTCGGCGTAGTACGTGTAGACCAGGGAGCGGTCGCCGGCCGCCAGTTGCTCGGCCGCGAGGTCCATGCGCTCCTCGCCGGTCAGCCGCCCGAGGAACGTCCCGCCGCTGAGCGCGACCTTGGTCAGCGGGGTGTTCTCGAAGGTCGGGGAGGACACCTGGGCGGCGTGCACACCCGCCTTCTGGGCCAGCTGGAAGACGGTGGGGTACGGCTGCCACGGGCCGGGCGGTGTCCAAGGGTTCCAGCGGAGCTGGTTCATCAGCTCGCCGGTCGCCGGATTGCGGACCGTGTAGCCGGGCAGACCGTGCGCGCCCGGCGGCAGGCCGGTGCCGACGGAGGCCAGGGAGGTCGCGGTGGTCGCCGGGTATCCGGCGGTGAGCGGGCGGCCCGTGCCCCCGCGCGAGCTGCCGAGCAGCGAGGTCAGGAAGGGGGCCTCGTCGGGATGGGCCTTGATCTGCTCCCAGCCGAGACCGTCGATCAGGAAGACGCAGTTGCGGTCCGCCGGGGTCAGCTCCGTGATCGCGGCGGTCATGTCGGGTACGGCCATCCCGGCGGCCAGGGTGGGCAGCAGGTCGGCGAGCGACCCCGTGCCGTACTCGGGCAGCGGTGCCGAGTCGAGGGAGAGCGGTTCCGGGTGGTCCCAGGCTGCGGCTGTGGACTGGGACATCAGCGGGTGACGTCCGCGGTCGCCTCGGAGATGGCCTGCGCGAAGGCGAGCGCCTGGCGCACCGTCTCCGGGCCGTCCCCGGCCTCGCTCACCCGCAGGCTGAGGTCGTCGGCCGTCGAGCTGCCGGTGTAGCCGTGGTCGGCCTCGCAGTTGGGGTCGCCGCAGGCGGCGGGCTCCAGGTCGAGGCGGGAGACGGCGCCCCAGCCGATGGTCAGCACGACCTCGCGGGGCAGGGTGCCCGGGGTGTACTGCTCCGGGTTGGCGACCACGCGGCTGACGACCACCGACGAGATCCGGCCGAGCTTCACCGACTCGGTGGACGTCGTGGCGTACGGCGTCGGAGAGGTGCTGTCGGCGGCCTGCTCGTCGGTGTGGCTGACGATGAACCGGTTGTCGGTGAGGACCAGCACGGTCACGTGCCGCCGCACTTCGTTCTGGTCGAACGTGGTCTCCTGGTGGACCAGGTACGACCGGATGGGCTCGCCGCCCACAGCGGCCTCCACCGCCTCGGCCACGAGGGCCGGGTAGTAGCCGCTGCGCTCGATCGCCGCGCGCAGCCCCTGGGACGTCGTACTGGTCTTGGCCATGGCGTCCATCCTAATCCGTGGGCGGGGGCGGTCCGGGCCAGTCAGGGGCACGCGGGCGGGGCCCCCGCGGCCGTACGCGGGTGTGCGGAACGCCCCTCCCCGGCTCAGTAGACCGGCAGGGTGCGCGGGCCGAGGTCGTCGCGGGCCGGCGGGGGTGCGAGGCGCACGGAGGCGCCGAGGACGCTCAGGCCCTGCGGGGCGACCACGACGGGCTCCATGGTGACCGCGACGACCTCGGGGTGGTCGTCGACCAGCCGGGACACCCGCAGCAGCAGCTCCTCCAGGGCCGCGGTGTCCACGGGGGTCGAGCCGCGCCAGCCGAACAGCAGCGGCGCCGTCCGGATCGACCGCACCAGGGAGGTCGCCTCCCGGTCGGTCACCGGAACCAGCCGGTGACCGATGTCGCCGAGCAGTTGCGAGGCCGCTCCGGCGAGTCCGAAGGAGAGCACCGCCCCGGCCGCCGGGTCGATCACGGCCCGTACGACGGTGTCGACGCCGCGCGGTGCCATCCCCTGCACCACCGGCCGCAGCTCCTCGGGCCGGCCGAACAGCTCGGTCAACTCCGCGTATGTCCGGCGCAGTTGCTCCTCGTCCGCGAGGTCGAGGCGTACGCCGCCCAGGTCGGCGCGGTGCCGCAGGTGCGGGGCGGTCGCCTTGAGGGCCACGGGGTAACCGAGGGAGCGGGCGGCTTCGGCGGCGGCGTCCGGGGTGGGGGCGGGCAGCGCGCGGTGCACCCGGATGCCGTACTTCCCGAGCAGCTCGCAGGTCTCCTGCGTCCCGAGCGTCAGGCCCTGCCCGCGCGCGAGCATCCCGTCGATCAGCCGGGCGGCTCCCTTCTCGTCGATGTCCTCGTACTCGGGCACCTTCCCCGGGTCGGCGGCCTCCCTGCGCCACTGCGCGTACTTCACGGCCTCCCCGAGAGCCCGTACGGCCCGCTCGGCGGCGGGGTAGGCGGGGATGAGCCGCGAGCCGGTCCGGGAGGTGTCGGGAGGCGCGGTCTCCCGCGCCTGTGGCGCGGTGGGCAGTCGTTCCGCCGGGCGATGGGCATCCCCCCGCTCGACGGACGCCGGCGCCGTACTGGCCGCGGCCGACAACGCCTCCGCGAGCCCCCCGAGCTCCACGTGCACGACGAGCACCGGCTTCCCCGGCACCCCGGCGGCAGCCGACCGCAGCGCCTCCGCCAGCTCCGCGTCCCCCGGCGACGACTCGCCGATCGCCGGTATGGCGGTCACCACCACCGCGTCACACGTGTCGTCGGCCAGCGCCCGGGACAGCGCCGCGTGGAAGTCCTCCGCCGAAGCCCCCGTCGTGAGGTCCAGGGGACGCATCGGCCGCAGTCCCTCCGCGAGGCACTGGTCGTACGTCAGCAGCCCCAGCGACTCCGAGTTCCCGAGGATCGCCACCCGCGGCCCGGCGGGCAGCGGCTGCCGGGCGAGCAGCAGTCCCGCGTCGACCAGTTCGGTGATCGTGTCCACCCGGATCACCCCGGCCTGCCTGAGCAGCGCGGACACGGTGGCATGGGGCAACCGCGTGGCCCGTACCGCGTGCCCTTGTGGCGCGGACCCGGCCCCCTGCACCACCACCAGCGGTTTCGCCGCGGCGGTCCGCCGGGCGAGCCGGGTGAACTTGCGGGGGTTGCCGATGGATTCCAGGTACATGAGGACGACGTCGGTGTCCGGATCGTCGTACCAGTACTGGAGGACGTCGTTGCCGGAGACGTCCGCCCTGTTGCCGGACGACACGAAGGTGGAGACACCCGTGACGCCGGTGACCCCTCCCCCGCGCCGGTGCAGCCGGGACAGCAGCGCGATGCCGATGGCGCCGGACTGGGCGAACAGCCCGATGCGGCCGGGGCGGGGCATCTCGGGTGCCAGGGAGGCGTTGAGCCGCACCTCCTCGGAGGTGTTGATGACCCCGAAGGCGTTCGGCCCGATGATCCGCATGCCGTAGGTGCGCGCCTGCCGGACGAGTGCGCGCTGCCGCTCGCGCCCGTCGGGCCCGGCCTCCGCGTAGCCGGCGGCGAGCACGACGAGCCCCTGTACGCCGTGCTCGCCGCACTCGGCGACCACTTCGGGCACGTGCTCGGCGGGCACGGCCACGACGGCCAGGTCCACGGGGCCGTCGATCTCCCGCACCGAACGGTGCGCGGGCACCCCGCCGGCCTCCTTCAGGTCCTCGGGGTAGGCCTTGTTGACGGCGTACAGGCTTCCGGTGAAGCCGGCGTCCCTGAGGTTGCCGAGGACGCCGCGCCCCACGCCCCCGGGCGTGCGGCCGACGCCGACCACGGCGACCGACCGCGGCACCAGCAGGCGCTGCACCGACCGCGCCTCGGCGCGCTGTTCCCGCGCGCGCTGGACGGCGAGCGAGCGGTCGGTGGGTTCGAGGTCGAACTCCAGGCGTACGACGCCGTCCTCGAAGCTGCGCTTCTGGGTGTACCCGGCGTCCGTGAACACCTTGATCATCTTGGTGTTGGCGGGGAGGACCTCGGCGGCGAAGCGGCGGATGCCCCGCTCGCGCGCGACGGCGGCGACGTGTTCGAGGAGGGCGGAGGCCACTCCGCGGCCCTGGTGGGCGTCCTGCACCAGGAAGGCGACCTCGGCTTCGTCGGAGGGCGCGGAGGCGGGCATGCCGTCGGCGCCGATGCGGTCATAGCGTACGGTGGCGATGAACTCGCCGCCGACCGTGGCCGCGAGTCCCACCCGGTCCACAAAGTCGTGGTGCGTGAAGCGGTGGACGTCCTTGGCGGACAGGCGCGGGTAGGGCGCGAAGAAGCGGTAGTACTTCGACTCGTCCGACACCTGTTCGTAGAAGCTGACCAGCCGGTCGGCGTCATCAACGGTGATGGGCCGGATGCGCGCGGTACCGCCGTCGCGCAGCACCACGTCCGCCTCCCAGTGGGCGGGGTACTCGTGCCGGTCCTGCCGGTCCGCCGGGGTCTGCATGGGCCCCAGAGTACGGCTCGCGTCCGACAACGGCGCGAGGCAGTCTGTGGAGGACGACATCGGATCGAGGCCGCGATCCGACCACACATCCGGACGGGACGAAGGACCGTCCGGGCATGCTTCACGATATGGGAAACTGGTCTAGACAACCCTGAGAACCGAAGGGCAGCAACACATGGCTGAGCGCCGCGTCAACGTCGGCTGGGCCGAGGGCCTCCACGCCCGCCCCGCTTCCATCTTCGTCCGAGCCGCCACGGCCGCAGGCGTGCCGGTGACGATCGCCAAGGCCGGCGGCACTCCGGTCAACGCGGCCTCCATGCTGGCCGTCCTCGGCCTCGGCGCCCAGGGCGGCGAGGAGATCGTCCTCGCCTCCGACGCCGAGGGTGCGGACGCCGCCCTGGACCGGCTGGCGAAGCTGGTCTCCGAGGGGCTCGAGGAGCTGCCCGAGACCGTCTGAGCACACACCGCGCAGAACGCCGGAGCCGCGTCGCCCCTTTCGGGCGGCGCGGCTCCGCCGTTTTACCGGGAATTCCGGTGGCACCAAGAATTCAGGCAGGGGAAAACAGCCCTCGCCGAATTGCTCTTCTTTGTATACGGTGCCCGTGTTAATGCCGCAGGCTCGGAATGTTTACGGCTTGTTGCGAGGTCCTCACACGTTCCGAACGGTCGGTGCCGCCGGTGAAACGCAGCCGGTGCGCGGCCGTCGCGCGCTCGGTGTGCAGCGCCGTGATCGCCCTGGCGCGCTCGCCGTCGCCGCGCGCCACCGCGTCCACGATGGCGCCGTGCTCGGTCCAGGACCCCACGGGGTCGGCGGGCGCCTCCACCGTGTACATCCAGGTGATCTTGTGCCGCAGCTGGGTCAGTACGGAGGTCAGGGCGTGGCTGCCGGAGGCCTGGGCGAGCGTCTCGTGGAACCAGCCGCCCAGGGAGCGCAGGTCGTCGCTGTTGCCCCGGCGGGCCCGCTCCTGGCCCAGCCGCACCAGGCCGCGCAGCACCTTGAGATGGGCCTCGGTGCGCCGCTGGGCGGCCCGGGCGGCGCCGAGCGGCTCCATCAGCATGCGCATCTCCAGCAGGTCGGCGGCCTCCTGCTCGGTCGGTTCGGCGACGCACGCGCCCGCGTGCCGCCGGGTCACCACGAAGCCCTCGGCCTCCAGGGTGCGCAGGGCCTCGCGGACGGGGACGCGCGAGACGCCGTAGCGGCGGGCGAGGAGTTCCTCCGTGAGGCGGCTGCCGCGCTCGTGGACGCCGGCGATGATGTCGTCCCGGATCGCCGTGCATACCGAGTGCGCCGGAATACGCATGACCGACCTCCGTATTCATCTCCGTGAAACGTCACCGATGGACGCGCGTTCCGTGACTCTATTGCAATGCGCGGGAATTTCCGACGGCGGGTCGGAATCCATGGATATTTTTTGGACAGCGGAAGTCGGCGGAGCAGGCCGACGGAGCGTACGGAAACCACGAAAGCCCCGGCTCGTGGGCCGGGGCTTCGGGTGGGGGGTGGGTCTTGTGGCCGGGTGGCCTTCGGACCGGGGTGGGCCTTCGTCAGACGTTCACGCCGTGCTTGCGGAGGTAGGCGACGGGGTCGACGTCGGAGCCGTAGTCGGGGCCGGTGCGGGCTTCGAAGTGGAGGTGCGGCCCGGTGGTGTTGCCGGTCGAGCCGGACAGACCGATCTGCTGGCCCGGGGTGACCTTCTGGCCCACCGAGACGCCGATGGACGACAGGTGGCCGTACTGGGTGTACATGCCGTCGGCCATCTTGATCACGATCTGGTTGCCGTACGCCCCGCCCCAGCCGGTGGACACCACGGTGCCGGAGCCGACCGCGTGGACCGCGGTGCCGCTCGCGGCGTGGAAGTCGATGCCGGTGTGCGAACCGGAGGACCACAGGGAGCTGCTCGCCTGGTAGCCGGTGGAGACGTAGGACCCGGTGATCGGCGCCACGAACGCGTTGAGCCGCTTGCGCTCGGCCTCGCGGGCCGCCCGCGCCTTGGCCTCGCGTGCCTTCTCCGCCTGCGCACGGGCCTGCTCGGCGGCCTTCTTCCGCGCCGCCTCCTCGGCCGCCTTCAGGTCGGCGGCCTCCTGCTGGGCGGCCGCCTGGGCGTCGATGTGCTCGGGGACCGACTCGCTGATGGTGATGACCGGGGTGAGGGCGGTCTGCTCCGGCGCGGGCGCGGGCTCGGCGGCGAGCGCCGGGGCGGCGAGGCTGCCGACGGCGCCGGTGGTGGCGAGGGCCGCGACACCCGCCGCGCGGGCGGTGGTGCGGTGCATCCGGCTGGGACGGCGGTGCTTCCCGGTGGCGCGGGTGAACGCCATGAAGTGGCTGGTCCTTTCCTTCCTTCTCGCCTACCGGGTTAGCTGACGGGTTCGGAGCAGGAAGGTCTCCTACGGACCCCCTCGCGGTGTGCGCGGGCGTCCGATTCACCCCAAGGGACGGTGGGTCCCCGGCTCCCCTGGCTCGCGCCGTACGGGGACTCGGCGATCGCTGTCCGGTGCCGCGGGTGCGGCGCACTGCCTGACGAACAGCCTCGACGACGCTAAGGGCCGCGACTTTCAATCCTCAAACGCAACAGGGTTTTTGTAGTGCACGCCACAGGTCAGACAGGAAACCTCCGCCCCAATTCGGACATCTGGCGAGGCACATGGGAGACGGACCGGGGGAACACCGTGGGGCCCCGGTGTTCCATCGTCACCGGGGCCCCACGCGCGCGTACCGCTGTCGCTCGGCTACTCGGCCGGCACGACGGACACCTCGCCGATGCCGAGGGCCTCGACCGGCTCCTTGATCTGTGCCGCGTCCCCGACCAGGACCGTCACCAGACGGTCCACCGGGAAGGCGTTGACGACCGCCGCGGTGGCCTCCACCGTGCCGGTCGCGGCGAGCTGCCGGTACAGCGTCGCCTGGAAGTCGTCGGGCAGGTGCTGCTCCACCTGGTCGGCCAGCGTGCTCGCCACGGCCGCCGCCGTCTCGTACTTCAGCGGCGCCACCCCGACGAGGTTCTGCACGGCCACGTCGCGCTCGGCGTCGGTGAGACCCTCCGCGGCGAGCGTGCGCAGCACCGTCCACAGGTCCTGGAGAGCCGGGCCGGTGTTCGGGGTGTCCACGGAGCCGCTGATGGCCAGCATCGAGGCGCCGTTGCCCTCGGGGCCGGACCTGAGGACCTGCCCGAACGCGCGGACGCCGTAGGTGTAGCCCTTCTCCTCGCGCAGGACGCGGTCCAGGCGGGAGGTCAGGGTGCCGCCGAGGCAGTAGGTGCCGAGCACCTGGGCGGGCCACACCCGGTCGTGCCGGTCGGCGCCGACGCGGCCGATGAGCAGCTGGGTCTGGACGGCGCCGGGGCGGTCGACGATGACGACGCGTCCGGTGTCGTCGGCGGTCACCGGCGGCACCGGGCGCGGCTCGGCCGCGGAGCCGCCCCACGCGCCCAGGGTCTCGCCGAGCAGCTCGTCGAGGTCGATGCCCGTGAGGTCGCCGACCACGACGGCGGTGGCGGTGGCGGGCCGCACGTGCCGCTCGTAGAACGCGCGGACGGCCGGCGAGTCGATCTTGGCGACGGTCTCCTCGGTGCCCTGGCGGGGCCGGGACATCCGGGAGGCCGACGGGAAGAGCTGCCGGGACAGCTCCTTGGCGGCGCGGCGGGAGGGGTTGGCCAGCTCGTGCGGGATCTCGTCGAGGCGGTTGCGCACCAGCCGCTCGACCTCGCTGTCGGCGAACGCGGGCGCTCTGAGGGCGTCGGCCAGCAGCCCGAGCCCCTTGGCCAGGCGGGAGGCCGGGACCTCCAGGCTGAGGCGGACGCCGGGGTGGTCGGCGTGCATGTCGAGCGTGGCGCCCGCACGCTCCAGCTCGGCGGCGAACTCCTCGGCCGAGTGCTTGTCGGTGCCCTCGGAGAAGGCCCGCGCCATGATCGTGGCGACGCCGTCCAGGCCGGCCGGCTCGGCGTCCAGCGGCGCGTCAAGCAGCACCTCTACGGCGACGACCTGCTGGCCGGGGCGGTGGCAGCGCAGGACGGTCAGGCCGTTGTCGAGCGCGCCGCGCTCGGGGGCCGGGAACGCCCACGGCCTGGCCTCGCCCGCCTGGGGCTGCGGGTGGAACTCCATCGCGGCGAGCTCGCTCACTTGGCTGCCTCCTCGTTCTCGCTGTGGTCGGCGCGCGTCTCCACGGTGGCCTCGGCCTCCGGGTCCTCGGGAACGTCCACGTCCTCGGTCTGCTCGGCGGCCTCCGCGGAGACCGGCTCGTAGACGAGCACCGCGCGGTTGTCGGGGCGCAGCCGGGCCTTGGCGACCTCCTGGACCTCCTCGGGGGTCACCTCCAGTACGCGCTGGACGGCGGTGAGGGCGAGCTGCGGGTCGCCGAACAGCACCGCGAACCGGCACAGTTCGTCGGCGCGGCCCGCGACCGTGCCGAGCCGGTCCAGCCACTCGCGCTCCAACTGGGCCTGGGCGCGCTCCATCTCCTCGGGCGTGGGCCCCTCCTCGGCGAACCGGGCGAGCTCCTCGTCGATCGCGCTCTCGATGACCGGCACCTCGACGTCACCGGAGGTCTTCACGTCCAGCCAGCCCAGGGAGGGCGCCCCGGCCAGCCGCAGCAGCCCGAACCCGGCCGTGACCGCCGTACGGTCCCGTCGTACCAGCCGGTTGTAGAGGCGGGAGGACTCGCCGCCGCCGAGGACGGTGAGCGCCAGGTCAGCCGCGTCCGCCGCGCGCGTGCCGTCGTGCGGGAGCCGGTAGGCGGCCATCAGGGCGCGCGCCGGAACCTCCTCCACGACGACCTCGCGCAGCTGCTCGCCGATGGTCTCGGGCAGCGTGCCGTCGCGCGGCTCGGGCTTGCCGTCGTGGCCGGGGATCGAACCGAAGTACTTCTCGATCCAGGCGAGGGTCTGCTGGGGGTCGATGTCGCCGACGACGGAGAGGACGGCGTTGTTCGGCGCGTAGTAGGTGCGGAAGAACGCGCGCGCGTCCTCCAGCGTCGCCGCGTCCAGGTCCGCCATGGAGCCGATCGGCGTGTGGTGGTAGGGGTGGCCGTCCGGGTAGGCCAGGGCGGTCAGCTTCTCGAAGGCGGTGCCGTAGGGGACGTTGTCGTAGCGCTGCCGGCGCTCGTTCTTGACGACGTCCCGCTGGTTCTCCATGGACTCGTCGTCGAGGGCGGTCAGCAGCGAGCCCATGCGGTCGGCCTCCAGCCAGAGGGCGAGCTCCAGCTGGTGGGCGGGCATGGTCTCGAAGTAGTTGGTGCGCTCGAAGCTGGTGGTGCCGTTGAGCGAGCCGCCGGCGCCCTGCACCAGTTCGAAGTGACCGTTGCCCTTCACCTGACCGGAGCCCTGGAACATCAGGTGCTCGAAGAGGTGAGCCAGACCGGTACGTCCCTTGACTTCGTGGCGGGAGCCTACGTCGTACCAGAGGCAGACCGCCGCGACCGGGGTCAGGTGGTCCTCGGAGAGCACCACGCGCAGACCGTTGGCCAGCCGGTGCTCGGTCGCTGTCAGGCCCCCGGAGCCTGCCTCGGCCGTGGTCGTGTGACCCATGGGCATGTACGTCCCTTCGATCGCGGAGGCGGTCGTGAAACCGCGGTCTTCCTGCCGGTCCTGCCACTGTATGCAAGCCTGCGCATCCCGGGCGAAGTTCCCGCACGACGTACGCCCACAGCGGATCGCGTAGCCTGCGGGCAGCCCTGCCGCGGGCGGGGCCTGTCCGACACGTCCGTGTCGTCCGCGAGGAGTCCCGTGGGCGCCCGTGCCGGGGCCTGGCCCGCGCTGTCAGTGCCGCGGTCCACAATGGTCCGCGTCAGATCCGTCAATCGCTTCAGCACGAGCGAGCCGACGTGGGCGACCCGTAGGCGAGCGACCAGAAAAGAGGAGCCGGCAGCGATGGCCCGCCGCAGCACGAAGACCCCGCCGCCCGACGACTCGTACGAGGAGAGGATCCTCGACATCGACGTCGTGGACGAGATGCGTGGCTCCTACCTCGAGTACGCGTACTCGGTCATCTACTCGCGCGCCCTGCCGGACGCCCGCGACGGCCTCAAGCCCGTGCACCGCCGCATCGTCTACCAGATGAACGAGATGGGCCTGCGCCCGGAGCGGGGCTACGTGAAGTGCGCCCGCGTCGTCGGCGACGTCATGGGCAAGCTGCACCCGCACGGCGACGCGTCGATCTACGACGCGTTGGTGCGCATGGCGCAGCCCTTCTCGATGCGCGTGCCCCTGGTGGACGGCCACGGCAACTTCGGCTCGCTGGGCAACGACGACCCGCCGGCGGCCATGCGGTACACCGAGTGCCGGATGGCCGAGGCGACGAGCCTGATGACCGAGTCGATCGACGAGGACACGGTCGACTTCGTCCCCAACTACGACGGCCAGGAGCGGGAGCCGCTCGCCCTGCCCGCCGCCTTCCCGAACCTGCTGGTCAACGGCGCTTCCGGGATCGCGGTCGGCATGGCCACCAACATGCCGCCGCACAACCTGCGCGAGGTCGTCGCGGCCGCCCGCCACCTGATCAGGCACCCGAACGCCGACCTCGACGCCCTGATGCGGCACGTCCCGGGCCCCGACCTGCCCACCGGCGGCCGGATCGTCGGCCTCTCCGGCATCCGGGACGCCTACGAGTCGGGCCGCGGCACCTTCAAGATCCGCGCCACGGTCACGGTGGAGACCGTCACCGCGCGCCGCAAGGGCCTGGTCGTCACGGAGCTGCCCTTCACCGTCGGCCCGGAGAAGGTGATCGCCAAGATCAAGGACCTGGTCGGCTCGAAGAAGCTCCAGGGCATCGCCGACGTCAAGGACCTCACCGACCGCGAGCACGGGCTGCGCCTGGTCATCGAGATCAAGAACGGCTTCGTCCCGGAGGCCGTCCTGGAGCAGCTGTACAAGCTGACGCCGATGGAGGAGTCCTTCGGCATCAACAACGTCTGCCTGGTCGACGGCCAGCCGCTCACCCTGGGCCTGAAGGAACTGCTCGAGGTCTACCTCGACCACCGCTTCGACGTCGTCCGGCGCCGCAGCGAGTTCCGCCGCGGAAAGCGCCGCGACCGCCTGCACCTGGTCGAGGGCCTGCTCACGGCCCTGGTGGACATCGACGAGGTCATCCGGCTGATCCGGTCCAGCGAGAACTCCGCGGAGGCCAAGCAGCGCCTGATGGAGCGCTTCTCGCTGAGCGAGATCCAGACGCAGTACATCCTCGACACGCCGCTGCGGCGCCTGACCAGGTTCGACCGCATCGAGCTGGAGGCGGAGAAGGACCGGCTGAACGCGGAGATCGAGGAGCTGACCCGGATCCTGGACTCGGACACCGAGCTGCGCAAGCTGGTCTCGGCCGAACTGGCCGCGGTGGCCAAGAAGTTCGGCAGCGACCGGCGCACGGTGCTGCTGGAGTCGGGGGGCGCCCCGGTGGCGGCGGTCCCGCTCCAGGTGGCGGACGATCCGTGCCGGGTGCTGCTGTCGTCGACGGGGCTGCTGGCCCGTACTGCGAACAACGAGCCGTTCACGGAGGACGCCGACGCCCGGCGCGTCAAGCACGACGTGATCGTCTCGGCGGTGCCGGCGACGGCGCGTGGCGAGGTGGGTGCGGTGACATCGGCCGGCCGGCTGCTGCGGATCAACGTGGTCGACCTGCCGCAGCTGCCCGACACGGCGACGGCGCCGAACCTGGCCGGTGGCGCGCCGCTGGCGGAGTTCGTCTCCCTCGAGGACGACGAGACGGTGGTCTGCCTGACCACGCTGGACGAGTCGTCCCCGGGTCTGGCCCTGGGCACGGAGCAGGGCGTGGTCAAGCGCGTGGTCCCCGACTACCCGTCCAACAAGGACGAGCTGGAGGTCATCACGCTCAAGGAGGGCGACCGGATCGTCGGCGCAGTGGAGCTGCGTACCGGCGACGAGGACCTGGTGTTCATCACCGACGACGCCCAGTTGCTGCGCTTCCAGGCGTCCATCGTCCGCCCGCAGGGACGTCCGGCGGGCGGCATGGCGGGCATCAAGCCGGCCGAGGGCGCGAAGGTGATCTCCTTCACCGCCGTCGACCCGGCGGTGGACGCGGTGGTCTTCACGGTGGCGGGCTCGCGCGGGACGCTGGACGACTCCGTGCAGACGACGGCCAAGCTGACCCCGTTCGACCCGTACCCGCGCAAGGGCCGGGCCACCGGCGGCGTGCGCTGCCAGCGGTTCCTGAAGGGCGAGGACTGCCTGTCCTTCGCGTGGGCGGGTCCGGCACCCGCGCGTGCGGCGCAGAAGGACGGCACCCCGGTCGAGCTTCCCGAGCCGGACCCGCGCCGGGACGGTTCGGGCACCTCGCTGTCGAAGACGGTGTGGGTGGTGGCGGGGCCGGTGCTCTAGACCTGCTCTAGACCTGCTCTAGACCTGCTCTAGACCGGCGGGTCCTCGGGGTCGTACTCCTGGGGAACCCCGGGGTCGCGTACGTAGCGCAGGACGCCCCACATGCCGTGCTCGTCGGCGTGTGGGGCGTCGTCCTCGCACTCCTCGAGTTCCTTGCCGAGGGTGGGCGCGTCGATGCCGGTGCCGATGAGGACGAGCTGGGTCAGGCGGGGGTCGGCGGGGCCCCAGGGCTCCGGGTAGAAGCGCAGGAAACGGCCGACGGCGTGCACGGCGTACCGGTTCCGGGGGTCGTACGGGCCGAAGTCGACGTACCCCTTGATCCGGTACAGCCCCTCGGCCCGGCCGTCGAGGAAGGCCATCAGGCGGCGCGGCTCCAGGGGGACCTCGGAGACGAAGGACAGGCTGTCGTACGCGGTGTGCAGATGCCCGGCGTGGCCGGTGCCGGCCTCGTGCTGGTCGTGCTCGTGCTGGTCGTGCTCGTGCAGGTCGTCGAAGGACAGCTGGCCGATCCGCTCCTCGCTCGGCCGGCAGTCGAAGAGGAACTCGGGGTCGATGCGGCCGTAGGTGGCGGGGGCCACCGCGGCACGGTCGGTGAGCGACCGGACCAGGCCCAGCACGCGTTCGCCGTCCGCGGCCCGGTCGAGCTTGTTGACCACCACCAGGTCGGCGAGGGCGAGGTGCCGGTCGATCTCGGGGTGCTTCGCGCGCGTGTCGTCGAACTCGGCGGCGTCGACGACCTCGACCAGCCCGCCGTAGACGATCCCGGGATGCTCGCTGGCCAGCACCATGCGGACGAGTTCCTGGGGTTCGGCGAGGCCGCTGGCCTCGATGACGATGACGTCGATGCCGGTGGCCGGGTCGGCGAGCCGTTCCAGGTAGAGGTCGAGTTCGCTCGCGTCGACCGCGCAGCACAGGCATCCGTTGCCGAGCGAGACGGTGGAGTCGCCGAGCGCCCCGGCGACCGCCATGGCGTCGATCTCGATGGCCCCGAAGTCGTTGACGATCGCCCCGATGCGGCTGCCTCCGCTGCGGTGCAGCAGGTGGTTGAGAAGCGTGGTCTTCCCGGAGCCGAGGAAACCGGCGAGTACGACGACCGGGATCTGCTGCGGACTGCGGCTGTGCCCCAACGTGCGACCTCTCTCACGCGGAAGCGCGCACCGGCTCACGGCCCGGCGCACGGACGAGGATGGAATGCCGCCCCAGGATACGAGCGGGGCGAAACCCCGCGAAGTGAACGCTTGTCAGCAGGCCTCGCGGGGCAGACGTTGGGCATGGCGCCTGGCGTGCGACCCTTGCTTCCCTCCGTGCGCCGCCTCTCCGCCTCCCCGCCGATCAGAGCCGCTCGGCACTCTGGGAGACGGCAAGCGCCGCCCACCGCTCGCCGGTCCCTCCAGTCGACCCACGTCCCACAGTCGACCCGCGTCCCGACGACCGGCGAACGGCCGCCTGATTCGGGGGTTGACATGGCCACACGGAAAACTGGGATACGGGGGCTGGGCTCCGTCGCCGCGGCGGCCCTCACGCTTTCGGTGGCCGGGACCATGGCTTCCTTACTGGCGCACCGCCGTGCGGTCGAGGCGCTGACCCGCATGCACACCGAGGTGCTGCGGCGCCTGGACGCGCTCGAGGAACAGCACCGGCATGCCGCCCGGCGCGCGGACCTCATCGAGTACCAGCGCGATCACCGGCAACTCCTGCTCGCGGCGATGGAGGACCAGGACCTGCTGCCCGTGCTGGACACCTACGAGGGCGATGTGCCGCCGCAGCTCCAGAAGCAGTACCTGTTCGCCAACGTCCTGTATGTGCACGCCTTGAACGGATACCGGATCGGGCTGCTCAGCCGCGGTGAGCTGCGCGGTCACATCCGCATGCTCTTCCAGAGCCCCACGGCGCGCGCCTACTGGGAGGCTACCCGGCCGCACCGGGCCAGCCTGCGGGACGACACCGACGAGGCGGAGATCGGCCGGATGACCGACGAGCTGCTGCTCGAACTGGACGAGGCGGACACGGACGAATGGTGGGTCGTGGGCGACGGCACCGACGACTGACCCGCACCGTGGCACGGCACGCAAGGACTTTCCTTATCGTCACTCGCTCAGACGAAACAACTCTGGCCCCACGAGCGATCACTGCGGGTAGGTTATGCCCGCCTGCCCTGGAGCACACCAGCCGTCGCAGCAGGCCCAACCCCTGTCGGCCCAGGAGCCACCCACTTCCTGGCGGCCGGCACGAGGACAGCCACTGACCAACCAAGCAAGGACCGGGATCCACTTGAAGATCGTGCGCCGTATTGGTGCCTCACCTCGCCAGAGGGGGAGCGTGACCGGGCAGTCCTGCCCGGACATCTTTGAACTGCAGGACGGGAACTTCGCTGTGATCGGCACCGACAGCACGGAAGCGCTGGACGCGGAACTGCCGGCCGACGCGGCTCGCGCCGACTACGAACGAATCGTGGTGATCAGCCGCGAGACACTCGTCCGCGCGAAAGCAGACATCCCAGACGCGTAGCGCCGGCTGAAGCGTCAACCCCGGCAGACGGCACCGGGGAGCCCTTCCCCCAGCGACACCCCGTGACTTTGGCGAGCAACGGGTGCCGTGGGCAGACTCCCCGGCGGTCGGGCCGCATCCAAGAACTCCAGGCTGAGGAGAGCCGACATGTCCAACCCGACGTCGCACGACGGTACACGACTGACCGAACAGCCTCCCACCAGGCGCGTCTTCCACGTGTTGCCCAGTGTGGTGGCCCTGCTGACGGCAGTCGCGATGGTGCTGCTGATCGTCACGCGGCAGACGGAACACCTCACGACGGTGGCGAGTTTCGGCGGCAGCGTCTTCCTCGGGGACGCCGCAGCCAACGTCACGGTCAACGTCATGCGCCGCTAGACCGCGTCGCTCCGGCGTCCGGCCCGCTCGCCGAGAGGCGCCGGGCCGGTCTTCCGACTCAGGCCACCGCCGGCGCCGCCACCCGCGGTTCCGGGCCCACGTACCGGGCCACCGGGCGGATGATCTTCGGGTCCTCCGCCTGCTCCAGGATGTTGGCGCTCCAGCCCACCACACGCCCCGCCGCGAAGGTGGGCGTGAACATCTCGCGCGGCAGTCCGCACAGTTCCATGACCACGCCCGCGTAGAACTCGACGTTGGTGTGGAGTTCACGCCCGGGCTTCAGCTCGGCGAGGATCGCCTCGACCCGGCGCTCGACCTCGACGGCGAAGTCGACACGCGGCCCGCCGAAGCCGCGGGCGATGTCGCGGAGCATCCGCGAACGAGGGTCCTCCGTACGGTAGACCGCGTGTCCGAAGCCCATGACGCGGTCGCCCGCGAGAACGCGTTCCCGGATCCAGGAGTCGATCCGCTCCGGCGTTCCGATCGCGTCCAGGGTGTCGAGGGCACGACTCGGCGCACCCCCGTGCAGCGGCCCGGACAGCGCACCGACGGCACCCACCAGGCAGGCCGCCACGTCCGCGCCGGTCGACGCGATGACCCTGGCCGTGAACGTTGACGCGTTGAAGCCGTGATCAATGGTTGAGATCAAGTACTGCTCGATCGCCCGGGCCCGCCGCACGTCCGGCTCCGAACCCGTGAGCATGTACAGATAGTTGGCCGCGTACGACAGGTCCTCGCGCGGCTCCACCGGCTCCAGCCCCTGCCCGAGGCGGTGGAGGGCCGCGAGCAGGGTGGGTACGGCCGCACAGGCGGCGACGGTGTCCGCGCGGCGCCGGTCGGCGTCGATGTCGTACACCGGCCGGAACCCCCTCGCCGCGCCCAGCAGCGACAGCGCCGAGCGCATCCCGGCCAGCGGACCGGAGGCACGGCTCGCCGCCGCGAGGACGGGCAGGGCGGCCCGCACCTCCTCGGGCAGCCGTCGCAGCGCCGCGGTCTCGGCGGTGAACGCGGCGCTGCGCCGGGCATCCGGCAGTTCGCCGTGGACCAGCAGATGCCAGACGTCCTCGAAACCGCGGGTCCGGGCGAGGTCGACGGCGGAGTACTGGCGGTAGTGGTAGAAGCCCTCGAGTCCGCGCACGTCACCGATCCGGGTGTCGGTGACGACGACGCCCGCGAGTCCTCGCGGCACGTCGACGAGGCCGGCCGCGGTCCTGTTGATGGACATGTTTTTCCTCCCTGAACTTGATTCGACCATCCATTATTGACTTTATGGATGTCAATATTGATTAAATCAACATGCTGTCAATGCACCGGGAGGCCGATACCGTGGCCCCCATGCGCGATCAAGACCCCGCTTCCGGCCGTCCGGGACGCAGGCTGAGCACCAAGGAGACCGCCGAGCTGCTCGGGGTGAAACCCGAGACCGTGTACGCGTATGTCAGCCGCGGTCAGCTCAGCAGCAGGCGGGAGCCGGGCGGCCGGGGCAGCACCTTCGACGCCGAGGAGGTGGCGGCCCTCGCCCGGCGCAACAGGCGCGAGGGCGGCGCGAGTCCGGGCGCCGGTGGGGAGCTGTCCGTCCGGACGCGCATCACGCTCATCGACAAGGACCGGTACTTCTTCCGGGGTGTCGACGCCACCGAACTCGCCGCCCGCCACTCCTACGAGGAGGTCGCCGAGTGGCTGTGGACGGGCCGGATGCGACCGGGCATCACGTTCACCGCGCCCGAGCCGACCGTCGCCGTCGCCCGCCGCGCGGTGGGGGCCCTGCCCGAGCACACCTCCCCCACCGACCGCCTCCGGGTCGCGGCCATCGCCGCCGCCGCGGAGGACCCGCTGCGCTTCGACCTGTCGGAGGAGGCCGTGCTCAGCACCGCGCGCGTCCTCATCCCGACACTCGTCGCCGCGCTGCCACCACAGCCGTTCGCCCATCTCACCGACGGCCCGCTCGCCCACCGGCTGTGGGGCAGGCTGACCGGGCGCGAGGCCGACGAGGACACACTGCGTGTCCTGGACACGGCGCTCGCCCTGCTCGCCGACCACGACCTGGCCGCCTCGACGCTCGCCGTGCGCGTGGCCGCCTCGGCCCGCGCGCACGCCTACGCGGCCGTCTCGGCCGGACTCGGGGTGATCGAGGGCCCGTTGCACGGCGCGGCCAGCGGCCTCGCCCACCGGCTGCTGCTCGACGTACTGGACCAGGGCACCGCCGCGCCCGTGATCGCGGACGAACTCCGCGCCGGCCGCCGCATTCCCGGCCTCGGCCACCGGCTCTACACCGGCGAGGACCCTCGCGCGCGCGTCCTGTTCGACCTCCTGGAGCAGGTCCCGCGCGCCGAACCCGCCCTCCTCGCGGCCCGGGACATCGTCGCCACGACCGCCCGGCACGCCCCGCTGCACGCCAACGTGGACCTGGCCCTCGCCGTGTTCACCGTGGCCACCGGCATGCCCGCCACCGCGGGCGAGACGGTCTTCGCCGTCGCCCGCACCGCGGGCTGGATCGCCCACGCCCTGGAGGAGTACGGGGAGCGCCCGCTGCGCATGCGCCCCAGCGGGCACTACGTCGGTCCGCGGCCCCCTCAGCCCATGCCGGAGTAGGACACGAGGACGGCTGGAAGTCGCTTCGAGAAAAGGCAGGTTAGGCTTACCTGTGTGAGTAGGTGCGCGACCGTCTCCCGGAGCCTCGACGAGCCCGTTTCCGGTACCGCGGCCACGGCGACGACGTGGCTGCTGCTGGAGCAGCCCGGGCCGTGGGGCGCCAAGGCGCTCACTTCGAGCCATCTGGACCGCACGCTGGGCCGCGCCCTGGAGATCGCCGCCGAGGGCACGGGCGTGCGGATCGCGCTCATCCGCCGCCCCGGCCGGCACGCCGACCCCGGGACACCCGCCGTGCGCCAGGTGTACGTGGCGCACACCGTCCCGGGGAGAAGCTGGCTGCATCACGCCACCACCCGCGATCCGCGACAGCTGCTCGGCCTCGACTTCACCGCTCTGGGCGCCGGTGATCACCGCAGCTTCGGTTCGGCGCTCAAGGGGCGGCCGCACGAGGGCGGCCCGCTCGCCCTCATCTGCACCAACGGCAAGCGCGACCGCTGCTGCGCCCTCCTCGGCCGTCCCCTCGCGGCCGAACTCGCGGCCTCCGGCGTGCGGGGCGTGTGGGAGGTCACTCATCTGGGTGGACATCGCTTCTCACCGACGGTGCTCGTGCTGCCGTACGGATACGCGTACGGCCGGGCCGAGGCCCACGCCGTCAAGGAGGTCCTGCACGGCGTCCAGGAGGGTCGTGTCGTCGTCGAGGGGTGCCGCGGGCGGTCCGCCTGGGCACGGCCCGGGCAGGCGGCCGAGCTGGCCGTGCGTTCCTCGGCGGGCGAGTACGCGGCGGAGACGCTGAGCGTCGTACGGACGGACGGCGCGGCGCCGCACTGGGAGGTGACCGTCGCCCACGCCGACGGCCGTCACTGGCGGGTGACCGTGGCCCAGACTGCCTCGCTGCCGCCCCGCCCGGAGAGCTGCGGCGCCGCCGTACTCGGTTCGCCGGCCCGGATGGACGTGGTGGCGGTACGGGAACTGACCGGGGCGGGACTGGCGGGCTGAGCCCGCACACCGTTCTCCCAAGAATTGGTCAAGAGATCCACGCCACACCCCTTCGGCAGCGCCCGGCGTCCCACGTACCGTCTTGGGTATGAGCCCCACCTCCCCCGCACGCCGTCGGCGCCTGGGCCTGCCACGACGGATGTTCTCGCAGGTCCTGCTGATGCAGCTGGCGATCGCCGCGGGAGTCGCGGTGCTCGCGACCGGGCTGTTCCTGGCACCGCTGAGCAAGCAGCTCGACCAGGAGGCGATGCGCCGCGCGCTCGCGATCGCGCAGACCACCGCGCAGAACCCGAAGATCGCCGAGGATGTCCTGACCACCCCGCCCAGCGTCGACGGTCCGGTGCAGAAGGAGGCGGAGCGGATCCGCCTCAGCACGCACGCCGAGTACGTCGTGGTGATGGACCGGCGGGGGTTCCGCTGGTCGCACACCGACCCGAAGCAGATTGGCGAACACGTCTCGACCAGCGCCAAAGAGGCGCTGGAGGGCAAGGAGGTCATGGAGATCGACACCGGCACCCTCGGCCGCTCCGCCCGGGGCAAGGTGCCGCTGTACGACGCTCACCACCGGATCATCGGCGCGGTCTCGGTCGGCATCGAGTACAGCAGCGTGCGTGCCGGCCTGATCGGCGCGATCCCTGAGCTGTTGGCCTACGCGGGCGGCGCCCTCGCGGTCGGCGCGCTGGCCGCCTGGCTGATCTCCCGCAGGGTGCAGCGGCAGACCCGGGACCTGGCCTTCTCCGACATATCGGCGCTGCTCGCCGAGCGTGAGGCGATGCTGCACGGGATCCGGGAAGGCGTCGTCGCCCTCGACCGCGCGGGCCGTGTCCGCCTGCTCAACGACGAGGCCCGGCGGCTGCTGGGCATCGGCGACGAGGCCGTCGGCCAGTCGCCGGACGAGGCGCTCGGCGCGGGCCGTACGACCGACGTCCTGGCCGGCCGGGTCACCGGCACCGACCTGCTCACCGTGCGCGGCCAGCGGGTCCTGGTCACCAACCGCATGCCCACCGACGACGGCGGCGCGGTGGCCACCCTGCGCGACCGTACCGAGCTGGAGCAGCTCGGCCGCGAACTCGACTCCACGCGGGGTCTCATAGACGCCCTGCGCGCCCAGGACCACGAGCACGCCAACCGCATGCACACGCTGCTGGGACTGCTCGAACTGGAGATGTACGACGACGCCGTGGAGTTCGTCGGAGAGGTGGTCGGCGACCACCGGGCCACCGCGGAGCAGGTCACCGAGAAGGTCCAGGACCCGCTGCTGGCCGCCCTGCTGGTCGGCAAGGCGACCGTCGCGGCCGAGCGCGGGGTGGCCCTGTGGGTCTCCGACGGGTCCCGGCTGCCGGACCGGCTGATCGATCCCAGGGGGCTGGTGACGGTCGTGGGCAACCTGGTCGACAACGCGCTCGACGCCGTCGCGGGCACCCCGCACGCGCGCGTGGAGGTCGAACTGCGCGCCGAGGCGCGTACGGTCGTCCTCAGCGTGCGTGACACGGGGCCCGGGATCCCGGTGGAGCAACGGGAGTTGATCTTCACGGACGGCTGGTCCACGAAGAAGCCGCCCGCGCACGGCAAGCGCGGCCTCGGGCTCTCCCTGGTGCGCCGGTTCGCCGAGCGGCAGGGCGGGAGCGCGACGGTGGCCGAAGCGGAGGGCGGGGGCGCCCGGTTCACGGTCGTACTGCCGGAGGCGCTGACCGAGCCGGGCCTCGAGCCGGCCCTCACCGCGTCCGCCCCGGCCGACGGGGAGGAGGCCCGATGATCGAGGTCCTGGTCGTGGACGACGACGTCCGGGTGGCCCGGGTCAACGCCGCCTACGTGGAGAAGGTACCGGGCTTCCACGTGGCCGCGGAGGCGCACAGCGCGGCGGAGGCGCTGCACCGGCTGGAGACGCTGTCACGCCTCGACCTGATCCTGATGGACCATTACCTGCCCGACGAGACGGGCCTGGCGGTCGTGCAGGAGATGCGCCGCCGGGGCCTCCAGACCGACGTGATCATGGTGACGGCGGCCCGGGACGTCTCGACGGTCCAGGCCGCCATGCGGCAGGGCGCCCTCCAGTACCTGGTCAAGCCGTTCGCCTTCGCCGGTCTGCGGGCGAAGCTCGAGGCGTACGCGCAGTTGCGCCGCACCCTCGACGGCGGCGGCGAGGCCGAACAGGCGGAGGTGGACCGCATCTTCGGCGCGCTGTCCGCGCCGTCGGAGCCCGGGCTGCCGAAGGGGCACTCCCCCACCACCGCCGAGTTGGTGCGCCAGTCCCTGATGAACGCCGAAGGCCCGCTGTCGGCGCAGGAGATCGCCGAGCGGACCGGGGTGAGCCGGCAGACCGCCCAGCGCTATCTGAAGCTGCTGGAGCGCACCGGCCGGGCGAGGCTGACCCTCAAGTACGGCGATGCGGGCCGCCCGGAACACCGTTACGTGTGGGCGACCCGCATCTGACCGCTGCCGACGGGGACGTAAGGCCGACGGGGGCTCCACCCCGCCTACTTCGCGGCCTTGTCGACGAACTCGGTCGTGTAGGTCTTGCTCAGGTCCACCTTGGCGTTCTTGATGTTGGGGTTGAACGCCTTGAGGACCTTCTCGACGGTCTCGGGGCCGTTCGCGGGCATCACTCCGTCGTCGGTGAACATCGGCAGGGTGCTCTTGATGGCCTCGGCGTACAGCGTCTTGTTGCCCTGGGAGTAGTCGGCGGGCATCTTGGCCGCGATCTCGGAGGCGCTGTGGTTCGACATCCACTTGAGCGTCTTGACGAACGCGTTGGCCAGCTTCTGGACGGTGTCCTTGTGGCTGTTCACCCAGTCCGTCTGCATGTACAGACTGGACGACGGGTACGGGCCGCCGAGCGCCTCCTTGGAGCCCTCGGGCGTCCGCATGTCGAGGAGGACCTTGCCCGCCTTCTTGTCCAGGATCGTGGCGACGGTCGGGTCGGTCGTCATACCGGCGTCGATCGAGCCCTGCTGAAGCGCCGAGATGAACGTCGGTCCCGCCCCCACGGCGACCGGGCTGAAGTCGCTGACCTTCACCCCGTTCTTGACGGCGAGGTACTTGGTGAGGAAGTCGGTGGAGGAACCGAGACCGGTGATGCCGAGCTTCTTGCCCTTGAAGTCCTTCGGCGAGGTGATGTCGCCCGCCTTCTTGGTGGAGACGACCTCCACCTCGCCGGGGGCGTGCGAGAACTGCACGACGGACTCCACGGACTTGCCCTTCGTCTGAAGGTCGAGGGTGTGGTCGTAGAAGCCGACGGCGCCCTGGACCTGGCCGGAGACGAGCGCTGTCTCGGCCTGGACACCTGCGGGCTCACTGAGGAGTTCCACGTCGAGGCCCTCGGAGTCGAAGTAGCCGAGCCGCTGGGTCAGCATCGCCGGCAGGTAGATGACCTTGTCCAGACCACCGACCATGATCTTGACCTTCGTGCCCTTGCCGTCGCCCTTGCTGCCGGCGTCGGCGGAGGTGCTGCTCGCCGCGTCGTTGGCGCAGGCGGTGAGCGAGGAGAGGGCGAGCAGGCCGGAGGCGGCGAGCGAGGCGTATCTGGCGGTCTTGCGCATGGCGGTTCACGTCCTTGTGAGAGGGCGGTGCGGGAGAAGGGGGGTGTCTTGGAGCGCCCGGCTCCGGGGCGGCGCCGGGCGGGCCGGGCTCAGTGGCCGGAGTTCGCCGGCTTCCACCGGAAGATGCGGTGCTCGGCGAAGGTCAGCAGGCCCTCGGCGACGAGTGCGACGGCCGCGAGGATGACCATCGCGGCGTAGACGCCGGCGGCGTTGAAAGTGCCCTGGGACTGGGCGACGAGCAGACCGATGCCCTTGGTGGCACCGATGTACTCGCCCACGATGGCGCCGATGAGGGCGAAGCCGAAGCTGACGTGCAGGCTGGTGAAGATCCAGGAGGTCGCCGACGGGATGACCACCTGAAGCGTCACCCGGCGGTCGCTCGCGCCGAGGATCCGGGCGTTGGACACCAGGTTGCGGTCGACCTCACGGGCACCCTGGAAGGCGTTGAAGAACACCGGGAAGAAGACCAGCACCACGGCCGACGCGACCTTGGAGGCGGGGCCCAGCCCGAACCAGATCACGAAGATCGGGGCCAGGACGATCCTGGGGATGGAGTTGAGCACCTTGATGTAAGGACCAAGGACATCGGCGAGGAAGGCGATCCGCCCCAGAGCGATACCGAAGACCACACCGGCGACGACACCGATGATCCAGCCGAGCAGCGCCTCCTGGAGCGTGGCCCAGATCTGCTCACCCAGTGAGCCCTGTGCCGTTCCGTGCATCACCCAGGTGCTGATCTGGTCCCAGATCTGCGAGGGCATCGAGAAGTTGAACGGATCGATGACCTTGGCCCGGGACAGCCCTTCCCACAGGCCGAGCACGGCCACCAGGAGGAGCGCCCGTGCGGCGGCGACGAGCATCTTGCGTCTGCGGGCGGCCGCGGCGCGCGTCTGGGCGCGGCCCGGAGTCTTCACCGTGTCGACGACCGGCGTGCTGATGACCTCAGGCGACATTGGCGGCACCCCTCTCACGGGTGATGCGGACCTCTTCGCCGAGGGACTCCCAGATCTCGCGGTAGATCTCGATGAACCGCGGCTCCAGACGTACCTGCTCGACCTTGCGCGGCCGCGGCAGGTCGATGTCGAAGACCTGCTTGACGGTCGCGGGCCCGGCGGTCATCACGACGACCTTGTCGGCCAGCGCGATGGACTCCTCCAGGTCGTGGGTGACGAAGACGACGGAGGCGCCGGTGCCCTCCCACAGCTCCAGCAGCTCGTCCGACATCAGCGCCCGGGTCTGCACGTCGAGCGCCGAGAAGGGCTCGTCCATCAGCAGGATCTCGGGGTCGTTGACGAAGGTGGCGGCGAGGGCGACACGCTTGCGCTGACCACCGGAGAGCTGGTGCGGGTAGCGGTCCTCGAAAGCGGCGAGCCCCACCCGGGCCAGCCACTCACGGGCCTTCTGCTTGGCCTCCGGCTTCGGTACGCCACGGAAACGGGGGCCCGCCATGACGTTGGACAGGACCGTCCGCCAGGGAAAGGTGGCGTCCTGCTGGAAGACGAAGCCGACCTTGTCGCCGACCCCGTTCACCGGCTCCCCGGCAACCAGCACATCGCCCTCGGTGGGCTCCTCCAGGCCGCTGACCAGGGTCAGCGTGGTGGACTTGCCGCAGCCGGTGGGACCGACGACGGCCACGAACTCGCCACGCCCGACGGTCAGGTCCAGGTCCCGGACAGCCGTGTGCAAACCCCCCGACGGGGTCCTGAAGGTCTTGCTCGCGCCCCGTAGCTCGATGGCGGGGCTGGTGTCTGCGCTCATGGCCCGGGACGGTAGGTGTGGCCCGGGCCACAGCATCAGTCTTCTGAGCGCAAGCCATTCTTTTGCTCGCAAGAGCCTGTTGTGCTCATTTTGCTCGCGTTACAACTGCGGAGCACGAAACACGGGCTTAACGCTCGCCGGCCTTGAAGGAGAGGCCCGATGATTGACGTCCTGGTCGTGGACGACGACTTCCGTGTCGCCGAGATCAACGCCAAGTACGTGGGAAAGGTTCCCGGCTTCCGGGTGGCCGCCCGCGCGCACTCCGCCGCCCAGGCGCTGTCCGCCGTGGAACGCGGAGCCATCGACCTGGTGCTGCTCGACCACTACCTGCCGGACCAGACCGGCCTCGAACTGGTGCACCGCATGCGGGAACACGGGCACGGCACCGACGTCATCATGATCACGGCGGCCAGCGATGTGACGACGGTGCAGAAGGCCATGCGTCTGGGCGCCCTGCACTATCTGGTCAAGCCGTTCACCTTCGCGGCGCTGCGCACCCGCCTGGACTCGTACGCGGCGCTCCGCCGCACCGTCGACCGGGTCGGAGGCAGGGGCCTGGCGGGCCAGGAGCAGGTCGACCGGATCTTCGGCGCCCTGCGAACCGCGCCCGCGCCCTCCTCCTCCCCCGGTCTGCCCAGCGGCCAGTCGGAGCCCACCACGGATCTCATCTGCGGGGTCCTGCACCGCGCCGACCACCCGCTCTCCGCCCACGAGGTCGCCACCGAAACCGGCCTCAGCCGCTCCACCGCCCAGCGCTACCTGCGGCACCTGGAACAGGCCGGCCGGCTCCGCCTCTCCCTGAAGTACGGCGACACCGGCCGGCCGGAGCACCGGTACGCGTGGGTGGCGCCGTGACAGCTCACCGTCCGGGGGCGTGCTCCACCCCGTCCGCGCCCCCGCGATAAGGTCCCCCGCTACACGGCCCCCGCTCCGGTCAGCGACCGCACCTCGGTCTCCGCGTACCCGGCCTCGTCCGGGGCGTCGTCCGAGGTGACCGTGCCCAGCCAGCCCGCCAGGAAGCCCATCGGGATCGAGACGATGCCCGGGTTCTCCAGCGGGAAGTACTGGAAGTCGACGTCCGGGAACAGCGCGCCCGGGCTGCCCGACACCACCGGGGACAGCACCACGAGCCCCAGGGCCGGGAGCAGCCCGCCGTACACGGCCCAGACCGCGCCGCGCGTCGTGAAGCCGCGCCAGAACAGCGAGTAGAGCAGCACGGGCAGGTTGGCGGACGCGGCCACGGCGAAGGCGAGTCCCACCAGGAAGGCGACGTTGAGGTTCCGGGCCAGCAGACCGAGCGCGATGGCGACCACGCCGATGCCCACCGCCGCGACCCGTGCCACGGCCACCTCGCTGCGCGGCGCCCCACGCCCGCGCCGCAGGGACGTGTACAGGTCGTGGGCCACGGACGCCGAGGAGGCGAGTGTGATCCCGGCGACCACCGCGAGGATGGTCGCGAAGGCCACGGCTGCCACGACCGCGAACAGAACCGTTCCGCCGGTGGAGTCCGGCCCGCCACCCAGATCGAGCGCGAGCAGCGGAACCGCCGTGTTCCCGGCCGCGTTCGACCTGCGTACCTCCTCCGGCCCGACGATGGCGGCCGCGCCGAACCCGAGGACGATCGTCATCAGGTAGAACCCGCCGATCAGCCCGATCGACCAGACCACCGAACGACGCGCGGCCGGTGCGGTCGGCACCGTGTAGAAGCGCGACAGGATGTGCGGCAGCCCCGCCGTACCGAGCACCAGCGCGAGGCCCAGGCTGATGAAGTCCAGGCGCGCCGTCCAGTCCCCGCCGTATTTCAGGCCCGGCGCCAGGAAGGCCCGCCCGTGGCCGCTGCGCTCGGCGGCCGTGAGCAGCAACCGGTCGACGTCGCCGTGGAACCTCAACAGGACGAGAACGGTCAGCACGACGGTACCGCTGAGCATCAGGACCGCCTTCACGATCTGAATCCATGTGGTGGCCCGCATCCCTCCCAACGACACATAGATCACCATGAGCGCGCCGACACCGATGACGGCCCAGACCTGCGCCGCCTCGCCGGTCCGCCCGAGCAGCAGCGCGACCAGGCTGCCCGCGCCCACCATTTGCGCCACCAGATACAGAACGGACACGGTGACCGAGGAAGTGCCCGCGGCGAGCCGGACCGGCCGCTCGCTCATCCGCGCGGCGATCACGTCGGCGAGAGTGAAGCGCCCGCAGTTGCGCACCAGTTCGGCGACCAGGTACAGCACCACGAGCCAGGCGACGAGGAAGCCCACCCCGTACAGCAGTCCGTCGTAGCCGAACAGCGCGATCAGCCCGGTCACACCCAGGAACGAGGCTGCCGACAGGTAGTCACCCGCGAGGGCGAAACCGTTCTCCATCGGGGAGAAGAGCCGCCCGCCCGCGTAGAACTCCTCCGCCGAGCCACGCCGGTGGCGACCCGCCCAGGTCGTGATCGCCAGGGTGACGGCCACGAACGCGCTGAACAGCCCGAACGCCAGTGTCTGATGCTGACCCGTCACAGCGCACCGCCCCTGCCGCCGCGCGCCAGTTCCTGCGTGTCCCAGCGCAGGTCCAGGGCCGCCCGGTCCCTGCGCAGACGCGCGTGCCGGGCATAGGCCCAGGTGAACAGGAAGGTGGTGAGGAACTGTCCGAGCCCCGCGAGCATCGCCACGTTCACCGCGCCCGCAACCGGCCTCGCCATCAGCCTGGGTGCGACCGTCGCAGTCACCACATACCCCACGTACCAGCTGAGGAAGAGGACGACCCCGGGCACCACGAACCTCCGGTACCGGCTGCGCACCTCCTGGAAGGCCGCACTCCGCTGCACCTCGACGTACACGTCGCGGGCGTGAACCTCCGGCCCCCGCCGGCCGGCCCGCGCGACCGGCACGGCGGCGGGAGCGGGGGCACCCGTGCCGTCCAGTTCGCCCCATCCCGAGGGAACCGCGTCGTGCCAGGGGTCCTCGTGCCTCACGTGGTGGGGAGCCGGGCCGCGGCTGTCCTGGTTCTCGGCCGTACTGTCCGGACCGCCCCCGTCTGGGCGGTAACCACCGTTGTTTGACTGCATGCCCAAGGATGGACAGACCGGGGAGATCCCCGGCTCTCCTTCGCCGGGCTCTTCACCCCATCAGGTGACTCAACCCGCTGGTGGCCGCGCCAGTCCCTTCGCGTACGCGTAACGCACGGCCTGGGCGCGGTCCTTGAGACCTGTCTTGGCGAAGAGGTTGTTGATGTGTGTCTTCACGGTCGCCGTGGAGACACACAGCTTGCGGGCGATCTCCTGGTTGGTGAACCCCTCGGCGATCAGCACCAGTACCTCGGTCTCCCGGGCGGTCAGTCCGTCCGGGGCCTCCTCGGGCGCCGGGGGCGGCTCGGGCTGCGACAGCCGTTCCAGCAGCCGGCGTTGCACGCTCGGCGACAGCCCCGCGTGCCCCGACAGCACGCTCTGCACGGCCCGGACGATCTCCTCACCGCCTGCGTCCTTGGTGAGGTAACCGCGCGCTCCCGCTCTCAGCGCGGGGAACAGCGAATCGTCGTCCGCGAAGGTGGTGAGCACCACGACCTGGGTCCCGGGGTGGTCGGCCCGGATCCGCCGGGTCGCCTCCACACCGTCGCAGCGGGGCATCCGCAGGTCCATCAGAACGACGTCGGGTGCGAGCTCGGCGACGAGCCGCACCGCCTCCTCCCCGTCGCCCGCGGCCCCGACGACCTCGATGCCCGGCAGCAGCCCGAGCAGCATCACGATGCCCTCCCGGACCACGGTCTGGTCGTCCACGACGATCACCCGCGCGGGCTTCTTCCCTGCCTCCTCCGTCATACGGGCACCTTCAGCGTCACCACGAACCCCTCCTCCTCAGGCCCCGCCTCGAGCGAACCACCCAGCAGTTCGGCACGCTCCCGCATGCCCAGCAGACCGTATCCCGCGCCCGCACCGGTCAGTTCCCCCGGCGTTCCGCCAGAGTCCCGCACGTTGAGCGTCACATCGTGCTCGCCGTACTCGAGCCGTATCCGGACCTTGGCGCCGTGGGCGTGCTTGCGCACGTTCGTCAGCGCTTCCTGCGCGACCCTGCGCACGGCCTGGGACGCCTCGGCGGACAGCGGTCTGCGATCACCCGTGACGGTGACCTCGGCTCCTACCGCCTCGCTGACGAGCTCGGCCAGGAACTCCTCCAGCGGGGTCAGCTCGCCCCGCAGCGCGGAGAGGGCCTGCCGGGTCTCGGCGAGACCGTCGCGAGCCATTCCGCGTGCCGCCACCACCCGCTCCAGGATCTGCTCCCGGTCCGCCCCCCGCTCTATCAGCAGCCGGGCGGCTTCCAGGTGCACGAGCTGGGCGGAGAGACTGTGGGCCAGGACGTCGTGGATCTCCCGCGCGATCCTGGCCCGCTCCGCCAGCGCCACGGACTCGGCCTCGGCGGACCGGGCGGCCCGCTCCTGGGCGAGCAGTCGCTGGGCGCTGCCCCGGGCTTCGGCGTCGAGCCGGAGGACGTAGCCGGCGAGGGCCATGCCCGTGACCGTGGCGGCGGTGGTCAGCCATACGTCGTTGTTGACCGCGGAGAAGGCGGCGAGGGCGACAGCGGCGACGGGGAGGGCCGCGCCGAGCGGCATCCGCTCCAGCGCGGAGATCGCGCAGCCGCACCACAGGACGATGGCCGGCCCGCGGAACCCCGTCGACTGGGCCACCGTCGCCAGGCACAGCAGCAGCGTGACGACCGCCAGCGATGCCGGCAGACGGTGCTGGTAGGTGGTCCGGTAGAAGGCCCAGGCGAGAGCCCCGGCCAGGATGATGCCGCCCACCGCCACGACCGTCCCCCAGCCGTGCACGTGCCGGTCTTCGAAGGCGCTCCACAGCAGCAGGGTGAGTACGACCAGGCGCACGACCCAGGCGATCGCGCGTCTCGGCCGGGAGACGCCCTCCCGGCCGAGCGCCTCCCGGGAGGGCCAGCGTGTCCAGGCGTTGTCCGTCACACACGTTCCTTCCACGCGGGCCGCGGCATGGCGTCACCGTACGCCGCGGCCGGAGCGCCCGCGGTGGGGAGGGACTGGGCGCGCCAGAGCAGGATTCCGGAGCGGACGAGCAGGGTGCCGGCGAGCGCGAGGAGCAGGGCGGAGCTGTCCTGGTGGACGCCGAACAGCACGCCGAGGCCGAAGAGGCCCGCGCGCAGGGCGATACCGAGGACCCAGACGGCCACGCTCGCCTTGGTGCTCCTGCTCCACACGGTCCCGTCGGACTCCCGCCACATGCGGCTCGTCCATGCCCAGCCGGCACCAGTGGCCAGGCCTATGAGCAGCTCGGCGGCGAGCAGCAGGACGGACGAGGTGCGGTGGTGGGCGTCGATCATCCCGGGCTCGCGCAGCGCCAGGACCGCGAGGACGACGGGCACGAGCCACCACCGCCGGTCGGTGCTGATGGTTTGGGCGCGGAACTGGCGCACGATCACCAGCACGACGACGGCCACGATCAGCAAGGCGTTGACTAGCCCGGACATCGGAGCCTCCGTGAGCGGAAGAGAGCACCGGCAGCGAGCGCTGCCGACGTCTTCGACGCTACGGAAATTCGCAGGTCAGCAGATCGGAGCGGGGGTGGATCGTGGGTGGATCCGCAGCTCGTGCACCCTCCACCCACGGGTGGAGAAGCACCGGAGCGGTCACCGACGCGGCGAGGCACGGCCGACCGGTGGGGTGCCCGGCGTCGTAAGCCACGGACAACGACGGGGACGGCCACGGCCACGGCGACGGCGACGGACGAGGCCACGGGCGCCGCCGAGGCCTCGCAGCCTCGGTCGTCGAGCGTCGGAGCCGCGGTCGGACCGCCGCACAGCCCGGCAGCGTGCCGCTCCGCACCGGCTCAGCGGGCACCGCGCCGGCCGTGCCCGCCGCGCAGCCCGGCAGCGTGCCGCTCCGCACCGGCTCAGCGGGCACCGCGCCGGCCGTGCCCGCCGCGCAGCGGGCTGCGACACCCACCCGGAGGCCGAGCGCAGTGCCTACGTGTCGATCCGGGAGCGGTCCAGCGTCGCCGCCGAGCTGGAGATGAACTCCTTGCGGGGCGCCACCTCGTTACCCATCAGCAGATCGAAGACCTGCTCGGCGGCTTCGAGGTCGGAGAGATTGATCCGGCGCAGGGTGCGGTGGCGCGGGTCCATCGTCGTCTCGGCCAGCTGGTCGGCGTCCATCTCGCCCAGACCCTTGTAGCGCTGGATGGAGTCCTTGTACCGGATGCCCTTGCTCTGGAACTCCATGAGCTTGTCGCGCAGCTCGCGGTCCGAGTACGTGTAGACGTACTTGTCCTGGCCCTTCTTCGGCTGGACGAGCTCGATGCGGTGCAGCGGCGGCACCGCGGCGAACACCCGGCCGGCCTCGACCATGGGCCGCATGTAGCGCTGGAAGAGCGTCAGCAGCAGACAGCGGATGTGGGAGCCGTCCACGTCGGCGTCGGTCATCATGATGATCTTGCCGTAGCGGGCCGCGTCGAGATCGAACGTCCGGCCCGAGCCCGCTCCTATGACCTGGATGATCGCGCCGCACTCGGCGTTCTTCAGCATGTCGGTCACGGATGACTTCTGGACGTTGAGGATCTTGCCGCGGATCGGCAGCAGCGCCTGGAACTCGGAGTTCCGGGCGAGCTTCGCCGTGCCGAGCGCGGAGTCTCCCTCGACGATGAACAGCTCGCTGCGGTCCACGTCGTCGCTGCGGCAGTCGGCGAGCTTGGCGGGCAGCGAGGAGGACTCCAGGGCCGTCTTCCGGCGCTGTGCGTCCTTGTGCTGGCGGGCCGCGATGCGCGTGCGGGCGGCGGCGACCGCCTTCTCCAGGACCACCCGGGCCTGTGCGGCGGCGTCGCGCTTGGTGGAGGTCAGGAACGCCTTGAGTTCCTTGGTGACCACGTTGTTCACGATGCGACGGGCCGCCGAGGTGCCGAGGACCTCCTTGGTCTGGCCCTCGAACTGCGGCTCGGCCAGCCGCACGGTGACGACCGCGGTGAGTCCCTCCAGGGCGTCGTCCTTGACGATGTCGTCCTCGGCGACGCGCAGCAGTTTCTTGGCGCGCAGCACCTCGTTCATCGTCTTGGTGACGGCCTGCTCGAAGCCGGCGACATGGGTGCCGCCCTTGGGGGTGGCGATGATGTTGACGAACGACCTGAGCGTCGTGTCGTAGCCGGTGCCCCAGCGCAGCGCGACGTCGACACCGAGCTCCCGGGTGACCTCGGTGGGGGTCATCTGGCCGTGGTCGTCCAGGACCGGGACCGTCTCCTTGAAGATGCCCTGACCGGTGAGGCGGAGGACGTCACAGACCGGCTTGTCGGTGGCCAGGTACTCGCAGAACTCGCTGATGCCCCCGTCGAAGCGGAACGACTCCTCGCCCTTGCTGCCCCCCTCGCCCAGTCCGTACTCGTCACGGACGACGATGGTCAGGCCGGGCACCAGGAACGCGGTCTGGCGCGCGCGCTGGTGCAGCGTCTCCAGCGCGAGCTTGGCGTCCTTGAGGAAGATCTGCCGGTCGGCCCAGTACCGAACCCGGGTGCCGGTGCGGGTCTTGGCGATCTTCTTGGCCTTGCGCAGGCCGCTCTTGGCCTCGAACTTCGCGTCCGCGCCGTTGCCCGCGAAGGCACCCGGGACGCCGCGCCGGAAGCTGATCGCGTGGGTGTGACCGGCGCGGTCGACCTCGACGTCCAGGCGGGCGGAGAGCGCGTTCACCACGGAGGCTCCGACACCGTGCAGACCGCCGGAGGCCGCGTACGAGCCCCCGCCGAACTTGCCGCCGGCGTGCAGCTTGGTCATGACGACCTCGACGCCCGAGAGACCCGTCTTGGGCTCGACGTCCACGGGGATGCCACGGCCGTCGTCCCGGACCTCCACGGAGCCGTCGTCGTGGAGGATCACCTCGATGTGGTCGCAGTACCCACCGAGGGCCTCGTCCACGGAGTTGTCGATGATCTCCCACAGGCAGTGCATCAGGCCACGACTGTCGGTCGAGCCGATGTACATGCCAGGGCGCTTGCGCACGGCTTCGAGGCCCTCGAGGACGAGCAGGTGCCGCGCGGTGTAGTTGGAACCGTCCCGGTCTGCTCCTGCCAGCAGCGCTGTGGACGGCACGGACGTCTCGGCGGTCACGCGGTTCGCTCCTCGCTGAATTTCAGGTGGACCCCACTTGGGTAAGGGCCCGGCTTCGGTCGCCGCTCAGAGGGTACCGAGGCCTGGTAGAGCCGTTGTACCGCCACCCTCGTCATGAACTCACACTATTCCAGACTCGCATACGCGTTCGATCCCTCGTTGGAGTGAAGCACACATCACGTTCCCTTCGAGGCATGAACCATTTAGGCTCCGGGCACGTCCTCATGAACAACCGGCAAGCCAGCCGGGAGGACGGACACCTACCGAACACTGACAGCGCGAACCCGTAAAGCACACAAGACACGCACTACGGCACATTCGCCGCCAACCGGCAGCAGACAGCCGCCCCGGGAAAGATTTTTTCGAGGAAAAGCCACGAGCGGGAACGTTTTCGGGCTGGTTGGATGTTGACCCTGGTACGACAGCTCGTCGAGCTAGAGAAGAGGCGACGTGACTACTGTTCTGACCCCCGCGAGCCCCCTGACGGCCGCCGATCGCTGCGACCGCTGCGGCGCCCAGGCATACCTGCGCGTCGTGCTGCTCAGCGGCGGAGAACTGCTCTTCTGCGCCCACCACGGCCGCAAGTTCGAGCCGGAACTCAAGAAGATCGCCGCTGAGATACAGGACGAGACGGAGCGGCTGACGTCCGTTCCCGCAAACGCGTCCGAAGAAGAGCGCTGACATCTCGCACATACGACGAGCCAGCCCCGGCACAGGCCGGTGAACGGGCGGCCGCTCCCCACCGACGGGAGCGGTCGCCCGACTGGTTCACCCATCGGCCGGGCCCCGCCGTCGAAGCGGGCCGGCCCGACAACCACAGGGCCCACGGAGCCCTCAGACGCCCCCCTGCGGCTCCCGGACGCCGCTCCCCCGGTTTACCCACCCCAGTGCCCGCACGATGTCGGACACCCGCGTATAGACGCCGGGGCTGCCCGGCCTCCCGCAGCCGTTCCCCCAGGACACCAGTCCGATCAGTCGCCCCTGGGCGACCAGAGGGCCTCCGCTGTCCCCCTGACAGGCATCAGGGCCGCCCGCGGCATCCCCGGCGCACACCATGGAGTCCGCCCGGTACTCGCCGTCGGGCCCACCGGGATAGGCCCGGCCACACAGGGCATCGGCCAGCACGCGCACGCGTGCGGCGCGCAAGCGCCGGGGGTAGTCACCGGCCCCGGTCGTGTCACCCCACCCGTAGACCAAGGCGTCGGTCTCCGGCGCGTACGCCGGGTCACTGTCGGCCGCCATGGGCACGACGGAACTCTGCGGCAAGGGCTCGGCAAGGGTGAGTACGGCGAAGTCCCCCGCGTTGCTGACCTTGTCGTAACCGGGATTGACCCACGTGTCACGCACGGCGATCTCCTCCCCCGCGCTCGACAGCAGGTCCGTGCGACCGGCGATGACCTTGAGGTCGCGCGCCTCGTCGGGCGGTGCCCCCAGAACCTCCTCGGCCAGGCAATGGGCCGCGGTCAGCACCGTGGTCCGCCCGACCACCGCCCCTCCGCAGAACTGGCCCGCCCGCGTACCCCCGAACCGGTCACGGCTGGACAGTGCCACCGTCCAGGGGCTCTCGGACACATCCACGGGAAAGCCGCCCACGACAACGCTGTCGGCCGCCACGGGCGCCGCGTCGGCCAACGGTATGGCGGCGGTGACGGCCGCCAGGAACAGCGGCCGGATCAGGACTCGGACACGAGGTCGGCGCATAGGGGCTCCTCACTCTGGGTGGGATCAGGACACCCAGAGTCATCCAGAGCGCCACAGCGCGCAGCACGAAGGCCCGGTCTCCCCGCGCGGGGAGACCGGGCCTTCGACGGAGCGTGTGACCTAGTCGAGGTAGTCGCGCAGCACCTGCGAACGCGACGGGTGACGCAGCTTCGACATGGTCTTGGACTCGATCTGGCGGATGCGCTCGCGCGTCACGCCGTACACCTTGCCGATCTCGTCGAGGGTCTTCGGCTGACCGTCGGTGAGACCGAAGCGCATCGAGACGACGCCGGCCTCGCGCTCGGACAGGGTGTCGAGCACCGAGTGCAGCTGCTCCTGGAGGAGCGTGAAGCTGACCGCGTCGGCCGGGACGACGGCCTCGGAGTCCTCGATGAGGTCACCGAACTCGCTGTCGCCGTCCTCGCCCAGCGGGGTGTGCAGCGAGATGGGCTCACGGCCGTACTTCTGGACCTCGATGACCTTCTCAGGGGTCATGTCGAGCTCCTTGGCCAGCTCCTCCGGGGTGGGCTCACGGCCCAGGTCCTGGAGCATCTGGCGCTGGACGCGCGCGAGCTTGTTGATGACCTCGACCATGTGCACCGGGATACGGATGGTGCGGGCCTGGTCGGCCATCGCGCGGGTGATCGCCTGACGGATCCACCAGGTGGCGTACGTGGAGAACTTGTAGCCCTTGGTGTAGTCGAACTTCTCGACGGCACGGATCAGACCGAGGTTGCCCTCCTGGATGAGGTCCAGGAAGAGCATGCCGCGACCGGTGTAACGCTTGGCCAGGGAGACCACCAGACGGAGGTTGGCCTCCAGGAGGTGGTTCTTGGCGCGGCGGCCGTCCTCGGCGATGATCTCCAGCTCGCGCTTGAGCTTCGGCGCCAGCTTGTCGGCGTTGGCGAGCTTGTCCTCGGCGAAGAGGCCGGCCTCGATGCGCTTGGCCAGCTCGACCTCCTGCTCGGCGTTGAGCAGGGGGACCTTGCCGATCTGCTTGAGGTAGTCCTTGACCGGGTCGGCGGTGGCGCCGGCCGCGGCGACCTGCTGGGCGGGCGCGTCGTCCTCGTCCTCGTCGGAGAGGACGAAGCCCGCGCTCTCGGCGCCCTCGGGCTCGTCGGCGACCTTGGTGTCCTCGAGAACCTCTTCTTCGAGGATCTCGGCGTCGTCCTTCTTCGCGGTCGTCTTCTTGGCCACCGTCTTCTTGGCGGCGACGGTCTTCTTCGCGGCCGCCTTCTTGGCGGTCGTCTTCTTGGCTGCGGCCTTCTTGGCGGGTGCGGCTTCCTCGGCGGGATCGACGGCGGACGGGTCGGCGGGCGCGGCCGGAGCGGCCGTGGCGGCGGTGGCCTTCCGCGTGGTCACCGTCTTCGCCGCGACCGTCTTGGTGGCGGTGCGCTTGGCCGGACTCTTCGCTGCGACGCTCTTCCGGGTCCGCTTGGGTTCCGCGGCACTGACCATCAGCGTCACACCCTCTTCCTCGAGGATCTGGTTGAGGCTGCGCAGTACGTTCTTCCACTGAGTGGCCGGGATCTGGTCAGCTTCGAAGGCCCGACGCACATCGTCGCCGGCGATCTGCCCCTCAGCCTTTCCCCGCTCAATGAGCGCCATGACAGAGACGGACTCGGCGATCTCCGGCGGGAGCGTACGGGATGTGCTGGCCGACACGAACAACCTCTCGGAACGTTGGAAAACGGCTTCCGGCCCCGTCCAAGACGGACAGGAGCCGACCGCCGGCTTGGGGATGGGCCGACGGCGCGGGCGGGGGCCGGGAAGATGCACAGCGCCTTGCATGGCGTCCGTATTCCCTCCGCGGCTGTCACCTCTTAGGTCATCGCGTTGTTCCCACAAGCGTTACGCCCAATCTACGTGGCCCGAGTCACACCCCGTAAACACGCAAAAACGGCCAGACACGGACAGACAAGGTCGCAGATGTTCACGCCGCCGGACCCGCGGGTTCCCAAAGGATCCGACGCGGTCCGGCGGCTGACGGTTCCCGGGCCCGGCCACACCACGAGAACGCGGTACTCCGACCCCACCGCCGACGGTGCGGTCAGTGCTCGCGCGGGGCGGGCACCACGCGCTCGACCTCGGGATGGACGGTGAGCAGCTGACGCATGGCCGCCTCGGCCGCCACGCCGTCCCCGGTACCGAGTGCGTCGACGATGCGCGCGTGCTGGGCCACCGAGGCCTCGTTCGGCCGCTCGCAGCCGGTGACCGGGCCGCCGGAAACCTGCAAGGCGGCCGACACGATGCCGTAGAGGTGCTCCAGCATGCGGTTGCCCGCGAGCTGGATGAGCAGCGTGTGGAACTCGGCATCGGCGCGGGAGAAGGTGAGCGTGTCGCCCTGCGTCATGGCGTGGCTCATGATCTCGACCATGTCGGAGAGGCGCTGCTGGACGTCCTCGCGCCCGTGTCCGGCGGCCAGGCGCGCCGCGAGCGGCTCGATCGTCCAGCGCAGCTCGCTCAGCTCCCGGCGCTGGTCGTCCCGCTGCGGCCCGAAGGCGCGCCACTCGATGACGTCGGGGTCGAGGAGGTTCCAGTCGCTGACGGGGCGCACGCGCGTGCCGACGTTCGGGCGGGCGCTGACCAGCCCCTTGGCCTCCAGGACGCGGAGGGACTCACGGACGACGGTGCGGGAGACCTCGAAGCGCTGGCCGATCTCCTCGGGCACCAGTGGGCGGTCCGCGCCCAGATCGCCCGAGACGATCATCTGACCCAGCTGCTGCACGAGCTGGCCGTGCAGTCCGCGGCCGCGGCTGCCCGCGGCACGTCGGCCCACACGTCCCAGTTCGGGGTCCGCGCCCTCCCAGACGGGCGCTCCCACGCGGTCGACGGCGGAGGCCTCGGCGTAGGGGTAGCGGTCGAGTTCGCCCGGCCCGGACAGACCTGAGTCGGCGGAGCGGGCGGCGGTCATCATGGTGTGCGCAAGGGTACTCACGGATCCTTTGTCGGCGTCGTGTCCAACTCCCTTGAGGGCTTTGGTGAAAAGCACACGAAAGGGTGATCGCTTACCCCGTCGCACTTGACGCCTTATCGGAAAGAAATGGGCTTTCTGCGGGGAGTTGTGCGCATGTCGAGGTCAGGCGAGCACGCACAGTAGTCAGCGCAGTCTGCTCCTCAGGGTTGTGACCAGATACGCGCAGAGCAGGGCGGTCAGCGACAACGCCATTGCGCCGCCGACGGGTTGGGCGATGACCCGGGCCGCGGCGACCAGGTAGCGCTCACCTCCGAAGGGCCACTGCAGCAGGAGGACCTGATGCATGCGCAGCGGGAAATCCGCCGCCATCCGCACGGCCGGCCCCTCCAGCGCCTTCTCCACCACGGGGACGACGACCACCGGTACGGCGACCACCGTGGCGAGCCCTCCCGTGGTGGACCGGAAGACTCCCGCGGCCAGCACTCCCGCCCAGGCGCACCCGACCACGAGCCCGAACCAACTGGCGCCGAGGGAGAGCCAGTCGGCGGGAACCTTCGCGAGCTCCTGTCCGTAGACGACGTAGAGCACCTCGGCGTCGCAGCCCACGGCGAGGAAGGCCAGCATCCCCGCCGTGGCACCGGAGACGAGGAGTTTCGCGGTGAGCAGCCCCAGCCTGCGGGGCACGGTGCCGCGATCGGCCGCCAGGGCGGGATGGCGGAACTCGTCACCGAAGGCCAGCGCGCCGAGCAGTGCCGCGCCGAGCGCCGCCGGCGGCAGGGGCAGCTCCAGCGGCCATGCGGCGAACAGGCGCGCCTGCGGGGTGTGGCCGAGGCGTGCGAGCAGCACGGCGGTGAGCGCGGACACCACGAGCACGGCGCCGCACGTGACGAATCCCGTGCCGATACCGCAGGCGCGGCGGAGTTCGTAGCGCAGCGGGCGGAGAGGACTGGGGGCCGAGCGTACGGAGATGGGGGGTGGGAGCGGGGACAGGACGTCGGGGACGGGGGCGGGGAGGGCGTGCGCGGCGGTGCGCCCGGAGCCGCTCGGGACGGCCCGGTCGCCGGCCGGGGCATGCTCGTCGTGCGGCGCGTACGTTTCGGCGAGGGACGAACGACCGGCCGCCGCGTCGGTGGAGGCGTCCGTCGGCGCCTGGACGGTCTGGGCCGTGGCGGAGTCCTGGGCGGAGTGCGTGGCGGAGGCGGTCACGACCGCCATCACGGCAGAGGGGGCGGGGATCGACGGTGCCGCGTCCGCGGCGGGCGAGTCACCGTCGGGCCGCGGCTGCCCTCGCGTCCACAGCGCACCACCGGCCGGGGCTCGGTCCGCCGCCGGCCGTTCCTGGGCGGCCTGCGCTCGATCCACGGCCGGGAACTCATGGGTGTCCTCCGCTCGCTCCACGACCGGCAACTCGTGAGCGTCCTCCACTCGCTCCACGACCGGCAGCTCCTGGGTGTCCCCCGCTCGCTCCACCGCGGACACCTCGTCCGCGCCGGAGCGTTCGCCTTTACGCGGCTGCCCGACGACGGGGTACCCGTCCGCGGTTTTCCACCGGCCGGCCGGCGCCGCTTCGTCCGCGTCGCGGGGTCCGTTGCCTGCCGACGCCGATGCTCCCGCGCCGGGTCCCATGTCCCCTACCTCGTCCGCGAGTTGGTGGACGAGGATGCCGTGGCGGAACGCGGTTTCGCCGACCTCGGCGGTCGTACTGCCGTACACGGACAGATGGTTGCCACCCTCCGGTACGACCTCGACGGAGCGTCGGTGCGTGCGGGCCTCCTTGGCGAGGAGGGCGGCGAGGCGTGGGGCGTGCGGGCTGCGGACGGCGACGCGGGGGCGCAGGCGGGTGCGACCGAACTCCGAGGCGTCCTGGTCGGCGAGCAGCCTGCCCCGCTCCAGGGTGACGACGCGGTCGGCGGTGCGAGCGGCCTCCTTGGGGTCGGCCGTGGTGAGCAGAACCGTGCCGCCCTGCTCCGCATGCGCGCGCAGCATGCCGTGCAGCCAGCGGGCCTCCCGGACGGACAACCCGTCGGCGGGGTCGTCCAGCACGAGCGTGTGTGGGTCGGACAGCAGGGCGCAGGCCAGGCCGAGCCGACGGTCCACGGCGCGCGAGAGCGTGCCCAGGCGTTCCTCGCGCAGGCTGACGAGTCCGACCGTCTCGAGCACCTCGTCGGCGCGCCGGACGGGCACTCCCGCCGCGGCGCAGAGCATGCGCAGGTGGCCGCGGACCGAGCGTGCCGGGTGTCCGGGTACGTCCCCCAGGAGCACGCCGACCTCACGCGACGGGTGAGCGACGCGGTGCAGGGGCAGCCCCCTGAAGTAGGTGATCCCGCGCCCCGGTTCGAGTTCCAGCATCAGTCTGAGCGCCGTCGTCTTGCCCGCGCCCGGTGTCCCCAGGAGCGCGGTGACACAGCCCGGCCGCGCCTCGAAGGAGACGTCGTCGACGGCAGGCGGGCATCCCTTGCGGGCGTTGCTGGTCAGTCCGATGGCCTGGATCACCCGCAGCAAGATAGCGCGATATGTCCGGATTTTCGGGTACCACTTCGCTGTCGTCGCTCGGCGCCGGAGCGTCAGACCTCGGGGCGCAGCATCGGCGGGTTGAGCAGCGTGGCGCCGCCGGCCCGGAAAAGCTGGGCCGGGCGGCCTCCTTGGCGGGTGGTCGTGCCGCCGGTTGGCACGAGGAACCCCGGGGTGCCGGTGACCTTGCGGTGGAAGTTGCGGGGGTCGAGTGCGACGGCCCACACCGCCTCGTAGACCCGGCGCAGCTCTCCGACGGTGAACTCGGGCGGGCAGAACGCGGTGGCCAGTGACGAGTACTCGATCTTGGACCGCGCCCGTTCCACCCCGTCGGAAAGAATCTGGGCGTGGTCGAAGGCCAGGGGTGCCACCGGCTCGCCGTCGCGGCCGTACCCGCCCTGTTGCAGCAGTTCCTCGACGGGCGCCCAGCGCGCGTTGCTGGCGTCGCCGCCCGCGCGGGGTGCGGGCAGGTCCGGGGCGAGCGCGAGGTGCGCAACGCTGACCACACGCATCCGCGGGTCGCGCTTGGGGTCGCCGTAGGTCGCCAGCTGCTCCAGATGCGCACCGTTGTCCTGGGTCGGCGCGTCCGGGTCGTGGGCGCGCAGCCCCGTCTCCTCGGCGAGTTCGCGCGCCGCGGCCTGGGCCAGGTCCTCGTCCTCCCGCACGAAGCCGCCGGGCAGCGCCCAGCGCCCCTGGAACGGCGGCTCGCCCCTGCGCACCGCCAGCGCACACAGGGCGTGGCGGCGCACGGTCAGCACGACCAGGTCCACGGTGACGGCGAAGGGCGGGAACGCTGACGGGTCGTAGGGCATGCCGCGATCATAGTCGTCTGCCTGACGATAAACACGCCCTTCGCCGGTCGCATCGGCCTCTGATCCACTTCGGCCCGTGATGCGGCCCGTGATCGGCCCCAGCTGGTGTCATCCTTCGCATCGCCCGAGGTCACATTCCCAGTTGCAGGGCGTCCGCCGCCTCCTCGACCATGGCCAGGCCGAGTCTGCTGACCCGTACGGAGAAGGGCGCCCCCGCGACCCGCAGTCCGGTCAGGCCGATCTCGCCCAGGGGCGCGCTGTGCATGGGGCGCAGGGTGACCGTGCGGGCGGGCGCGTCGGGGCGGATGCCCACGAGTGCGGCGAGGACCAGCACCCCGGCGGCCGCCGCCGTGGCCGCCGGGCGGCAGGCCGCCGGATGCGGTACGGGCGCGCTGCCATCGGCGCGCAGTTCCCCGGCGTACATCTCGGGCAGCCGGTGCCCGAAGTGCTCGGCCGCGGCGAGCAGCCCCTTCAGCAGCCCGCCGGCCTCCTTCTCGTAGCCCGCCGCGGCCAGCCCGGCGACGGCGAGGGCGGTCTCCTGGACGCGGACGGCTCCGGTCCGGTGGCCGAACGGATTGTGGCCGGCCTCCTTGGTGCCCAGCCCGCGCAGGCCCCAGCCGGAGTCCATGGCCGGGCCGCCGAGCAGCCGGGCGAGCTGTTCGGTCCGCACATCATCGAGCAGACCGGGCGCGAGCTCTCCGGCGCCCAGCAGGCCCGTGTCCAAAAGATGGACGGCGGCGGAGCCGAGGTGCGCGACGAGGCGGCCGTCCGGACCGCGGGCCGCGACCGGACGGCCGCCGCCCGGATCCTCCACCCAGAAGTCCCGGCGGAACGCCTTCCGCAGCTCCTGCGCCCACTGCCGCAGCCCGTCGCCGCCCGGTCTGCCGTGCGCGTCGAGCAGATCGGCGCCGAGCAGCGCGGCGCGATGCGCGTGGGCCTGCGTCTCGGAGCGTATGGGCCCGCCCGGCTGTGGGTCGGGGAGGTAGGGGCCCTCGCCCGCGGTGGTCCGCAGCCACGTCAGGCAGCGCTCCGCCGCGGGCAGCAGTTCCTCCGTCTCCTGCTCCGCCAGCCCCCAGCGGCGGGCCTCCGCCAGCAGGGCCGGGAACAGCAGTGTGGCCTCGGTGCCTGTGCAGCCCGGTGGCAGGTGGGCGCCCGTGTCACGGCGCGGTCCCGGGATCATGCCTGTCCGTGGCCCTGGGCCGGTGAGCTGGGTGCGCGCGAGGGCGCGCAGGGTGCCCGCGGCGAGGCGGGTGCCGAGCGGCAGCGTCATCCGCGCGGCGGCGAGCGCCTCGGCCGGGGCCGGGCCACAACGCCAGGGCGCCCCTGCCGCGAGGCAGGTGTCGGAGGGCCGCGCGGGGTCGCGCAGCAGCAGTGCCTGTAGGTCCTCGATGCTCGTGCGCAGGAGCGCCGGGACCCGCGGGTCGTCGCCCGCCGCCCGGGCGGACGCCAGGGGGCTCGTGGCGGCTCGGCCCACGGCCCTGACCGGTCCGGCACCCTCGGCTCGTACGCGTAGCTCCACGGTGGCCGTCCCGCCGGGCGGCAGTTCGAACTCCCAGCGCAGGAGCCCCGCGGAGGCCAGCGCGTCGGCGGGCGGTGGATGGGCCGTGACCGTGGAGTTCCCGGTGGCGCGGGTCCAGCGCAGGCCGGAGTCGTGGACGGTGGCGGGTAGTTCGGGACCCGCGTTGCCTGCGGCGATGGCGCTCAGGTCCGCGAGGTCCGTGGCGAGGGCCACCTCGACCGGCAGGCGCAGTGGGCGTGGGGCGGCGCTGTGGAGCGTGATGCGCTCGGTGCCGTCGGCGTGGCGGATCCGCTCGACGACCACGTCGGGGTCCGGGCCCACGGCCGGGTAGGCGCGCAGTGTCCCCACGAAGCGGGCCCGGTCGGCTCCGGTCATCCTGGCCTGCACGGGCAGCGGCTCGCTGCCGGCCACCGTGAGCCGGCAGCGTGAGAGAAGGCGGCGGCCCGCCCGGTAGAAGCCCTCCAGGCCCCGGCCGGTCAGCTGTCCCTGTTCCGTGGAGATGGCCAGGCCAGGGAGCGCGACACAGATCAGGGCGGTGTGGGTGGGGGGCAGGTCGGCCGGACGGCGTACGGTCGGCAGCGGTGCGCGTGCGGGGTCCGCGCGGGGCGCAGTGGCGGCCCGCGTCGGTGGTCGGGGCGGAACACCCGTGCTGTCCGGGGAGGGCGGGCCGAGGCCGGCGCCCTGCGGCGACGGCGCGGCTCGGCGGGGGGCGAGGCGGCCGTCGGCCGCGACGTGCGGAGTCGGCTGGTGCATGGCGGGCTTCTTCTGCGCTCTCTGCGCCGGGGACGTGTCCGGCGCCGGGTGGGCGAGGGTTCTGGAGGGACAGGGGGCGTGCGGCGGCACGGTCCGTCCAGGCGTTCCGCCACTCAGGTGAACGGAACGGGGCTCCTCCGGGTCACGCCTCCCCTCGGGTGAGCCGAGCGGAGGGCGGCGCGTCCGGAGGGCCGGCATGGGGTTCGGGCCGCCGCGCCGGCGCCGGCCGAAGAGTGCCGGACCGCCGGAGCCGGCCCCGCGCTCCCGGGCCGTGCGATCCTCGCGTCGGCTGGACGGCAGCGGGCGTTCGGAGCCGTCACGGGCCGGCCCCACCGAGCGACGCCTGATCCGGATCCGGGCGAAGGAGAGGAGACGGGCCGCCGGCAGTCGGATCCAGTCGTTGTTCACATGTCCCCCTCCGTGGCATTGCCCGCGGATCGCGTGGCCTCCGGCGCGGTGGCGTCGCGTCGGCCGCGGCTCTTCCCTGCCGCACGCGTTTGCGTGCCGCCCGGCTTCGGGGTACCCGGGCGGGCGCGGTCCGGGGCCGTGGGACGGGCTCGCCTGCCCTCCGCCGCTCGTGCCGGGCGCGGGGGTGCGTCGAGGCGCTCGGCGGAGCGGGCCCGGTGGCGTCGTCGGCCGCCGGTCTCCGGCACGTCCTGGCCGGTCGCGGCGGCGTCCGCCTGCGTGATGTCCTCGGCCGTGTCGTCCGGCCGGGCACGCCCCGCGCGTTCCGCGCGCAGGCAGCGGCGGATCGACTCCGGGTCCAGGCCCTCGTTGCATGCCTGGTGCAGGAGGCGGGCGAAGAGGTAGTCGGGGTCCGCGCCCAGCGCCATGGCCAGGGCTTCACGGGCCTCGAGGTCGTCGCCGGTGGACCATGCGACCCAGCCGGCCAGGGTGAGGGGTGCGGCGGCGTGTTCCCCGTAGGGTCCGACGCAGCGGCGGGCCAGGGCGCGCCACAGACGCAGGGCCGGTCCGGCCTCCTCACCCTCCATCCACGCGGCGGCGCGGTCGCGGGTCGTGCGGTCCTGGAGGCCGAGGATGAGCGTCGCGGCCTCGTCGTGACCGAGCAGTTCGTCGTCGCGGCGGTCCGCCTGGAGTGCGCCGGACACGGAAGGCGCCGCCGCGAACCGGCCGATGACGCGCTCGGCCAGGCCGAGGGTTTCCATCGCCACGTCGGCACGGCTCGCGTCGTCGAGGATCCTGGGCACCAGATCCATGCCGGCGGCGTCCAGGACGATCTCCTGTTCCAGGGCGGCGGCGGTCTCCCAGGGCAGCAGCCTGGCATGCAGCTCGCGGAGTGTGCCGCGTACCTGGAGGCCGGCATAGGTGGCCGCGGCCGCCAGCACGGAGGTGCCGGGCAGGCCCATCGGCGTTCCCTCGGCCGGGCAGCATCCCTCGTGCGGGCAGCAGTACGACCAGAAGCGCCCGCCGGAGATGCACAGCGCCTCGATCACCGGTACGTCGAGGCGGCCGCATTCGGTGCGCAGCAGTTGGGCGAGCGGACGCAGACGCCGCATGACGTCGCCGCCCGACTCGCCCCTCGGGGGCTCCTGGCAGACGTAGGCCACCATCTGCTCCGGGCGGGCGCCCCTGCGTTCGCTGCCGGTCACCAGGCCGTGGGCCAACTGCCGGGCGGCCGCGGGCCAGTCGTCCGGGTTCGCCGGGATGCCGAGCCGGGCCCGCCCGCCGAACCGGCCGCGGCCGTCGCGGTCGTGGAGGGCGACCAGGACGATGCTGTCCTCGGGACGGTACCCGAGCAGGTAGGGCAGGGCGTCGGCCAGCTCGGCCGGGGTGCGCAGGGTGACCTGGCCGTCGTGTCCGATGGGTTCGTTCAGCGCGCCGCGTGCGGTGATGTCACCGTTTTCGGCGGGTCCAGTCGTTTCGCTGTGGTTCGTCATGCGCCGACGATCTCGCGGATCCCAACATTCCGCTTGAGCCTGTGGATAACTCCGAGCATGGACGCGTCAAGCCTCGGCGCTTTCCGCTCCGGGCGCCGTGGCGTGCCCGACTGTCAGTGCCGTCCTGTTGTATGGAACACATGGAGCACACGAGCAACGCGGATCTCCGGACGCAGGCCGACGCCGTCCTCGCCCGCCTCGTCGGGGACACCACCGGCACCGCCAGACTCCGCGAGGACCAGTGGCGGGCGATCGAGGCACTGGTCGCCGACCGGCGCCGGGCCCTGGTCGTCCAGCGCACCGGGTGGGGCAAGTCCGCGGTGTACTTCGTGGCGACCTCGCTGCTGCGGGCCCACGGCAGCGGGCCCACCGTGATCGTTTCGCCGTTGCTGGCGCTGATGCGGAACCAGGTCGACGCGGCGGCCCGCGCCGGCATCCACGCCCGGACGATCAATTCCTCCAACACCGAGGACTGGGACGCCATCCAGGCCGAGATCGCCGCGGGCGAGGTCGACGTCCTGCTGGTCAGCCCGGAGCGGCTCAACAATCCGGACTTCCGCGACCAGGTCCTTCCCAAGCTCGCCGCGGCGACCGGCCTCCTCGTCGTGGACGAGGCCCACTGCATCTCCGACTGGGGCCATGATTTCCGCCCGGACTACCGCCGGCTGCGCACCATGCTCACCGACCTCCCGCCGGGCGTCCCCGTGCTGGCCACCACCGCCACGGCCAACGCCCGAGTCACCGCGGACGTCGCGGAGCAGCTCGGCACCGGCGGCACCTCGGACGCGCTGGTGCTGCGCGGCCCGCTGGACCGGGAGAGCCTCACCCTGAACGTCCTCGGGCTGCCGGACGCCGCGCACCGCATGGCGTGGCTCGCCGACCACCTCGACGACCTGCCTGGCTCCGGGATCGTCTACACGCTGACCGTGGCCGCCGCCGAGGAGGTCACCGCCTTCCTCCGGCAGCGTGGGCACGCCGTCACCTCGTACACCGGCAGGACCGAGAACGCCGACCGGCAGCAGGCCGAGGAGGACCTGCTCGCCAACCGGGTCAAGGCGCTCGTGGCGACCTCGGCGCTCGGTATGGGCTTCGACAAGCCCGACCTCGGGTTCGTCGTCCATCTCGGCTCGCCCTCCTCCCCCATCGCCTACTACCAGCAGGTCGGCCGCGCGGGCCGTGGGGTCGAGCACGCCGAGGTGCTCCTTCTGCCCGGCAGGGAGGACGAGGCGATCTGGGAGTACTTCGCGTCGCTCGCCTTCCCGTCGGAGGATCTGGTGCGCCGCACCCTCGACGTGCTCGCCCGCGCCGACGGCCCGCTGTCGCTGCCCGCCCTGGAGCCCTTGGTGGAACTGCGCCGCTCCAGGCTGGAGACGATGCTGAAGGTCCTCGACGTGGACGGCGCGGTCAAGCGCGTCAAGGGCGGCTGGATCGCCACCGGCCGGCCCTGGACGTACGACTCCGAGCGGTACGACTGGGTGGCACGCCAGCGGAAGGCCGAGCAGCAGGCGATGCGTGAGTACGCCGCCACCACGGGCTGCCGGATGGAGTTCCTGCAACGACAACTGGACGACGAGGGCGCGAAGCCCTGCGGCCGCTGCGACAACTGCGCGGGCGCGCGTTTCACCGCGGACACCTCGACGGCCGCGCTGGACGCCGCCCGTGTCGATCTGGGCCGGGCCGGTGTGGAGGTGGAACCCCGCCGTATGTGGCCGACGGGGCTGCCGGCGATCGGCATCGAGCTCAAGGGCCGCATCCCCGCCGCCGAACAGGCTGCCGCGGGGCGGGCCCTGGGGCGTCTGTCGGACATCGGCTGGGGCAACCGACTGCGGCCGATGTTCGCACCCGGGGCCGCCGACGCGCCCGTGCCCGACGACGTCGCACGGGCCGTGGTGGGCGTGCTGGCCGACTGGGCGAAGGGGCCCGGCGGCTGGGCCCCCGGTGCGTCCGGCGCGCAGGACCGCCCGGCGGGTGTCGTCACGGTCGCCTCACGGACCAGGCCGCGGCTGATCCATTCGCTGGGCGCCCGCATCGCGGAGATCGGCCGACTGCCCCTGCTGGGCTCCGTCGAGTACGCAGGTGACGTGCCGCGCGCCTCCCGCAGCAACAGCGCGCAGCGCCTCAAGGCCCTGGACGGTGCGCTGACCGTGCCGCCGGAACTCGCATCGGCCCTCGCCGGGGCACGGGGCCCCGTCCTGCTCGTGGACGACTTCACCGAGACGGGCTGGACACTGGCTGTCGCGGCCCGGTTGCTCAGGAGGTCCGGCGCGCAGGGGGTGTTGCCGCTGGTCCTCGCCGTCCAGGGGTGATCGTCCGCCTCTTGCGTCACCGGACGACCCAATGGGTAGGGATATAAGCCACGCACCACCAGATAACAGTCGGTGGCCCCAATTGCTCGTTGCCGCATCCAAGTTCGACAGGAAGAATTGAAGTCCGCTCCCCGCACGGCTCGTCCGTGATCCGGCTGGGTTCTGCTGCGGTGCGCGCTCCCCTGAAATCCGACCTCGCCCGCAGTGTGGGCGCGTAGCCGAAGGGAGGAACGTGACCTTCGGATTCGCTCCGTCCTCGGCGGCATCGCTGTCGACGTCCGCGTCCGCCGCGTCCGCCAGTCGCCTGCTCGAGCCGGCGGAATGGGCCGCCGCCGGAATCCCGCTGCTGCGCAACCCCCGCGAGGTGGTCAGCGGGCTGCACGCCCGGCACCGTCCCAAGCCGGCCACCGCGATCGTGGCCGTCCTGGACCCGGAGGACCGGTTGTGCGCCAGTGCCTCGTTCACCCGCCGCGCGGCCCCGGCCGACGGCTGGATGTTCCGTAACGCGCTGCTGGCACAGCTCCGCCGGGTCATTCCGCACGACCTGCGGCGCCGCACCCCGGTGCGCACCGCCGTGCTGCTCTACTGCCGCGAAGGGGACGCGCGTTGGACGGAGGAGGACGGCGCGTGGATGTGGGGCCTGCGTGACGCCTGCACCCTGCACGGGCTGCGCTGCGGGGCGTACATCACGTTGACCCGGGACGGCTGGCAGGTCCTCGGCGAAGGCCGCGGTGGACGCCGCCCGAGCGCGGACTCGGCACCGGAGTCCCTCGCCGCCTCGGACGCTTCGCCCCCGCTGCCGCGTACCGGCGGCGCAGTCTCGGAGGTCCTTCGCCGCGCGGCGGCCCGCTGAGCTGGGCCCACACGGGTACAGGAGCCGTTACGGCACCCCCGCGACGCGCGGCGATCGCCTGTCGACCAGGCACCGCGCCGTACGGCGCCAGGGGGTGACGCGACGGCGGCATCGCCCTCCGGTGACGGTCGCTCCGCAGTGGCGCAGGACGGCCCCGGCATCGTCGTACAAAGCACGGAAACCCCGCGCGCGATATCCCCGCGCCATAGCGCGCGGGGAGCGCTGTCCCGCCCGTCACGCGGGCATGCCGAAGGCCGCACCGTGCATGTGCCGCCGCAGCGGCACCAGCGTCACCTACGGTGCCCCAGGACGGGCCGGACGCGGATCAGACGCCCGCGCCCAGCACCGAGTTGATCTGCTGCGGGTCGCCGCAGACGATCAGCAGGGCGCCTGCCCGCGCGTGCGCCAGCGGAAGCGCGGTGGCGGCAGCGGTGTCGGGACCGCCGTTGACGGCGACGACGACCACGGGTCGGGACACGGCGCGGGAGGCCACGGCGGCATCGGTGTAGAAGACGTCGTCGCCCGCGTCGTGCTGCGCCCAGTAGGAGGCTTCGCCGAAGGTCAGCTCGTGGGCGGCCCACGGGTGCGGTTCGCCGGTGGTGATCACCAGCACCTCACCGGGGGCACGACCCGATTCCAGGAGCAGGTCCACCGCTTCCTCGGCCGCGTCGAGGGCACCCTCGGCGGAGGCGGGGATCAGCTGGATCTGCGGCGGGGTGGCCGTCGCGGTGGCGGCGGCAGCGGCCGGACCCGACGGGCCCGGCTTGGCAGTGGCCGTGTCACGCGGCGTGCGTTGCACCGGCGGCGCGGGCCGGAGAGGGCCCGGACGACCGGGACGCGGCGGAGCCGCGGGGCGGGGGCCGGGTACGGGGCGGGGGGTCGGCGCGGTACGGCCACTGGCCGGGGTGGCGCGGGGACCCTGGGCACTCTCGTGAATCTGAGGCTCCTCGGGAATGAGAGGCATGAGCTGATTTTTATCAAACGTTGGTGCGGCTCGCGTGACCGGGTGGTACATCAGTGCGAGCGGAACGGTCAGAAATCGAAGCCGAGCTGACCCTCGATTTCCGGAACGCTTCCATCCGCCCAGCTGCGGGCCTTCTTGAGGTGCCGCCACTGGGGCAGCGCATCAAGATACGCCCACGACAACCGGTGGTACGGGGTGGGGCCCCGCTCCTCCAGTGCGGCCTTGTGCACGGGTGACGGATACCCGGCGTTGTCCGCAAAACCGAAGTCTGCATGGTCGATACCCAGTTCGGCCATCATTTTGTCGCGCTGGACCTTGGCGATCACCGACGCCGCCGCGACAGCCACGCACGACCGGTCGCCCTTGATCACTGTGCGCACCCTCCAGGGCGCGCCGAGATAGTCGTGCTTCCCGTCGAGGATGACCGCTTCGGGCCGGACGGGCAGGGCTTCCAGGGCACGGACCGCAGCCAGCCGCAGCGCGGCCGTCATCCCGAGATCGTCGATCTCCTCCGGGGAGGCATGTCCCAGGGAGTAGGCCGTCACCCACTGACGCAGCACCACGGCGAGCTCCGAGCGTCGCTTGACGGTCAGCAGCTTGGAGTCGGTGAGGCCCAGCGGCGGGCGGCGAAGTCCTGTGATCGCCGCGCAGACGGTCACGGGCCCGGCCCACGCGCCGCGCCCCACCTCGTCGACACCGGCAATGACCTTGGCTCCGGTCGTGGCTCGAAGTGAGCGCTCGACGGTGTGAGTAGGTGGTTCGTACGGCATGGCGCCCTAAGCCTACGCCGCCGAGATCGCCGCGCGACACCCCGGTTGCCCAACCGCGGCCGAGACCGGTGCGGCCGGGGATCAGGGACCGTTCGGTCGCAGCAGCGGAAGCATCAGCTGGTCGATCATCTCCTCCAGATCCCGGTCGCTCCATTCGCTTCCGGCAACCTTTGAGCGATACATCATCATCGCCGGAATGGCGTCGAAGACGAAGCTGTTCGCCGCGTCAGGTCGCACCTCACCCCGCTCTATTCCTCGGGTGATGACGTCACGCAGCAGCCTGATCGTCGGCTCTACGACACCGTTGAAGATCACACCATGAAAGCGTTCCGCCTGAACGGGATCGCATTCGTGAATCACAGCGCGTAGTGCGAACCCCGGGCGGGAGAACATGGCGCGGCGGGCCTGGAGGCAGAGCGCGAGCAGATCCTCGCGAACCGTTCCCAGATCAGGCGCCTCCTCGAGGCGCGGCAGTCCGGCCTGGAGCGCGTCCACGACGAGGTCCTCCTTGGACGGCCAGCGGCGGTACACCGCCGCCTTGCCGGTCTGCGCGCCGGCGGCGACACCCTCCATCGTGAGGCCGTTCCAGCCGACCGTACTGAGTTGCTCCAGCGCGGCGTCCAGGATGGCGCGTTCGAGTACGGCGCCGCGCCGGCGGGGGGCGGCCGGCCGGGCAGGAGCGGCCGTCCAGCGCGAGGTAACCATCCGAGTCTCTCCAGGGAGCGGGGTAGCGGGGATTCAGGGCAACAGGGCAGGCGCCGCGCGGCAGCAAGGGGGACGTGACGCGGCGACAAGTTAAGTGAACGCTTGCGTTCTCTATCGGGGACTCACTACCGTTGACCCGACAGTGAACGCGAGCGTTCACTAACGGCTTTGTGGGGGAACCAAGGTGACAACCTCTCAACTGATTCAGGACGACAAGCCCAAAGCGGCCCGCCGGGAGGGGCATCCCGGCATCGCGCTCACCGTCATCGCAGCCTGCCAGCTCATGGTGGTACTCGACGCGACGATTGTGAACATCGCGCTTCCGCACATTCAAGACGCGCTCAAGTTCAGCACCACGGACCTCACCTGGGTGGTCAGCGCCTACACGCTCACCTTCGGCGGTCTGCTGCTGCTCGGCGCTCGCGCCGGTGACATCCTCGGCCGCCGCCGGGTTTTCATGACCGGAATCCTGCTGTTCACCTTCGCGTCGCTGCTCGGGGGTCTCGCGCAGGAACCTTGGCAGCTGCTCGCGGCGCGAGCCCTTCAGGGCATGGGCGGCGCGATCGCGTCGCCCACCTCGCTGGCGCTCATCACCACCACGTTCCCCGAAGGCCCGGAGCGGAACCGGGCGTTCGGTGTGTTCGCCGCGGTCTCCGCGGGTGGTGGCGCCATCGGCCTGCTGGCGGGCGGCATGCTCACCGAATGGCTCGACTGGCGCTGGGTGCTCTTCGTCAACGTGCCGATCGGCGTACTGATCGCCTTCCTGACACCGCTCTACATCAGCGAGTCCGAACGGCACCCCGGGCGCTTCGACATCGCGGGCGCGCTGACCTCCACGGCAGGCATGGCGACGCTCGTCTACGGCTTCATCCGGGCGTCCGAGGAAGGCTGGCGCGACAGCCTGACGCTCGGGTCCTTCGGCGCCGCGGTGGTCCTGCTGCTGGCCTTCGCCTTCACCGAGAGGCGGGCCAAGGAGCCGATCACCCCGCTGAAGATGTTCGCCGACCGCAACCGGTCGGGCACGTATGTGATCATGTTGAGCCTGGCCGCGGCGATGTTCGGCATGTTCTTCTACATCGTCCTGTTCGTCCAGAACGTACTGGGCTACAGCCCGATCAAGGCCGGTGTGGCCTTCCTGCCCGTGACGGTCGCCATCGCCGTCGGCGCGGGGCTGTCGCAGCGTTTCCTTCCCGCCCTCGGCCCCAAGCCGTTCATGACGGTGGGCTCGACGCTCGTGGTGATCGGGCTCGTCTGGCAGACCTTCATCAGCCCCGACAGCTCCTACCTCGGCGGAGTACTCGGACCGATGCTGGTGTTCGGCTTCGGCATGGGCCTGAACTTCGTGACGGTGACGGTCACGGCGGTCTCCGGCGTCGCCCAGCACGAGGCCGGCGCGGCGTCCGGGCTGCTCAACGCCACGCAGCAGGTGGGCGGTTCGCTGGGGTTGTCCATCCTGACCACGGTGTTCGGGTCCGCCAGCAAGGACGAGGCGAAGAAGCAGCTGCCGAAGTTCCTCGCCGACGGCACGTCCCAGCAGCAGGCCGAGTTCGCCAAGACGCATCAGCTGCCCGCCCCTTGGGGACACGAGGTGCTGGCCCACGGCATCTCGACCGCGTTCGTCCCCGCTGCCGCGATGGCCGTACTGGCCCTGGCCACCGCCGGTCTGGTGATCAGGGTGCGCAAGAGCGACCTCGAGGCCCTCGCGGGCAGCGCGGGCCCGGGCATCGGCTGAACCGACCGGGTCCGCGCAAGGCCGCGGATGGCCGACCCGAGCCCGGGCGACAGACGGCAGGGGCGTAGGGCCGGCCATCCGCCTTCCGGCCCGCGACGCCGGCAAGCAGGCGCGGAGACGGGAGATGCGAAGAAGCACGAAAGGGGCCATTACACGTGCGTATGCCACGCCCCCCACCTCCTGCTGCCCAGCGGCCCGGTGGCCGCGCGCCCTCCGCCGTCGCACGGCGCCTGTCCGGACAACGCACTCCGGTCACGCACAGTTCCCATCGAGCACGCAGAGTTTCGGCGTGGCGTCGGGCGAGCCGTGTTCAGGCGCCGTCAGGCGTCACACGGTCGTGGGGGCCCAGTCCGGCAGCGGCTCCGTCCGCTGCGCCCACTCGGCAGGCGGCGTCCCCGCCTTGCCGGCCGCCAGCACACCTCCGACGATGGCGCAGGTGGTGTCCACGTCACCGCCGACCTGGGCGGTGGTCCAGAACGCCGCTTCGTAGTCACCGAGGGACCGGGCGGCCGACCAGAGGGCGAAGGGCACGGTGTCATGGGCGCTGGTTCGCCGGCCACAGCCCAGTACGGCGGCGACGGTGCCGGCGTCGCCGTAGTCGAGCATGTCGCGGGCGCGGCGCAGACCCGCACCGACGGCGCTCTTCGGGACGAGGTCGACGACCGAGTCGAGGAGTGCTTCGGGGCTCGGCGGACCGTCGGGGGCCGCGACCAGGGCGGCGGCCGCGGCGACGGCCATGGCGCCGACCACGGCCTCGCGGTGCTGGTGCGTGGGATACGCGGAGATCTCCGCCTGATGGGTGGCCTGCTCGGGGTCGTCCGCGTACCAGGCACCGAGAGGCGCGATCCGCATCGCCGCGCCGTTGCCCCAGGAGCCCTGTCCTTTGAAGAGCGCGGCGGCCAGCTCTCGCCAGTCCTCGCCTTCCCGGACGAGACGCAGCAATCGGTTGACCGCGGGGCCGTAGCCCCGGTCGAAGTCGTGGTGGTGAGCGAAGGAGTGGGCCAGAGCGTCCTGGTCGATGCGGTGGTGGGCGGCCAGCACGGCCACCACCGAGCAGGCCATTTCCGTGTCGTCGGTCCACTGCCACGGCCCGGCGGGCAGCTCGCGGCGCTTGAGCAGGGGGTAGTGCGCCGGAACGAAGAACTGTGAGCCCAGCGCGTCCCCCACGGCGAGCCCGCGCAGGCTGGCCAGGGCGCGCGCCAGGCGGTCGAGGGGAGAGGAGTCAGCGGTCATCGCCCTGTCACTCTAGCCGTTGATCCAGTACGGCATCGGTTCCCGCCAGCGTTCGAAGGGCCGGTCGAGGGTGTACCTGCCGTCGTCCCCGAGAACGAGCATGCGCATCTCGGCGTTCCCGGGGTTGGACAGCGCCTCGAACTCCGCGACCGGCCAGTGGAACCAGCGCATGCAGAAGAGGCGCATGGCCAGGCCATGGGTCACCAGGAGGACGTTCGGCGGATGGTCGGGGGCCTCGAAGCTGCGGAAGAGGCTCTCCAGGAAGCCGCCGACCCGGTCGTAGACGTCGGCACCGGACTCTCCCTGCGGAAAGCGGAAGAAGAAGTGCCCATAGGCGTCCCGGTAGGCCTTCTGGAGGCGTACGTCGTCGCGGTCCTGCCAGTTTCCCCAGTCCTGCTCACGCAGCCGGGGCTCCTCGCGCACGCGTATGAGGTCCGGGTCGAGATGGAAGGCTCGCAGGGTCTCGTGGGTTCGCCGATAGGGGGACACGTACACGCTCACGCGTTCGCGTCCGAACACCTCGCGGAGTGCCTTTCCGGTCTCTTCCGCCTGCCGCCAGCCCCGCTCGGTGAGCGCGAGAGCGTGGTCGGGCTCCCGCTCGTACACGGAGTCATCAACATTGCCCGTTGACTCCCCGTGTCGGACAAGAACGATGCGCCGTGGTCGTGCCATGCCAAAACCCTAGATCGAATGAGAGCCGGTCGAGCACTCGTACGGGCTCCATACGGCATAGGTCACATGTTTCCCGCACCACGGACCACACAAGCACAGTCGGCTCGGGGTTGCGGGTGTCAAACGGTCCAGCTCGGCTCCAGTTCCACGATGTCACCGGTGAGGGCGGCGATGTCCGCCTCGGTCTGTGCGCGCAGGGCGAGGCGTTCCACACGCTCGGTGCGGTACTTGCCGTGTTCGGCCGCCGATCGCCACATGGACAACACCAGGAACTCCTGCCCCGAAGCCTCACCGAACATGCCGCGGATCATTCCGGGAGAGCCGGCCATCGCCGGGTTCCAGACCTTCTCCTGCATGAGCGTGAAGTGCTCGACGCGTTCCTCGTGGACACGGCACAGGGCCACCCGGATCAGGTCGGTGTCCGTGAACCGTGGTTCGAAGCCGGTCTTCACGTCGAAGCGGTACTCGAACAGTTTGACCTGGATGTCCTTGAAGGTGCCTGACTGCGACGCCGCCAGCCGGTCGTGGGAACGGGCCATGAAGGAGTCGTAGAAGGCACGGCTCTCCCAGAAGGCGAAGATGTGCGCCACGCCGGGCCGCTGTCGACTCCACCCTCCCCCCTGCCCCCGAAATCCCGGCTCCCCCAGAAGCCCCGCCCACTTTCGCTGCCCCCGCTCGAAGCCGCGGCGGTCCACCACGGTGCAGCGAATCCACTTGACCAGCACCGCGCCATGGTAAGGCCACGGGGCGTGGCGTCGGTCACGCTCCGGCGGAGATCGCCCGCGCACGCGCCCCCGCGCCCATGGCACGATGGACAAAGACCTGTCACTGCTCAGGAGTTGAGGCAGTGAAGCCTCCAGGGGGGAAGGGGACGCCCGGTGACCGGCTTCAGCAAGGGGATCCGCAAAGTCGAGGTGGCACTCAAGTGGGACCCGAGTCCGGTGGGGCAGCCGCCCACCGATCTGGACATCGTTGCCGCGCCGTTCCTCGCAGGTGACCCGCACGGCGCTCCGGCGTACGTGGTGCACTTCGACAGCAGGTCCCCCGACGGCACCATCTTCCTCAACCGGGACAGCACCGACGGCAGGGGCTTCGGCTGGGACGAGGTCATGACCCTCGAGCTCGACCGGCTCGACACCCGGTACACGCGCGTGGTGGTCGGTGTGGTCATCCAGCAGCGCCTCGTGGACCGGACCTTCGTCGGGGTCCTGAACCCCGCGGTGCGCATCCGTGAGGGTTACAACGTGCTCGCCGAGGACGACTTCGGCTCGGTACTCGGGGCGACGGCGGCGACGGTGGCGGAGTTCGTGCGCGACGAGTCCGGCGACTGGAACTTCCACCCGGGCGTGCACGGCTTCGAAGACGACCCGGCGACCTTCACCAGATCCATGGGCCGGATGCAACGGTAAGGGGCGCCGGCCCTGGGCCGGCGCCCCTTACCTCAGGCCATGCCTGTCATCAGCTGCAACCGCTGGTCGAGCCGCAGCCCTCGCAGATGTAGCAGGAGCCGGCCCGCTGCATCTTGGTGCCGCAGGAGAAGCACAGCGGGGCGTCCGCCTGGATACCCAGCTGCATCTCCACCAGCTCGGCACTGGTGTGGGCCTGCTTCGGGGCGGGCTTTTCCGCTTCGGAGTCGGCCTTCGGGGTGGCGACGGCCTTCAGCTCCTGGGCGCGCGGCGCCGACTGGGCCAGGCCCTCGACGTCGACCTCGTCCTCGGTGGGCTCGTAGGAGCCCGTCTCGAGGTGACGCTGGCGCTCCTCGGCGGAGTGGATGCCGAGCGCGGAGCGCGTCTCGAAGGGCAGGAAGTCCAGCGCCAGGCGGCGGAAGATGTAGTCGACGATCGACTGGGCCATCCGCACGTCCGGGTCGTCCGTCATGCCGGCCGGCTCGAAGCGCATGTTGGTGAACTTCGAGACGTACGTCTCCAGCGGCACGCCGTACTGGAGGCCGACCGAGACGGCGATGGAGAAGGCGTCCATCATGCCCGCGAGGGTCGATCCCTGCTTGGACATCTTCAGGAAGACCTCGCCGAGACCGTCGTCCGGGTAGGAGTTGGCGGTCATGTAGCCCTCGGCGCCGCCGACGGTGAAGGAGGTGGTGATGCCGGGACGTCCCTTGGGGAGGCGCTTGCGGACCGGGCGGTACTCGACGACCTTCTCGACCGCCTCGCGGATGGTGGCCTCGGCCTTCTCCGTGACCTCGGCCTTCTCCTTCTCCTTGGTCTTGGCGGAGAGCGGCTGGCCGACCTTGCAGTTGTCGCGGTAGATGGCGAGGGCCTTGATACCCATCTTCCAGGCCTCGAAGTAGATCTCCTCGACCTCCTCGACGGTCGCCGACTCCGGCATGTTGACCGTCTTGGACAGGGCGCCGGAGATCCACGGCTGGATCGCGGCCATCATGCGGACGTGGCCCATGGGGGAGATGGCGCGCTCGCCCATGGCGCAGTCGAACACCTCGTAGTGCTCGGGCTTGAGGCCGGGCGCGTCGATCACATTGCCGTGCTCGGCGATGTGGGCGACGATCGCCTCGATCTGCTCCTCCTGGTACCCCAGGCGGCGCAGTGCCTGCGGGACGGTGCCGTTGACGATCTGCATCGAGCCGCCGCCGACCAGCTTCTTGAACTTGACCAGGGCGAGGTCGGGCTCGAGGCCGGTGGTGTCGCAGGACATCGCGAGACCGATGGTGCCGGTCGGGGCGATGACGGACGCCTGGGAGTTACGGAAACCGTTCTGCTCGCCGATGCGCAGGACGTCCTGCCAGGCCTCCGTGGCCGCGGCCCAGACCGGGGTGTCCAGGTCGTCCATGCGGACGGCCACGGCGTTGGCGTCGGCGTGCTGCTTCATGACGCGCTTGTGGGCGTCGGCGTTGCGGGCATAGCCGTCGTACGGACCGACGACCGCGGCGAGTTCGGCGGAGCGCTTGTAGGCGGTGGCGTTCATGAGGGAGGTGACCGCACCGGCCAGCGCGCGGCCGCCGTCGGAGTCGTAGGCGTGGCCCGTGGCCATCAGCAGGGCGCCGAGGTTGGCGTAGCCGATGCCGAGCTGGCGGAACGCGCGCGTGTTCTCGCCGATCTTCTGGGTCGGGAAGTCGGCGAAGCAGATGGAGATGTCCATCGCCGTGATGACGAGCTCGACGACCTTGGCGAAGCGCTCGACCTCGAAGGACTGGTTGCCCAGGCCGTCGTCCTTGAGGAACTTCATGAGGTTCAGCGAGGCGAGGTTGCAGGACGTGTTGTCCAGGTGCATGTACTCGCTGCACGGGTTCGAGCCGTTGATACGGCCGGACTCCGGGCAGGTGTGCCAGTGGTTGATGGTGTCGTCGTACTGGATGCCCGGGTCGGCGCAGGCCCAGGCGGCCTCGGCCATCTTGCGGAAGAGGGACTTGGCGTCGACCTCCTCGATGACCTCACCGGTCATCCGGGCGCGCAGGCCGAAGGTGCTGCCCTGCTCGACCGCCTTCATGAACTCGTCGTTGACCCGGACGGAGTTGTTGGCGTTCTGGTACTGGACGGAGGTGATGTCCTCGCCACCGAGGTCCATGTCGAAGCCCGCGTCGCGGAGGGCGCGGATCTTCTCCTCCTCCTTGACCTTGGTCTCGATGAAGTCCTCGATGTCGGGGTGGTCGACGTCCAGGATGACCATCTTGGCGGCGCGGCGGGTGGCGCCACCGGACTTGATCGTTCCTGCGGAGGCGTCGGCACCACGCATGAAGGAGACGGGACCGGAGGCGTTGCCGCCGGAGGACAGCAGTTCCTTGGAGGAGCGGATCCGGGAGAGGTTCAGGCCGGCCCCGGAGCCGCCCTTGAAGATCATGCCCTCTTCCTTGTACCAGTCGAGGATCGACTCCATGGAGTCGTCGACGGACAGGATGAAGCAGGCGGACACCTGCTGGGGCTGCGGGGTGCCGACGTTGAACCAGACGGGGCTGTTGAAGCTGAAGATCTGGTGCAGGAGGGCGTACGCCAGCTCGTGCTCGAAGATCTCGGCGTCGGCGGGCGAGGCGAAGTACTTGTGGTCCTCGCCGGCCTTCCGGTACGTCTTCACGATGCGGTCGATCAGCTGCTTGAGGCTGACCTCGCGCTGCGGGGTGCCCACGGCACCGCGGAAGTACTTGCTGGTGACGATGTTGACCGCGTTCACGGACCAGAAGTCCGGGAACTCGACGCCACGCTGCTCGAAATTGACCGAGCCGTCGCGCCAGTTGGTCATGACGACGTCACGGCGCTCCCAGCTCACCTCGTCGTACGGGTGCACTCCGGGGGTGGTGTGGATGCGCTCGATACGCAGCCCCTTGGTGGCCTTGGCGCCCTTGGATCGGGAACCTCGTGCCGGACCGCTCGCCGTCTCTGTCATGCCGCCTCCCTGTACGGGCGAAAACGCCCTGAAATGCCACGATGTTCCCGTGGCACGGTGTTCTGTCTTGTGTTGCGGACACCCTCACGCTGTCGCCCGCAACAGGTCTGTGGTCGCCGCCGTCCTGCCGGAACCGGTGTCTCCGCCCTGTTCCGGCCCGCCGGTCAGTCGGCAACGTGGGCGGGCACGGGGACATGGGCAGTCCCTGCGCGCCCGCGGTCGTCTTCCTTGCTCCCCGCTCCCGCGTCTTCGTCGTCCGCGGCGGGGCCTCGCGTCGCCTCCCTGAGTTCCGCGATGGCGGCCTCGAAGTCCTCGAGCGAGTCGAATGCCCGGTAGACGGAGGCGAATCGCAGATAAGCGACGAGGTCGAGCTCCTGCAACGGGCCGAGTATGGCCAGCCCCACGTCATGGGTGGTCAGCTCGGCGCTTCCGGTGGCCCGCACCGCCTCCTCGACCCGCTGGCCGAGCTGGGCGAGTGCGTCCTCGGTGACAGGCCGTCCCTGACATGCCTTGCGCACGCCGTTGATGACCTTGGTACGGCTGAAAGGCTCGGTGACTCCGGACCGCTTGACCACCATGAGCGAGCACGTCTCCACGGTCGTGAAACGACGGGAGCAGTCAGGGCACTGGCGGCGCCTGCGGATCGACGTGCCGTCGTCGGTCGTACGACTGTCGACCACGCGGCTGTCGGGGTGCCTGCAGAAGGGGCAGTGCATGATCTCCAACCCTCCTCACAGCAGACTGAACAGCCCCAGAAGACCTCATGGGCCTCTCGGAGCAGCCACAAGCATAGGGGATCACAGAAGCACCACCGACCCCGGGGACCACAACTTGTGGGTAGCTGTAGCAATCCAACCACTACATGTAGGGCTTGGCTCATACACCAACACGCGCGCGTGTCGCAGACGCACCGCGGGTGCGGATACGGAGATACCGTGGGCGCGGCACGGAGGACACGTAGGACTCCGGCACAGAAGGGGTCCGGTACCGGGTTGACGGGCTTCCGGATGGCAGACTGGGGACGCAACCCACGAGGTCGTCACCCCGGCGGTGAAGAGTACAACAATGAGCCCTTTTGTCCGCCAGGTGCCGCGTTGGCTATACACCTACACACACGATCGCGTCAGGTGAATCACGTTTTTTCACTCGAACGTGTGTTTGGCGCAACCTTTCGAAAGCAACTACCGTTGTGCAGCAGGGAGACCATCGAGAGGGGCCGACGTGACCACCACCGCAGACAGTGCCACCATCACCGCCCAGGACCGCTCCCAGGGCCGACTCGAGCCGGTGCACGCGATGAACGAAGCCACGAATCCCGAGGGACACAAGCGCTCCCTACCGGGCCGACCTCCAGGCATCCGGGCGGACAGCTCCGGACTCACCGACCGGCAACGCCGGGTGATCGAGGTCATCAGGGACTCCGTACAGCGGCGGGGCTACCCGCCGTCGATGCGGGAGATCGGCCAGGCCGTCGGCCTCTCCAGCACATCCTCGGTCGCGCACCAGTTGATGGCGCTGGAACGCAAGGGCTTCCTGCGCCGTGACCCGCACCGCCCGCGCGCGTACGAGGTACGCGGCTCCGACCAGGCGGTGACGGTCCAGCCCACCGACACCGCGGGCAAGCCGGCCGCGTCGTACGTCCCACTGGTCGGCCGTATCGCCGCCGGTGGCCCGATCCTCGCCGAGGAGTCGGTCGAGGACGTCTTCCCGCTGCCCCGGCAGCTGGTCGGCGACGGCGAGCTCTTCGTCCTCAAGGTGGTCGGCGACTCCATGATCGAGGCCGCGATCTGCGACGGCGACTGGGTCACCGTCCGCCGCCAGCCGGTCGCCGAGAACGGCGACATCGTGGCGGCCATGCTCGACGGCGAGGCCACCGTCAAGCGCTTCAAGCGCGAGGACGGCCACGTCTGGCTCCTGCCCCACAACTCGGCCTACGAGCCGATCCCCGGTGACGACGCCACCATCCTGGGCAAGGTCGTCGCGGTGCTGCGGCGCGTGTGACGGCCGCGGCGGACGGCCGAAGACGGCTCGTCCACTGACCGGGCCCCGGAACCCCTGCGCCGGTTCCGGGGCCCTGTGCTGTGCGGACTGAGGGCGCGGTGCCGGGCGGATCGCGGTGCCTGCGGCAGGGTGGCCCGTCCCGGCAGGGGGACGCGCCACCCGCGATCAGCTCGCCTCCGCCTGCTTCGCCGCCGCGTCGATGGCGGCCAGCGACTTCCGGACCTGATTGCGGTCCGTGGTGTACCAGAAGTCGGGCAGGGACGTCTTGAGATAACCGCCGTACCGCGCGGTGGCCAGCCGCTGGTCCAGTACGGCCACCACGCCCCGGTCCCCCGACGCCCGTACGAGACGGCCGGCACCCTGAGCCATGAGGAGCGCGGCGTGCGTGGCGGCGACCGCCATGAAACCGTTGCCGCCGGCGTCCTCCACCGCCTTCTGGCGGGCGCTCATCAACGGGTCGTCGGGGCGCGGGAACGGGATCTTGTCCATCACGACCAGCTGACAGCTGGGGCCGGGGACGTCGACGCCCTGCCACAGCGACAGCGTGCCGAAGAGACACGTCTTCGGATCCGCCGCGAAGTTCTTGATCAGTTCGCCGAGGGTCTCCTCTCCCTGGAGCAGGATCGGGAACTGCGGGATGCGGGAACGGAGCTCATCCGCGGCGAGCTGTGCGGCGCGCATCGAGGAGAACAAGCCGAGTGTGCGGCCACCGGCGGCCTCGATGAGCTCGGTCAGCTCGTCGAGCATGTCGACACGGTCGCCGTCCCGCGCGGGACGGGCCAGGTGCTTGGCGACGTACAGGATGCCCTGCTTGCGGTAGTCGAAGGGCGAGCCGACGTCGACGCCTTTCCACTGGGGGATGTCCTCGCCCTCCGTGCCCTCGGGGGCAAGCCCCACCGAGGCTCCGACGCCGTTGAAGTCACCGCCGAGCTTGAGCGTCGCGGAGGTGAGGACGACGGAGCGGTCCGCGAAGAGCTTCTCCCTGAGGAGGCCGGAGACGGACATGGGGGCGACACGCAGGGAGGCACCGAAACGGTCGTGGCGCTCGTACCAGACGACGTCCCACTCGGAGCCGTTGACGACGCGCTCGGCCACGTCGTGCACGGTCTCCACGGAGGCGAGGGCCTGCTTGCGGACCGCGTCCTCGTCCTGGACCGACTTGTCGCGGGTCGCGCCGATCGCCGAGATGACCGTGCGCGCAGCGTCCCGCAGGGCCATCAGGGCGTAGCCGAGGTCCTCCGGGATCTCCTCCAGGCGGCCCGGCAGAGCGAGTTCCATCAGCCGCTCGAAGCCCTCGGCCGCGGTCTGCAGTTGGTCGGCGGCCTTCTCGTTGACCAGCTTGGCGGCGCGGCGCACCGCGCGGTTGACCTGGCCGGGCGTGAGCTCGCCCGTCGCGACACCGGTGACGCGCGAGACCAGCTCGTGCGCCTCGTCCACGATCAGCACCTCGTGCTGCGGAAGCACGGGCGCGCCCTCGATCGCGTCGATGGCGAGCAGAGCGTGGTTGGTGACGACGACCTCGGCGAGCTTGGCCCGTTCGCGGGCCATCTCGGCGAAGCACTCGGCGCCGTACGCGCACTTCGACGCGCCCAGGCACTCCCGGGAGGACACCGACACCTGGGACCATGCGCGGTCCGAGACGCCTGGAGTGAGGTCGTCCCGGTCGCCCGTCTCGGTCTCGTCCGACCAGTCACGCAGCCGCAGCAGGTCCTGGCCCAGTTTGCTGGTCGGAGCGGCGGCCTCGAACTGGTCGAACAGGCCCTCCTCCTCGTCCTGTGGCATGCCCTCGTGCAGACGGTGCAGGCACAGGTAGTTCGACCGGCCCTTGAGCATGGCGAAGTCCGGGCGGCGGCGCAGCAGCGGGTGCAGCGCATCCACCGTGCGTGGCAGGTCGCGCTCCACGAGCTGGCGTTGCAGGGCCAGGGTGGCGGTCGCCACGACGACGCGCTCCCCGTGCGCGAGCGCCGGCACGAGGTAGCCCAGCGACTTTCCGGTGCCGGTGCCGGCCTGGACCAGCAGGTGGGATCCGTCGTCGATCGCTTCGGCGACCGCTTCGGCCATGGTGACCTGGCCGGGGCGCTCCGTGCCGCCGACGGCTGCGACAGCCGCGTGCAGGAGTTCGGGGAGAGAGGACTTCGTCATAGCGCGTCAACCCTACGGCCCAGCGCTGACAATCGGGCGATCAAGTCCGGAACCGGGGGTGGGAACGCGGGGACGCGGGGCGGGATCAAGAAATTTCCAATTCGTCCGGCCGGCTGGGAACCGGGTCGGCTCGGGCTTCGTTCCACCTGTGACGGCGTCATCACGCAGTGCTACATCAGATGGCGCAGGGTCCGGTCCCGGAGCATGAGGGCGGCCCGCTTGGCGGGCAGGTCGACCTCGGCGCCGAACCGGAAACCGGCGCTCAGGAAAGCGGCAACGGAGGGGGTGTTGCGAAGGTCGGGTTCCGCGACGACGCGAGCGCAGGCCGGACGGTGGTCCAGGACCAGGTCGGCGACCGATCTGAGCAGGGCCGAGCCGAGGCCCTGCCCGCGGTCGGCGACCGCGCCGATGAGGAGATGGATCCCGGTGTCGTGCGGGCGGGCCGGGTAGTGGCGGGCCAGCGGGTCCAGGTCGGCCCGGTACACCTCCCAGTAGCTCATCGGGGTGCCGTCCAGCATCCCGACGCAGGGGACGCTGCGTCCGTCGCCGTCCAGTTGGGCGCGCACGTGTTCCTCGGTCCGCGTGGGGGAACCGGCCAGCCCCCAGAACGCGGAGACGGCGGGATCGTTCATCCAGCGGCTGATGAGCGGCAGGTCACGCTCGACTCGGACCCGGGCCAGCTCGAACGTGCCTACGGGTGTGGCGACGGGGCCCCAGCCTCCGGCTCCGTCGAGCAGGTCGTCGGTGGACGCGGACTGCGCGCCGGTCTGCATTGTGCCGCCGAGTGCGTGCCCTCCGGCAGGCGCACAGCCACCGCAGGGTGCGGTGCCGGCCGTCTCCGCGGTGAAGAGAGTGACGAATTCGTCGGGCAGCCGCAGCTCCAGTGTGTCCTCGCCGTCGCCGCCCGGATCCGCGCAGTCCGGGTGGTGGACGGGTGCGGGAACGGGTCCGGCGTCGGTGCTCGCGTCGATGGGAGGCACGGCGCGCTCCTCTCAGGAGACGGGGTGGGTCATGTTCCTCGGTTGTGGATGAAGTCGGTGCTGTCCTGCTGTCGTGCTGTGGGTTCAGGGGTGGAGGGGGTTGGCGATGGTGACGTAGACGGACTGGGTGTCGACCGGGCCGACCAGCTCGTCGAGGCCGTGCAGCCGGGTCAGCAGGTTGGCCTTGCAGCGCAGGACGGGCGAGTCGAGCAGAAGGGCCGGCAGGGCGGTTCGCAGTGGGGCGGGGCCGGAGGCCACGTCGGCAAGGAACCGGCGGAAGGCGGCGAGCAGCAGGTGTTCGTCCGAGAGGTGCTGTGATCCGAAGGCGCCGATGAGGCCGAGTACGTTGTTGATGGCGAGGTAGTACGCGAAGCGTTCGTCGGTGACCTCGTCGGAGACGAAGGTGTCGCTGTGCACGCCGATTCCGGGCAGGCGCGCGTCGAGTTCGGCGCGCCGGGACTCGCGGAAGTAGTAGCCCTGGTTGTCGCGGTAGCGGCCGCCCGCCGGCCAGCCGTCGCCGTCCAGGAGGAGCAAGGTGTTCTGCTGGTGGGCCTCGAGGGCGATGCCCGCCTCGCTGTCCAGCCACAGGACGGGCCGCACGACCTGCTCCAGGTAGCGCAGGAACCACTCGGCGGCGACGGCGCTACGGGGGCGGCCCGTGCGCTCGGCGAGCCGTGTGACGACAACGGCCAGCCGGGAGCGGAGGGGCCGCGTCCCGGCGCTCGAGGGGTCGTCGCCGGTGGCCGGGTGGGCGTCGGGCCGGGGTGAGACGAGTCCGGCGACGCAGGAGACGTCGTCGGACGGGGTGAACGGGTTGTGCCGGATCACCACGTCGAGCCCGGGCACGGGCCGGCCGTGCGGGTCGTCGACGGCCAGCCATGCCGGGTCGCGGACGATGTCGAAGCCCGGGTGAGCGGCCTGCCATTGCCGGGACAGGCCGCCGCGCAGCAGGCGGTGCACCTCGACGCCGCGGTGGAGTTCCTTGCGGAGGTTCTCGCGGCGGGAGTTGGTGATCCGCAGGCCGAGGGACAGCTTGAGCATGGCGGCGGCGCCGGACTGGTGGACGGTCCGTACGGAGGAGGTGGGGTGCCAGGGGGATCCGTGGGTGCCGAGCGGTCTGAGCAGGCCGGCGTCGAGGAGGGCCGCGGTCGAGTCGCGGTGTCGGACCTCGCGCCACTGCCAGGGGTGCACGGGCAGGGCGGCGTATCCGTCGGGCAGGGGCAGCCCCTGGCCGACGAGCCGGGACGTGAGCCGGTGGGCCGGCACCGGTCGGCCGCTTTCGGTCCAGGCCGAGTCGGTTGCGAGCAGCGAGGGGTCGACGGCGATCCAGTACAGGGGGAAGGAGCCGCGTAGTTCGGGTGAGTAGAGGAGTGCTTCGGAGTCGGTCAGGCCCTCACGGCTCTTCGGGGTCGGGTGGAAAGGGTGGCCGAGCAGCAGCGCCTGTTCGGCGGCCAGGAAGCGGTCGGGGCCGTCGGCGGGGCGTGCCTGCCGGTCGCTGATGAAGGTGACGGTGCGGCGGAGGGAGTCTGCCACGCGTGCGACGAGGTCACCGCCGTCGGCGGCCAGGGCGTCCGGGCCCGCGTCGGTGCCGTCGGTTCGCCCGTGTGTCTCCCGGCTGATCAGGGCCGCGAGCGTCACCGCGTCGAGCGGTGGGGCGCTCTCGGGGGCGTCGGCGAACCGGGGCGGTCCGAAGCGGTGCCAGCCGGTCGGGGACCAGTGGTGGACCTGGGTGATCACAGCGGTGCCGCTGGCGGGGAACGGGATGCGCAGAGCGCCGGTGTCCGGTGCCAAGTGGTCCGTCTCGCGTACCCAGCAGCGGAGCAGGTTTTCCACGGCGGCGGCCTGCGCGGCGGTGTGCGGGTCGGGGTGGTCCAGAAGATCGGGGTGATCGGGGTGGTCCGGAGGATCGGCGGTGACGACGCGCGCCGGTTCGGTTTCCGGTGATCGCGATGTCAGAGGGGGCACCGATTCGGCGGCCGGTTCGGCTGGGGGTGGTACGGGTGGAGAAGGGAGGCGGTGGGCATGGGGGTGGGGGACGTGGGCACGGCCGTTCGGTGCCGGGGTGGCGTTCAAGTCTGGTCCTCCGGGGTTAGTGCGAGGGGGGCGCTCGGCGGCGCGGTGGGCGGAGGGGTGTGCCTCAGGTCCGGGTCCTGGCGGCTCCGGCGGTACGGGAGAGTCCGCGGGACACGGCCGCGACCGCGTCGGCGAGGCGGTCGAGTACGGCGGCGGCCTGCTCGTCGCTGATCGTCAGGGGCGGCAGGAGTCGTACGACGCTGGAGTGACGGCCGCCGAGTTCGACGATCAGGCCGCGGCGCAGGCACTCTCGCTGGACGGCGGCGGCGAGCTCGGGGGCTGCGGGGCGCGGGCTGCCGGGACTCCGTGGTCCGGCGGCAGGCTCTGTCGGACCGCCTGCCGGACCGGGACCCGGGCCCGGCACCGGAGGGACTTCGCCCTGCCCGTACGCGTCCGTCGCTCCGCCCGCCCGCACGCCCGCCTGACCCTCTCCTTCCGGATCCACCACTTCGACGCCGATCATCAGCCCCCGGCCCCGCACATCACCGACGCAGGAGAACTCCTGCTTGAAGTAGCGCAGTTGGGACAGCATGCGCGAGCCGAGCACGGCGGCGCGTTCGGCGAGTCGGTTCTCGCGGACGTGGGCGAGTGTGGCCGTGCCCGCGGCCATGGCGAGCTGGTTGCCGCGGAAGGTGCCCGCGTGGGCGCCCGGTTCCCACACGTCGAGGTCGTCGCGGTAGATGATCACGGCGAGGGGAAGGCTGCCGCCGATGGCCTTGGAGAGGACCATCACGTCGGGCGTGACACCGCTGTGCTCCACCGCCCAGAAGGTGCCCGTCCGTCCGACTCCCGTCTGGACCTCGTCGGCGATCAGCGGGACGGACCGGGTGGCCGTGATCTGCCGCATGCGCCGCATCCAGTCGTCCGGGGCGGGAATCACTCCGCCCTCGCCCTGGACCGGTTCGAGGATCATCCCGGCGGGCAGTGGCACGCCCGACTTGGGGTCGTCGAGGACGGATTCGGTCCAGCGTGCGGCGAGTTCGGCGCCGCGCGGGCCGCCCACGCCGAACGGGCAGCGGTAGTCCTGCGGATAGGGCAGGCGGGCGACCCGTACGTCGCAGGCGCCCCCGGACGCGGCCAAGGCGCCGGCGGTCATGCCGTGGTAGGCGCCGGTGAAGGCCAGCATGCCGGAGCGGCCGGTCGCGGCGCGCACCAGCTTGAACGCGGCCTCCACGGCGTCCGTACCCGCGGGGCCGCAGAACTGCACGCGGGCCCGGTCCGCGAGACCGGGCGGCAGGGTGTGGAACAGCTCGGTGATGAAGGCGTCCTTGACCGGGGTAGCCAGGTCGAGGACGGACAGCGGGGCGCCCGAGTCGAGGACCTTGCGGATCGCTTCCAGGACGACCGGGTGGTTGTGGCCGAGGGCGAGGGTTCCCGCACCGGAGAGGCAGTCCAGGTAGCGGCGGCCGTCGGCGCCCTCGATGGTCAGGCCGCGCGCCCGGACCGGCACGATGGGGAGGGCGCGGGCGTAGGTGCGCGCCGCGGACTCGCGCGCCGACTGACGCCGCAGGATCCCCTCGTGCGCTCCGCACGCTCCCCCGGACACCGATTCCGTCACGGCCACGGCCTTGTCCTCCCGCTGTCCAGAGGCGACTTGCTCCCTCAAGGGGACCGCGCACAGGCAGCAGGCCCCCCACCGCTACCAACCTCCGACCGGCCCCCCGGTTACGGGTTGCTTCAAGATCCTTACCGTGACGGAACCGTTGCCGTTCCGTCGGAAGTCCCCCACAGCGAGCGCATAGTGTGTGATGCCGTTCCCAGACGTCCGTGAGACCGGCGTGAACTCCCCATGAGTTCCGCCGCGTCACGCGGGCACAGCGCCGAGTTCCTTTACAGCAGGGGGAGTCAAGACCATGCGATCCATACGGCCGTCGTCCACCGTCCGACGAGGGAGGGGCGGGCCCCGCAGAACCTCCCCCGTGCTGGCGGCCGTCGCCCTCGCCTCGGCGCTCGCGCTGACCGCCACCGCCTGCAACGGTGACGACAACGCCGACAGCAAGCCGACCGCCGTCGCGACCAGCGGCGACGGAAAGATCAAGATCCCGGACGACATCAAGAACAGGCTCAAAGAGCACGGGATCGACATCGACAAGTGGAAGCACGGCGCCTGGAAGAACTGGAACAAGGACGACTGGCTGCGCGAGGCCAACGACTTCATCAACCCGATCATCAAGGGCCTGTGGGACCCGGACCGCATGCGGGACGCCAACGACCCGGACAAGGGTGTCGACGACAACGACATCTCCGGTGACCAGGGCGTGACGGATCCGACGCCGGCTCCGGTCAAGGCACAGGCGGTGCGGGCGCCGTACCACGCCAACGCGGCCACGGCCGGCAAGGTCTTCTTCGACTCCCCCGAGGGCACGATGGTGTGCTCGGCCACGGTCGTGGAGGACCCGGCGCACCCGGGCAAGTCCAACCTCATCTGGACGGCGGGCCACTGTGTGCACGCCGGCAAGAACGGCGGCTGGTACCGCAACATCGCCTTTGTGCCGTCGTACAACAACACCGGCATGACGGCCAAGCAGTTGGAGAGCGCCGGCAGGGACCAGGTCGCGCCGTACGGGGTGTGGTGGGCCGATGCGGCGCAGACCTCCCAGCAGTGGATCGCGCAGGGCGGTGAGACCGGCGGGAACGGCGCTTCGTACGACTTCGCCGTCATCCACGTCACTCCGGAACAGGGCAACGGCGGCAAGTCGCTGGAGGAGACGGTCGGTTCGGCGCTCCCGGTGAACTTCAACGCGCCGGCGGTGCCGAAGGTGCAGAGCATCACGGCGACCGGCTACCCGGCGGCGGCGCCGTACGACGGCCGGCTCGCGTACCAGTGCCAGGACAAGCCGGGACGGCTGTCGATCCAGAAGTCGGACCCGACGATGTACCGCATCGGGTGCACGATGACGGGTGGTTCGTCCGGCGGCGGCTGGGTGGAGACGGGCTCGGACGGCAAGCCGGCGCTGGTCTCCAACACCTCCATCGGCCCGGTGTCCTCGGGCTGGCTGGCGGGTCCGCGGCTGGGTGACGTGGCCGAGGGCGTGTACAGCAAGGTCAGCAAGCAGTTCGCGGGCCGGTAGGGCTCAGCGGGCCGGCCTGACGCCGGTGCGCGAAAGGCCCGCCCCCGCGGCAAGCGGGGGCGGGCCTTCACTGTTGTGCGTCGAAGCTGTTGTGCGTCGAAGCGGTGGTGCGTCAGAGCGCGGGGGCGGGTGAGTAGGGCGCGAGGTCCGACGCCAGTTCCTCGTGCACCCGCACCTTGAGCAGGGTGCCCTCCGCGGTGTGCTCTTCGGAGATCACCTCGCCCTCGGTGTGGGCACGGGCGACCAGTTTGCCGTGCGTGTACGGCACCAGCGCCTCGATCTCGACGGACGGCCTGGGCAGCTCGTTGTCGATCAACGCCAGCAGCTCGGTCAGGCCCCGGCCGGTGCGGGCCGAGACGGCGATGGAGCGCTTCTCGATCCGCATGAGCCGCTGGAGGGTCAGCGGATCGGCCGCGTCCGCCTTGTTGATCACGACGATCTCGGGCACGTCGGTGGCGCCGACGTCCCGGATCACCTCGCGCACGGCGGCCAGCTGCTCCTCCGGGTTCGGGTGCGAACCGTCCACGACGTGCAGGATCAGGTCGGAGTCGCCGACCTCCTCCATGGTGGAGCGGAACGCCTCGACCAGGTGGTGCGGCAGATGCCGGACAAAGCCGACCGTGTCGGCCAGGGTGTACACGCGCCCGCTCGGGGTCTCGGCCCGGCGCACGGTCGGGTCGAGGGTCGCGAACAGGGCGTTCTCGACCAGCACGCCCGCGCCCGTGAGACGGTTGAGCAGGGAGGACTTACCGGCGTTGGTGTAGCCCGCGATGGCGACGGACGGCACCTTGTTGCGCCGGCGCTCCTGGCGCTTGACCTCGCGGCCGGTCTTCATCTCCGCGATCTCCCGGCGCATCTTCGCCATCTTCTCGCGGATCCGGCGCCGGTCCGTCTCGATCTTGGTCTCACCGGGACCGCGCGTGGCGAGGCCGCCGCGACCGCCACCCATCTGCCGGGACAGCGACTGACCCCAGCCTCGCAGCCGCGGCAGCATGTACTGCATCTGCGCGAGCGCGACCTGCGCCTTGCCCTCCCGGGACTTGGCGTGCTGGGCGAAGATGTCCAGGATCAGGGCCGTACGGTCGATGACCTTGACCTTGACGACGTCCTCCAGCTGGATCAGCTGGCCGGGGCTCAGCTCACCGTCGCAGATGACGGTGTCCGCGCCCGTTTCGAGGACGATGTCACGCAGCTCGGCGGCCTTGCCGGAGCCGATGTAGGTGGCCGCGTCGGGCTTGTCCCGGCGCTGGATGACGCCGTCGAGCACGACCGCACCGGCGGTCTCCGCGAGGGCGGCGAGCTCCGCGAGGGAGTTGTCGGCGTCCTGGGCGGTTCCGGTGGTCCACACCCCGACGAGGACGACCCGCTCCAGGCGGAGCTGGCGGTACTCGACCTCGGTGACGTCCTCGAGTTCGGTGGAGAGACCCACGACGCGGCGCAGGGCCGCGCGCTCGGAGCGGTCGAGCTGGTCGCCGTCCCGCTCTCCGTCGATCTCGTGGCTCCAGGCGACGTCCTCTTCCATCAGGGCATCGGCCCGAAGACCTTCGGGATAGGCGTGCGCGAAGCGCTTGGTGTCCTGGGAAGGGGAAGAAGAGGAGGTCATTTGATCCTTACGTCGATGAGGGAATCCGGTGGACGGCGACGGTGCGCTGGCGGCCCCGTCCGTCACTTTCGACAACGCACGAGTACCCCGGGAGATTCCCGTGACCGTGCCGCGCCGACCCGAAGATGGTCGCACGGCACGGCCCGTCTCGTCACCGCCTTATTCCCGGCGGGTGCGGGGGCGCCCCGCTATTTCTTCGCCACCCGCTGCGGCGCCGCCGCCTTCCAGTCCGGGTGACCGGGCATGGGCGGGGTCTTCTCGCCGTACAGCCAGGCCTGGAAGAAGCCGGTCAGGTCACGGCCGGCGAGGTCGGCGGCGAGCCGGGTGAAGTCGGCGGTGGTCGCCGTGCCGTCGCGGTGCTGACTCACCCAGACCCGCTCCAGGCGTTCGAATGCGGGGCGGCCGATCTCCTGGCGGAGGGCATAGAGGACCAGCGCGGCTCCGTCGTACACGTTGGGCCGGAAGATGCCGATCTTCTGGCCGGGCTCGGGCGGCTTGGGCAGCGCCGGCGGGCCACCGGAGGCGCGCCAGCGGTCGGAGGCACCGTAGGCCGCCTTCATGCGGTCGACCATGGGCTTGTGCGCCTTCTCCTCCGCGTAGAGGGCCTCGTACCAGGTGGCGTGTCCCTCGTTGAGCCATACGTCGGACCAGGTTCGAGGGCTCACACTGTCGCCGAACCACTGGTGGGACAGCTCGTGCACCATGATCGACTCGACGTACCACCTGGGGTAGGCGGGATCGGTGAACAGGTCCTTCTCGAAGAGGGAGAGGGTCTGTGTCTCCAGTTCGAAGCCGGTGGCGGCCTTGGCCATGAGCACGCCGTACGTCTCGAAGGGATAGGGACCGATCTTGCTCTCCAGCCAGGCGATCTGATCCGGGGTCTTCGCGAGCCAGGGTTCGAGTGTCTTGCGGTCGGCGGCGGGGACCACGTCGCGCACCGGCAGGGCGTGCGGTCCGGTGCGGTGCAGCACCGCGGAACGGCCGATGGACACCTGTGCGAGTTCGGTGGCCATGGGGTGCTGGGTCCGGTACGTCCAGGTGGTGGAACCGCCGGCCCTGGTCACGCCGGCCGGAATGCCGTTGGCGACGGCCGTGTAGCCGTTGGGCGCGGTGACCCGGATGGTGAACATCGCCTTGTCGGAGGGGTGGTCGCTGCACGGGAACACCAGGTGCGCGGCGTCGGCCTGGTTGGCCATGACCAGCCCGTCGGCGGTCCGCACCCAGCCGCCGTCCCGGTCCTGGACGGCTCTGGGGTCGCTGGTGTGCCGCACGGTGATCCGCGTCCAGCTGCCCCCGGCCAGCGGCGTCCCTGGTGTGACCACCAGGTCGTCGCCGGCGCCGGTGAAGGCCGCGGGCCTGCCGTCGACCTGGACGGACTCGACGGTGCCGTGCGCGAAGTCGAGGTTGAGCCGCTCCAGCGGGGCGGTCGTCCAGGCGTGGATCGTGGTGACGGCCTGGAGGGGCTTGTCGTTGTCGCCGGGATAGGTGAAGGAGAGGTCGTACGACGCCACGTCGTATCCGGGGTTGCCCAGGTACGGGTAGAGCCGGTCGCCGACGCCCAGCGGGACGGCGGGAGCGCTCGCGGCGAGGAGACAGGCGGAGACCGCGGAGGCGAGGAGGACGGCGGCCCTCCTGCGGCGGCGGGGGGCGGGTCGGGCACTGGCGGCGCCGGGTCGCCGGTCCGGCATGCGGGGCGTGAGCAGCATGGACCACGGCTACCAGCACGCGCCCGCCCCGCCGCGACGGCGCGCGACCGGCCCACCCGAACGGGGGCCGCCGGGTTGCCGGGACGCGTGACTCAGGAATCGGGTCCCTGGTGCTGCGCTCGGCCGACGTCGTACACGCCCGGCACGTTCCGCATCGCGCGCATGAGGGCCGGGAGGTGGGCCGCGTCGGGGAGCTGGAGGGTGTACGTGTGGCGGACGCGCTGCTGGCTCGGCGGGGCGACGGTGGCGGAGACGATCTCGGCGCCTTCGAGGGCGATCGCCTCGGTGAGGTCGGCGAGCAGATGGGGGCGGCCGAACGATTCGGCGACCAGCGTGACCCGGCACTCGGTGGTGTCACCCCAGCGCACGCCGACCTCCGCGCGCCCGGCGCTCTTCATGCGCGCCACTCCGGCGCATTCCACGCGGTGCACGGTCACCACGCCGCCGCGTACGACGAACCCGGTGACCTCGTCGGGCGGTACGGGCGTACAGCACCCGGCGAGCCGGACGGTCGCCCCGGGCCGGTCCACGACGACGCTGGCCGCCGCGGGGCGGAGGGCGGAAACGTCGACGGTGGGACCGGTCCCGGGACGGGAATCCCGGTCGGCCGCCGCTTCGGAGTGCTGGCCCGTGGTGCCGTCCGCCCCGCCGGGGGTCTCCACACCGCTCCAGCGGCCCTCGCCGGCCTCCCGCGCCGCCGCGTCGCCGCCCTCCGGGTGGGCGGCCAGCCACCGCTGGATGGCGATGCGGGCGGCCGGGGTGTGGGCGTGGTCCAGCCATTTCCGGGACGGCTCGGAGGCGGGGTCCTGGCCCATGAGGAGCTGAACGGTGTCGCCGTCTCCGAGCACCGTGCTCAGGGTCGCCAGCCGACCGTTGACGCGCGCGCCGATGCAGGCGTGCGCGTCCTCGCCGTACTGCGCGTAGGCGGCGTCCACGCAGGTGGCGCCCTCGGGCAGGCCCAGCGTGCCGCCGTCGGGCCGAAAGACGGTGATCTCGCGGTCCTGGGCGAGGTCCTCGCGCAGGGTGGACCAGAAGGTGTCGGGGTCGGGTGCCGCCTGCTGCCAGTCGAGGAGGCGGGAGAGCCATCCGGGGCGGGTGGGGTCGACGCGCTCGTCGCCCGCGGCCTGCTCCTCCGAAGGAGGCGCGTACGGGTTGCCGAGCGCGATGACCCCGGCCTCGGCGACCTTGTGCATCTGGTGGGTGCGGATGAGGACTTCGACGACCTGCCCGTCCGCGCGTGCGACGGCGGTGTGCAGCGACTGGTACAGGTTGAACTTCGGTACGGCGATGAAGTCCTTGAACTCCGAGACGACAGGGGTCATGCAGGTGTGCAGCTCGCCCAGCACCCCGTAGCAGTCCGCGTCCTCGTTGACCAGCACCAGCAGCCGGCCGAAGTCGGCGCCGCGCAGCTGCCCGCGCTTGCGTGCGACGCGGTGGACGGAGACGAAGTGCCGGGGGCGGATGAGGACTTCCGCCTGGATCCCGGCTTCGCGCAGGACCGCGCGGGCCTCGTCGGCGACCTCCGCGAGGGGGTCGTCGGGACGGCTCGCGTTGTCGGCGATCATCCCGCGCGTGTGTGCGTGCTCCTCGGGGTGGAGGATCGCGAAGACGAGGTCCTCCATCTCGGTCTTGAGGGCCTGGACACCGAGACGCTCGGCGAGCGGGATCAGGACGTCCCTGGTCACCTTGGCGATGCGCGCCTGCTTCTCGGGGCGCATCACGCCCAAGGTGCGCATGTTGTGGAGCCGGTCGGCGAGTTTGATCGACATCACGCGGACGTCGTTGCCGGTCGCGACCAGCATCTTGCGGAAGGTCTCGGATTCGGCGGCGGCCCCGTACTCGACCTTTTCGAGCTTCGTGACCCCGTCGACGAGATAACGAACCTCCTCGCCGAACTGTTCCCGCACCTGATCCAGGGTCACATCGGTGTCCTCGACGGTGTCGTGGAGCAGAGATGCCGTCAGGGTCGTGGTCTCGGCGCCGAGCTCGGCGAGGATCAGGGTCACGGCGAGCGGGTGCGTGATGTACGGCTCGCCGCTCTTGCGCATCTGGCCGCGATGCGAGGACTCGGCCAGGACATAGGCGCGGCGCAGGGGTTCGAGGCCGGCGTCGGGGTAGTGGGCGCGGTGCGCCTCCACCACGTGGCCGATGGCGTCGGGCAGCCTGTCACGGGCGCCGGGGCCGAGCAGCGCGGCCCGGCCGAGTCTGCGCAGGTCGATCCGGGGGCGGGCCTTCCTGCGGGGCACTGTAGGGGCTACAGGGCCAGGGCTCGCAGGGTTCGTGGCCTCCGCACTCATGGGCACCTCCGGCTCGTGGACCGGCGGACGGGCCCCCAGGGCATACACGGCTCAGGGATGGCGACGTTCCCCCGTCCGTGCCGGTGCTTGATGCTACCGAGCCCACCACGCCCGACCGACCGCCTCTCGCCGAGCGTGAAACGGATCACCCATTCGTGCGACGGCTGAGAGGTTTACGGTTTTCCGCCACACGGTCGTCGACCAGCCGTCGTTTCGAATTGAACCGGCCACCGGAAAGCTGGAATCGGATGTCCGGGGCCGGTCGGGACCACGATTCATATGGTCAACGGACCGCGTTTTCCAGCCATTCGGCGTCGATCTCGCCCTCGGCGACGATCACGGCGGGTCCGGTCATCTCGATCTGGCCGTCCGGCCGCTCGGTGATCACCAGTCGCCCGCCGGGTACGTCGACCGTGTAGGTCGCCAGGGTGCCGGTGACGGCCGGGTCGGCGCCGTCCCGGCGCGCGGCCGCCACAGCGACGGCGCACGCGCCGGTGCCGCAGGAGCGGGTCTCGCCGGAACCGCGCTCGTGCACGCGCATCGCGACGTGGCGCGGGCCGCGGTCGACCACGAACTCGACGTTCACCCCGTCCGGGTAGGCGGCGGCCGGGCTGAAGGGCGGCGGTGCGAGCAGGTCACCGGCGTGCGCGAGGTCGTCGACGAAGGCAACCGCGTGCGGGTTGCCCATGTTCACGTTGCGTGCGGGCCAGCTGCGCTCGCCGACGCTCACCGTGACGTCTCCTTCGGGCAGGCGCGCGCTGCCCATGCCGACGGTGACGTCCCCGTCCTTGGCGATGTGGACGGTCTTCACGCCCCCGCGCGTGGCGATCGAGGTGTCCCCTTCGGCCACGTGCCCGGCGTGCTGGAGGTAGCGCGCGAACACCCGCACTCCGTTGCCGCACATCTCCGCGATCGAGCCGTCGCCATTGCGGTAGTCCATGAACCACTCCGCCTCGCCCGCCATGTCCCTGGCCTCCGGGTGGGCGGCGGACCGCACGACGTGCAGCACGCCGTCGGCACCGATGCCGGCGCGGCGGTCGCACAGGGCGGCCACGGCGGCCGGGGTCAGGTCGAGGGCGTTCTCGGGGTCCGGGACGATCACGAAGTCGTTCTCCGTGCCGTGACCCTTGAGGAAGGCGATCCGCGTGCTCATTCCTCGATCGTACGGGAGCGCTCCGCTGGTGGGCCCATGGAGCGGTGCACCGACAGGAACGGTGCGGGCCGTGTGCGGCTGGTCGCGCCCGCGCGGCCGAGCCGCATGTCGACACCGGACCCGCGCCCCTCGTCGGAGCGCCTCAGCGAAGCCTTGCCACGCGCCACACGGCGAGTACCGCCACCACGGCCACCAGCAGCACGTACCCGAGCACGACCCGCCAGTCGGCGCGGCGGCCCGAGCCACGTGCCGGCAGGCCCGGCCAGGTGTAGCCGACGCGGCGCGCGGCCATCATGCCCCAGCCCGCGGCGCAGGAGCAGATCAGCAGCCCCAGCATGGCGATGACGGCGCCGCTGTCGCCGAAGTCGAAGGCCAGTGGGAAGGCGAACATCAGGGAGCCGCCCGCGGCCAGGCCCACGATGGGCGCGAGCTGCCAGATGCGCAGCCGGCGCTGCGGACGCAGCTCGACCTCGACCTCCGGGCCGCCCGCGAACATCTCCTCGGGCTCGGGGCCGTCGGCGGTCACACCGTCCGGCGTCTCGTCCGGTCCGTCGGGGCTGAGTCGGTCCTCGCCCTGTTCCGGTTCGCCGCCGTCGGTGGTGACGTACTCGGTGCTTCGTGCGGTGTCGCGAGGGCCGGCCTCCATCGCCACGCGCCCTCCCAACTAGGACTCCACTTGGTCGATCGAAGCTCGATGATGGCACGGCGTCGGAGGCCGGGATGACCGGCGGCGCATCCCGATGCCATCACGTGATCAGGCTGTGACCGGTCGTTCGACCAACGCCAGGGCGAGCTGGGGAAGTTCCTTGCGGTCCGCGGCGGCCCCACTCAACCACTGCACCCGGGGGTCGCGCCTGAACCATGAATCCTGGCGGCGCGCGAAGCGTTTGGTGGCGCGTACGGTCTCGGCCCGGGCCTCGTCCTCGGTGCACTCCCCGGCGAGCGCCGCGAGGATCTGCTGGTAGCCGAGCGCACGCGACGCCGTACGCCCCTGGCGCAGGCCCCGCGCCTCCAGTGCGCGCACTTCGTCCACGAGCCCCGCCTCCCACATGCGGTCGACCCGGCCCGCGATGCGCTCGTCGAGCTCGGGGCGGGCCACGTCGACACCGATCTGGATGGTGTCGTAGACGGAGTCGTGACCGGGGAGGTTGGCGGTGAAGGGCTGGCCGGTGATCTCGATCACCTCCAGGGCCCGGACGATGCGACGGCCGTTGCCGGGCAGGATCGCGCGTGCGGCCTCGGGATCGGCGGCGGCCAGCCGGGCGTGCAGCGCGCCGGATCCGCGCAGCGCGAGCTCGTCCTCCAGGCGGGCGCGGACCTCGGGGTCGGTGCCCGGGAACTCGAGGTTGTCGACCGCTCCCCGGATGTACAGACCGGAGCCGCCGACCAGGATGGGCCAGCGTCCCTCGGCGAGCAGTGCGTCGATGCGGGCGCGCGCCAGCTTCTGGTACTCGGCGACGGACGCCGCGACGGTGACGTCCCAGATGTCCAGCAGGTGGTGCGGGACGCCGTCGCGCTCCTCGGGCGTCAGCTTGGCGGTGCCGATGTCCATCCCTCGGTAGAGCTGCATGGAGTCGGCGTTGACGACCTCACCGCCGAGCTGCCGGGCCAGGAAGACGCCCAGATCGGACTTTCCGGCCGCGGTGGGTCCGACGACGGCGATGACGCGGGGGGTGGGAGATGCACTGCTCACCGGACCAGTCTCGCAAACCTCCCCGCCGCGCCTCGAACGAGTTACGTGACGACGCGGGTCCGGGGTCGTTGCCCGTTGCGAGATACCTGCCGCCCGCTTACCGGAGGCGGTGAGCCGGGTCGCGCAAACGGGCGCACCGGGCTACGCGGGATTCGCCCGCACGAGTAACGTATGGAGTAGATATGGGTGTTTTTGCGCGACTTTTGCGGAGGTCGAAGGCGACGGAGGAGGCGTCGGCCACCGAGCCGCAGACCGGTGCGGGGTCGGGCGGGTCCGAGGCGGAGCGATCGCCGCAGGAGGCGGCGGCCGAGAGTGGGACGACCGAGAGCGGGGCCACGGCGACGGACGCCGCGTCCTCCGACGGCGGGGAGACCGGCCAGGCGGCTGCCGCCGAGGCCACCGAGATCCCCAAACAGCAGTCCGCCGAGGTGGCCGCCGACAACGAGGCCGGTGACGGCGCCCGTACGTGACCGCCCCGCGAGGGAAGGTGGATCAATGGGTCTCTTGCACAATCTGAAGAGCAGGCTCGCCCCGGCCAAGGACAAGATGTCGCACTTCGCGCACCAGCACGGGGACACGATCGACAAGATCGAGCACGGCATCGACAGGGCCGCGAAGGCCGTGGACGAGCGGACCAAGGGCAAGTACAGCGACAAGATCCACGCCGGCACCGGGAAGGCCAAGGGCGCCATGGACCGGTTCGCGCACAAGGGCGGTACGCAGGCGAGCGACGACGGGCCCGGCACGGGACCGGACGTGCCGCCGCCGGTTTCCTGACCGGCAGCGATCCATCGATCGGCGGACGGCCGCGGAGCGGGACGGCTCCCGGCCGTCCGCCGTTCGCGCCGCCCGGTCCGGGCCCGGCCCTAGGACCAGGCCGCGACCATGTACCCCACGCCGTACGGCGCGTCCTCGTACAACAGCGTTCCCGTCAGGCCCGCGTTCTCGGCCGCGCCCGCCAGGACCTGCCAAGGGGCGCGGCCCGACGCCTTGAGCTCGTACGCCAGGCCGGGATCCAGGGCCTTCAGCGCCGCCACGTCCGCCGACCCCAGTGCCCGCGCGACCTCCGCGTCGAAGGGCGCGGCACGCTCGTCCAGGTAGCCCGGCGCCTTGAGCGTGCGGCAGGCGCTGGCGTCGCCCATCACCAGCAGCCCCACCCGCGTCCGCCGCGCGCCGATCTCCCTGCCCGCCTCGACACACCGCTCGGGGGCCAGGGGCTCCCCCACGCCGAGTCCCTCGATCGGCGCGTCCGCCCAGCCCGTGCGCTCCAGCAGCCAGCCGGCGACGGCGAGCGACGGCGGCAGCGTACGGTCGTACGCCGTCCCCCGGCTGGGGCCGAGCCGTACGTCGAGGTCCACGCCGAAGCCGCGGAAGGAGCCCGGGGCGCCCTGCGGGTGCGGTCCGCGCCCGCTCCGCTCGGCGGGCCCGACCACTACCAGCAGGTCGGTGCGGGCGGCGGCGAGCACACCGAGCGCGTCCGCGCACGCGGCACGCGCCGCGTCCAGCTCGGGTGCGGCTCCCGCGGCGACCTGCGGCACGAGCAGCGGCGGACAGGGGCAGAGTGCGGCGGCGACAAGCATGATCGGCAGGGTAACGCCGCCCCGGGCCTCAGTCGCAGCCCCGACCGCGACGGCTCGTCAGTCGCAGCCGCAACCGCTCGTCGCCACGGGCAGCGGTGCCGGCACGCCGATCTTCGGCAGCCCGAGCATCACACCCGCCGGCTTGGCGGCCTCCGCGGCGTTGCGCTTCTCCCAGGCGTCGCCCGCGCGCGTGGGACGCACGGCGAGGACGGGGCCCTCGGCGAGGAGGTGGTGCGGGGCGGCGTACGTCACCTCGACCGTGACCACGTCGCCGGGGCGCACCTCCTGCTCCGGCTTGGTGAAGTGGACCAGCCGGTTGTCAGGGGCGCGGCCGGAGAGCCGGTGGGTGGCGCCGTCCTTGCGGCCCTCACCCTCGGCGACCATCAGCTCCAGGGTGCGGCCGACCTGCTTCTTGTTCTCCGCCCAGGAGATCTCCTCCTGGAGGGCGACGAGACGCTCGTAGCGCGCCTGGACGACCTCCTTGGGGATCTGGCCGTCCATGGTCGCGGCGGGCGTGCCGGGCCGCTTGGAGTACTGGAAGGTGAACGCCTGCGTGAACCGTGCCTCGCGCACCACGTGCAGCGTCTGCTCGAAGTCCTCCTCGGTCTCGCCGGGGAAGCCCACGATGATGTCGGTGGTGATCGCCGCGTGCGGGATGGCGGCGCGCACCTTCTCGATGATCCCGAGGTAGCGGTCCTGCCGGTACGACCGGCGCATCGCCTTCAGGACGGTGTCCGAACCGGACTGGAGCGGCATGTGCAGCTGTGGCATCACGTTCGGGGTCTCGGCCATGGCGGCGATGACGTCGTCGGTGAAGTCACGCGGGTGCGGGGACGTGAAGCGCACGCGCTCCAGGCCCTCGATCGTGCCGCAGGCCCGCAGCAGCTTGCTGAAGGCCTCGCGGTCGCCGATGTCGGAGCCGTAGGCGTTGACGTTCTGCCCGAGCAGCGTGATCTCGGAGACACCCTCGGCGACCAGTGCCTCGACCTCGGCGAGGATGTCGCCGGGACGGCGGTCCTTCTCCTTGCCGCGCAGCGCGGGGACGATGCAGAAGGTGCAGGTGTTGTTGCAGCCCACGGAGATCGACACCCAGGCCGCGTACGCGCTCTCGCGCCGGGTCGGCAGGGTGGAGGGGAAGGCCTCCAGCGACTCGGCGATCTCGACCTGGGCCTCCTCCTGCACGCGCGCGCGTTCCAGCAGGACCGGCAGCTTGCCGATGTTGTGCGTGCCGAAGACGACGTCCACCCAGGGCGCCTTCTTCACGATGGTGTCCCGGTCCTTCTGCGCCAGACATCCACCGACCGCGATCTGCATCCCGGGGCGCTGCGTCTTCTTCGGCGCGAGCCGGCCCAGGTTGCCGTACAGCCGGTTGTCGGCGTTCTCCCGGACCGCGCACGTGTTGAAGACCACGACGTCCGCGTCCCCGTCGGACCCCTCGGGCGCGCGCACGTACCCGGCCTCTTCGAGCAGCCCGGACAATCGCTCGGAGTCGTGGACGTTCATCTGGCACCCGTAGGTGCGCACTTCGTACGTCTTGGCTGAGGGGACGTCCACCGCGAGGCTCCGGTCGCTGCTGCTGGTCATTCCTCAAGGGTAGGCGGTCCCGGAAGTGCCCCGGGCCCCGCTGCGAGGCGCCGGCCGGCCGGCGGGATCGGCCGGCTCACGGCACGGCAACGCCTTCGCGGTCTCCGGCCACTCCGGCCATTTGCCCGGGAGACGCGTGATGCAATGGGGCCACTGAGCGGTTCTCGGGCTGGAGTGAGGCGTGTTGAGCGAGGGCGGGGCCGGTGCGGGGAGTTTCGAGCCGCTGGAGGACGGTGATCCGCGGGTCGTCGGCGGGTACCGGCTGGTGGCGCGGCTCGGGTCGGGCGGGATGGGGCGGGTGTACCTCTCGCACACGCCGGGCGGGCGAGCGGTCGCGGTCAAGGTGATCCGGCCGGAGCTGGCGGAGAACGCCGAGTTCCGCAAGCGGTTCCGGGCCGAGGTGGCGGCGGCCGGCCGCGTGCACGGGCTCTATACGGCTCCAGTCGTGGACAGCGACACGGAGGGAGCCGTGCCGTGGTGCGCGACCGCCTATGTGCCGGGTCCGTCCCTCGCCGACGCGGTCCGCGACCACGGGCCGCTGCCCGTGGGCACGGTGCTGCGGCTGCTCGCCGGTGTCGCGGAGGCGTTGCAGGCGGTGCACCGCGAGGGCATCGTGCACCGTGACCTCAAGCCCTCCAACGTGCTGCTCGCCGCCGACGGCCCGCGTGTCATCGACTTCGGTGTCGCCCGGGCCGCGGACGCGACGTCGGTGACGCAGAGCGGCACCGCCTTCGGCACAGTCGCCTACATGGCGCCTGAGCAGGTGCTCGGCGGGGTGGCCGCCGCCTCCGCCGACGTGTTCGCCCTGGGGCAGACGGCCGTGTTCGCGGCGACGGGCGCCGGCGCCTTCGGGGGCGGGGACCCGCACGCGGTGCTCTACCGGGTGGTGCACGAGGAGCCCGACCTCAGCCGTGTGCCGGAGGAGATACGGGAGCTGGTGGCGCGGTGTCTGCGCAAGCCCGCCGCCGAGCGGCCTTCCGTGGAGGACGTCATCCGCGCCGTTCAGACGATCCAGGCCGATCGCGGTGACGATGCGCGGCTCACGTCCGGGGCGTGGCTGCCGGGCGACCTGGCGGCGGGGATCGCGGCCCGGGTGGAAGGCGCCGGTCAGGGCCGGGCGGACGCGGGGCCGGGAGGGGCCGGGGGCGCGCAGGCCCCCGCCGGTGCCGGGCCCGCGGGTTCGGGGGGATTCGGGCCCGCGGGTTCCGGCGGTTTCGGGCCCGCGAGCGGTTCCGGCGGCTACGGCGCCGGGAGCGGCCCGGGCGGTTACGGTCCCGTCGGCGGCCCGGGCGGTTACGGTCCCGTCGGCGATCCGGGCGGTTACGGTCCCGCAGCGGCCTACTCCCCCACCCCGCCGTCCCCCACCGTGCTGCCCGGGCCCTTCGTGACGCAGCCGGGAGCCGCACCGAATCCGTACGCTTCGGCTCCCTGGGCGCAGTCGCAGGAGGCGGCCTCCGCGCAGACCGCCCCGCAGACCGCCTCCGGGCCCACGGGCGGAAAGGGCCGCCGGGCCCGGGTCTGGATGCTGTCGGCAGCCGCCGTCGCGCTCGTCGCCGGTGGTGCGGCCGCCGCACTGCTGTTCGTCCCCCGGGAGGACGACAAGGGCGCCGACCGGGTGCAGGAGGCGGCCGCGTCGCGGTCGGCCACGGCCACCGAGGCGTCGCCGTCGGCGTCCGGCTCCCCCTCCACCCGAGCCTCGAAGAAGCCCGAGCCCAGCAAGTCCGCTCTGCCACCCAGCCCTTCGGGACCCGCGACGCCCACGCGGACCGCGGCCTCGGCTCCCCCGACCGCCGCGACCGGCAGGCCCGCGGCCTCGAAGGCCCCTGTCGCGACCGCCTACTCCGGGATAAGGATGACCGCGAGCCACGACCTGTACCTGGCGGACACCCCGGTGCGGGCCAAGGCCGACACCGGGACCTCCGACGAGGATCTGACGTACGCCGTCTACTCCTCGGGCGCGGTCCTCGCTCCCGGCACCGACTCCGGCAGCTCCCTCGCGCTGCTGCCCGCGGGCCGGCAGGGCGGCCTCGACGCGTGCAAGGCCGCGACCGGCTACAAGAGCTACATCTGGGTCAAGGACCTGGCCGTCGGCCAGCAGATGTGCGTCATCAGCGGGACGGGGCACGTGGGGTTGGTGACGTACCGGGGCTCGTCCGGGACGACGTACGCGACCTTGGACGTGAAGGTGTGGCGCGACGCGGCCTGAGGCCGCGGGCCGCGCGGGGCCCCGTAGCCGGTCAGGCGCCGCCGGGGACCCATCCCTGGCGGCGCAGGACGGCCGACACGTCCGGCGCCCGGTAGTGCTCGCCCTTGAGGACCTTGCCGTCGGCGCGGCGGGCTATCTGCCCGTCGGGGCCCAGTTTGCTCATGTTGGCGCGGTGGATCTCGGCGATCACCTGGTCGAGGTCGACCCCGTGCACCAGGGCCGTGCCGTAGGCCACGTAGACCACGTCGGCCAGTTCGTGCGCGAGCCGGTCGAGCGGGCCGGTGACCGACACCTCGGCGACCTCCGCGGCCTCCTCGGCGAGCAGTTCCCCTCGGTGCGCGGCCAGTTCGGGGGCCACCTCCGCCGGCACGGTGCGGGCGTCGAGGCCGAAGGCACGGTGGAATTCGCGGACGAGGTCGGCGGGCGAAGAGCTCATACGGCGACTCTAACGGCCGCCACTGACAGTCCCCGTCGCTCGCCCCGCGCTGGTCAGGACCGCGGGCGGCTGGCAGGATCGCGCGCATGTCCAAGCTCCTCCCCCGTATCGGCAGGCGCCGGGCCCTCCAGGGCGCGGCCGCCGGCTTCGTGGTCCTCGGGCTGCTGCTGTGGTGGCTGCTGCCCCTGGGCGAGGCCCCGCCGAGCGGGACGATCACCTTCAGCACCGGGGGGTCCCGGGGCGTCTACCAGGAGTACGGGGACCGGCTGCGCAAGGAGTTCGGCAAGGACATGCCGGGTCTGAAGGTGAAGCTGCTGGAGAGCGACGGCTCGCAGCAGAACGTGCGGCGCGTGGCCACGGGGAAGGCCGACTTCACCATCGCGGCGGCCGACGCGGTGGAGACGTACGAGCTGGAGCACCGCAGTGGCGCCCGGCAACTGCGCGGTGTGGCGCGGCTCTACGACGACTACGTGCAGCTGATCGTGCCCCGCGGCTCGGACATCACGACCGTGGCGGACCTGCGGCACAAGCGGGTGGCGATCGGGCTGCCCAACTCGGGTGTCCGGCTGATCGCCGACCGGGTCCTCAAGGCCGCGGGCATCGACCCCGCCAAGGACATAACCCCGGAGTCCGACGGCATCGACACCGGACCCGACCGGCTGCGGCACGACAAGATCGACGCGTTCTTCTGGTCGGGCGGGCTGCCCACCAACGGCCTGGTCGAGCTCGCCAAGAAGTTCCCCTTCCGGTTCATCCCGATCGACGGCGCGGTGGTCGGCAGGCTGCACGCCCAGGGGGACGTCGCCCGCTACTACCGGACGACCAACATGCCCCAGTCCGCCTATCCGTCCCTGCGGCAGAGCTCCACCGTGGCGACCATCGCGGTGTCCAACCTGCTGATGACCCGCAAGGACATGGATCCCCGGCTCACCGAATGGATCACCCGCATCGTGATCAAGAGCCGTGACGGCATAGGCGCCCACGTCCACTCCGCCCAACTCGTCGACCTGCGGACGGCGATCTACACCGACCCCCTGGCCCTGCACGAGGGCGCGCGCCGCTATTACCGGTCGGTGAAGCCCTAGCGTTGCCGGTCGGTGAAGCTTTGGCGGTACCGGTCGGCGAAGCCCTGGTGGTACCGCTCGGCGAGGCCCCGGCGGTTTCGGATCAGCCCCGGTGCGCGGGTCCGTTCCTCGGCACAGTGACCGTCACCCGCAGGCCCTGGGACTCGTGGTGGGCGTACGCGATCGAGCCGCCGGACGCCGTGAGCAGGGCCCGGGTGATCGACAGGCCCAGGCCGGAGCCCTTGATGTTCTGATGGCGGCCGCTGCGCCAGAAGCGGTCGCCGACGCGGGCGAGTTCCTCGTCGGTGAGGCCGGGGCCGGTGTCCGTGACGACGACCGTCGAGGTCTCGCCGTTGGAGGAGACGGTCACCTCGACCGTGCCCCCCTCGGGGCTGAACTTCACCGCGTTGTCGATCACCGCGTCCAGCGCGCTGGACAGCGTGATCGGATCGGCCCAGCCGGTGGCGGGCGGGCAGTCGCCGACCAGCCGGACGTCCTTCACCTCGGCGGCCGGTGCCCAGGCGGCCACTCGCTCGGCGGCCAGCTGACCGATGTCCGTGAGCCGGATGTCCGCCTCGGCGTGCTCGGCCAGCGCCAGGTCGAGCAGGTCGTCGAGGACCTGCGCGAGACGCTTGCCCTCAGTCCGGACCGAGGCGATCTCCTCGTTGTCCTCGGGCAGTTCGAGCGCGAGCAGTTCGATGCGCAGCAGCAGCGCCGCGAGCGGGTTGCGCAGCTGGTGCGAGGCGTCGGCGACGAAGGCGCGCTGCTGCTCCAGCACGTCCTCGACGTTGTCCGCCATCTCGTTGAACGACCGGGCCAGCCGTCTGAGTTCCGGCGGCCCGCCGGCCACCGCGACCCGGGACTTCAGGCGTCCGGTGGCGATGTCATGGGTGGTGGCGTCGAGGACCCGTACGGGCAGGAGCACCCAGCCGGTCAGCCGCAGTGCGGCGCCGACGGCCAGCAGCATCGCGGCGATCTCGCCCGCGCCGATGACCAGCCAGCCGTGCAGGATCCGCGAGCGCATCGCTCCGGTGGGCGAGTCGGTGACCACCACCGCCACGACGTCGCCGTCCCGGATCACCGGCGAGGCGACGACGAGACGCGTGCGCTGCCAGGGCCACACCTGCTTCGGGTCGTGGCTGCGCCGGCTGAGCAGGGCCTCCTGGAACGCGTCCCGCATCACGCCCTGGTCGGGCAGGATCCAGTCGTCGGGCGCGTTGGCCATCGCCGAGCCGTTGCGGTAGAAGACGCCCGCGCGGATGCCGTAGACACCGTAGTAGCTGGCGAGTTCGCGGCGCAGGGTCTCGGTGCGCTCGTCGACGCCCGTACGGCTGGAGCCGCTGGGCCCGTCGGTGACGAACTGGGCGAGCGCCGCGAACCGGGCCGTGTCGTCGATCCGGTCGACGACCACGCGCTGCTGCTCGGCCGCCGCCACACTGAGGGCGAGCGGGAAGCCGAGGGCGAGCAGTACGGCCGCCATCAGGACGATGAGCAGCGGGAGGAGCCTGGTGCGCACCCGTCCCCGCTAGGCGGCCGGGGCGACGAGGCGGTAGCCGACGCCGCGTACGGTCTCGATCAGCGCGGGCATGCGCAACTTGGCGCGCAGGGAGGCGACGTGCACTTCCAGGGTGCGCCCCGTGCCCTCCCAACTCGTCTGCCACACCTCGCTGATGATCTGTTCCCGGCGGAAGACCACTCCGGGGCGCTGGGCGAGCAGGGCGAGGAGGTCGAACTCCTTGCGGGTCAGTTGGACGACCGAACCGTCCACGCTGACCTGGCGGGTGGGCAGCTCGATGTGCACGGGACCGAGTCTCAGCGCGCTCTCGCCGCCCGGGCCGGCGTCCTCGTGGACGGTGCGCCGGCTGACGGCGTGGATCCGGGCGAGCAGTTCCCCGGTGTCGTACGGCTTCACCACGTAGTCGTCGGCGCCGAGGTTGAGGCCGTGGATGCGGGAGCGGACGTCGGAGCGTGCGGTGACCATGATCACCGGGATGCTGGTGCGCTTGCGGATCTTGCCGCAGACCTCGTAACCGTCCTGGTCCGGCAGGCCCAGGTCGAGCAGGACGACGCCGAAGCCGGCGCCTTCCGGGACGAGGGCCTGGAGGGCCTCCTCGCCGCTGCGCGCGTGGGTGACGTCGAACCCGTGCCGCTTGAGGACCGCGGACAGAGCGGCGGCGACGTGGTTGTCGTCCTCGACGAGCAGCAGTCTCATCCCGGCCCCCTCCGGTTCGAACGGTCGTAGTCTCTGTGTGTAGTAATCCGTGGAAAAGCGCGTGCACGCGCGCGTGCACCAAGGCAGTCACGCTGATGGACGACGACGGCGTCAAGAGGGTTCCGGTTGCCCGCGACTTCCGTTACCCGGCCGATACGCACACCCGTCACAACTGCTACGACACGTGTCCGATTGCTATCGGATCGTGATGCTCAGATTCCCCTCAGATGTAATGACGCAGGTCATTCGGCCTCACTACTGTCCTCCGAAACCGAGGAGGACGGAGCCTGAAAGCGATGACCGAAGTATCGGTGGCCAAGGAAGACGTGGCCGCGACCGGCGAACTGGTCGTCCTGAAGAGCGTCAACAAGCACTTCGGCGCGTTGCACGTGCTCCAGGACATCGATCTGACGATCACCCGCGGCGAGGTCGTCGTGGTCATCGGGCCCTCCGGGTCCGGCAAGTCCACCCTGTGCCGCACCATCAACCGGCTGGAGACCATCGACTCGGGCACCATCGCGATCGACGGCAAGCCCCTTCCCCAGGAGGGCAAGGAACTGGCTCGGTTGCGGGCGGACGTCGGGATGGTCTTCCAGTCCTTCAACCTCTTCGCGCACAAGACCGTGCTCGAGAACGTGATGCTGGGCCAGATCAAGGTCCGCAAGACCGACAAGAAGCAGGCCGAGGACAAGGCCCGCGCCCTGCTCGACCGGGTCGGTGTGGGCACCCAGGCCGACAAGTACCCCGCGCAGCTCTCCGGCGGCCAGCAGCAGCGCGTGGCGATCGCCCGGGCGCTGGCGATGGGCCCGAAGGTCATGCTCTTCGACGAGCCGACCTCGGCCCTCGACCCCGAGATGATCAACGAGGTCCTCGAGGTCATGCAGCAGCTCGCCCGGGAGGGCATGACGATGGTCGTCGTCACCCATGAGATGGGTTTCGCACGATCGGCTGCAAACCGAGTGGTCTTCATGGCGGACGGCCGCATCGTCGAACAGGCTGCGCCCGACCAGTTCTTCAGCAATCCACGCAGTGACCGTGCCAAGGACTTCCTGTCGAAGATCCTGCACCACTGACGACGCCCGTCGCGCCCCACGTTCCGTGTTCACCCGGGCCGAGGGCCCGTATCTCCTCACCACACGAAGGATGTTCACCATGAAGCTCCGCAAGGTCACCGCCGCCTCGGCCGTCGTGCTCGCCCTCGCCGTGGCCGCCACGGCGTGCGGCGAGAACAAGAAGGACAAGGAGAGCGGCTCCTCCGGCAGCGGTGGCGGCAGCAAGATCACCATCGGCATCAAGTACGACCAGCCCGGCATCGGCCAGAAGACCCCGCAGGGCTACTCGGGCTTCGACGTCGACGTGGCGACGTACGTGGCCAAGAAGCTGGGCTACAGCGCGGACCAGATCGAGTGGAAGGAGTCGAAGAGCGCCGACCGCGAGACCATGCTGAAGCGCGGTGACGTCGACTTCATCGCCGCCTCCTACTCGATCACCCCGGAGCGCCAGAAGCTGGTCGACTTCGCCGGCCCGTACCTGCTCGCCCACCAGGACGTGCTGGTCCGCGCGGACGACAACAGCATCAAGGCGCCTTCGGACCTCAACAAGAAGAAGCTCTGTTCGGTGACCGGCTCCACGTCGGCGCAGAACGTCCACGACAAGCTGGCCCGCAAGGCGCAGCTCCAGGAGTACCCCACCTACTCCGCGTGCCTCACCGGTCTGCAGAACAAGGCCATCGACGCCCTGACCACCGACGACTCGATCCTCGCCGGTTACGCCTCCCAGGCGCAGTTCAAGGGCAAGTTCAAGCTCGGCGGCCTCAAGATGACGAACGAGAACTACGGCATCGGCGTCAAGAAGGGCAGCGACCTCAAGGCCAAGATCAACAAGGCGCTGGAGTCGATGGTCTCCGACGGTTCCTGGCAGAAGGCCGTGGACAAGAACTTCGGTCCGGCCGGCTACAAGAACGAGCCTGCCCCGAAGATCGGCGACGTCAAGAGCTGAGGCAGTGCCCGCCGGTGCGCCGTCCGACGGCGGCGCACCGGGGGCATCCCTACACGCGGAAGCGCGGGAGATCGTGTTCGACTTCGTTGACAATTACGACGTGCTGGGAGCGTTCTGGACGACGGTGCAGCTGGCCTTGCTGTCCGCCGTGGGCTCCCTGATCTGGGGCACCCTGCTGGCCGCCATGCGGGTCAGCCCGGTGCCGCTGATGCGCGGTTTCGGGACCGCCTACGTGAACATCGTGCGGAACATCCCGCTCACGGTGATCATTCTGTTCACCTCGCTCGGCCTCTTCCAGACGCTGAACGTCACCCTCGGCGGCGGAGACGACTTCAAGACGGTCAACTTCCGGCTGGCCGTGCTCGGCCTGATCGTCTACACCTCGGCCTTCGTGTGCGAGGCGCTGCGCTCCGGCATCAACACCGTCCCGGTCGGGCAGGCGGAGGCGGCCCGGGCCATCGGTCTGAGCTTTACTCAGGTGCTGGGACTGGTCGTCCTGCCGCAGGCCTTCCGGGCAGCGGTCGGCCCGCTGGCCAACGTCCTGATCGCGCTGACGAAGAACACGACCGTGGCTGCCGCGATCGGCGTGGCGGAAGCGGCATACGTGATGAAGGAAATGCTCGACAAGGAAGCCCAGCTGATGGCGATCTCCGCGGTCATCGCCCTCGGTTTCTGCTGCCTGACACTGCCGACCGGTCTGATCCTCGGCTGGGTGGGCAAGAAGGTGGCGGTGAAGCGATGACCTCGGTCCTGTACGACGCCCAGGGCCCCGGCGCCAAGCGGCGCAACGTCCTGTACACGGTGGGCTTCCTGGCCGTGTTCGCGGCCGTCCTCTGGTGGGTCTTCAGCTCCCTCTCCGACAAGGGCCAGCTGGAGTGGGTGCTGTGGAAGCCGTATCTCGGCGGCAGCACCGAGGCCTACTCCACGTACATCTGGCCCGGGCTTCAGAACACGCTGAAGGCCGCGGCGCTGGCCATGGTCATCGCGCTGCCGCTGGGTGCCGTCTTCGGCATAGCCCGGCTCTCGGACCACGTCTGGATCCGCGTACCGGCCGGGGTCGTGGTCGAGTTCTTCCGGGCCATTCCCGTGCTGATCCTGATGATCTTCGGGAACGCCCTGTACGCCGACTACACCGACATCAGTTCGGACGACCGTCCGCTGTACGCGGTCGTCACGGGCCTCGTGCTGTACAACGCGTCGGTGCTCGCGGAGGTCGTCCGGGCCGGCATCCTCTCGCTGCCCAAGGGCCAGTCCGAGGCCGCCATGGCGATCGGACTGCGCAAGAACCAGGTGATGCGACTCGTCCTGCTGCCGCAGGCGGTCACCGCCATGCTCCCGGCGATCGTCAGCCAGCTCGTGGTGATCGTGAAGGACACTGCCCTGGGCGGCGCGGTCCTCACCTTCCCCGAACTGCTCTCCGCGGCCAACACGATGAGCGGCTACTACGGTGCCAACACCATCGCCTCCTTCACCATCGTGGCCTTGATCTTCCTGGCGCTCAACTTCTCGCTCACGAGCTTCGCGACCTGGCTGGAGGGCCGCCTTCGGCGCGCCAAGAAGACGAGTGGCGCGGTGCTGGCGCCGGACGACGCGTCGATTTCGGGAACCATGGGAACGGGCGCCGGCGGTGCGGGGGCATCGACATGACCGCACCCCGACGTCCTCGACCAGGCCCTTGGGCCTAGTCCGGTCTTCCACGGGGTGGCACGCGTGCGTGCCACCCCTTTTCCGCGCGACACCCGGCGCGCGACCACGGGTCGCACGCGGTGAGACCATCCGCCGGCCTGCCTGATCTTCCCGGCCGCCACCACACTCCGTCGCTTGACGCAATCACCGCGAATAGGTTGCATACGTTCTGTGATCGTGCACCCTGCTCCACTCTTTTGCTCACACTCATCCGTCAGGGCACCGCTGCGGGCAGGGGGCGACGCGCCGTGGACCCGGTGATCATCGTCGGAGCGGGGCCCGTCGGGCTCACGCTCGCGCTGGCGCTGGCCCGCCAGGAGGTGCCCTGCGTCGTCCTCGACGAGGGACCGGGCAAGGACGAACCACGGCTCGCGCGCACGGTCGTCCTGCGCGAGGACACCGCCGCGCTGATGGAACGGCTGACCGGCGTCCCGCTCGGCGAGCAGGGTGTCCACTGGGCCGGATGGCGGTCATTGCGGCGCAAGCAGGTGATGCGTGAGATCACCTTCGGCACCCTGGGCGAGGAGGCCGTGGCCACCGAGGACGCCGTCGTGTCCGAGGAGGGGGCCGACGACGGCACCGCCCCCGCCCCGCTGCACCTCGCCCAGCACGTGCTGGCCGACGCGCTGCGCGCCGCCGCTGCCCGCGAGCCGCTGGTGAAGGTCGCCGTGGACAGCCGCGTGGACGCGATCGAGCAGGAGCGTTCCGGCGTCTCCGCGCACACCCGGGGGCCCAGCGGAACCTGGTGGCGCGGCAGTTACCTGGTCGGCTGCGACGGCCCGCGCTCGACCGTGCGCAAACTGACGGACATCCGCTTCCCGGGCCGCACGGCGGTGGAGCGACACGCCGTAGCCGCCCTGCGCGTGGAACTTCCGTGGCCGGGCCGTGCGTTGCTCCATCGGATGCCGCCGTGGCGGACGTCCGGCCCCTCGGCCGCGGAGGTGACCGCCCGCCCCCTCCCGGACGGGGTGTGGCGCCTGGACTGGCTGCTGCCACCGGGCAAGGACCTGGTCACGCCCGAGCTGCTGGTGGCCCGCGTCCGCGAGACCCTCGCGGGCTGGACGGACGGCACCACACCGCCGTACGAACTCCTCGACACCGGGGTCCACACGGTGCACCACCGCCTGGCCCGACGGTGGCGCGTCGGCCGGGTCCTCCTCGCCGGGGACGCGGCCCATCTGCTCGGTGCGCTGGGCACCCAGGGGCTGGACGAGGGGCTCCGGGACGCCGACAACCTCGCCTGGAAGCTGGCGCGCGTCTGGCACCACGGCCCGCACGAGCCACTGCTCGACAGCTACCAGGCCGAGCGGCGCGCCGTGATCGCCGCCAGGCTGCGCGCCGCCGACCAGGCGCTGCCGGTGCTGCGCGGCGGCGGTGGCCTGCGCGCGTACGTCCCCGGCACTGCCCGGGGGCACGACGTGCTGTTCACGGACGGTCATCTGGGGCGTGGGCCGCTCGGCGCGCCGGGGACGTACGCCGACTCGCCGCTCGCGCCTCCGCGCGTCGACGGTGAGATCACCGTCGGCACTCCGCCCGGCGCGCAGGTGAGCGACGTACGGGTCACGGCGGAGGACGGCACCTTCGTACGGCTGCGGGACCGGCTTGGCCGCGGCGCGCTGCTGGTCGTCCTGATCGCGCCGGGCACGGGCGTGTGGGACCGCAAGCACTGGGTGACCGCCGGAGTCATGCCCCGTCTCGCGGGCGCGGTGACCGCGCTGCCGCACCCCGCCGAGCTGCTGGTCGCCGAGAGCTATCCGGGTGCGCCCGCGCACAGCGTGCTGCTCGTGCGCCCCGACGGCCACCTGGTGACCGCGCTGAGCGGGGTCCGCCCGGCCGATCTGTACACGGCGGCGGAGGCGGCGGTGGGCGGCCCGGCTGTGGCGGAGGGTGAAGCAGAGGCGGAAGCCGGCGCGGAAGCGCAGGCAGGGGCGAGCTCCGGCGCGCGTTGAGCGCACATACAGTCACACTGTGGTCCACATAGTGACTGTGAGTTGACCGGTGGGCGCCGCCAATGGTGTACTCCCGACCATGACCGACACCGATGTGCGCCTGTGGCGGAGGGTCCATATGGACCTCGTCCGCTATGCGGGCTGCGTGTGTCGCCCGTCCTGCTGAATTCGCATCCCTTTCTCTTCGGGCGCCCCGCTGGGCGCCCCTTCGGCGAACGCTCTTCAGGACGGTGCACGTGTCTGTCTCTCCCCCCGTGTCCGCGGCCGTTTCAGCACCCACGCAGGCGGACCTCTTCGACTTCGTACGGCGTACGGCCGCCGACGCCGAGCTCATCGCCTCGCTCCCGCTCGACCCGGAGGGCCGCACCTGGGTGCGGCTCGAGGGTCCCGGCGGCAGCGAGGCCTGGCTGATCGGCTGGCCGCCGGGCACCGGCACCGGCTGGCACGACCACGCCGACTCGGTCGGCGCGTTCCTCATCGCGGCCGGCGAGCTCAAGGAGAACTCGCTCGCCGCCCGGCTGCCCACCGACGGCTGGAAGACCCTGGAACTCAGCGACGACGTGGACCGCGAGCGGCGGCTGCCGGCCGGCAAGGGCCGCTCCTTCGGCCGCCACCACGTCCACGAGGTGCTCAACGAGTCCACCGAGCGGCACGCGATCTCCGTGCACGCCTACTACCCGCCGCTGCCCCAGATCCGCCGTTACAGTCGCACCGGACAGGTGCTCCGGCTGGAGCAGGTCGAACGTCCGGAGGACTGGCAGTGAGCAGCACGACAGGACAGCCGCCCGGCATCGATGAACTGCTGGAGCGCGTACGCGCGGGCTACCGGCGCATAGAGGCGCGGGAGGCGTACGAGGCGGCGCGGGCGGGTGACGCGCTGCTGGTCGACATCCGGTACGCCGCCCTGCGCGACCGGGACGGCCTGATTCCCGGCGCCCTGGTCATCGAGCGCAACGAACTCGAGTGGCGCCTCGACCCCCGGGGCAGCCACCGGGTTCCCGAAGCGACCGGTCACGACCTGCCCGTCGTGGTGATCTGCAACGAGGGCTACGCGTCGAGTCTGGCCGCCGCCTCCCTGCACCAGCTGGGGCTGCACCGGGCGACCGACCTGGTCGGCGGGTTCCAGGCGTGGAAGGCGGCGGAGCTGCCGGTGGTGTCGGACAACCCGTGACGATCCGGCGGGCTAGTCCCTCGCCGTCGCCACCGTCACCGCCGGCACCCTGAGGGCCACACGTCCCGGCAGGGCGGTGGCCACGAGGGCGAGGAGGGCGGCGGTCGCGACGACCGTGACGTACAGCAGGGGTGTGACCGCGGGCACGGCCCGGCCCGTCATGCCGACGCTGAACGCGGTCAGGACGGCGAGGGCGATGCCACTGCCGAGGGACGTGGCGAGGAGCAGCACCGACAACGCCTCGGTCCGCAGCATGCACAGGACCTGCCGGCGGGTCGCCCCGGCGAGACGGAGCAGGGCGAACTCCCGGACCCGCTCGGACACCGACATGGCGAGCGTGTTGACCACGGCGATGGCGGTGAAGGCGAGGACCAGCCCCATGGCCAGGAAGTTGACCTCGGCGTTGGCCTGCTGCCGTTCCGCCTGGAGGGAGTCCGCGGCCGCCGGGGAGAGAATGCGGATTCCCGGGAACTCACGGAGTGTAGTCGCGAGTTGTGTCTGTGTACGGGTCGTGGCGACGAGGACCGAGGAGGCGAGCGGATTGTCGACGTGCTGGGCGACCAGGTCGTGCGCGAAGGTCAGGTCGCCGAAGCCGAGACCCCGGCGGTAGACGGCGGCGACGGTGAGCGTGGCGGGCGTGCCGTCGCCGAGCGTGAGTTTCAGGGTGCTGCCGGGCTTCAGATGCTGCTGGTCCGCGGCCAGTTGGCTGACGGCGACGGTGCGCGCGGTGAGCCGGCTGAGGGAACCGGCGGTGACGTCCGGGTCCCAGGTGCGGGTGAGGCCCGCCGGGGTGACGCCCTGGGCGGGGTATTTGTCCAGGCCGACGCGGACGGTCGTCCGGACGACTTCGGTGACGGCGTCCCGGCCGGGGCCGTCCGTTCGCAGCAGACGGGCGGCCTCGGCCGGGACGCCCGGTCCCTGAGCCGCCACCACCCAGTCGGCGCGGACGCCTTCGCGTGCCTGGGCGCGGGCGGCGTCGCCGAGGGTCGACTGGACGAACAGGACGGTGCAGGTCATGCCGATGAGCAGAGTGAGAGGGGTGACGACCGAGGCCATCCGGGCGGCGTTGCCACGCAGGTTGGCGGTGGCGAGCCGGCCGCCGGGGCCGCTGAGCCGCAGCGGTCCGGACAGCAGCAGCGTGGCCGCGCGCACCAGCAGCGGGCCGAGCAGGGCGACGGAGGTGGACAGCACGATGACGGTCAGGAAGGTCACCGGCGTCGAGGCGGGCTCGGTGCGCAGACCGGTGAGCACGACGACGAGAACCACGCCTCCGGAGAGGAGCAGCAGGCCCGCGACGATCCTTCCCCACGCGGGGCGGGTGCGCTCGGTCCTTGCCTCGGCCAGCGCCTCGGCCGGTCGGATACGGGTGATCCGGCGGGAGGCGACCCGGGCGGCGGCCCATGCGCCGAACAGGGTCGCGGCGAGGGCGGCGAGCGGGGGAAAGACGCCGGTGGTGTGCTGGAGCGTGGCGGGGACGGCGCCCTTGGCGACGAACCTGGCGTGCAGCCAGCCCCCGAGCGGCAGTCCGAGCAGCGCGCCCACCGTGCCGGCGGCGGCGCCGACGATCAGGGCCTCCCGGCCGAGCAGCTTGCGGATCTGACCGGGCGTGGCGGCGATGGCGCGGAGCAGGGCGAGTTCCCGGTGGCGCTGTTGTACGCCGAGCGCGAAGGTCCCGACGACCACGAGGATCGCCACCAGCAGTGAGGTGCCGCCCATCGCGCCGCCCATGCTGACCAGCCGGACGCGGGCCGAGGCGGCGTCCAGGAACTCGACGGGGCCGCGGGCGTCACCGGCGCTGACCTGAGCGGTGGTGCCGTGCAGCGCGTCGGCCACGGCCTGCTTGAGCCGGCCGGCGTCGGTGCCCTGAGCCGGGATCACGCCGAACGCGGTGACCTGCCCCGGGTGTGCGGCCAGGCGACGGGCCTCGCCGGTGGAGAAGAACAGGGACGTCTGGTGGCTCACGTCCGCGGCCGGGGTGGCGATGCCGGTGATCCGGTAGCCGCGCGGGGTCCGGGTCGACTGGACGGTGAGGTGGTCGCCGGGTTCGAGTCGGGCGCGTGCGGCGAGGTAGCGGTCGATGACGAGGTCGGTGGCGGCCTTGGGCGCGGTGCCCGCGGTCAGCTGGTACGGCGTCAGCGCGGCGGAGTCCCAGGCGTGCCCGTAGGCGGTACGGCCGCCCGTGCCGGCCGGGGTCAACGGCTGGGCGACGAAGGTGAGTTCGGGGACGACGCGGGCCACTCCGGGAGTGCGGGCGAGGGTGTGCTCGAGGCTCGCCGGCAACCAGGCGCGCTCGGCGATGGGTTTCGCCTTGTGCTTGACCTTCGTCTTGCCCTTCTTGTGCTTGACGATGGTCCGGTGCACGTTCTGGTCGGCGGAGACCACGACGGGGGCCGCCGCGTACCGCTCGGTGCGGATCGTGCCACGCAGGCCGGTCTCGAGCAGAGTGCCGCAGGCGCTGATGAGAGCGGCCGCGCACATGAGGGCGAGGAAGGCCCCGAGGAAGCCCGCCTTGCGGGCACGGACGGTCTGTAGGGCGTAGCGCAGCATCATGCGTACACGGTCGTCGACGCACCGGTGTCCGCACACTGCGGTGCCCAGGCGTCTTCACAGGGGGTTAACCCCACCCCGTCGTCGGGAAACCGTGGTTGTCGTCGACGGGGTCAGAGACGCTCCGCTCCGCGCCGCGCGAGAGCCTGCCGGGCGGGCGTCCGGCACCCGCCCACCGAAAACCGGTCAGTAGCCCTCGTCCTCGAGGAACTCCGCGTCCTCGCCCTCCTCCTCCAGCGCCTGCCGGACGACCCGGAGGGCCATGCCCTCGGGGTAGCCCTTGCGGGCGAGCATGCCGGCGAGGCGTCGGATGCGCTTGTCGCGGTCGAGGCCGCGGGTGGCCCGCAGCTTGCGGGCGACGAGCTCGCGGGCCGTCGCCTCCTCCTGGTCGGAGTCGAGCTGAGCGACCGCGTCGTCGATCAGCGCCGAGTCGACGCCCTTGGTCCTCAGCTCCCGGGCGAGCGCACGCCGGGCCAGCCCCCGGCCGTGGTGCCGGGACTCCACCCAGGCGTCCGCGAACGCCCCGTCGTCGATCAGCCCGACCTCCTCGAACCGCGACAGCACCTCCTCCGCCACGTCCTCGGGGATCTCCCGCTTGCGCAGGGCGTCCGCGAGCTGCTTGCGCGTACGCGGGGTCCCGGTGAGCAGGCGCAGGCAGATCGCCCGTGCCCGCTCAGCCGGGTCCCCTGAAGACTCCCCCCGCTCGGCCCTCGACGAGGAAGGGGCGCCTTCGTCTTCCCGGGACGCGGACGGCTCCCCGAAGCCGCGCCGGCGACGCCCGCGCCCGCGCCCGCCACGGGACCCGGCACCACGTGAGCCGTCGTGGGGCCGGTCGCCCGCGTACCCGTCGTCCCCGTACCCGCCGTCACCGGCCGGGGCGGAGCCCGTGTCGCCCCCGGTGCCCCTCCCCCGTGGGGCACCGGGGGAGGCGTACTCGTACTCGGCCCAGTCGGTTCGTCGTGTCACGGGTCAGCTCTTGGCAGCGGCGGCCTTGGGCTTGGTGGCCTTGGCGGCCGCCGGGGCGGGCACCGCCTTGGCGGCGTCCTCCGTGGCGGCACCGGCGGCCGCGTCCGCGCCCGGCTCGGCGGCGGGCTCCTCCGGCCGCACGCCCACGCCCAGCTTCTCCTTGATCTTCTTCTCGATCTCGTTGGCCAGGTCGGGGTTGTCCTTCAGGAAGTTGCGCGCGTTCTCCTTGCCCTGGCCGAGCTGGTCGCCCTCGTAGGTGTACCAGGCACCGGCCTTGCGGACGAAGCCGTGCTCGACACCCATGTCGATCAGGCCGCCCTCGCGGCTGATGCCCTGGCCGTAGAGGATGTCGAACTCGGCCTGCTTGAAGGGCGGCGCGACCTTGTTCTTGACGACCTTGCAGCGGGTGCGGTTGCCGACCGCCTCCGTGCCGTCCTTCAGGGTCTCGATGCGTCGGATGTCGATGCGCACCGAGGCGTAGAACTTCAGCGCCCGGCCACCGGTCGTGGTCTCCGGGGAGCCGAACATCACGCCGATCTTCTCGCGGAGCTGGTTGATGAAGATCGCCGTGGTCTTGGACTGGTTGAGCGCGCTGGTGATCTTCCGCAGGGCCTGGCTCATCAGACGGGCCTGAAGACCGACGTGGCTGTCGCCCATCTCGCCCTCGATCTCCGCGCGCGGGACGAGCGCGGCGACGGAGTCGATGACGATGAGGTCGAGGGCACCGGAGCGGACCAGCATGTCCACGATCTCCAGGGCCTGCTCGCCGTTGTCCGGCTGGGAGAGGATCAGGTTGTCGATGTCCACGCCGAGCTTGCGCGCGTACTCGGGGTCGAGGGCGTGCTCCGCGTCCACGAAGGCGACCTGGCCGCCGGCCTTCTGCGCGTTCGCCACCGCGTGCAGGGTCAGGGTGGTCTTACCGGAGGACTCCGGCCCGTAGATCTCCACCACACGGCCGCGCGGCAGGCCGCCGACACCGAGGGCGACATCGAGTGCGGTCGACCCGGTCGGGATGACCTCGATGGGCTCCTTCGACCGCTCGCCCATGCGCATGACCGCGCCCTTGCCGAATTGCCGTTCAATCTGTGCGAGCGCGGCGTCGAGCGCCTTCTCGCGGTCGGTTCCTGCCATGGGTTCCACCCGGTTTGCTTGAGTCGATCGCTTCACGTCAAAGACGCTAACGCCTGCCACTGACAATGCGCCCCGACGCCGGCCCGGCCTGTGGATAACTTGGGTCCTTCTCCACTCAAACCGTGTCGAAACACCCACCCGGAGCCTCGCCTGAGCCTCCATAAGAATAGATGTTCGATTTTCGTGTCAAGCGCACCGCGGCGGGGTGCTCCGCTACTCCCCGGGGCGTACGGAGGGTGCCTCCGGCCGCACGACGACCACGCGGGGGTGTTCCCAGGAGCCTTGGCCCATGAAGAATCCGCGCCCCGCCGAACGCCTCTGCCACGCGACCGGTGTACTGCTCGTCCTCTCCGGCCTCGCGCATCTGCTGGTGTTCGCGGTGGACGGTGGCCCTTGGGAGGGGCCTGTCTCCTGGCGCAAGCCCGTCACCTTCGGGCTCTCCTTCGGTGTGACGCTGATCGCGGTCACCTGGGTCACGTCGTACCTGCGCGTCGGCCCGCGGCTGCGCACCGGCCTGCTCGTCGTGTTCGCCGCCGACTGCGTGGTGGAGGTCGGCGGCATCACCCTCCAGGCCTGGCGCCGGGTGCCCTCGCACCTCAACATGCAGACCCCCTTCGACACGGCGGTGTCCATGACCCTTGCGGCCGGCGGCGGTGTCCTGGTGGCGCTGCTCACCGTCTTCGCCGTGGTGTCCTTCCGGCACCGGCCGTCGGGCCCCGCCGGTATGCCGCTCGCGGTGCGGTCGGGGTTCGCGATCCTGCTCGTGGCGCTGGCGTCGGGCACCGCCATGATCGCGCGCGGTGTGGTGCTCACCCGGACCGGCCATCAGGAGGCGGCCTACCACTCGACGGCCCCGCTCAAGCCGCTGCACGGGGTGAGCCTGCACGCCGTCCTGGTGCTGCCGGCGCTGGCCTGGCTGCTGTCCCGGACCTCGTGGAGTGAGCGGGACCGGCAGCGGGCCGTGAGTGCGGCCGTCGGCTGCTACGCGGTCGCCGTGGCCGGGGCCGGGGTGTGGGCGGTCCTCACCTACTGAGAGACGCGCTCAGGAGCCGCCGCCCTCCTCGGAGGCGCGCGTCTCCGGCGGCCGCGCCCACAGCCGCCGGGCGCGCGTGAGCAGGCCCGGCCCGCCCGGACCCCGTCCGCGGTGCCCGTGGACCCGGGGATCGTCCGTGACGGCGTACCGCTTGACGTACGCGCCCAGGAACGCCTGGAGCGTGGCGACCGCGGGGATGGCGATCAGCGCGCCGACGGCGCCGAGGAGGGCCGTGCCCGCGATGACCGAACCGAAGGCGACCGCCGGGTGGATGTCGACGGTCTTGGAGGTCAGCTTGGGCTGAAGCATGTAGTTCTCGAACTGCTGGTAGATCACGACGAACACCAGCACCCACACCGCGTACCAGGGGTTGACGGTGAACGCGATCAGCATGGGCAGCGCGCCCGCGAGATAGGTGCCGATGGTGGGGATGAACTGGGAGACCAGCCCCACCCAGACACCCAGCACGGGCGCGTACGGCACGCCCAGGGCCTGGAGCAGGACGTAGTGCGCGATCCCCGAAATGAGCGCCATCAGGCCGCGCGAGTACAGGTAGCCGCCGGTCTTGTCGACGGCGATCTCCCACGCGCGCAGCACCTCGGCCTGGCGGGCGGGCGGCAGGACGGAACAGATGGCCCGGCGCAGTCGCGGCCCGTCGGCGGCGAAGTAGAACGAGAACAACGTGACCGTCAGCAGCTGGAACAGGCCGCCGAGCACCTGGGCGGACACGTCCAGCACACCGGCGGCGCTGTTCTGCGCGTACTTGCGCAGCCAGTCGGAGTGGAGCAGACCCTCCTGGACGTCGACCCGTCTGAGCTCGGTGTGGAAGGTCTGGTTGACCCAGTGGATGAGCGAGTCGAGGTACTGCGGGAATCCCTCGACCATCTTGATGATCTGACCCGCGAGCATCGACCCGAGCAGCGTGACGAACCCCGCGGTCGCGATCATCAGGCCGAGGAAGACCAGGAAGGTGGCGAACCCGCGGCGCATGCCGCGGGCGGCCATCCGGCTCACCGCGGGTTCTATGGCCAGGGCCAGGAAGAACGCGATGAGGATGTTGATCAGCAGGCCGGTCAGCTGGTGGAAGGCCCAGCTGCCCAGCTGGAAGGCGGCGATGAGGGCGAGCGCGAGCACCATGGCGCGCGGCAGCCAGCGCGGCATGCGGACGACCGGCGCGGCGGCGGCGTCGGCCGGGGGCCGGGGGGACGGCGTCGTACCGGAAGGGGATGCCTGCTGGGCGGTCTGCCCTGTGTCGTCAGTGGGTGCCACGGTGCAAGTCTCGCCCACGCCACCGACAACCCGGCACACCCCTGCGGTCTCCGTGACGGATCAGCGCTTCTCCCCCGGAACGTTCATGACGGCGCAGACCACGCGCCACACTTCCTTGGCCTCCCAGCCCTCCGCGAGCGCCTGGTGCACCGTCCGTCCGCCGAGCTCCGACATCACGTGGTCGCGCGCGAAGGTGTCGGCGTACCCCGCACCGAAGTGATCCGCCATCCGCTGCCAGAAGACCGTCAACCGCATGACTTCAGTATCCCGCCCCTGAGGGTGGGCCACGTCCAGGACCGCATGCCGAGACCGCTTTCCGTCCTACGGTCTGACGCATGCCCGAAACAGGAGCTTCCCCACTCCCCCCACTCCCCGCCGCCCCCTCGGCACGCTCCCCGCTCTTCCGTGCCGAGCATTTCGTCTGGCTCACCGCGCGCGTACTGGAGCAGCGCCTCTTCGCGTACCACTTCCTGAACGGCGCCGCCGATCCGGTGGAGACGGCGCTGGACGCCTACCGCAACGACGACGGCGGGTACGGCCACGCGCTGGAACCCGATCTGCGCGGCCCCGTCAGCCAGCCGCTGCACACCGGGCACGCGCTGCACGTGCTGGACGCCGTCGGGCGGTGCGGCGGGCAGCGGGTGGAGCGCGTGTGCCGCTATCTGACCTCCGTCTCCACCGCGGACGGCGCGCTGCCCGCCGTCCATCCCGGCCAGCGTGGCTATCCGGTGGCGCCCTTCATCCCGATCGTCGACGACCCTCCCAGCGACCTCCTCGCCACCGGTCCGGTGGTGGGTCTGCTGCACCGCAATGGTGTGTGGCACGCCTGGCTGTTCCGGGCCACCGACTTCTGCTGGCGGGTCGTGGAGTCCCTGGAGAAGTCCCACCCCTACGAGATCGAGGCCGCCGTGGCCTTCCTCGACTCGGCGCCCGACCGCCCGCGCGCGGAGGCGGCCGCCGACCGCCTCGGCCGTCTGGTGCGCGAGCACCGGCTCGCCGTGCTCGACTCGGACCACCTCGGTGAGTACCCGGTCGCTCCCGGCTACGCCCCGGGCGAGCACCACTTCCCGCACGACTTCGCCAGGACCCCGCAGTCCCTCGCGCGTCTTTGGTTCACCGACGACGAGATGGCCCGCTCCCTGGACTTCCTCGCCGCCGACCAGCAGGAGGACGGCGGCTGGCCCGTCCGGTGGCGCCAGTGGGCGCCCGGCACCGCCCTGGAGGCCCGTCCCATGGTGACGATCGGTGCCCTGCGCACGCTCAGGGCGTACGGGCGATTCGTCGGCTGATCGGTATCACCCTCACTCGCCACGGCCACCCGACGGGGCGCGATTTCCCAGGTCAGGGCGATTGTCAGAGCCGGGGTGCAGGATGGACGCATGGTCAGCTCCGCACACCGGGCCCTCGACGGCTTCTCCCCCGCGACCCGCGGCTGGTTCACGGGGGCCTTCTCCGCGCCCACCGCGGCCCAGGCGGGGGCGTGGCAGGCCATCGGGGAGGGCTCGGACGTGCTGGTGGTCGCGCCGACCGGTTCGGGCAAGACGCTGGCCGCGTTCCTCGCCGCACTGGACCAGCTCGCCTCGACGCATCCGCCCGCCGACCCGAGGAAGCGCTGCCGCGTGCTGTACGTGTCTCCGCTGAAGGCCCTCGCGGTGGACGTGGAGCGCAACCTGCGCAGCCCCCTGACCGGCATCCGCCAGGAATCCGTGCGGCTCGGCCTGCCCGAGCCGGAGGTCAAGGTCGGCATCCGCTCCGGCGACACCCCTGCCGCCGAACGCCGCGCCCTGTCCACACGGCCGCCGGACATCCTGATCACCACCCCGGAGTCCCTGTTCCTGATGCTCACGTCGGCCACGCGCGACGCGCTGACCGGTGTGGAGACGGTGATCCTGGACGAGGTGCACGCGGTCGCGGGCACCAAGCGCGGCGCGCATCTCGCACTGTCCCTGGAGCGCCTCGACGAGCTGCTGCCGAGGCCGGCCCGCCGCATCGGCCTGTCCGCGACGGTCCGCCCGGTGGACGAGGTGGCCCGCTATCTCTCGCCGCGCCGCAAGGTGGAGATCGTCCAGCCGGAGTCCGGCAAGGAGTTCGACCTCTCCGTCGTCGTCCCGGTCGAGGACCTGGGCGAGCTCGGCGGCTCGCCGGTCGCCGAGGGGAACGAGGGCGCGGAGCGGCCGTCGATCTGGCCGCATGTCGAGGAGCGGATCACCGACCTGGTCCAGGCCCACCGCTCCACGATCGTCTTCGCCAACTCCCGGCGGCTCGCGGAGCGCCTGTGCAACCGGCTCAACGAGATCGCGTACGAGCGGGCGACCGGCGAACCCCTGGAGGAACACCACTCGCCGGCCGAGCTCATGGGCGGCTCCGGCGCGGCCCACGGCGCGCCCCCGGTCATCGCGCGCGCCCACCACGGCTCGGTCTCCAAGGAGCAGCGCGCCCTGGTCGAGGAGGACCTCAAGGCCGGCCGTCTCCCGGCCGTGGTCGCCACATCCAGCCTCGAACTGGGCATCGACATGGGTGCCGTCGATCTCGTCGTCCAGGTCGAGTCCCCGCCCTCCGTGGCCTCCGGCCTCCAGCGTGTCGGCCGTGCGGGGCACCAGGTGGGCGCGGTCTCCACCGGCGTGGTCTTCCCCAAGTACCGAGGGGACCTGGTCCAGGCCGCGGTGGTCACCGAGCGGATGCGCTCCGGCGCCATCGAGTCCCTGAAGGTGCCCGCCAACCCCCTGGACGTCCTCGCCCAGCAAGTGGTCGCGATGACGGCGCTGGACAGCTGGCAGTTCGACGACCTGCTCGCCACGGTCCGCCGCGCCGCCCCCTTCGCGTCGCTCCCGGAATCGGCGTTCACGGCCGTCCTGGACATGCTCGCGGGCCGCTACCCCTCCGACGCCTTCGCCGAGCTGCGCCCACGCGTGGTGTGGGACCGCGTGACCGGCACCGTCACCGGCCGCCCGGGCGCCCAGCGCCTCGCGGTCACCTCCGGGGGCACCATCCCCGACCGCGGACTCTTCGGTGTCTTCCTCGCCGGTGCCGACCCCAAGAAGGGCGGCGGCCGGGTCGGCGAACTCGACGAGGAGATGGTCTACGAGTCCCGGGTCGGCGACGTCTTCACGCTCGGCACGAGCTCCTGGCGCATCGAGGACATCACGCGCGACCGCGTCCTGGTCTCCCCCGCGCCGGGCGTGCCGGGCAGGCTGCCCTTCTGGAAGGGCGACCAGCTGGGCCGCCCGCTGGAACTGGGCCGCGCGGTGGGCGCGTTCCTGCGCGAGGTCGGCTCGCTGCCCGAGGACGACGCCCGGCTGCGGCTCCTCGCGGCCGGCCTCGACGCGTGGGCGGCGGACAACGTGCTGTCGTACCTGAACGAGCAGCGTGAGGCCTGCGGTCACGTCCCGGACGACCGCACGATCGTCGTGGAGCGCTTCCGCGACGAGCTCGGCGACTGGCGCGTGGTCGTGCACTCCCCCTTCGGTGCCCAGGTGCACGCCCCCTGGGCGCTGGCGCTCGGCGCCCGCCTGTCCGAGCGGTACGGCATGGACGCCCAGGTCATGCACGCCGACGACGGCATCGTGCTGCGGCTGCCGGACGCCGACCTCATGGGCCTGGACCTGCTCGACCAGGAACCGCTGAAGGCCGGCGCGTCCCCGGGTACGGAGTACGACGCCGACCAGGCCCCCGTGGGCGCGGCGGACGTCGCCTTCGACAAGGGCGAGGTCGACCAGATCGTCACCGACCAGGTCGGCGGCTCGGCGCTGTTCGCGTCCCGCTTCCGCGAGTGCGCCGCCCGCGCCCTGCTGCTGCCGCGCCGCAACCCCGGCAAGCGCACACCGCTGTGGCAGCAGCGCCAGCGCGCCGCCCAGCTGCTGCAAGTGGCCAGCGAGTTCGGCTCGTTCCCGATCGTCCTGGAGGCGGTCCGCGAATGCCTCCAGGACGTCTTCGACGTCCCCGGGCTCGTCGAGTTGATGGGCGACCTGGAGTCCCGCAAGGTCCGCCTGGTCGAGGTCACCACACCCGAGCCCTCGCCCTTCGCCCGCTCCCTGCTCTTCGGGTACGTCGCCCAGTTCCTGTACGAGGGCGACTCCCCCCTCGCCGAGCGCCGCGCGGCCGCTCTGTCGCTGGACTCCCGGCTGCTGGCCGAGCTGCTGGGCCAGGCGGAGCTGCGCGAGCTGCTGGACGCGGAGGTGCTGACCGAGCTGGAGCGGGAGCTTCAGTGGCTCACCGAGGACCGCCGCGTCAAGGACGTCGAAGGCGTCGCGGACGTACTGCGGGTGCTCGGGCCGCTCACGGAGGCCGAGCTCGCCGAGCGGGGCGCCGAGCCGCCCTGGGCGCGGGAGCTCGCCGGTGCCCGCCGGGCCATCCGGGTCCGCATCGCGGGCGCCGAGCACTGGGCGGCGGTCGAGGACGCGGGCCGCCTGCGCGACGCCCTCGGCACGGCGCTGCCGGTCGGTGTCCCCGAGGCCTTCACCGAACCGGTCAAGGACCCGCTGGGCGACCTGCTCGCCCGCTACGCCCGCACCCACGGCCCCTTCACATCGGCCACCGCGGCGGACCGCTTCGGCCTGGGCGTGGCGGTCACGGAGGGCGCGTTGCAGCGGCTGGCCGCGGGCGGACGTGTGGTCCAGGGTGAGTTCCATCCCGCGGGCATCGGCCAGGAGTGGTGCGACGCGGCCGTGCTGCGCCGGCTGCGCCGTCGGTCGCTGGCCGCCCTGCGGCACGAGCTGGAGCCGGTGCCGCCGGCCGCGCTGGCGCAGTTCCTGCCGCAGTGGCAGCACATCGGCAAGGGCCACGGCCTGCGCGGCGTGGACGGACTGGTGCGCGCCGTGGAGCAGTTGCAAGGCGCGTCCGTGCCCGCGTCCGCCCTGGAGAAGCTGGTTCTGCCGTCCCGCGTGGCGAACTACACCCCGTCGATGCTCGACGAGCTGACCGCCGCCGGGGAGGTGGTGTGGGCGGGCGCCGGCGCGCTGCCCGGCAAGGACGGCTGGGTCTCCCTGTACCTGGCCGACGCGGCCCCGCTGTTGCTGCCACCGCCTCACCCTCTGGAGCTGACCGCCCTTCACCAGTCCGTCCTGGACGCCCTCTTGGGGGGTTACGGCCTGTTCTTCCGTCAGATAGCCGACCAGGTCCGTGCCACCACCCACCCCGACGTCACCGATCCGCAGCTCGCCGACGCCGTCTGGGACCTGGCCTGGTCGGGGCGGCTCACCAACGACACGCTGGCGCCGATGCGCTCCCTGCTGGGTTCCGGCCGCACCGCCGGCTCCACCGCCCACCGCGCCAAACGCGCGGCTCCGCGCGGGCGTTACGGTTCGCTGACGGCAGCCGCCCGGCCCGTCTCCCGCAGCGGGCCGCCGACCGTCGCGGGCCGCTGGTCCCTGCTCCCCCCACGCGAGCCGGAGCAGACCGTGCGCGCCCACGCCCTGGCCCGCGCCCTCCTCGACCGGCACGGCGTGGTCACCCGGGGCGCGGTCGCCGCGGAGGGCGTCGAGGGCGGTTTCTCGGCCGTGTACCGCGTCCTGTCCGCCTTCGAGGAGACCGGACAGGCCCGCCGCGGCTACGTGGTGGAGGGCCTCGGCGCCGCGCAGTTCGCGATGGACGGAGCCGTGGACCGTCTGCGCGCGGTGTCCAACGCGCGCGAGCGGGGCGAGGGGCTGCCCCCCGGCCCGGGTTCCGGCGGCGCCGGTCCCCAGCCCTTCGGCACGCCCGACAGCCACCTGGACGCGGACCCCTTCGGCCGGGACGACGGAGAACACGGCATCGCGGACTTCGCCGATTTCGACTGGCCGGCCGACCACCGCGCCGGACCGGGCGACTACGTCTCCCCGCGCGACGCCGCCTCCGGCCTCTCCTCGCCCGGCTACGGCGGCCCCCGGGGCGGTCCCGTCTCCCCGTACGGCTCCGGGTACGGCGCCCCGCGTACCCGTACACCTTCGGCCCCCGACTCCCGGGCGGTCGTCCTGGCCGCCGCCGATCCCGCGAACGCCTACGGTGCGGCCCTGCCCTGGCCCGAGCCGCCGGACGGGGCGGGGCACAAGCCGGGCCGCAAGGCGGGCTCACTGGTGGTGCTGGTCGACGGCGAGCTGACGCTGTACATGGAGCGCGGCGGCAAGACGCTGCTGGCCTGGCCCGGTGCGTCGGACAGGGAGGCGGCCGAGGACCCCCGCCTGCGCTCGGCCGCGGACGCCCTGGCGGCGGCCGCCCGCGCCGGCACCCTCGGCACGGTCACGGTGGAGCGCGTCAACGGCGCCTCGGCCCTCACCTCCCCCGTCGGCGCCCTGCTGGAAGGAGCGGGGTTCGTCGCCAACCCGCGCGGCCTGCGGCTCAGGGCCTGATCCACGGGACAGCCGCGCGGTCCGCCGCGGGTCACCCCGCCGTGTCACCCCGTCGTGTCACCCTTGACGCATGCCCGAAGGTGACACGGTCTGGCAGACCGCGAAGCGGCTGCACGGCGCGCTCGCGGGCAAGGTGCTGACCCGCAGCGACTTCCGGGTGCCGAAGTACGCCACGGTCGACCTCACCGGCCGGACCGTCCTGAGTACCGTCCCGCGCGGCAAACACCTGTTCACCCGGATCGAGGGCGGCCTGACGCTGCACACCCACCTGCGCATGGAGGGTGCCTGGAAGGTCTACGGCCCGGACGAGCGCTGGCGGGGCGGCCCCGCCCACCAGATCAGGGCCGTACTCGGCACCACCGACCACGCGGCCGTCGGCTACCGCCTTCAGGTCCTGGAGCTCCTGCGCACCGGGGAGGAGGAGCGCGTCGTAGGACACCTCGGCCCCGATCTGCTCGGCCCGGACTGGGACCCCGAACGCGCCCTGGCCAACCTGCTGACCGACCCCGCCCGCCCGATCGGTGAGGCCCTGCTCGACCAGCGCAATCTCGCCGGCATCGGAAACGTCTACAAGAGCGAGCTCTGCTTTCTGCTCGGCGTGACCCCGTGGCTGCCCGTCGGCGCGCTCCCGGCGGACCGCGCCGGCCGGCTGCCCGCGCTCGCCAAGAAGCTCCTCGAGACGAACCGTGACCGCCCGGTCCGGCAGACCACGGGCGTCCGCCACCACGACCTGTTCGTGTACGGCCGCGCACCCCGCCCCTGTCTGCGCTGCCACACATCGGTCCGCGTGGCGGACCAGGGCGACGGCACCCAGGAACGCCCCACCTACTGGTGCCCCACCTGCCAGCGGGGCCCGGCCCCCGTGCCGGGAGCGCCGCAGAAATGGCGGGACCGTTATCGGCGCACGACTAATTGACGGTCCGTCAGAAACGCTCGTACCGTCGCTGCATGCCCGTCAAGGCGTACGACCTCACCGGACGCACCGCATTCGTCACCGGCGCCGCCAGCGGCATCGGCCGGGCCTCGGCCGTCCTGCTCGCCGAGGCGGGCGCGACGGTGCACTGTGCCGACCGGGACGCGAAGGGCCTGCACGAGACGGCGGCCCTCATCGAGGAGCGTGGCGGCACCGCCCGCACCCACCCCCTCGACGTCACCGACCGCGCCCGGCTCGGCGAGGCGGTCCGCTCCTGCGAGCGGCTGGACGTGATGGCGGCGATCGCCGGCGTCATGCACAGCAGCCCGGTTCTCCAGACCCGGGACGAGGACCTCGACCGGGTGCTGAACGTCAACTTCAAGGGCGTGCTGTACGCCTGCCAGGAGGCGGCCCGGCTGATGCTCGCCCGGCGCACCCGGGGCAGCATCATCACCATGGCCTCGGGCGCGATCGACACCGGCGGACCGGGGCTGCTCTGCTACGGCGCGGCGAAGGCGGCCGTGGTCCAGCTGACCAAAACGCTGGCGACCGAGGTCGGCCGGCACGGCATCCGCGTCAACGCGGTCGCTCCCGGCTGGATCCGCACACCGATGACCGACCGCCACGACCATGAGGCCCGGGAACACACCGAGGGCCTGATGGCCCGCATGTCCCCGCTCGGCCGGGTCGGCGAGGCCGACGACATCGCGCACGCCGTGCTGCACCTGGCGTCCGACGCGTCGTCCTTCACGACGGGCCAGATCCTGCGTCCGAACGGTGGCGTGGCGATGCCCTGGTGAGGCCCCCCGCCGCCCGCCGCTTCGGCACGCAGTGCACCGGCAGCAGACTGAGCCCCCAGCCCCCGGTGACGACCGCTCCCTCGACCACACCGCCGTCGCCCACGGCGACCCGTACCACGGCCCACCACCACACCGTCCCGAGTCCCAGGACGACTCCCCAGCGCACTGTCCGCCCCACCATGGCCGCCTCCTCCAGCCGGACGCTAGAACGCCACCGATCCCGCCGGGGAGGCGCACCAACGGCTCACTGATGCAAGGCCGGGGAAGTCGTCGACCTGGGCGTCAACCCGAGGCGTCAACGCCGGGCGACGACATCCCCCGGCCGGCTCACCCGTTCTCGGCCTGGAACATCCAGTGGTGCTTCTCGAGATCCGCGGTGATGGTGATGAAGATGTCCTGGGACACCGGATCCGGTTCCCCGGTCGCCGCCACCCGGTCCCGCATCCGTGTGATCACCGCGCCCAGCGCGTCCACGAGCGCCCGCACCGCGTCGGTGTCCTTGATCCAGCCCGAGGGCGCCGTCGCGATGCCGCTGCCGGCCGCCACGGTGGCCGCGCGTCCGTCGGGCGGGACGCCCAGTGTCGACGCCCGTTCCGCCACGGTGTCGGAGTGGGTCCGCGCGGAGGCGACGACCTCGTCGAGCTGGAGATGAATGGAGCGGAACCTGGGGCCGACGATGTTCCAGTGGACCTGCTTGGCGACCAGCGACAGGTCCACCAGGTCCACGAGGGCGCCCTGCAACGCCTCCGAGACGGTCTTCAGGTCCGCGTCGGGCAGTGGGCTCTTCACGACAGACATGCGCACCCTCCGATGCCTCGGCCCCGTCACGTCCCTCCACCATGACCGCGCCACCGGACACCGGCAAACGGAGGCAGCAGCACGAAGGCCCCGGCCGGGGCCCTTCCGGGTCTCCCCGGAGACGGCCCCGGCCGGGGCCTCGGACGTGTCGCGTCAGGCGGCGACGACATCCACCGCCTCGGCGGGCGCCTTGATGGTCACCCGTTCCGGTGGCACACCGGTCACCGACACGGAACCCAGCATCGGGCGAACCGGCGTGGGTACGGGCTCGGTGGCCGCGGCAGACCGGGCCAGCTCGGCGAGGGCGAGCTCGTCGCTCACTTCCCGCATGAGCTCGGACATCCGTACGTCCAGCGCGTCGCAGATGGCGGAGAGCAGTTCGGAGGAAGCCTCCTTCTGCCCCCGCTCCACCTCGGAGAGATAGCCGAGCGAAACTCGGGCGGACGAGGAGACTTCGCGCAGAGTACGGCCCTGGCGCTGGCGCTGCCGACGCAGCACGTCACCCAGCAGGCGACGGAGCAGAATCATCGGTGGCTCCCTCCTCGGACCGCGTAGCCGCATCCTTCTCGCCCCACCGTACCGCCTCGCGCTGCGGCCGTGCGGGGAGCGATGTCGTGTTCACTCAGGGCTGCAAACATCAAAACCCCCCGTTCCGTTCCGTATCCTGTGCCCGCTCATTCCCGCTGTGTTCGCTCGCAAGCTGCTCGAGAAGCAGTGCGAGCACGCTCCGTACACTCTCCATACGAATTTCCGCACGGTTGCCGTTCAACCGCAGAGCCGCGACTTTTCCGCCACCGGCAGAACCCGAACCGGTCCCGAACGGCCCCTCCACGGCCACGAAGACCGTCCCGACGGGCTGCCCGTCCTGCGGGTCCGGGCCGGCGACTCCCGTCGTCGCGAGCCCCCAGTCGGCGCCCAGCGCCTTGCGCACCCCGGCCGCCATCTGGGCCGCGACCTGCGCGTCCACCGCCCCGCGCTGGGCCAGCAGGGTGGCGTCGACACCCAGCAGCGCCTGCTTCAGGTCAGTGGCGTAGGCGGTGACCGAGCCCCGGAACACCTTGGACGCCCCAGGGACAGCTGTGATCTCCGCCGCTACCAGACCACCGGTGAGCGACTCGGCGACGGCGACCGTCTCGCCCTTCACCGTCAGTAGTCGCACCACTTCAGTGGCCGGGGAACTCACGCTTCCGACTCCTCCAACGCCGCCCGGCGCTCGGCGATTCCCCGCCGGCGCAGCACAATGGCCTGTCTCACATAGTCGAGGCCGGTCACAACGGTCAGGACGACCGCCACCGCCATCACCCAGAACCTCAGGGTTGCCAGCCATCCCGTCAGTGCCAGCACGTACATCCCCACGGCCACGCCCTGGGTGAGCGTCTTCAGCTTGCCGCCGCGGCTCGCCGGGATGACGCCGTAACGGATGACCAGAAAACGCAGCAGCGTGATCCCGAGTTCCCGGCCGAGGATGACGATCGTGACCCACCACGGCAGATCGCCCAGCCCGGACAGGCAGATGAGCGCCGCCCCCATGATGGCCTTGTCGGCGATCGGGTCGGCGATCTTCCCGAAGTCGGTGACGAGGTTGTACGTACGCGCGAGGTGACCGTCGAACAGGTCGGTGATCATGGCGACGGCGAAGGCCGCCCAGGCGAGCGAGCGCCACGCCGGGTCGTACCCGCCGTCCGCCAGCATCAGGGCCACGAAGCCGGGCACCAGGAGCAGCCGGAGCATGGTCAGCAGATTGGCGACGTTCCAGACGCTGGCCTGGTTGACGGCCGCCGCCGCCAGCTTGGCGCCCCGGGGCGATTTCGCCCCGCCCTGCGCACCACCGTCGGCGGAGCCACCGGAAGCGGTGGCGCCGGAGCCCGAGCCGGCCGCCGCGCCGGAGGCACCGGCGGAGCTCGCGGCGCCCTGCGCGCCGGAGGAGCCGCCCGCGGCGGACGCCGGGACTCCGGTCATCTGTCCGCCTCCTCACTACACGCGAGCGAGCCGTCGAGCGGCTCGGCCACCAGGTCGACACCTTCCGTACCGACCACCTTCGCCTCGACCATACGGCCGACACCCAGGCCGGCGCCGCTGGTGAGCAGCACCTGGCCGTCCGTCTCCGGGGCCTGGTGTGCCGCGCGGCCGTACACACCCTCCTCGTCGTCCACGGACTCCACGAGGACGTGCACGGTCTCACCGACGCGCTCCTCGGCCCGCTGCGAGACGAGTTCCTCGGCCAGCCGGGAGATGTGCGCGAGCCGCTCGGCGACGACGTCCTCGTCGAGCTTGCCGTCGTAGGTCGCCGCCTCCGTGCCCTCCTCGTCGGAGTAGCCGAAGACGCCGATGGCGTCCAGTCGCGCACCGTTCAGGAAGCGCTCCAGCTCGGCCAGGTCCGCCTCGGACTCGCCGGGGAAGCCCACGATGAAGTTCGAGCGCACGCCGGCCTGCGGGGCCTTGCTCCGGATGGTGTCGAGCAGCTCCAGGAAGCGGTCGGTGTCACCGAAGCGCCGCATCGCGCGCAGCACGCCGGGCGCGGAGTGCTGGAAGGACAGGTCGAAGTAGGGGGCGACCTTCGGGGTGGAGGTCAGCACGTCGATCAGACCCGGGCGCATCTCGGCCGGCTGGAGGTAGCTGACGCGTACACGTTCGATCCCGTCGACCTCCGCCAGCTCGGGCAGCAGGGACTCCAGCAGGCGGATGTCGCCCAGGTCCTTGCCGTAGGAGGTGTTGTTCTCGGAGACCAGCATGATCTCCTTGACGCCCTGCTCGGCCAGCCAGCGCGTCTCGTTCAGCACGTCGCTCGGGCGGCGGGAGATGAAGGAGCCGCGGAAGGACGGGATGGCGCAGAAGGAGCAGCGCCGGTCACAGCCGGAGGCGAGCTTCACCGAGGCGACCGGGGTGCCGTCCAGCCGGCGGCGCAGGGGCGCGCGGGGACCGGACTGCGGGGCCAGGCCCTCCGGCAGGTCGGCCGGGGCGCCGTGCCCGGGCAGGGCCACATCGGTCGCCGTCTGCCGCTCGGCCGGGCTGATCGGCAGCAGCTTGCGGCGGTCGCGCGGGGTGTGGGAGGCGTGGATGCCGCCGGAGAGGATGGTCTGGAGGCGGTCGGAGATGTCCGTGTAGTCGTCGAAGCCGAGCACGCCGTCGGCCTCGGGGAGGGCCTCGGCGAGCTCCTTGCCGTACCGCTCGGCCATGCAGCCCACCGCCACGACGGCCTGGGTTCTGCCATGGCCCTTGAGATCGTTGGCCTCCAGAAGGGCGTCCACGGAGTCCTTCTTGGCGGCCTCCACGAAGCCACAGGTGTTGACCACGGCGACATCGGCGTCCCCGGCGTCCTCGACGAGCTGCCAGCCGTCCGCCTCCAAACGGCCTGCGAGCTCCTCCGAGTCCACCTCGTTACGGGCGCAGCCGAGAGTGACTAGTGCGACGGTACGGCGTTCAGGCATGGGCTCAAGACTACTTCGTCCCGCTGACACCCCACGTCGACGGGGTTGGCCGATCTTGGCCAACCCCGTGTGAGGACACTCTCTCCGGACCGCTCGGTCCCGGCGGTCGCTAGCCGACCTCGGGGTCGCCCTTGGTGTACGTCAGCCGTTCCACGGCCCCCGGCTGGAAGTCGTCCTCGATCTTCTTGCCGTTGACGTAGAGCTGTATGGCGCCGGCGTCACCCAGGATGAGGTTGATCTTCGTGTTGTCCTGGAAGGTCTTGGACTCGCCCTTGTCCAGGAGCCCGTCGAACAGCATGCGGCCGTTGTGGTCCTTGGCCGAGATCCAGCTGCGCCCGTCCGCGGCGCTGACCCGGACGGTCACCTTGTCCTGGGGCGCGGCCGCGATGGCGCTGTCGGACGGGTCGACCTTCTGACCGGCCGACTTGTCCTTCTTGGGCGTGGGCGAGGCGGCCTTGCTGGTCGTGGGCGTGGCCCCCTCGGCGACCTGAGCCTTCGCGTCGTTGCCGGAGTCGCCGCCCTTGACGAGCGTGAACCCGACGAAGCCGATCACCGCGACGATCGCGGCGACCATGGCGGCGGTCCAGTTCGGCCCGCGCCGCTCGGGGCGGATACGTTCCGCCTCGAACAGCGGGGCGGCCGGCGTCGGGGCGGGGCGCCCACCGTGCTCGGCGTCGAACTGGGCCAGCAACGGGGCGGGGTCGAGGCGCACGGCCCTGGCCAGGGTCCGGATGTGCCCGCGGGCGTACACGTCACCGCCGCAGGGTGCGAAGTTGTCCGCCTCGATGGCGTGCACGATGGCGATACGGACTCGGGTGGCGCTGCTGACGTTCTCGACGGTGAGCCCGGCGGCGATGCGCGCCTGCCGCAGCGTACGGCCGATGGAGGTACGGGCTTCCTCGGAGACGTCGGGGAACGGACGCTCGTCTTCAGGAGAGTTGCCGATGGACACGGGGGCGCCTTTCGAGCGTGTAGCCACCTGTGCTGGAGGTTCAGTCTAGGGGGGGTGCAAAAGGGTGGGGCAACCGGGCGGTTGGGCTTTGTACGCCATCGGTATGGCCCGACATACCGACAACGGGCCAGGCATGAACCCCGGAATCGGGCCCGCACCTGTCCTCTCGCTCAACTTGACGTGCGACAAGGGGAAACGGTTGCCCGCCGCTCTCTAACGGGTGGATCACGACGGAGCCACCGTCCGGATCCATCCCGGCCGCCGGACGGCCCGTGTCCCTCTGGGAGCAATCCCTACCCCTCAGACTCCCCGCGTATCACCGCGAGCACGCCGTCCAGGTCATCGGGTTTCACAAGAACGTCACGAGCTTTGGACCCCTCGCTCGGTCCCACGATGCTGCGCGACTCCATGAGGTCCATGAGCCGGCCGGCCTTGGCGAAGCCGACGCGCAGCTTGCGCTGGAGCATGGACGTGGACCCGAACTGCGTGGAGACCACCAGTTCGGCGGCCTGGCACAGCAGGTCGAGGTCGTCGCCGATGTCCTCGTCGATCTCCTTCTTCTGTTTGGTGCCGACGGTGACGTCGTCCCGGAAGACGGGCGCCATCTGGTCCTTGCAGTGCTGGACGACGGCGGCGACCTCGTCCTCGGTCACGAACGCGCCCTGCATACGGGTCGGCTTGTTCGCTCCCATCGGCAGGAACAGCCCGTCGCCCTTGCCGATCAGTTTCTCGGCACCCGGCTGGTCGAGGATGACCCGGGAGTCGGCGAGCGAGGAGGTGGCGAAGGCGAGCCGGGAGGGCACGTTCGCCTTGATCAGGCCGGTGACGACGTCGACCGACGGGCGCTGCGTGGCGAGCACCAGATGGATACCGGCCGCGCGCGCGAGCTGCGTGATGCGCACGATCGCGTCCTCGACGTCGCGCGGCGCGACCATCATCAGGTCGGCCAGCTCGTCGACGATCACCAGCAGGTACGGGTACGGCTGGAGCTCCCGCTCGCTGCCCTCCGGCGGCTTGGCCTTCCCCTCGCGCACGGCGCGGTTGAAGTCGTCGATGTGCCGGTAGCCGTAGGCCGCCAGGTCGTCGTAGCGCAGGTCCATCTCGCGCACGACCCACTGGAGCGCCTCGGCGGCCCGCTTGGGGTTGGTGATGATCGGCGTGATCAGGTGCGGGATGCCCTCGTAGGCGGTCAGCTCCACCCGCTTGGGGTCGACCAGGATCATCCGGACGTCCTCGGGGGTCGCCCGCATCATGACCGAGGTGATCAGGCAGTTGATGCAGGACGACTTGCCGGAGCCGGTGGCGCCGGCGACCAGCATGTGCGGCATCTTCGCCAGCGAGTGCATGACGTAGCCGCCCTCGACGTCCTTGCCGAAGGCGACCAGCATCGGGTCGTCGTCCTCCGCGGACTCCGCGAGGCGCAGTACGTCGCCGAGGTTGACCATCTCCCGGTCGGTGTTGGGGATCTCGATGCCGACCGCGGACTTGCCGGGGATCGGGCTGATGATCCGTACGTCGGGGCTGGCCACGGCGTACGCGATGTTCTTGGTCAGTGCGGTGATCCGCTCGACCTTCACGGCGGGGCCGAGCTCGACCTCGTAGCGGGTGACCGTCGGGCCGCGGGTGAAGCCGGTGACGGCCGCGTCGACCTTGAACTCGGTGAAGACGGTGGTGAGCGAGGCGACGATCGCGTCGTTGGCGGCGCTGCGCGCCTTGCCTGGGCCGCCGCGGGTGAGCAGGTCGAGGGAGGGCAGCGCGTAGGTGATGTCGCCGGAGAGCTGGAGCTGCTCGGCGCGCGACGGCAGGTCCCTGGGCTGCTCGGGTGCCGCCTTGGTGAGGTCGGGGACCGGGCCGGACCTGAGCTTCTCCTGCTTGGGCCGCCCGGCCGGGGCCGGGACGGGCGGCGCGGCCTGCTCCGGAGCCGGCGCGGGGGACGGAACGGGCGTCGGCGTCGTGTCCTCGCGGTCGCCCACGCTGACGCCCTGGGTGAGGTCGGCGACGATCCGCGAGGGCGGCATACCGTGCAGGACCGCGCCGTCGAGGTCGGCCGCGGCCGCCGCGGCGATGTCCACGGCGTCCATGTGCCGGTCCATGGCGGGCTGCGGCACCGCCGAGCGCCTGGGGCGGCTCCGGCGCTTGGCGAGCGCCTCCTGCTCGGCGCCGTCGGGGTCGTAGGCCTCGGGGGCGCTCCGGCGCCTTCGGGGGCGCGCGGGCAGCGACTCGCGCCACTGGTCCTCGTACCGATGGTCGTCGTCGGTGAACTCGTCGAACCCGTCGTCGACGGGGCCGGGCAGGAGCCCCAGGCGTACGCCGAGCGCGCGCAGCCGCTGCGGGATGGCGTTGACCGGGGTGGCGGTGACCACGAGCAGCCCGAAGATCGTCAGCAGCACGAGCAGCGGTACGGCCAGGACGTCGGTCATGGCGTAGGTCAGCGGCGTCGCCGCGCCCCAGCCGATGAGGCCGCCGGCGTCCCTTATCGCCTGCATGCCGTCGCTGCGGGCGGGCGAGCCGCAGGCGATGTGGACTTGGCCGAGCACGCCGATGACGAGCGCGGACAGACCGATGACGATCCGGCCGTTGGCCTCCGGCTTCTCGGGGTGCCGGATGAACCGCACGGCGATGACCGCGAGCAGTATCGGCACCAGCAGGTCGAGGCGGCCGAAGGCGCCGGTCACCAGGATCTCCACGAGGTCCCCGACGGGGCCACGCAGGTCCGCCCAGGTGCCGGCGGCGACGATCAGCGCGATTCCGAGCAGCAGCAGGGCGACGCCGTCCTTGCGGTGGGCCGGGTCGAGGTTCCTCGCGCCCTGTCCTATGCCGCGGAAGACGGCACCGACGGCGTGCGCCAGGCCCAGCCAGAGGGCGCGCACCAGCCGGTAGACGCCCCCGGTGGGGCTGGGGGCGGGTTTGGGCGCGGGCGCGGCCTTCCTCGCCGCGGCCTTCTTGGCGGGCGCCTTCTTCGCCGGGGCCTTCTTCGCGGCGGCCTTCTTCGCCGGAGCCTTCGCCGCAGCGGCCGCCTTCTTGGCGGGCTGCTTCTTGGCTGCGGAGGGACGTGAGGCCATGGAGGTGAGATTACCGGTGCAGAGGACGGCGGACACGCGTGCCCGGCGCTTCACCCGTTCGTGTCGTCCTTGGGAGTGCGCGGAGCTGACGCCCGCTCATACACAAGTACGGCCGCCGCGGGCGTCAGTTCTGCGACGGCATCGACGCGCCGCCGCCCGTGCCCGGCTCCAGGGCGTCCAGTGCGCGGCGCAACCCCGTGAGTTTGCGTTCGAGATGGGCCGCGGTGGCCACCGCGGCCGCGTCCGCCGACTCGTCGTCAAGCTGCTTGGACAGGGCCTCGGCCTGCTCCTCGACCGCCGCGAGCCGGGCGGACAGCTCGGCGAGGAGTCCCGCCGACTCCTTGCCACCGCCGACCGCGCCCTTGCCGTTGCCGCCCTCCAACTGGAGCCGCAGCAGCGCCGCCTGCTCCCGCAGCTGGCAGTTCTTCATGTACAGCTCGACGAAGACGGAGACCTTCGCACGCAGCACCCAGGGGTCGAACGGTTTGGAGATGTAGTCCACCGCGCCCGCCGCGTAGCCCCGGAAGGTGTGGTGCGGGCCGTGGTTGATGGCGGTGAGGAAGATGATCGGGATGTCCCGGGTCCGTTCCCGCCGCTTGATGTGCGCCGCGGTTTCGAAACCGTCCATTCCCGGCATCTGGACGTCCAGCAGAATGACCGCGAAATCGTCCGTGAGTAGTGCTTTGAGCGCTTCCTCCCCGGAGGATGCCCGCACCAGTGTCTGATCGAGCGCAGAGAGGATGGCCTCCAGCGCCAGCAGATTCTCCGGCCGGTCATCGACCAGGAGGATCTTGGCCTTCTGCACCATGGCCCGCCCTCCTCGCCCCGGCGGTACACCGGGCGCCGCCCCAGGGGACGACTCCCTTTCGCCGCCCGTCCTTGTGCCGGTCATGGTAGCCGCACCCCGCCTGTCGCCACACCCTGTCACCGCGATGTCACTGTGCACATAGCAGAAACGCGGCGAGAGACCAGAAGGTTCCCCGATTCCCGCACTTCCACACCTCCGCGGCCACCCTGCGTCAACAACTTCGCACACGCATCGCTGCTTCCCGGCACCTTCACCCGACTTTCACCCGGGCCCGCCGACACGGTCACTCAGCGCTCATGCGTCGCTCATGCGTCGCTCATGCGAGGCTCACCCGGCGCTCACACCGCGCGCATCCACTGCTTCATCACCGCCAGCAGGTGATCGGGGTCGACCGGCTTCGTCACATAGTCGGAAGCGCCCGACTCGATCGCCTTCTCCCGGTCGCCCTTCATCGCCTTGGCGGTCAGCGCCACGATCGGCAGCCCGGCGAACTGAGGCATCCGGCGGATCGCCGTGGTGGTCGCGTACCCGTCCATCTCGGGCATCATGATGTCCATCAGCACGACCGCCACGTCGTCGTGCTGCTCCAGGACCTCGATGCCCTCGCGGCCGTTCTCCGCGTACAGCACGGACAGGCCGTGCTGCTCCAGGACGCTGGTGAGCGCGAAGACGTTGCGGATGTCGTCGTCGACGATCAGCACCTTCTCCCCGCCGAACCGCACCGGCTGGTGCGACGGGTGCGCCGGCTCCTGCTGCTCGGCGGCCGGCCAGTGTTCGGCGCGCTGCTCGTTCGGCGGAGCTCCCCGGCGACGGCGCCGGAAGAGCGCGGCGGCGCCGTTCTGGGTCTCCTGGTACGACTTCACCTCGGCGGGCGTCTCGATCTCCACGGGGGACAGCTCGGTGGAGTGGGCCTCCGAGGCGGCGACCAGGTCACCCGCCTCCAGCGCGGGCAGGGACTGCTGGTAGCCCTGCGGCGGCAGTTCACTGGGGTGCAGCGGCAAATACAGCGTGAACGTCGAGCCGCGCCCCGGCTCGCTCTGCGCGTGGATCTCACCGCCGAGCAGCTGGGCGATCTCCCTCGAGATCGACAGCCCGAGGCCCGTACCGCCGTACTTGCGGCTGGTGGTGCCGTCCGCCTGCTTGAACGCCTCGAAGATCACCCGCATCTTGCTGGCGGCGATGCCGATGCCGGTGTCGGTCACGGAGAACGCGATCAGCGGCGCGCCCGCGTCGGTCAGCGACCCGGCCTCCAGCAGCTGCTCCCGGATGCGCACCGGCACGTCCGATCCGGCCGGCCGGATCACCAGCTCGACCGAGCCGGAGTCGGTGAACTTCACCGCGTTGGACAGCAGGTTCCGCAGCACCTGGAGCAGCCGCTGCTCGTCCGTGTGCAGCGTGGCGGGCAGCTCCGGCGAGACCCGCACGGACAGGTCGAGGCCCTTCTCGGCGGTCAGCGGCCGGAAGGTGGCCTCCACGTAGTCCACGAGCTGGACCAGCGCGATACGCGTCGGGGAGACGTCCATCTTGCCCGCCTCGACCTTCGACAGGTCGAGGATGTCGTTGATCAGCTGGAGCAGGTCGGAACCCGCCCCGTGGATCGTCTCGGCGAACTCGACCTGCTTCGGGGAGAGGTTGCCCTCGGCGTTGTCGGCGAGCAGCTTCGCCAGGATCAGCAACGAGTTCAGCGGCGTGCGCAGCTCGTGCGACATGTTGGCCAGGAACTCGCTCTTGTAGCGCATGGAGACCGCGAGCTGCTCGGCACGCTCCTCCAGGACCTGCCGCGCCTCCTCGATCTCGGTGTTCTTCACCTCGATGTCGCGGTTCTGCTGGGCCAGCAGCTCGGCCTTCTCCTCCAGTTCGGCGTTGGAGGCCTGGAGCGCCTTCTGCCGCTGTTCCAATTCCTCCGACCGCAGCCTGAGTTGCTCGGTCAGCTCCTGCGACTGCCGCAGCAGCACCTCCGTCTTGGTGTTGACGGAGATGGTGTTGACGCTGGTCGCGATCATTTCGGCGATCTGGTTGAGGAAGTCCTTCTGGATCTGCGTGAACGGCGTGAAGGACGCCAGCTCGATGACGCCGAGGACCGTGTTCTCGAACAGCACCGGGAGCACGACCACCTGTGCGGGCGGGGCCTCACCGAGCCCCGAGGAGATCTTCAGGTAGCCGCTGGGGGCGTTCTCCACGATGATCGTGCGCCGCTCCTGGGCGGCCGTTCCGATCAGCGCCTCACCCGGCCGGAACGACGTCGGCATGGAGCCCATCGAGTAACCGTACGAACCGAGCATCCGCAGCTCGTACGCGTCCTCGCTCTCGGCGCTCATGTCCTTGCCGTCGACGAGCGGCATCGCCAGGAAGAACGCGCCGTGTTGCGCGGAGACCACCGGTGTCAGCTCGCTCATGATCAGCGAGGCCACGTCCTCCAGGTCGCGGCGGCCCTGCATCAGCGCGGAGATACGGGCCAGGTTGCCCTTGAGCCAGTCCTGCTCCTTGTTGGCGATCGTGGTGTCGCGCAGGTTGGCGATCATCTTGTTGATGTAGTCCTGAAGCTCCTGGATCTCGCCGGAGGCGTCGACGTCGATCTTCAGGTTCAGGTCACCGCGGGTCACCGCGGTCGCCACGCGCGCGATGGCACGCACCTGCCGGGTCAGGTTCCCGGCCATCTCGTTCACGGACTCCGTCAGGTCCCGCCAGGTGCCGTCGACGTCACGCACACGCGCCTGACCGCCGAGCTGGCCCTCGGTGCCCACCTCGCGGGCCACCCGGGTGACCTCCTCGGCGAAGCTGGACAGCTGGTCAACCATGGTGTTGATCGTCGTCTTGAGCTCAAGGATCTCACCGCGGGCGTCAATGTCGATCTTCTTCGTCAAGTCACCCTTGGCGATGGCCGTGGTGACCATGGCGATGTTGCGCACCTGACCGGTCAGGTTGGACGCCATCCCGTTCACCGACTCGGTCAGGTCCTTCCACGTACCGGCCACACCCGGCACGCGCGCCTGGCCGCCGAGGATGCCGTCCGTGCCCACCTCGCGGGCCACCTTGGTGACCTGGTCGGCGAACGAGCTCAGCGTCTTGACCATCGTGTTGATCGTGTCGGCGAGCTGCGCCACCTCGCCGCTCGCCTCGATCGTGACCTGCCGGGTCAGGTCGCCGTTGGCGACCGCGGCCGACACCTGGGAGATGTTCCGCACCTGCATGGTCAGGTTGTTGGCCATCAGGTTGACGTTGTCGCTGAGGTCCTTCCAGATGCCCGTGACCCCCGGCACCCGCGCCTGCCCGCCCAGAATGCCCTCCGTACCCACTTCGCGGGCCACCCGGGTCACCTGCTCGGCGAAGCTGGACAGCTGGTCGACCATCGTGTTGACCGTCGTGACGAGCTCGAGGATCTCGCCCTTGGCGTCAACAGTGATCTTCTTCGACAGGTCGCCCTTGGCGACCGCCGTGGTGACCTCGGCGATGTTGCGGACCTGGATGGTCAGGTTGTTCGCCATGAAGTTCACGGACTGCGTGAGGTCCTTCCAGGTTCCCGCGACCCCCTGGACCTCCGCCTGACCACCGAGCATGCCCTCGGTGCCCACCTCGCGCGCGACGCGCGTGACCTCCTGGGCGAACGACGACAGCTGGTCGACCATCGTGTTCAGGGTGTTCTTCAGCTCGAGGATCTCCCCGCGCGCGTCCACGGTGATCTTCTGCGACAGGTCACCCCGGGCCACCGCGGTCGCGACCTGCGCGATGTTGCGCACCTGGGCGGTGAGGTTGCCGGCCATGCCGTTCACCGAGTCGGTCAGATCACGCCACACACCGGCCACGCCGGGCACCTGTGCCTGACCGCCGAGGCGGCCGTCCGTACCGACCTCGCGGGCCACCTTCGTGACCTGGTCGGCGAAGGCGGAGAGCTGGTCGACCATCGTGTTGATGGTGTTCTTCAGCTCGAGGATCTCCCCGCGCGCGTCGACGTCGATCTTCTGCGACAGGTCACCCCGGGCCACCGCCGTCGTCACCTGGGCGATCTGCCGCACCTGCGAGGTGAGGTTGCCGGCCATGAAGTTGACGGAGTCCGTCAACTCCTTCCACGTACCGGAGACGCCGTCCACACGCGCCTGACCGCCCAGGCGGCCCTCCGTGCCCACGTCCCGCGCCATCCGCGTCACCTGGTCGGCGAAGCTCGACAGCTGGTCCACCATCGTGTTGACGGTGTTCTTCAGCTGGAGCATCTCACCGGAGACGTCCACCGTGACCTTCTGGGACAGGTCACCGTTGGCCACCGCCGTCGTCACCTGGGCGATGTTGCGCACCTGACCGGTGAGGTTGCGGAACGCCGTGTTGACGGAGTCCGTCAGGTCCTTCCACGTACCGGCCGCCCCCGGCACCTGCGCCTGACCGCCCAGCTCACCCTCGACACCCACCTCCCGCGCCACGCGGGTGACCTCGGCACCGAACGCCGACAGCTGGTCGACCATCCCGTTGACGGTGTTCTTCAGCTCCAGCATCTCGCCGGCCACGTCCACGGTGACCTTCTGCGAGAGGTCACCGCTGGCCACCGCCGTCGTCACCGCGGCGATGTCCCTCACCTGTGTGGTCAGATTCCGGAACACGGTGTTGACGGAGTCAGTCAGGTCCTTCCAGGTGCCCGCCGCGCCCGGCACGTTCGCCTGCCCGCCGAGCTGCCCCTCGGCGCCGACCTCGTTGGCCACCCGGGTGACCTCGTCGGCGAAGATCCGCAGCGTCTCGGTCATCTGGTTGATGGTCTCGGCGAGCTGCGCGACCTCGCCACGCGCCGGAACGGTCACCTTCTGCGACAGGTCACCGTTGGCCACGGCCGTGGTGACCTGGGAGATCCCGCGCACCTGGGCGGTGAGGTTGCCCGCCATGGTGTTGACGGAGTCGGTGAGCTCCTTCCACACCCCGGCGACCCCGGGCACCTGCGCCTGCCCGCCCAGGATGCCCTCCGTGCCGACCTCGCGGGCGACACGGGTCACCTCGGAGGAGAACGAGGACAGCTGTTCCACCATCGTGTTGACGGTGTTCTTCAGCTCCAGCATCTCACCGGCCACATGCACGGTGACCTTGCGTGACAGGTCACCCCGCGCGACCGCCGTGGTCACCAGCGCGATGTCACGCACCTGGGCGGTGAGCCGGTTCGCCATGGTGTTGACGGACTCCGTCAGGTCCTTCCACGAACCCGACATGCCGCGCACCCGGGCCTGACCGCCCAGCTTGCCCTCGGTGCCCACCTCGCTGGCCACGCGCGTGACCTCGTCGGTGAACGTCGACAGCTGGTCGACCAGGTTGTTGACGGTCCGCCCGACCTTCAGGAACTCGCCCCGCAGCGGATGCCCGGTCCCGTCCTGCGCCTGCGTCCTGAGCTCCATGCGCGGCGACAGATCGCCCTCCGCCACCGCGGACAGCACCCGGCCGACCTCGGAGACCGGCCGCACGAGATCGTCGACGAGCGCGTTCGAGGCGTCGATGGCCGACGCCCAGGACCCCTCGCAGGCGCCGGTCTCCAGCCGTTCCGTGAGTTTTCCCTCACGTCCGACCACACGCCGCACTCGCGACAGTTCACCCGTGAGGTGCAGATTCCGGTCGGCCACCTCGTTGAACACGGCCGCGATCTCCGACATCACGCCGTCCCCGGACACCGTGAGCCGCTTGCGGAAATTACCGTCCCGCATGGCCACCAGAGCCACCAGCAGCCGGTCCAGGGCGGCGGTGTCCACCTGGGTGGTCCCGCCCCGCCGCCTGCTCTGGGACGGTCCGCCCTTCGCGCGCGTGTTCGTGCTCCGCGTCGCTGCGCCAGACTCCACTGTGTCCCTCCCGCAGGGATCGACCGTTACTGCTGTGCTCGGGTACTTCTGTTCGGCTACCGGTTACTCGTGCGTATTTCTGCCAGAAGAGATCCGCTCGCACCAGGGGCTGCTGCCCTCCGTACACGGAACGCACTCAGCCTGACCGGACCTTCACCAGAAGCTTGCCCAGTGTTTCACCCCTGCCGAACCAGGCCATAACAGTTCGGCAGCTTCGCACATCGTCCGCACACTCTGGGGGCGTAATCACCGCCGACCGGCATCCTCACGGACCGCGAAGGTAAGTAACCTTGCATGCGGCTGTCCAGCCGCACCGGTCCGTCCGGCCTGGGCGGTGGCACGAGAACGAGCGGGCATCGGAGGGGCGGCCGCAGACCATGACCACCGGACTGATCCCGGGGGGACAGCCCCCGGACCCCCGGGCGACGGGCACGCGGATGCCGCATCAGCGCCGCGAGCCGGACGGCACCGGATCCCTGCACGTCGACAACCGGTCGAGGAGTTCTGTGATCACCGCGCGCGCGGCCGCCAGCTTCGAGCCCGTCGGACGATCGGTCGCGACCGCCCGATCGTTCGTCCGTGACAGCCTCCAGGGCTGGGGTTTCGCCGACATCGTGGACGACGCGGTGGTCCTCACCAGCGAACTGGTCACCAACGCGGTCGTCCACGCGGGTACCGCCGCCGACGTCCTGTGCCTGCGCACCGAGGACGGCGTGCGCATCGAGGTCGCCGACCGGTATCCCGAGCGCGAGGTGCCCCTCCAGGGCTCGGCCGCCACCATGGGCAGCCCCGACCGCGAGGGCGGCCGCGGACTCCAGCTGTGCGCGGCCCTGGCCGCCCGCTGGGGCGTGGACTACACGCCCACCCACAAGAACGTCTGGTTCCAACTCGACCTGCCCGAACGCCCGGTCGGCACCCGCGCCGCCGGACCGCCCCTGCCCGCCGACCTCCTCCCGCTGGCCGACGGCCGGGTCCGCGTCGCGGTCGTCCAGATCGACCGCAAGGGCTCCATCTCGGCCTGGAACGAGGACGCCGAGGAACTCTTCGGCCACACCGCCGGCCAGGTCACCGGCAGGCCCCTGACCGACTTCGCGGCCTGGCCGCACACCCCGGGCACCGGCACCGGAATCGCCGAGGCACTCCAGCTCTCCCGCTGGGAGGGCAGCTACGGCATCCGCGGCGCCGACGGCCGGGTGACCCCGGTGTACGCCTCCCACCTCCGGGTCCGCGACACCGCCGGGGAGCCCTCCACGGTCTGCCTCCTGGTACGGGACCATGAACGCGCCGTCCTCCAGACACCGATGCGCCTGACGTCCTCCGACCCGGCCCCGGCCGCCGACGGCCAGAACACCGACCCCTTCGAGGTGTTCATCGGCTCCCCGGCGCCGGACGACCTCGACGGCCTCCTCCAGCGCACCGTCGAACGCGCCCGCGACATGCTCGACGGAGACGCGGCCTTCCTGCTGCTCGCGACCGACGACGAGACGGAGCTGGAGGTCCGCGCCTCCACCGGCCTGCCCTCCGCCCGCCAGCGCTTCGCCCGCGTACCCGTCGAGGCGGGCCCCGGCCGCTACGGCTCGGCCCGCATGCCCGCCGTCCACGACGACCTCACCGCGGTCCCCGGCGCCGTACCCCTCCTCAACGACACGGGCATGCGCTCGGTCGTCACCGTGCCGCTGAAGGTCGAGGGCCGCCTCACCGGGTCCCTCGGCGTCGCGGCGGAGGCCCCGGGCAGATACTCCAACGAGGAGGCGCTGCGCCTCCAGTTCGCCGCCGACCGGATCGCCCTGGCCGTAGAGTCGGCCCGCCTGGGCGAGCTCGAACGCCTGCGCCGCGGTTCGCTCAGCTTCCTCGTCGAGGCCTCCGACCTGCTCGCCGGCACCCTCGACCGCGACCAGACCCTCGCCCTGATGGCGCAGATGACGGTGCCGACCCTCGCCACCTGGTGCGCCGTCTACACCATCGCCGACCAGGCCTCCGAGCCGTACCTGTCGTACGTGCTGCACGAGGACGAGGAGCTCATCGACGGCATCAAGTCCCTGCTGTCGAAGGTCCCCCCGCCCGACCCGGTACCGACGCCGGGCGCCCGCGTCTGGTCGGCCCCCGGCGAGGTGGCCCACCAGGCGGCGCTGCGCTCCTCGATGCGCAGCCTCGGCCTGACCGGCGGGCCCACCTATCCGGTGTCCTCGGGCATCGGACCCACGCTCGCCACGGCCTACGCCGTCGGCGGCGAGACGGTCGTCCTGCCTCTCGTCGCCCGCAACCGTGTGATCGGCATGCTGACGCTGGGCAAACCCACCGACGAGCACTTCCGCCAGGAGATCCTGGAACTGGCCGAGGACCTGTCCCGCAGGGCCGCCCTGGCCCTGGACAACGCCCGCCTGTACTCGGAGCGCACGGCCATCAGCCAGGCCCTCCAGCGCAGCCTCCTGCCCCCCGGACAGCCACAGATCAACGGCGTCGAGGTCGAGGTCATCTACCGCGCGGCCGGCGAGGGCAACGAGGTCGGCGGCGACTTCTACGACGTCTTCCCGATCAGCGACGGCGCGTACGGCTTCGCCATCGGGGACGTCTGCGGTACGGGCCCGAACGCCGCCGCGGTCACCGGCCTGGCCCGGCACGCGCTGCGCCTGCTGGCACGCGAGGGGCTGAGTGGCCCCGCGGTCCTCGAACGCCTGAACTCCGCCATCCTCGACGAGGGCGCCCGCAGCCGCTTCCTGACGCTGCTGTACGGCGAGTTGCGGCCGCGGGAGGACGGCAGCGCCGAGCTCAAGGTGGTGTGCGCCGGCCACCCGCTCCCCCTGCGCCTGCGCCAGGACGGCACTGTGGAGGCGGCGGCCGAGCCCCAGCCGCTCCTCGGCGTCATCGAGGAGCTGGAGCTGTACGAGGAGACGGTCGTCCTGGACCCGGGGGACGTCCTGCTGTGTGTCACGGACGGCGTCACGGAGCGCCGTGAGGGCACCCGCATGCTGGGCGACGACGGCCTCGCGGAGGTCCTCACGACCTGCACGGGCCTCACGGCGGGCGCGGTGGCCGCCAGGATCATGCGCGCGGTGGAGCGCTTCGCGTCCGACGCCCCGTCCGACGACATGGCCATCCTGGCGATGCGCGTACCGGGTATCCAGCCGGAGTAGGAAACGAAAAAGACCCCGCCCGAATGGGCGGGGTCTTTCTCAGATCCTTCTGCTGGAGCCCCCAAACGGAATCGAACCGTTGACCTTCTCCTTACCATGGAGACGCTCTGCCGACTGAGCTATAGGGGCCTGTCGCCTTTGAGGTTTCCCTCGCGGCAACGGAATAGATCATACCCCGAACAGACCCGGGTTCCCAAACTCGTTCAGCGCACGCTCACCACCCACTCAGAAAGCTGGCTGGAGCAGCCCTCCGAGGGCATTGCACGCGGACACGATCCGCTGCATCTCCCGCCTCGTCAGCGACGCGTCCACGGGCAGCGCGAGCGTCTCGTCCGCCGCCCGCTCGGTCTCCGGCAGGGCCACGCAGCGCCGGAACTCCGGCAGCCGGTGCACCGGCGTCTTGACGGGCACCCGGCACTCGATCCCCTTGGCCCGTATCGCCCTGGCGAAGGCATCCCGGTCCGGCCGCCCGTTGCCCGGCACCCGCACCACGTACTGCTGGTAGGTGTGTCCGTCACCGCCGTCGGGCGTACGCACGCCCCTGAGCTTGGCGTCGAGATAGGCCGCCCGCTCCCTGCGCTGGGCGACCTCGTCGTACGGCGCCTCGGACTCACCCTGCTCCAGCACCAGCAGTCCGTTCCGCTGACCGACCGCGTGCAACCGGGCGATGTCCGCCCGGCGTCCGAAGCGGTGCACGGCAACGACCGCCGCGGTACGAGGAGTTACGGCGGCCTCGACGGCCTCGGCGTCGAGGCAGTACGTCGCCGGATCTATGTCGGCGAACACCGGAAGCGCACCGGCCAGGGTCACGGCCTCGGCGACCTCCACGTTCCCGAAGGCCGGCACGACGACCTCGTCACCGACTCCGACGCCGGCGGCCCTGAGCATTGCAGCAGTACCCATGACATGGATGCTGGTTGCGGAACGTGAACTTCAAGTAACGCATAACAAAAAAGGGTTGGTCCCCGAACCGAAGTTCGGGGACCAACCCATCAATATTTGTTCGGCGGTGTCCTACTCTCCCACAGGGTCCCCCCTGCAGTACCATCGGCGCTGTGAGGCTTAGCTTCCGGGTTCGGAATGTAACCGGGCGTTT